>NZ_JBGNUW010000023.1:0-202374 GCF_041950495.1 Nonomuraea sp. MTCD27 | reverse complement strand
GACCAACCGGCAGGGGCACGGTCTTTCATCAGGACTCGACGTCCAGGACACCCGAGTGCTCACCTGCCGGCGGCCACCATCCACCACGGAGTCTGCCGGATGGCTTACTCCCAGGACTCATTAGGACACCAGTGGAAGATCTGCGCATCGGAGTCATCGGCCTCGGCCTGCGTACCAGCCTCGCCCGGGCCGCGCACCGGCCCGGCAGGGGCTCGGTCGTGGCCGCGCTGTGCGACTCCGACCCGGCCGTGCTCAAAAGGCAGGCCGGTACGTTCGAGGCGGAGTTCCTGACCGAGGACCACCGCGAACTGCTCGGCCGGGACGACCTCGACGCGATCGTGGTGAACACGCCCGACGACACGCACGAGCGCCTCGCGATCGACTGCCTCCGGGCCGGCAAGGCCGTCTACCTGGAGAAGCCGATGGCCATCACCGTGGAGGGCTGCGACAACATCCTGCGCGCCGCCCGCGAGAGCGGGACCCGGCTGTACGTGGGGCACAACATGCGGCACATGGGCGTGGTACGCCTGATGCGCGACATCATCGGCAAGGGCGTCATCGGCGAGCCGAAGACCGTCTGGGTGCGCCACTTCGTGTCCTACGGCGGCGACTACTACTTCAAGGACTGGCACGCCGACCGCACCCGCACCACCGGCCTGCTCCTGCAGAAGGCGGCCCACGACCTCGACGTGATCCACTGGCTCGCCGGCGGCTACACGACCAGGGTGAACGCCCTCGGCGACCTGATGCTCCACGGCGACCTGCCGCGCCGGGCCCCCGGCACGCCGCGGCCCGAGGGCTGGCTGCAGGAGTACGAGTGGCCGCCCACGTCGCGCAAGAACCTGCACCACGTCGTGGACGTCGAGGACGTCTCGGTCATGAACATGCGCCTGGACAACGGTGTCATCGCCGCCTACCAGCAGTGCCACTTCTCGCCCGACTACGTGCGCAACTACACCGTGATCGGCACCGAGGGGCGGCTGGAGAACTTCGGCGACGGGCCGGGGGACACGGTCAAGGTCTGGAACACCGGGCCCAGCGGTTACCGGGACGACTGCGACATCGCCTACAAGGTGCCCGCGGCGCAGGGCTCCCACGGGGGCGCGGACGTGGAGATCGTGACGGAGTTCCTCAGGTTCGTCAGGGAGGGCGGGGCGACCGACACCTCGCCGGTGGCGGCGCGGATGAGCGTGGCGGCCGGGTACATGGCGACGATGTCGCTGCGGGACGGCGGGATGCCGTACGACGTGCCGGGGCTGGACGCCGGGCTGGCGGCGTACTTCGACAACGGGCAGGTGGAACCCGGAGGCGCGGCCGGACAGTAACCAGATGTGGATATGTCGATACGCGCCCGCATACGCGACGGGGACCAGGCGGCCTTCGGGCAGCTCTTCGACGAGTGCTCGAAGGCCGTCTACAACCACGCCTTCCGCCTGACCGGCAACTGGTCCACCGCCGAGGACGTGATGGCGCTGACGTTCCTGGAGGCATGGCGGTTACGTACGAAGATCGACCCCGAGGGCGGCTCGCTGAGGCCCTGGCTGCTCGGCATCGCGACCAACGTGCACCGCAACGTGCGCCGCGCCGCCCGCCGGCACGACGACGCCCTGGCCCGGCTGCCCAGGGGCGAGCGGGTGCCGGACTTCGCCGACGAGGTCGTGGGCCGCATCGACGACGCCGACCGGCTGGCCGCCGTCCGCCGGGCCTACGACCGGCTGCGCCGGCAGGAGCAGGACGTCTTCGCGCTGTGCGTGTGGGCCGGCCTCGACTACGCCCAGGCGGCGGAGGCGCTCGGCATCCCGGTGGGCACGGTCCGGTCCCGGCTGTCACGGGCCCGCGGGAAACTCGCCGGCGCCGGGGAACCACCTCCGCAGCGGCGACAGGTAGTAGGTGACCGAGGCCCCTCGAAGGAGGAGATCCGATGAACTGGCCGACCGAGCGCGATCTTCCCGAGGGCCGTCACCGGCTGCTCAAGGAGTTCGTCATGACCGAGATCGACCGGGCGCCCGCCGGACGCCGCCGCCCCCGCCTCGCCGTGCTGGCCCCCGCCCTGGGGCTGGCGGCCGCCGCCGCGCTGGCCGTACCGCTGCTGCTCGGCGGCACTCCCGCGTACGCGGTGACCAAGGGGGCCGACGGGCTGATCCACATCACCATCAACGAGGCCAGGAACCCGGAGAGCCTGCAGGAGGAGCTGCGGGGGATGGGGGCGAACGTGGTCGTGGACTACATCCCGATGGGCAAGAAGTGCAGCCCCCAGCCCCGCGCCGCCCGCTTCCTCACCACCGACGAGGCCGAACTGTCCGTCTGGCCGGCCCCGGAGGGCGGCGAACCGGGCTTCACCATCGACCCGAGCGTGATCGGGCCGGGGCAGACGGGGGTGCTGGAGTTCAGCGTGGGCGAGAACAACGGCGGGGTGATCGCCGGCATCTGGGCCCGGGTGGGCGAGGGACCGATCGCCGACTGCGTGCTCGTGGACACCACGGACGCGCCGCTGTCGCACTGACGCCCCCGAAGGGCCGGACGCCCGTCGCGCGAGAGTCGTGCGACGGGCTACAACCTGGAACTTCCGTGTGGTTCTCAATCGCGAGCCCACCGACGCGGAGACGGACGCTCTGTACGAAGCAGGACTGGACGACTGCTCGATAGCCGGCGGTCCGGACCGCAGCGTTCACCTCAGATGCGATCGTGCGGCGGCAAGCCTGCTGGACGCCGTCGCCTCCGTGCTCACCGATCTCCGTAGGGTCGAGGGCCTTTGGGCAGTCGGCGTCGGCCAAGGGGACGGGGTGACGCTGGGGGATGCGGCGCGGCGGCACGGTGGGCGTACGCAGGCGAGCCTGCGTCAGCTCGCCGCCGGGCAGCGCGGTCCCGGCGGTTTTCCGGAGCCGGTCATGGAGGCCGACAACATCAGCATCTACTCCTGGGCCGAGATCTCCGACTGGCTTCGCACCAGGATGGGCGACGACATCCCGCCCGTGAACCGGGACATCGCGCTCGCCGACGCGGCCGTCAAGCTGGCCTGCCGGGCCAGGGCCGCGCACCAGGAGACCCGGATCCGGCACCTGATCGACGTCGCCTGACCCCTGACGGCCATTCCGCGGCAGCGTCTTCCCTCGACTCCGCACCACAAAGGGGCGCCCGCCACACGGCGGGCGCCCCTGGTGCGATCTGTCAGCGGTCGGCCTCCGTCGGCTTCCGGTCCAGGTCGGGGAACGGGGACGGCTCCTGGGCGGCCTGGGTGAGCTGCCGGGGGCCGTTCGGGCTCTCCGCCTCCTGGGCGTCGGCCACCGCCTCGGCCGCCGCCTCCGAGGCCTTGGCGACCTCCTCGTCCGCCGCCGACGTCTCCGGCAGCTCCTCCCGGGTGGCCGCCGAGCGGGGCAGGGCCTCCGTGAACGCCTTCGAGACGCCCTGCAGCGCCGAGGTGACCTCGCTGGGGATGACCCAGAACGTGTTGCCCTCGCCCTGCGCGAGCTGCGGCAGGACCTGAAGGTACTGGTAGGCCAGCAGCTTCGGGTCCGGGTCGTTGCGGTGGACCGCCTGGAAGACCTGGTCGATGGCCCGCGACTGGCCCTCGGCCTCCAGGATGGCGGCCGCGCGCTGGCCCTCCGCGCGCAGGATGCTGCTCTGCTTGTCACCCTCGGCCGTGAGGATCTGCGACTGGCGCTGGCCCTCGGCGTTCAGGATGGCGGCGCGCTTGTCGCGCTCGGCCCGCATCTGCTTCTCCATCGCGTCCTTGATGGTCTTCGGCGGGTCGATGGCCTTGACCTCGACGCGGTTGACGCGCAGGCCCCACTTGCCCGTGGCCTCGTCGAGGACGCCGCGCAGCTGGCTGTTGACGGTGTCGCGGGAGGTCAGGGTCTTCTCCAGGTCCATGGAGCCGACGACGTTGCGCAGCGTGGTGACCGTGAGCTGCTCGACACCCGTGATGTAGTTGGCGATCTCGTACGCCGCCGCCCGCGGGTCGGTGACCTGGAAGTACAGGACGGTGTCGATCTCGACGACCAGGTTGTCCTCGGTGATGACGGGCTGCGGGCGGAACGAGACGACCTGTTCCCGGAGGTCGATCATGGGGTAGACGCGGTCGATGTACGGGATGACGAAGTTGAGACCGGGCTTGAGCGTGCGGTGGTAACGGCCGAGGCGCTCGACGTTGCGGGCGCGGGCCTGCGGGACGATCCGCACGGCCTTGAGCAGGGTCATCACCGCGAAGAGTATGACGAAGAGTCCGACCAGCAACAGCGGGTCCATGGGTCACTCCCGGGGATATACGAGGGCTGTGGCGCCCTCGATCTCGATGATGTCGACGGTCGCCCCCGTGGGGATCACCAGGGTCTCGTCGTAGGCGCGCGCCGACCACTCCTCGCCACCGATGCGTACGCGACCGTCACGGCCCGTCACTTCGGCGACGACGTAGGCGGGCTTTCCGACGAGTGCTTCCACGCCGAACCGCTGCAGCGGTGGCTGCTTGATATGGCGCATGGCGATCGGCCTGAGCACCAGCAGGCCGGCCGCGGAGGAGGCTGCGAAGAACAGTAACTGCAGGGGAACGGGCAACCCGAGGGCCGCGGTCGCGGCGGTCAGCAGCGCCGCCACCCCGAGGAGACCGAGCGAAGCCGTGAGCGTGAATATCTCGGCCACGCCCAGAACGACTGCGAGGATTACCCAGATGATCCATTCATCCATGTCGGCCCTCCTGTATGGGACAACGGGCCTGAGGTCGTAAGTGGTTCCCCTTCTCCTACCGTAGTCCCGATATCAGCGGTTCGGCACCCCGACGCGTGCGGTGTCGGATTCGCGCAGAGCACTTCCCTGGCGCCATTTCTCCCACGAGAGTTGCCAGAAACCCCATCCGTTGTCCCATTCGAGCGGGCGGCTGGTGCCGGTGATCGTGACAGGGTCGCCGCGCAGGGAGGACTCGTAGAACCAGGCCGCCTGATCGGGCCGGGAATTGATGCAGCCGTGGCTGACATTGGCCCGGCCCTGCGCCCACACGTTGTCCTTGGCGTGCACGTATTCGCCGCTGTTGGAAATGCGCACGGCGTGGTCGATCATCATGTCGTAAAAGCCGGGGTCGCCTTCCTCTCGGCCCGGGGAAATCATCCGGACCGGATTTCCCTTGTCCATGGTCAGGTGGACGCCGCTGGTCGTGGTGTATTCGCGGGTGGTGGCGTTTCCGGCGCTGATGGCCATGCGCTGGACGACCGCTCCGTCGCGCCGGACGACCATCTGATGCGTCCGGGTGTCGATCGTGCTGCTCTGCTCGCGGCCGACGGTGAAGGAGAAGGTCGAGTCGGTGCCGCCGAACAGGCCCTCGCCCGCGCGTACGCCCGCCAGATGGGCGGTGACCGTGACCGTCTGCCGGGGCGTCCAGAACCGCCGGGTGCGGTAGACCACCTGCGTGTCGCTGGTCCAGCGCCAGGCCCCCTCGACCGGCGTCCGCGAGGTGACCTCGAGCGTCCGCTCGACGGCCGCCTTCTCCTCCACGGGAGCGTCGAAGTCGATGACGATCGGCATGCCGGTGCCGACCGTCTCGCCGGGCAGCGGCGAGGTGGCGGCCACCTGGAGCGTGTTCGTGGCGGCGCGGGTGTGGATGCGGCCCATGGCCACCGTGGCCGGCGCGCCCTCGCGGGAGGCGGTGGCGGTCACCGTGTATTCGGTGGCGGGCTTGAGCGTCCAGTCGGTGCGCCACGTCGTACGCGAGTCGTCGAGCCGGCCGGGCACCGGCTCGCCGTCCTGGTAGACCAGCACCTGCGTGAGCGTGCCGCCGTGCGCCCTGATCACCAGGCCCCGGTCTGGCCGGGCCCGCTTGGTGTCGAACGGCGGCCAGACCTGCACGACCGGCGGCGGCGACGTGGGCTCGGTGGGGCCGGAACCGCAGCCGGAGACGGAACAGACCAGGCAGACCAGGAGGAAGGCGACACAGAACATCGCGGCACGACGCATGTGACTCCTGCTTTCCGAGGGAAGGGGAGACCCCAGGGTAGCGGTGAGTCAACACGCAGGCACCTTGAGTTACCTATCCGACAGTTCCGGAAACCTCCCCCAATGTCAGGCCGGCCGCGGTCGCGCGGATGGTGACCGTGTCGCCGTCCTGCAGGAACGCGCGGGTCTCCCCGCCCGCCAGCTTGATCGGGTCGGTCCCGTTCCACGTCAGCTCGATGAGCGAGCCGCGCTCGCCCCGCTCGGGGCCGGAGATCGTGCCGCTGGCGAACAGGTCGCCGGTGCGCAGCGAGGCCCCGTTCACCGTCATGTGCGCGAGCATCTGGTCCGGCGTCCAGTACATGGCCGAGTACGGAGGCCGCGACACCACCTCCCCGTTGAGCAGCACCTCCAGCGAGATGTCCAGCCCCCAGTCGGCCTTCCGGCGCAGGTAGGCGGGCGGCTCGGGATCCTGGGCGCGGCCGGGGATCCTGGGCAGCGCCTCCAGCGGGGTGATCCACGGGGAGATCGACGTGGCGAACGACTTGGCCAGGAACGGCCCCAGCGGCACGTATTCCCACGACTGGATGTCGCGCGCGCTCCAGTCGTTGACCAGCGTCACCCCGAACACGTGATCCTCGAACGCCCCGGCCGGCGAGCCCATCGCGGTCGGCACGCCCACCACGAAGCCCAGCTCCGCCTCGATGTCGAGCTTCTGGCACGGGCCGAACTTCCCCGGCCCGAGCTGCCCCTGCGGGCGCGCGACCGGCGTGCCCGACACCACGACCGTGCCCGACCTGCCGTGGTAGCCGACGGGCAGGTGCCGCCAGTTCGGCTGCAGCGGCTCGGAGCCGGGGCGGAAGATCTTGCCGATGTTGCTCGCGTGGTCGAGCGAGCAGTAGAAGTCGACGTAGTCGGCCACCTCGAACGGCATGTGCAGGCGCACCTGGTCCAGCGGGATGAGGTGCCGCTCGGTGACGGAGACGTCGCCGGTGAGCTTGTTCCGGATCAGCGTCCTGGTGTCGTGCCAGGCCGTGCGGCCCCTGGCCATGAACGGGTTGAGCGAGGGGGCCGCGAAGACCTCGTCGTGCAGCGCGGGGGCCAGGTCGAGCACCTTGTCGCCGTACCGGACGCCGACCCGGGGTTGCTCCCCGGGACAGGAGAAGACGCCGTACGGCAGGTTGTCCACCCCGAAGCTCACGAAGCCTCCTCGATCAGTCCGAGCGTGCGCAGGTCGTCAAGGGGCGTGGCGGTGCTGCACGAGCCGTAGCTCACCAGCAGCCGCCGCGCCTGCTCGGCCGTGTCGTCCGGTACGGCGCCCGCCAGCCGTACGAGGTGGCCGACGTCGGTGGTGCGCAGCACCGGCACCGGGTCGCGCCCCTCCACGGCCTCGCAGACGGCCAGCAGCAGGTTGAGGAAGCCGTGCCGGTCCACGCCGAGCGAGGGGTCGAAGTGGCGTACGGCGTGGTGCAGCCCGGCCGTGGCCTTGAACGGGATGTCGTTCTCGGCGCAGGACCTGATGAACTGCCCGAGATGCTCGGCCGGTGGGAACATGTCGGCCGAGGAGCCGCCGCAGCGGATCTTCAGGCCGCAGTCGTCGGGCACGTCCAGGGAGATCTTGCGCGGCACCACCTCGGCGAAGAGCCGCACCCCGTCGGGCAGGCGCAGCCGGTCGGCCAGCGTCTGGACGGACGTGTCGGGCGGCAGCCGCATTTCGACGTAGTCCACCGGGAGGTCGCCGAAGTCGGGCAGCTCGGAGGTGTCGGCGATCAGCCCGATCCGGCGCGGCCGGAAGTCCATGCCGCGCAGCCGGTCGAGCCGGCTGGCCGGGCACAGGAAGCGGTGCGTGAGCACCGGGCTGCCGTGCTCCAGGTCCCGCTGGTTGCGGGCCAGGGCCTCGTCCATGTGCAGGGACGTCGGCGGGAACAGGCCCGCGTCGTCGATCAGTGCGCTGTAGAGCCTCATCGTGCCCAGGTCCATGCGTAGCCGGGATCCTCGCAGGACAGGGCGCCCTGGCCGAGGTCGAGCGGGCGGAACGTGTCCACCATGACGGCCATCTCGCTCGTCACCGTGACGCCGCGCGAGACCGCGTCGATCACCGCCTCCACCGCCCCGGGCTGCGGCCCGTGCGTGAAGCCGGCCGGATGCAGCGAGATCGACCCGACGTCGATGCCGGAGCCCTTGCGCGCGGAGTAGTCGCCGCCCACGTAGAACATGAACTCGTCGGAGTCCACGTTGTGGTGGTTGTACGGGATCGGGATGGCCTCCGGGTGGTAGTCCAGCGGCCGGGGACAGAACGAGCACACCACGAACCCCGGCCCCTCGAACGTCTGGTGCACCGGCGGCGGCGCGTGCGTCTTCTTCACGATCGGCTCGAAGTCGTTGATGTTGAACGCGTACGGATAGAGGTAGCCGTCCCAGCCCACGACGTCGAACGGGTGGTTGCGGTAGACGAGCCGGGTCAGCCCGCCGCGCGTGCGTACGAGCACCGGCACCTCCTCGCCCTCCACGACGTGCGGCTCGGCGGGGGCGCGCAGGTCGCGCTCGCAGTAGGGCGCGTGCTCCAGGAACTGCCCGTACTGCGACAGGTAGCGCTTGGGCGGCCTGATGTGCCCGGACGCCTCGATGGCCAGCACGTTCACCGGCCCGTCGGGCACCCAGCGGTGGATGGTGCCGGTCGGGATGACGACGTAGTCTCCCTCGCCGGCCTCGATCACGCCGTAGGTGGACTCGAAGCGCCCGCGCCCGCTCTGCACGTAGACGCACTCGTCGCCCATGGAGTTGCGGTAGAGCTCGCTCGGCCGGTCGCTGGTGGCGTACGACAATCGGACGTCGGCGTTGCCCGCCAGGGAGATGCGGCCCGTGATCAGGTCGCCGGCGCTCGCCAGCTCCTGGGTGCGGAAGTGGCGCGGTGAGAGCGGCAGGTTGGGCTCCAGGCGGGTCTCGACCGAGGGGGTGACGGCCTCCGCCTTGAGGATCGCCGTCGGCAGGTGACGGTGGTAGAGCAGCGAGGAGTCGGACGAGAAGCCCTCCTCGCCCATCAGCTCCTCCGCGTAGAGACCGCCGTCCGGCCGCCTGAACTGCACATGCCGCTTGCGCGGCACCTCCCCCACGACCCGGTAGTACGGCATCCCGGCCCCTCCATGCATGTCCGATTATCGGACGGAAGTGTCCTCTATATGTGATTACGGTCTGCCATCGGCCGGGAGATGTCAACCCAGCGCGGCCGCCAGCTCGGCGGCCGCGGCCACCACGCGTGGCCCGGTGGCCTCTCCCAGCGGCCCGAACGTCACCACTCCGACCGACGCCTCCAGCCATGGCAGCCCGGTGACCGGCGCGGCGACGCCGCGGGCTCCCTCCTGCAACTGCCCCTCCGTGATGAAGTAGTCATGCCGTCCCTCGCGCAGCGCCAGGATCGCCCGCCCCGCCGCGCCTCTGGCCAGCGGATGGCGCGAGCCCTCGCGGTAGGCCACGTGCATGTCGGTCCAGGACGGCTCCACCACCGCCACCGCCAGCCCGTCGTCGCCCTCGGCCACGGTCAGGTGCGCGGTCGCGCCGACCTGCTCGGCCAGCCGCCGCAGCGTGGGCACCGCCGCCGCGCGCAGCAGCGGTTGCACGGCCTGGGCCAGCGCCAGCACCCCGAACCCGAGGTGCACCCGGCCCTCGGCGTCCCGGCGGACGAAACCCTCGCCCATCAACGTCGTCAGCAGCCGGTACACCACGGGCCGGCTCAGCGACAGCTCCGTGCTCAGCTCGGTCGGCGTGCGCCCGCCCTTGCCGTCGGCGAGCAGTCTCAGCAGGCGGAGCCCGCGTTCCAGGGTCTGAGCGGATTCAGCGGCCATGCGATCGATTATCTAGTGACGCTGCGCGGTTACGGGGGTACGTATCGACATAGAAGAGCCGGGGGGTAATCATGCGGCAAAGGTGGGTTCTCCTGCTTGCCGGGCTGGCCATGTGTGCCTTGTCGCCTGCCCTGCCCTCGCTCACCACGCCCATGGCCAGCGAGACCCCGCTCACCCCGACCGGCCGCAACGTGGTCGAGGACACCTTCTACGTCACCGAGGGCATCGAGGTGAACCAGCGGCTGCTGCCCACCGCGAAGGGTGTGGCCTTCCGCCCCGCCTACCTCGCCGTCGGCATCAAGGTCGACCAGAGCGGCCGCCTGTACGGCAGGCCGCAGCGCTCCGGCACCTACGTCGCCCGCGTCCAGGTCTGCGCCGGCCCGGCGTGCCGGACACAGCAGCTCACGCTCGTGGTGCTGGCCAACGTGCCGTGGGAGCCGCGCGAGCTGACCTTCCCCGGCCGGGCGGGCGCGGCGCTGGACGGCGAGATCGGCATCAACGGCGGCCCCCCGGGCGTGGTGCCCACCTTCACCGTCACCGACCTCGACAAGGTGCCCGACGGCGTGAGCATCGGCCCCGACGGCCACGTGGGCGGCGTCCCGGCCGCGCCGGGCATCTCCGAGGTGCCGGTGCGGATCTGCGTGGCGGGCAACTGCGCCGGCGTCGTCGTACGTCTGATCATCGTGTGACTCGCTCTTGCGGCGGCACGTGGTTTCCGGTCACCGTGGTCTCATGAAATCGGTCATTGTGGTCGGAGCGGGCATTTGGGGGTCGTCACTGGCGCTGCGGCTGGCCGAGAGCGGCTGGCAGGTGACGCTGGTCGAGCAGCACAGGCCGGGTCACGTTCGGCAGGCCAGCGCGGGGGAGACCCGGCTGCTGCGCTGCGCGCACGGCGAGGACGACTGGTACGCCCGGCTCGCCTGGCAGGCCAGGGACGGCTGGCGGCGCCTCGGCGAGCGGGCCGGCGAGGAGCTGTACCAGGAGGCGGGCATGGTGTGGTTCGCCGGGACGCCGGACGGGTGGGAGCACGCCAGCGCCCGAGTCCTGAAAAATCTGGACATCGCGTGTGAGGTGCTGGACCCGGCCGACGGCGGAAGGTTCTTCCCCGACTTCCGCGGCGACGACCTCAGCTTCCTGCTCTGGGAGCCGCACGCAGGCGTGATCAGGGCCCGGCGGGCCACCCAGGTGACGGCGGGGCTGGCCACGGCCGCCGGGGTGCGTCTGGTCAGGGCGCGGGCGGTGCCCGTGGCCGGGGAGGCGGCGCCGTACGCGTGCGCGGTCGAGATCGACGGCGAGGTGCGGCACGCCGACCGGGTGGTCTGGGCGTGCGGCGCGTGGCTGCCCGAGCTGTTCGACGGGCTGCCGATCACCGTGACCAAGCAGGACACGCTGCACTTCGCGGTGCCGTCCGCGTGGTCGGTCCCCGAGACGCCGGCCTGGGTGGACCACGGAGCCTCGGCCTACGGGCACGGCGACGTGGACGGGGTGGGGATGAAGGCGACCTCCGACGCGGAGGGGCCGCCGTACGAGCCCGAGCACGGCGAGCGGGTGGTCGACCCGGGCAGCGTCGAGCGGGCCAGGACCTACCTGCGGCGCCGGTTCCCCTCGCTGGCGGCCGCGCCGGTGCTGTTCACCCAGGTCTGCCAGTACGCGCTCACGCCCGACGCCGAGTGGCTGCTCGCCGAGGCGTCACCCGGGGTGTGGCTGCTGGGCGGGGACTCCGGGCACGGGTTCAAGCACGCCCCGGCGCTGGCCGGCTACGTGGCGGGCGTGCTGGACGGCGCGTACGAGCCCGAGCCCCGCTTCGGGCCGCACCCGCGCACCCCCACCCGCGGGCTGAGGACGAGCGGCGAGGTCTGGTAGGGCGCGCCTCACTCGAAGTCGGGGGCCGGCGGGCATGATCCGGACCGGGTGCGCGGCGCACACTTCAAGGACGAACGCGCACGTGAAGGAGCCCGCCATGAGTCCCACCACGATCACCGACCTCCGCCCGACCGAGCACCCGTCGCCCCCGCCCGTCGTCCACACCGCCTCCATGCTCTGGTTGTCGGCGGTCGCGTTCGGCGCGTTCGAAGCCGTGCTGATGATCGCCGGAGAGCTGTACGAGGGCACCTCGGCGCTCGGGGAGTTGCTGCCGGGCGCCGGGTTCCGGCTGGCCGTGTTCGCCGGGGCGGTCTACCTGGCGCTGCGGCTGAAGCAGGGGGCGAACTGGGCGCGCTGGACCCTGGCCGGCACGCTCGGCGTGTTCGGCACGCTCTCGCTGGTGGTCGAGCCCGTCCAGTGGTTGCTGGCGGGCGGGTCGATCGGCGAGGCCATGGCCGGGGCCGACGCCGTGGGATGGGCCTTCGCGGTGAGCCGGATCCTGCACGTGCTGGCCGTGCTGGGAGCGGTGGCCCTGATGTTCCAGCCCAGGGCCAACGCCTACTTCAGGTCGGCCGGGGCAGCCGCCTGAGGCTGGGGCGCGCGCAGGTTGCGCACTCCGGGGGACAGCAGCGCGGCCAGCGTGGACACCACGACCAGGACCGCGCAGCCGAGCAGCGACTCCTCCGTACCGAAGAACGCCGCCGCCGGCCCCGCCAGCAGCAGCCCGATCGGGCCGAACATGAGCGACCCGAGCACGTCGTACGAGCTGACCCGCGACAGCGACTCGGCCGGGACCTCGCGCTGCATCGTCGTCTGCCACAGCACACCGAACACGTCGAAGCACACGCCGAGCACGAAGGCCCCGGCCACGATCGCCCAGAGCGGCGAGTCGAGCCCGAGCAGCACGTACGGCAGCGCGGTCGGCAGGCAGAGCAGCACCGCCACCAGGATCGGCCGGCGCGGGCGCAGCCGCAGCGCCACCAGCACGCCGGCGATCGTCCCGACGGCCTCGCCCACCAGGAACGCCGACCAGGCCATCGGGCCGCCCAGCGACTCCTTCGCCAGCAGCGGGCCGAGCACGCCGTGCCCGGCCTGGATGGCCATGACCATCAGCGAGAACTGCGCGACCACCACCCAGATCCACTGCCGCGAGCTGAACTCCCGCCAGCCGTCCCGCAGGTCGCCCAGCACCGAGTGGGCCTCGCCACGGGGGCGCTCGCCCGGCTGCAGGCGCAACCGCGCGATCAGCACGCCCGCCACGGCGAACATCGCGCCGCTCACGACCAGCGCCCAGCCCCCGCCGAACAGCACCACCGTGCCGCCGCCCAGCACCGCGCCCGCCACGCGCGAGGCGTTGGCACCCAGGCCGAGCAGCGCGTTGCCGGTCTGCAGCCGCTCGGCGGGTACCACCTCGGGGATGATCCCGGTGAGCGCCGGGAACGTGATCGCCGTGGCCACCCCGGCCAGCGCCGCCGCCGCGACCAGCGCGGGCAGCGGGGTCCAGCCGCTGAGCAGCATCGCGGCCAGCGCGAAGAACGCGGCCGCCATGAGGAACTCGCCGGTCATCATCACCCGCTGGCGCGGCAGCCGGTCCGCGATCACCCCGCCGACCAGCATGAAAAGGATCATGGGCAGCGACTCGGCGGTGAGCACCACGGACAGCGTCGAGGCGGTGGCCCCGGGCATGTCGAGGATGGCGAACGCCAGCGCCACGGGGGCGAACGCGCTGCCCAGCATGGAGATCGTCCGTGCTGACAGCAGGAGTGCGAAGCGCCGGTCCCGGAGCAGCTCGAGATCGCTGACAAAACTATGCACCGGCGCAAACCCCCTGAAAAACGGCCAAACCCCACCATCCTGCCGTAATGTGCGGCCGTTGTCGTGTGCTTATTTATTGTCACGCGGCCAACAAGACCGATCGCGGAATGTGCCGGTGTTTGGCAAGAATCGCGACTGCTTCTCCCGTAATTTGCTAGGTCCCTGCTGACGGCGAGGGGACCAGGCATGCGCGACATGTTGATCGCCCGGGTGGCCCGGTGGGCACGGGAGATCCCGGAAGCGCCCGCGTACACGTTCGTCGACCACCTCGGGGACGGCTCGCGCCGGACGCTCACCTGGGGCGGCGCGGACCTCAGGGCCAGGGCTCTGGCCGTGCGGCTGCGCGAGCTGGCCGGGCCCGGCGACCGGGTGGCGGTGCTCGCGCCGCAGGGGCTCGACTACGTCGTGGCGATGCTCGGTGTGATGTACGCGCGGCTGGTCGCGGTGCCGCTGTTCGCCCCCGGGCTGCCGGGGCACGCCGAGCGGCTGGCCGGGGCATACGCCGACGCCGGCCCCCTTGTCGTGCTGACCACCACGGCCGCGCTGCCCGGCGTCACCGACTTCCTGGCCACCGCCCCGGCGCCGAAGCACGTGCTCTGCGTGGACACCGTCTCCGACCTGCTCGCCGACGAGTGGGAGGGCGAGCCGGCCGGGCCCGGCGACCTGGCCTACCTGCAGTACACCTCCGGTTCCACCCGCGCGCCGGCCGGGGTCGAGATCACCCACGCGAACCTCACGGCCAACGCCACCCAGCTCTGGGAGGTGTTCCGGGCGCGGCCCAGGACCTCCGTGGCGGCGCTGTGGCTGCCGCTCTTCCACGACATGGGGCTGGTCGCCACCGTGGCGATGCCGATGATGGGCGGGAACCAGGCGGCGTTCATGGATCCGGTGGCGTTCGTCATGCGGCCGGTGCGCTGGCTGCGGCTGCTGTCGGAATTCGGCGACGTGTTCACCGGCGGGCCCAACTTCGCCTACGAGTACACCGCCGCCCGCGTCAGCCCCCAGGAGAAGGAGGGGCTGGACCTGTCCGGGGTGCGGGTCATGCTGAACGGGGCGGAGCCGGTGCGGCCGGGCGCTATCGAGGCGTTCGACACGGCGTTCGCCGGGTGCGGGCTGCGGCCGGAGGCGCACACGCCCGCGTACGGGCTGGCCGAGGCGACCGTCTTCGTGACCGCGACCGGACGGGACGAGCGGCCCGTGGTGACCGCGTTCGACCGGGACGCGCTGCGCGACGGGCGGGCGGTGCCTTCCTCGGGCCCGGGGCCGCGCAGCATGCTCGTCTCCTGCGGCCGTCCCCACGGCCAGGTGGTACGCGTCGTCGGCCCGGACGGGCGGGCGCGGCCCGACGGGGAGGTGGGCGAGGTCTGGGTGCAGGGGCCGAACGTGGCCCGCGCCTACTGGCGGGATCCCGGCCGCAGCGCGGAGGTGTTCGGGGCGGTGCTGGAGGGCGCGGACGGGACCTGGCTGCGCACCGGCGACCTCGGCGTGCTGCACGACGGCCGGCTGTACGTCACCGGCCGGATCAAGGACCTGGTCATCGTGGACGGGCGCAACCACTATCCCCAGGACATCGAGGCCACGGTGCAGGAGGCGCACCCGGCGGTGCGGCGGGACCGGGTCGCGGCCTTCGCGGTGTCCGGGGAGCCGCCCGGAGAGCCGCCCGGGGAGCGGCTGGTGGTGGTGGCCGAGCGGTCGCGGCTCGGGCTGGACGCGGACGCCGGTGAGGTGGGCCGGGCGGTGCGCGCGGCGGTCTGGAAATATCACGAACTATCGGTGCATGACTTCGTGCTGACCGGCGCCGGGGCCGTGCCGAGGACGTCCAGCGGGAAGATCGCCCGGCGGGCGTGCCTGCGGGCGTACCTGGAGGGCGCCCTTGTTTGAGCGGGCCGGTCGCCTGGTCTACCGCGGCAGGTGGACGCTGCTGGTGCTGACGCTGGCGGCGGCCCTCCTGGTGGCGCCGCTGGGGCTGGAGCTGTTCGGGCGGATGGCGGACGGCGGCTTCGAGGACCCGCGCGCCGACTCCACGACCGCCGCGCGCTGGAACGACCAGTGGTACGGCGGTCACGCCCCCGACGTGGTCGTCCTCTACCGGCACCCCTCGGTCGAGGTGCGCGACCCCCGGTACAAGCGGGCCGTGCACGACTCGCTGCGCCGGTTGCCGGCCGAGCACGTGCGCCGGATGGTCACGTACTGGACGACCGGGGCGAAGGAGATGGTGTCCCGGGACGGGCATTCGACGTACGCGCTGGTCACGCTGAAGGGCGACGAGCAGCGCGCGTACGCGGCCATAGCCGCGCGGCTCAGGACCGTCGAGAACCTGTACGTGTCCGTCGGCGGCGCGGTGCCGCTGCTGAAGGAGCTCAACGACCAGACCGCCGCCGACCTCGCCCGCGCCGAGGCCATCTCCATGCCGGTGCTGCTCGTGCTGCTCGTCGTGGTGTTCGGCAGCCTGGTGGCGGCCGGGCTGCCGCTGCTCGTGGGGCTGCTCGCGGTGCTCGGCGCCCTGGTGCTGTTACGGCTGCTCACCGAGGTCACCGAGGTCTCCGTCTTCTCCCTGAACGTCGTCACCATGCTCGGGCTCGGCCTGGCCATCGACTACTCGCTGTTCGTGCTCAAGGCGTTCAGGGAGGAGATCGGGCGCGGGGCCTCGAACGAGCAGGCCGTGGTGCGCACGATGGCCACCGCCGGGCGCACCGTGGCCTTCTCCGGGCTGACGGTGGCCACGGCGCTGCTGGGGCTGCTGCTGTTCCCGCAGATGTTCCTGCGCTCGATCGGGCTCGGGGCGGCGGCCGTGGTGCTGGTCGCGATGGGCGCCGCGCTGGTCGTGCTGCCCGCCGTCCTGGGGATACTCGGGCCGCGCGTGAACGCCCTGCGCCTGACGCCCGACTTCGGGCGGCGGGAGGGCGGCGGGGTGTGGCACGCCGTCGCCTCCAGCGTGATGCGGCGACCGCTGCTGTACCTCGTGGTGGTGACCGTGGTGCTGGTCTCGCTGGCGGTGCCCTTCCTGCACGTCAAGTTCGGGAACGTGGACCACCGGGTGCTGCCCGCCGCCTCCGAGGGCCGCCGGGTGGCCGAGACGCTCGATCGGGACTTCGCCAGGAACGCCATGTCGCCGATCGACGTACACGTCCTGGTCGAACGCACCTTCACCGGCGAGCCCGCCGTCCCCGGGCCGCTCGGGCAGGGCCACACGCCGATCAGCGCCGTCACGCCGGTGAGCCCCGTGGACGTCCGGCCCCTGGTGACCCGGCTGAAGCGGCTGCCCCACGTCACGGGGGTCGACGTGGCCGGGCTCGCGCGGGACGGCGGCGCGGTGCGGCTGTCCGTGCGCTACGACCGGGATCCCATGTCGGACGAGGCCCGCTCGCTCGTACGGTCGATCCGGGCGATGACGCCGGAGCCGAACGTGCGCCGGGTGGTGGTCGGCGGGGCCACCGCCGCGCAGCTGGACCTCCAGGACAGCCTGCTCGCGACCCTGCCGTGGATGGCGCTGGTGGTGTGCGCGGTGACGTGGGTGCTGCTGTTCGCCGCGTTCGGGTCGCTGGTGCTGCCCGTGAAGGCGCTGCTGATGAACGTCCTGTCGATCGGCGCCTCGTTCGGGGTGATCGTGTGGGCCTTCCAGGACGGTCACCTGGCCTCCGTGCTCCGGTTCACCTCCACCGGGTCCATCGAGGCGACCGTGACCGTGCTCATCCTGGCCGTGGTGTTCGGGCTGTCGATGGACTACGAGCTGTTCCTGCTGTCGCGGGTGCGGGCGGAGTGGCTGCGCACCGGGGACAACACGGCGGCCGTGGCGGCGGGGCTGCAGCAGACGGGCGGGGTGATCACCAGCGCGGCGTTGCTGCTGCTGGTGGTGATCGGGGCGTTCTCCACGGCGGGGATCACGATCGTGAAGCTGCTGGGGGTGGGGATGTTCGTGGCGATCGTGGTGGACGCCACGCTGGTGCGGGGGCTGCTGGTGCCGGCGTCGATGCGGTTGCTGGGCGGGGCGAACTGGTGGCTGCCCCGATCGTGGCGCCGCCTCCACCACCACATCGACCTCCACCCCCCGTCCCCACCTCACCCCCCGTCCCACTCCCCGTCCGGGCACCCGCCCTCGCCACCACGCGCGGCGCTGCCTGCGCCGGGGCCGCCTGGCGCCACCGCATCGCGGAGCGCGGCGTCGCGTGCAAGCGCCCCGCCCCAGGACGGCCCGCCGCCTGCGTCGGTGCCGCCTGCGTCGGTGCCGCTTTCGTCGGTGCCGCTTTCGTCCGAGGCGCGGTCAGGGCCCGGGCAGTCCCGTCCCGACCGGTTGCCGCGCCCCGCTCGGCCGCAGGGCCCGGCGCCGTCTGAGGGGGCGGTGCCGGGTGCTGCCGGGTTGCCGGGTGGGGCGTCGCCGGTGGTGACCTTCAAGGGGCGGCCGGCCGTTTTCGGGGCGGACACCGATCCCGTACCCCTGCCCACCGATCCACGGGAGGCCGTCGAGCCGGCCGGGGAGCGGCCCGGGTGGGTGCGGGTGGGGCGGGGGCGTACGAGGGTGGTGCGGGCCCGGCCCGGTGGCGGGTGGACCTGGGCGGAGGTGGACGAGTGAGCCTGGCCGTCACCCGGGTGCGGCGGCCCGCCGGGGTCTGGCCGCTGTTCGTCGTCACCGGCCTGGCCGGGTTCATGACGACGCTGGACAACACGGTCGTCACCGTCGCGCTCCCCAGCATCCAGCGCGACCTCGGCGCCCGGCTGACCGCCCTGGAGTGGGTCGCCACCGGGTACATCCTGACCTTCGCGGGCCTCATGCTCGCCGGCGGGAGGCTGGCCGACGTCCACGGGCATCGGCGGGTCCTGCTGGCGGGGCTGGGCACGTTCACGGTGGCCTCGCTCGGCGCGGGGCTCGCCGGGTCGATCCAGGTGCTGATCGCCGCCCGCCTCGTCCAGGGGGCCGGGGCGGCGCTGGTCCTGCCGGCGACGCTGGCCATGCTGGCCGGGCGGGAGGAGCGGCAGCGGTCCATGGGGGTGGCCGTGTGGATGGCCTCCGGGGCGGCGGCGCTGGCGCTGGGGCCCGTGGTGGGCGGGCTGCTCAGCCAGCACGTGCACTGGAGCTGGGTGTTCCTGGTCAACGTGCCGATGGGGGCGGTGGTCATGGGGCTGGCCACCGTGGCTGTTCCGGCGGGGGCGGGTGGTCCCGAGGCGGGCCGGGGGGTGGATCGGGCCGGGACGGCGGGGTCGGTGGCGTTCCTGGCGGCGGGGACGTTCGTGTTGATCCACGGCGGTGAGTACGGGTGGGGGTCGCCGGTCGTCGTGGGCGGGCTGGTCGCCTGTGCGGGGGGCGGGGTGGTGTTCGCGGTGGCCGAGCGGCGGGCCCGCGAGCCGATGGTGGATCTGGGGCTGTTCGCGGTGCGGAGTTTCGCCGGCGGGGTGGTCGCCCAGGTGCTCTGGGGGCTCGGCGTGAACGGGGTGTTCTTCTACACCGCGATCTTCCTGCAGGGCGTGCTGGGGTTCACGCCCACGGCCTCCGGGATGGCGTTCGTGCCGCTGGCGCTGCTGGTGGTGCTGGTCACGCCGCTGGCGCCGGCGGTGGAGCGGCGGCTGGGGGCCGGGCGGACGGTGGCGGCCGGGCTGGTGCTCGTGGCCTTGGGCATGGCCCTGGCCGCCACGCTGCAGGCCGGGGACGGGTGGGGGCGGCTGCTGCCCGCCGTGTGCGCGATCGGGGTCGGGTCGGCGCTGACCATGCCGCTGGGGTCGGCGGTCCTGGGTGCCGTGCCGGAGTCGAGGGCCGGGGTGGCGGGCGGCATCTTCTCGGTGAGTCGTGAAATTTCGGGACTGTTCGGGATTGCTGCGGTCGGGGTGGTCGTGCAGGCCGGGGGCGGGTTCGCCGCCGGGTACACGGCCGGGCTGCTGGTGGCGGCCGGGTTGGTGCTGGTCGGGGCGTTGGTCAGCCTGGTGGCCCTGCCATGAGGGGTGCCGTGGCCCTTCCCGTGAGGCCGGTGGCGCCGTGAGGGTCGCCGTGCTCGGCATCGGGTCGCGGGGGGACGTGCAGCCTTGCGCGGCGCTGGCCCGGGGGCTGGCGGGGCGGGGGCATGAGGTGACGCTCGTCGCCGCCGGGCGGTACGCGGGGCTGGCCGGGCCCGGTGTGACGTTCGCCCCCATGAGCGTGGATCCCCTGGCGGTGACGGAGAGCGAGGCGGGGCGGCGGTGGCTGGCGAGCGGCCCCCTGGGATTCGTACGGGGCTTCCGGACGGTCGTCGAACCGCTTGCCGCCATCCTGGTCAAGGAGGTGGACGCCGCCTGCGCCGATGCGGACCTGGTCCTCGCCCCCGCCCTGGGCGCCTTCGGCAGGCATCTCCACGAACGGTACGGAATGCCGTACCGGATCCTGCACTTCCAGCCCAGCGAGCCGACCCGCGAGTTCCCGAACCCCCTGGTGCCCCGGGCGAGCCTGGGCCCGCTGGGGAACCGGGCCAGCTACGCCCTGGTCGAGCGGCTCGGCTGGATGGTGCTCGGCCGCATGGTGAACCGGTTGCGGGCGGGCGTTCTGGGGCTGGGGCCGATGCGCGGCAGCCCGTTCGCGGCCGACCGGCGGGCGCGGGTGCCGGTGTTGTGCGGGGTCAGCCCTCTGGTGGTGCCCCGGCCCGCCGACTGGCCCCGGCACGTGCACATGACCGGTTACTGGCGTCTGAGCGGCCGGGCCACGGCTACCGGTGGGCCGGGGTGGCTCGGTGGGATCGAGGATTTTCTGGAGGCGGGGCGGCCGCCCGTGTTCGTGGGGTTCGGGAGCATGGTGCCCGGGGAGCCCGAGCGGGTGGCCGATGAGGTGGTGGCCGCCCTGCGGAAGGCGCGGATGCGGGGGGTCGTCCAGGGGCTGCCCGTGACGGAGAACGATGACGTCCGGGTGGTGGGGGAGGTGGCGCACGATCTTTTGTTCGCCGAAATGGCGGCCGTTGTTCATCATGGCGGCGCGGGGACCACTGGAACAGGGCTTGCGTCGGGTGTGCCCAACATTGTTTGCCCGTTCTTCTCCGATCAGCCGTTCTGGGGGCGCAGGGTGGCGGCGCTCGGGGCGGGGCCGGCGCCGTTGCCGATCAGGGCGCTGAGCAGGGACGGGCTGGCCGCGCGGCTGCTGGCCGTGTCGAAATATCAAGAAAATTCGGCTCAACTGGGGCGGCTACTTCGCGTCGAGGACGGCGTGAAGAGCGCCATGGATCTCATTGAACGTTGTTGATCGTCCAGATATTGTGCGATATGCCCGCGATCACCCCCTGGAAGTAAGGTGCCATGAGACGGCGGCTACGGCAGGTCTTCATCATCGGACTCACCCTCTCGCTCCTCGGCATCGGCGTTCCCGCCTGGTCGGAGGACGACGACAGGAGCTGCAACGACCTGATGTCGGCCGACACCCCGGCGTACGTCGTCTGCCGCTGGATGGCCACGCCCGAAGAGGCCCTGGACATCGCCAAGTTCTGGCTCGAGAACGACGGCCAGCACATGATCGAGGCCGGCCCGCAGAACCCGATCACGGTGGACTGCAGCGAGCCGGGCAACGAGTGCCCCACCGACTCCGAGGGTGACGGCGAGATGCACGACGTCGGCGAGCCCGACGTGCCCGGCGCCGAGGACGGCGGCACGCCGGAGTGCCAGAACGGCGAGCAGTGCTACGTCGACCCGAGCGAGATCACCGCCGCCGAGAAGACCGCGGCCAAGGAGACGCCGGCCGGCCAGGCCGCGCAGGCCGTCGCCCAGACGACCATGCGCGTCTGGATCGAGACCGAGCTCGCCGACGACTACAAGGACGGCAAGCTCGCCGAGGCCGCCAAGAAGATCGCCGCGCTGGCCGCCGCGCAGCCCGGCGTCGTGGGCGTCAGGTTCACCTCGCAACTCGGCTACAACCAGACCTTCGCCACGGCCGAGGAGCTGGAGAAGTTCGTCGTCGAGACCACGACCGCGCTGCGCGCGCTGCTGCCGGGCAAGAAGCTGTCCGCGCACACGGTGGTGCCGCTGCTCGGCTGTGGCGCGAACGACGCCTGCAAGGCCGAGATGACCAAGAAGTACCCGCTGCTCGACGCCGAGCGCATCGGCGCCTGGCTGAACAAGGGGTACATCGACCAGCTCGCGCTCGACAACGGCCACCTGGCCACCGAGTACGCCACCTGGAAGATCGACGCCGCCGAGGCGCAGCGGAACCAGTGGATCCAGGTCCGCGCCCGCTCCTGGGACGCCTACGCGCAGATCGCCGCCGAGGACGCCTCCTTCGCCGCCACCGGGGCCGCCAAGCTCAACGAGGAGCAGGCCACCAAGGCGATCACCGAGCGCATCGCCACCCCGCTGCAGAACGACGCCGCCGAGACGGTCACGCTGTGGAGCCGCTGGCAGACCGACCAGGGGCAGGTCAACCGGGTGTACGGCGAGAAGTGGGCGGCGAACGTCACCTGGGACCAGCTCAAGAAGCTCGGCTCGATCCGTGCGCGCCTGGCCACCATCTACGACCCGGCCAACCCCGAGGTGGACATGGCCACTGACCTGAAGAACCTGTCAGAGGTGTTCGGCCAGGTCTACCTGCACACCTCCTGAACCCGGACTGCCCGGAAGGGGCCGGATACCGCTTGAGTGGCGGTGTCCGGCCCCTTTCGCGTGTCCCGCCGTACCCCGGCGCGGGCGGGTCAGCCGAAGAGGCCGTTGACGGTGGCGTTGGCCTGGTCGAGGGCGTTGACGTCGCTCTTGAAGGAGAAGATCGAGTCCATGGTCTCCGTCATGGTGGCCGTGACGTCGGCCCAGTGGTCGGCGATCGGCGCCAGGTGCGTGCTGCCTTCCTGGACGTGCATGGTGAACGGCTTGACGTCGATGCCCGCGGCGGCGAACGCCTGCTCGGCCTTGGCCGTAGCGGTCTTGATGGCCGGGAACACGGTCGCCTCCTTGGCCACGATCTCCTCCTGGCAGGCCGGTGAGCCGAGGAACTTGACCCACGCCCACGCCGCCTCGGGGTTGTCCGTGGTCGCCGAGATGTTGTCGGCCAGGCCGTTGAACAGGCTCGCCCGCTTACCGATGGGCCCGACCGGGGTCGGGGCGAGGGCCGACTTCACGTCCTTGAGCGCCCAGTAGCTCTTGGTGTTCCAGCTGCCCTCGGTGACCATCGCGTACTTGCCCGCCCCGTACGCGTCGATCTGCCCGACGCCCGAGTTGACGATGTCCATGCTCGGCATGTAGCCCTTCTCGATGAGCGAGGTGAACCACTTGATGGTCTCCTTGAACTTCGGGTCGGAGTAGTTGAACCGGGTGGGCCACGGGTTCTGGTCGGCGTACTGCCAGCCGTTGCTCATCGTGTACATGCTCCACTCGGTCTGCCCGAAGCCGGCGCCGCTGCCGTTGGAGCCGATGCCGTAGGTGGCCACGTTCTTCTTGTCGAAGCCGGGCTCGTCGCCGCGCTTGCCGTTCTTGTCCACGGTGAGGCGGGCGATGGCCTTCTCGTACGTGCCGCCGTCCCGGGGGTTCCAGGTCAGCTCCGCCATCTCCTCCGGCTTGAGCCCGGCCTCCTTGACCTTCTCGGTGTTGTAGATCACCGCCACGGTGTCGAAGTCCTTCGGCAGCCCGTAGCGCTGCCCGTCCTTGGTCACCCACAGGTCGGCCAGGCCGTCCTGGTAGATTGACAGGTCCACCTTGTCCTTCGCGACCTGCTCGTTGATCGGCAGGAGCTGGCCCTGGGCGGCGAACTGCGGGTAGCGCGACAGGTGGCTGATGAAGACGTCGGGGGCGGTGCCGGAGACGAACGCGGTCGTCAGCGTCGTCCAGTAGTCGTCCCAGCCGTACTGGGTGATCTTCACGGTGTACTGGGGGTTCGCCTTGTGGAAGGCGTCGGCGCAGGCCTGGTACTGGGGCTGCTGGGCGACGTCCCAGAGCCAGTAGTCGATCGTGGCGGGACCGCCGGCGGCGGCGCCGCCCTCGGGCTCGGCGGCGCAGCCGGTCAGCAGCAGCACCGCCGCGCCGGCGACGGCAAGACAACGCTTCACAACATCAACCTTCCGTGGTGGGGGGAACGGCGCTCACTTGACGCCGGTGTAGCCGATAGAGTCGATGACGCGGCGGCCGAGCACGGCGAACAGCACCATGATCGGAAGTGCCGCGAAGAGGGTGGCGGCCATGAGTCCGGCCCAGTCGGGGCTGCCCTGCGGGGTCTGGGAGCGGAAGATGCCCAGGGCGACCGTGAGCACCCGTACGTTCTCCGCCTTGCCGACCAGCAGCGGCCAGAAGTAGTCGTTCCAGCTCGTGATGTAGGTGAGGATGGCCAGCGTGGCGATCGGGGCCCGGCTCATGGGCAGGACGATGCGGAAGAACGTGCGTACGTGCCCGGCCCCGTCGATGCGCGCGGCCTCCTCCACGCTGGCGTTGATCCCGAGGAAGAACTGCCGCAGGAAGAACACCGCGAACGGCGTCATGAGCAGGTGCGGCAGGATGATCCCGAGATAGGTGTTGAGCAGCCCCAGATCCTTGATCAGCACGAAGTTGGGCAGCGTGGTGAAGATCGGCGGCACCATGAGCGCGGTGACGAAGAGCGTGAAGACGGCGTTCCTGCCGGGCCAGCGCATCCGCGCGAAGGCGTAGGCGGCCATCGAGCCGAAGAAGACCTGCCCGGCCGTGGTCGTGGTGGACACGACGATCGAGTTGCGCAGGTAGAGCCAGAAGTTCACGGTGCCGCTCGACCCGCCCTCGGCCACCGCCTCCGCCGTGGTCGACAGGCCCAGCACGCGGCGGTAGGCGCCGAGCGTGAAGTCCACGGGCAGCAGGTCCGTGGCTCCACCGGCCAGCGCGCGGGTGCTGGAGAAGGACGTACGCAACATCCAGTAGAACGGGAACAGCGTCACCGCCATGACCACGACGAGCACGGCCCAGCCCGCCACCCGTCCCCAGCGGATCGAGGCCATCACGACCCCCTCAGATCGGACTCGCCGGCCCGGGACAGGCGCATCTGCAGGTACGCGACCCCGGCGAGCAGCACGAACAGCACGGACGACAGCGCGGCGGCGTAGCCGAAGTTGAACCGGTTGAACGCCAGGTCGTAGATGTAGAAGTAGATGACCCGGGTGGCGTTGATCGGCCCGCCGGCCGTGGTGACGGCGATGGTGTCGAACACCTGGAACGACCCGATGACGCTCAGCACCATGACCAGCGCCATGACGGGGCGCAGCAGCGGCAGCGTGACCCGCCAGAACGTCCGCCACTCCGAGGCGCCGTCGATGGCGGCGGCCTCGTACACGCTGGGCGGGATCATCTGCAGCCCGGCGAAGATGAGCAGCGCGGTGTAGCCCATGTGCCGCCAGGTGTTGATGCCCGCGATGGTGGGGATGGCCCAGTCCGAGCCGAAGAACGCCACCCGGTCGAAGCCCAGCCACTCGATCAGGTTGTTGACCACGCCGAGCTGGAAGTCGAGCATCCAGAACCACACGAGGGCCACGACCACGTTGGCGACGAGATAGGGCAGCAGCACGATCCCGCGCACGATCATCGACCTGGTCAGCCGGTACATCAGGACGGCCAGCAGCATGGAGACCACGGTCTGGGTGCCGATGTTGATCACCACGTACTCGGCGGTGACCTTCAGCGCGTTCCAGAACAGGCGGTCGCCGAACAGCCGCTCGTAGTTCTCCAGGCCGATGAAGCGAGGCGGGGTGAGGACGTTGTACCTGGTCAGGCTCAGATACACGCCGCGGATGGCGGGCCAGAGGTAGAAGAGGGCGAAGCCGACGGCCGCCGGGAGGACGAACAGGACCGCGACCGGCAGGTCGCCCAGGCGGCGTCGGAGGGGAGGGGGAGGGGGTTTGGGCACTGTCCCGGGCGTGAGGCGGGGGGCGGCGCGGACGGTATCACTGGTCATCAGACCTCCTAGTGCCCGCCGGCGGTTGATCAGCGGTGCAACAGCAGATGCTGGAGAGCGGTGACGGCCGCTCCCCTGGCCCACTCGTTGAAGGCGAAGGGCTTGACGGCCACCCGTACGGGGGTGGCCGTCCAGTGCGTGTGACGGGCGAGCGCGGTGTGGAACGCCTGCCCGCACACGTCGTACATGTGGACCGACTCGCCGGACAGGACGACGAGCTCGGGCCCGGTGATGTTGGCGACGGTGGCGACCACCTGGCCCAGGGCGGCCCCGGCCTCGTCCAGCACGCGGCGCGCGACGGGGTGGCCGTCGGCGGCCAGGGCCAGGCAGTCGTCGAAGGTGAGCTCGGGCCGGTCGAGCGTGGTGGCGATCGAGCGGCGGATGGCGGGGGAGGTGGCGTACGCGCGGGCGCAGCCGCGATGGCCCCGCTCGCACACGGGGCCGCGGTCGTCGATCTGCAGGTGGCCGACGAGCCCGGTGGCGCCCGACTGCCCGGTGACCAGGCGGTCGCCGATGACGAGCCCGCAGCCGAGCCCGGCCCCGACCGTGACCAGCGCGAACGACGAGTGCCCGACGCCCTCGCCGAACCACTGCTGCACGGCCGTCAGCGCCCGTACGTCGTTGTCCAGCACCGTGGGCACCGACACGGCCTCCTCGACCAGGTCCGCCAGCGGTAGCTGGCTCCAGCCGAGGAAGGGCGAGGTGTGCACGACGGGATCGCCCGGCGTGGCCGTGCCGGCCAGGCTGATGCCCACGGCCGACAGGGGCCGGCCCGGCACGGTCAGCTCCTCGACCGCCTCGACGATCCGGCCGAGCACGTGGTCGATCGCGTGGTCCGCGAGCGGCCTGGAGGTCTCCATCCGGACGGTGGCCGCCAGGTCGGTGCGTACGGCGAACAGCTCGTCGGCGGTGAGCTTGATCCCGGCGAACGACATGCGCGAGGCGTCCACCTGCAGGGGTTGCGAGGGACGCCCGACGGTCGCCGGACCATCGCCGGCCGCTTCCAGCAGGTAGCCCGACTCGATGAACGGTCTGGTCAGCTTGGTCAGCGCGGACGGCGACAGGGCGAGCCGCCGGGCCACCTCGGCCCTGGACAGGGGGCCGTGCACGAGCAGCTCGACGAACACCGAACGCATGGCGTCCGTGAGCCGCACATTTCCGGTGGCGGTGTGTGAGAACACGGGCCAATGGTTGAGCCCGTTTGTTCATGTTGTCAAGTAATCCCGTGGTGTGGATCACAAGCAGGGGTATCCGGGTGCGGTCTTTCATTGACCTGGTGCACTAAAGCCGGTTAGTCTCCAGCCGCCTGATCGATCCAGCAGCTCGGGGGACGCCGATGCCTGTAATCCCGCTAGACGATCGCTACTGGGCGATCACCACCCCCGCCTCCACGTACGTCATAGGCGTGGAGACGGACCCGCTCACCGGGGAGGCCGCGCCGCGGCAGACCTACTGGGGCCCGCGGCTCACGCCGGAGGCCGCCCGCCAGGTCACCGGCCTGCCCCGGCGGCACGTCTCCAGCTTCTCCACGCCCTCCGAGATCGAGGAACTGCTGCCGGTCGACGGTGGCACGCGGTGGGGCGCGCCCTCACTGCAGGTCACGTTCGGTCACGAGCGCTCGGTGGAGCTGCGGTTCACCGGGTCGGAGATCCACGACGAGGGCGGCGGCGCGCAGCGGCTGGACCTCGTGCTGGCCGATGCGCACCACCCGTTCGAGGTGGTCCTGTCCGTACGCGTGCGCGAGGACACCGACGTCATCGAGCGCTGGACCACCGTCAGGGCCGGCGCGGAAGCCGCGGTCACCCGGCTCGACTCCGGCAACTGGTTCATCCCCGACGCCGCGGCCTACCGCTACAGCGGCGTCTTCGGCGCGTGGGCCGAGGAGCTGCAGCTCCAGCGCGGGCCGCTGCCGGTCGGCGAGCTGGTCTTCACCAGCCGCCAGGGCATCACCAGCCACACGGCGAACCCGTGGGTGATGATCGACGCGGGCGCGGCAACCGAGGAGCACGGCGAGGTCTGGGGCGTCGCCCTGGCCTGGAGCGGGAGCTGGCGCCTGACCACCACGCAGCGGCCGGAAGGCGGGGTCTGCGTCTCCGGCGGCTTCGGCCACGACGGGGTGCGCTGGACGCTCGCGCCGGGCGAGGAGCTCGTCGCGCCGTCCGCGCTGGGGCTCTACTCCGGCGGCGGGTTCGGCGCCGCCAGCCGGGCCTGGCACGAGTACGCCCGCCGGCACGTGCTGCCCACGCCCTTCGAGGAGCGGCCGGTGCTGTACAACTCGTGGGAGGCGACCACGTTCGCCGTCACCGAGGCGCAGCAGCTGGAGCTGGCCAAGACGGCCGCCGCCATCGGCGTCGAGCTGTACGTGATCGACGACGGCTGGTTCGGCCGGCGCGACGACGACACCACGTCGCTGGGCGACTGGTGGCCGCACCGCGAGCGCTTCCCCGAGGGGCTGCGCGGCATGCTCGACGGGATCCGCGACCTGGGGATGAGCGTCGGGCTGTGGGTGGAGCCCGAGGGGCTCAGCAAGGAGAGCGAGCTCTACCGCGAGCATCCGGACTGGGCCCTGCACCTGGAGCACCGGCGGCGCGACGAGAAGCGCGGCCAGCTCGTGCTCAACTTCGCCCGCGACGACGTACGCGAGTGGGCGCTCGGCTGGCTCGACCGGCTGGTCACCGACCTCGGCCTCGACTACCTCAAGTGGGACATGAACCGCCCCTTCACCCAGGCGGGCTGGCCGGAACAGGGCGCGGCGCAGGACCGGGTGTGGATCGAGCACACGCGCGGCGTCTACCGGGTGATGGAGCTGCTCCGCGAGCGCCACCCCGGGCTGCGGATCGAGTCCTGCGCGGGCGGCGGCGGCCGGATCGACCTCGGGATCATGCGCTACACCGACGAGGTCTGGCCGTCGGACAACACCGACGCGCGCGACCGGCAGACCGTGCAGCACGGGTTCTCCCAGCTCTACCCCGCCAGTGCCATGTCGGCCTGGGTCACCGACTCGCCCAACCCGACCACCAGGCGCGCGATGCCGCTGCGCTACCGCTTCCACGTGGCCATGGCGGGCGTGCTGGGGATCGGCGGCGACCTGTCGGAGTGGACCTCCGGCGAGCTGGATGCGGCGGCCGAGCTGATCGCCCAGTACAAGCGGGTGCGGGCGACCGTGCAGCACGGGCGGCAGTACCGCCTGGCGGGCACGCCGGGGCAGGAGCGCTCGGCGGTGCAGTACGTGCTCGGCGACCAGGTCGTGGTGCTCGTGTACAACCCGCTCGGCAACGCCAAGCGCGGCCCGCGCCGGCTGCGGCTGGCCGGTCTCGACCCAGAGGCGCTGTACGAGCTGGAAGGCGACGGCGCCCGCTGGTACGGTGCCACCCTCATGGCGAGCGGTCTGCGGCCCGCCGCCTGGGAGCCGATCGGCGCGGACCATCGCAGCGAGCTGCTGGTGCTCAGGAAGGTCTGATCGTCACCATGTCAGAAGACTCCACCCACCCACCGCCGCCCTCCTCCGTGCGGCCGGTCGACTTCGAGGAGGCGCGGGTCGTCCCCGGTGTCGCGCCCGACTCGTTCATCCTGATCGTCAGCGGGACCAAGCCCTACCTCAACATGAAGGTGGAGCTGTCCCCGCTGGTCTACGTCAGGCAGCCGGAACACTGGGGGATCGAGGTCACCGGCTCGCTGCCGGGCGTCGGTCTCCCGGCCACGGCCCCCTACACGGTGTCGCTGTCGCTCGACGGCGTCCTCGGCACCGAGGGGATCGAGGTCATCGGGGCGCGGAACCGCAGGACGTTCGACGTCCCGTAGGTCGCGCTCAGACCCGCAGGGCCTCGCGGATCATCGGATACGAGTTCTTGAACTCGCGGATCCAGTACGGCCAGGTGTGCGTGCCGTTGCCGTACAGGTGCAGCGTGTGCGGGATGCCGAGCTGCTTGAGCCGCTTGCTCAGGGCCTTTCCCGTGTACGCCGAGACGGGCTCGCCCAGGTGCGCCGGATGCCACGGCGACCCGGGCGGGTCCAGCGGCCCGTTGAAGCTGTTGGTCCCGCTGGAGAGGTAGAGGCGCACGCCCTTCAGGTTCGCGGCGAGGGCCATGGGGTCGTTCGCGGCCCAGACGCGTTTGTCGCGCTTGGGGTGGCCCCACAGCGCCAGCGGGTCCTGCTTCTCGCCGGCCTGCGCGTTCATGATGATCGCCGGGATGCCGGGCAGCCGGGTGGCCAGGATGCCGCTGTACGCGCCGGCGAAGCGGAACATGCCGGGGTTGCGGGCGGCGTACTTGACGGCCCCGTACGCGCCCATCGACAGGCCCGCGATCGCGCGGCGGGTCCCGGCGCGGTAGCCGATCTCCAGCAGGCGGCGCACCTCGTAGGTGTGGAACGTGGCCCAGGCCGGCGGGCCGCCCCTGCCGCCGTTGTGCCAGTCCGAGTAGTTGCCGGCGCGGCCGGCCTCCGGCATGACGACGATGGCGTCCAGGTCCTTGGTGAAGGTGGATATGTCGGTCATGCGGGTCCACGAGGTGTAGTCGTCCGCGCCGCCGTGCAGCAGGTAGAGGACCGGCCACGTCCGCTTGGCGGTCTTCGACCAGCCCCGGGGGAGGAGCAGGCGGACCGGGAGCAGGCGGCCGACCGACGGCGAGGAGACGAGCACGTCCAGGGTGCGGGCGTCGAGGCGGCGCTCGCGCACCACGCGGGCGGTCCCGGGCAGCGCCTTCTGCCAGGGGAGGTGGCCGGTGTCCCGGGCGGGCGGCGAGGCCGCCGGCGGTCCCGTGGGGGACGGCTCCCCGTCCGGGACGATGGACCAGTCGGGGTCGGCTCGGGCGGGGGAGACCCCGGGGCCGGACAGGACGAGCAGCAGCGTCGTCGCCAGTGCCAGCAAGCCACGCATGGTCGGATGCCCTTCGCTGTGGGTGCAGGCGAGGGTAGGCGGTGCGGCGGCGGGCGGGCTATGAGCTCCGGCAACGAAACCCGGCGCTTGTTGCGCGCTGCCGGATAAATCATCACGCCGGTGACAAAACCCGGCCGAGGAATGTTCCGTTCGGGCCTGCCTCTCGCCCCGGACGGGTGGGTAGGTTGGCCGATCACCCCGGATGCATGGGAGTGATCCATGGACGTACCCGGCGCGGACGAGATCCGCCGCTTCCTCGTGGAGCGGCTCGGCGAGCACGTGGATCCCGATCGGCCGCTGGGCGAGTACGGGCTCTCCTCGCGCGAGGCGGTGGCGGTGGCCGGCGAGCTGGCCGGGCTGCTGGGCAGGGAGCTGAGCCCGACGCTCCTGTGGGAGCACCCGACGATCAACCGCCTGGCCCGGGTGCTGGCCCCCGAGGATCCCCCGGCACCGGCCGCTCCCGCTCCCGGCGAGCCCGTCGCCGTGGTCGGACTCGGCTGCCGGTTCCCCGGCGCGCACGGGCCCCGGGCGTACTGGGAGCTGCTGATCGAGGGGCGCGACGCGGTCGGCGAGGTGCCGGCGGGGCGGTGGGAGGCGTTCGACGACGGGTCGGCGCGCACCGGGGCGGTGCTGGCGGGCACCACCAGGCACGGAGGGTTCCTGGACGACGTGGCCGGGTTCGACGCGGAGTTCTTCGGCATCGCGCCGGGCGAGGCGGCGGCCATGGACCCGCAGCAGCGGCTGCTCCTGGAGACGGCCTGGGAGGCGCTCGAACACGGCGGCATCGCGCCCAGGTCGCTGGCCGGGACGCGTACCGGGGTGTTCACCGGCATCTCCGGCAACGAGTACGCGTACCTGACCGCCTCCGACCTGGCCTCCGTGGACGCCTGGACGGCCACCGGCGCCTCCCCCGGCATCGCCCCGAACCGCCTGTCCTACCTCCTCGACCTGCGCGGCCCCTCCCTGGCCGTGGACACCGCCTGCTCCTCCTCGCTCGTCGCGACCCACCTGGCCGCATCGAGCCTGCGGGCCGGCGAATGCGACCTGGCGCTGGCCGCCGGGGTGAACCTGCTGCTGTCGCCCGTGGTCACGGTGGCCTTCGACCGGGGCGGCGGCACGGCCCCGGACGGGCGCTGCAAGGCGTTCGACGCCTCGGCGGACGGGATGGTGCGGGCCGAGGGGTGCGGGGTGGTGGTGCTCAAGCGGCTGGCGGACGCCGTCCGCGACGGGGACCGGGTGCTGGCGCTGCTCGGCGCGACCGCCGTCAACCAGGACGGCCGCTCCAACGGCCTCGTCGCGCCCAACCCCGAGGCGCAGGAGGCGCTACTCAGGCAGGTGTACGCGGATCGTGGGCCGGACTACGTCGAGGCCCACGGGACCGGCACGTTCCTCGGCGACCCGATCGAGGCCCGCGCCATCGCCGCCGCCGTCCGCACGCCGGTGCTGCTCGGCTCGGCCAAGACGAACCTCGGCCACCTGGAGGCCGCCGCCGGGATCGCCGGACTCATCAAGACCGTGCTCGCCCTGCACCACGGGGTGATCCCGCCCAGCCTGCACTTCCGCCGCCCGAACCCGCACATCCCGTGGGACACGCTCCAGGTCGTCACCGAGCCGACGCCCTGGCCCAGGCCCGACGCGCGGGCGGGGGTGTCGGCGTTCGGGTTCGGCGGCACGAACGCGCACGTGGTCGCGTACGGCCTGCCCGCCGCCGCACCGAGCCCCGCCGCCGTCACTGCCACAGCCGCCATCACTGCCACAGGCACAGCCACTGCCACCGCCAAGCACGTCTTCCTGCTCACCGACACCACCGAGGCCAGGGTCCGCCACCATGCCCGCGTGCTCGCGGACGCCACCGAGGCCGGGGCCCGCGCGCTCGGCGGCCGGCCTCCCGGGGTGAGCCTCCGGGATGTCGCGCACACCCTGGCCAGGCGGGCGGGACGGGGCCGGGTGGCCGCCGCCGTGGTGGCCGCGAGCCCGGAGGAGCTGGCCGAGCGGCTGCGCGACCTCCGGCCCGGGCTACGGCCCTTGGAGGGGGTGGCGAAGGGCCCGGTATGGGTGTTCGGCGGCTACAGCCCGCGCCCGCCCGCACTCGATCTCTACGACACCGAGCCCGCCTACCGGCGCACGATCGACACCCTGGCACCGCTGCTGGCGGCCGAGTCCGGGACGGACCTCCACGACCCGGCCCCCGAGGGCGTCGCCGCGATCCAGCCGATCACCTTCGCCGCGCAGCTCGCCCTGGCGAACCTGTGGCGGGCCTACGGCTTCGAGCCGGCCGCCGTGATCGGGCACTCCATGGGAGAGGTGGCGGCGGCCGTGGTGGCGGGCGGGCTCCCGCTGCGGGACGCGGTCAAGGTCATCTGCACGCGGGCCCGCCTCCTCGGCGGCCTGGGCGGGGGCGGCGCGATGGCCGTGGTGGCGGTGGGGGCGGACGAGGTGCCCGCCGACCTGCACGTGGCCGTGTACTCGGCACCGCGCCAGAGCGTGGTCACGGGGGATCCGGGGCGGGTGGCGGAGTTCGCTGCGGAGGTGGCGGGGCGGGGGCTGTTCGCCAGGACGCTCACCGCCGAGGGCGCGGGGCACTCGCCGCAGGTCAGGCCGCTGCTGCCGGTGCTCAGGGAGGAGCTGGCCACGGTCGCCGGGGAGAAGCCCGGCCTGCCGTACTATTCGACGGTCTTCGAGGATCCCCGGGAGGCGCCGGCGTTCGAGGCCGCGTACTGGGCCGCCGGGGTGCGCCGCCCCGTACGCCTGATGCAGGCCGTGCGCGCGGCGGCCGAGGACGGTTTCACGCTCTTCACCGAGCTGAGCCCCCGCCCCCTGCTGACCGGCGCGCTCCGCGAGACCCTCCCCCCGGCCGCGCTGCTCACCACGGGCGACTTCCACACCCAGGTGGCGACCGCCGCCACCGCCGTCCCGCCGCGTACCAGCGGGCGCGTCGTGGACGTGCCGCACTCGCCCTGGCACCACGTACGCCACTGGGCGGCCGCCGCTCCCCGTCGCCGGCACGTGGAGACACCGACCGGCCACGCCTGGACGACCACCGTCGAGGGCGGGCCGCTGCTCCGGGTCGAGGCGCTGGCCGGGCTCCTCCACTCGCTGGCCGGGGAGGTGCGCGAGGAGGCGGAGCTGCACGACGTCACGCTGCACGCGCTGCTCCCGCTCCCCGCCCAGGTGACGATCACCCTGACGGGTACGGCCTTCTCGCTCTCGGCGAAGAACGCGGCCGGGGTCTGGCACGTGTACGGCACGGCCGGGCTCACCCCCGCCGCCGCCCCCGGCCCCGCCGGGCTGGAGCGGATCCGGCACGTGGCCGTGAGCGGGGCCTTCTCAGGTGCCGAGACCGCGAACTTGCCCCAGGCCGCTGTCCCGGCCACGCTGGACGCCAAGCTGGTCGTACGCGCCTGGGCTCCGCAGCCACTCCGGGGGGCGGGCTCGTCCCGCGCATGGCTCATCCTGGCCGATGAGGGGGATGCGCGGGCGGCCCGCCTCCACTCCCTGCTCACCGTCCGGCCCGAGGCGGAGTCGGTGCTCGTGCTGCCTCCCCGGGGCCTCGACCCGGTCGGGGCGCGGCGGGTGCTGCTGGAGGTCGCCCGGCTGGTCGCCCGGGGTGCGCGGGTCACGATCGCGACCGAGCGGGCGCAGGCCGTGCTGGAGGGGGAGCGGCCCGATCCCGGTCCGGCGGCCCTGCGCGGGCTGGTCAGGGTCCTCGCCCTGGAACGTCCCGAGGCCCGCGTCACGCTCGTGGACTTCGACGACCTCACCGACCTGGCGGCGGAGCTGTCCCGCGACACCTCGGGCGGCACAGGGGGCGGCACAGCGGGCGGTACAGGGGACGGCGCGGCGGGCGACGAGGTGGCCTGGCGTGGCGGGCTCCGCTACTCGGCCCGCCTGCGCCGCGCCCCGCTCCCACCTGCCCGCCCGGACCCGGTCGTCGGTCCGGGAGCGTACGTGATCACCGGCGGAACCGGTCACCTCGGCCGGCTCGCCGCCCGCTGGCTGGCCGGACGCGGCGCCACCCGCGTCATCCTGAACGCCCGCTCCGGCTCGCCCGCCGACGGGGTCATGCGGGTGGTGACGGGTGATCTCGCCCGGCCCGGTACGGCGGAGCGGCTGGTGGCGGCGGCGACGGCCGGAGGGGTACGGCTGCGCGGCGTGATCCACGCGGCCGGGGTCCTGGACGATCGGCTGATCGACGACCTGGATCCGGAGAGCCTCCACCGTGTGTGGGCCGCCAAGGTCGACGGCGGCCGGCGGCTGCACGAGGCCACCAGGGAGCTGGACCTGGACTGGTGGGTGGCGTTCTCGTCGGCGGCCGGGCTGCTCGGGTCCCCGGGGCAGGCGGCGTACGCGGCGGCGAACGCCTGGCTGGACGGGCTGTGCGAGCTGCGCAGGGCCGAAGGGTTGCCGGGGATCAGCATCGCGTGGGGGCCGTGGGCGGGGACGGCGGCCGGGGCGCTGCCCGCCGTGGCGCCGCTGACGGCGGAGGAGGGGATCGAGGCGCTGGAGGCGCTGATCCAGCGGGGGTTGTCGGCGGGGGTGGTGAAGGTCGATGCGGGGCAGGCGGCTGCCGTCTTTCCCGAAATATCCCGCATACCGTATTTCTCCGACTTCACCGCCGCAGCCGAGGAGCCCGGGAAGTCCGGCCGCGCCCGGGGTCTCGCCCCTGCCCGGGGTCTCGCCCCTGCCCGGAATCTCGTCTCTGCCCGGGGTCTCGCGGCGCCGGCTCCCGGGGAGGTGCCGGCCGCCGTCAAGGAGCGGGTGGCGGTCGTGCTGGGGGTGGCGGCGGAGCGGCTGGGCGAGGAGACGGTGCTGACCGACCTGGGCCTGGACTCCCTGGCCGCGACCCGGTTGCGCGGCATGATCGAGCACGACCTCGGCGTCACCGTGCCGACCGCGCCGCTGCTCACGGGCGCCACCGTGGGCACCCTCGTGCGAACGGTCGAGACCGGCCTGGGACCGGCGGTGCCGGGCCGGGAGGGTGCCGCGACGGCGGCGGATGCGCCGGCTCGGAACGGCGGCGGGACCGGCCCGGACGGGGCTCGGGACGTCCGGGCGGCGGACGTCGGGGTGAGGGACGTCGGAGCGGTGGGCGTCGGGGCGAGGGACGCGGCGGAGCGGCAGGTGGTGCGGGTGCTGGCCGAGCTCCTCGGGCGCGAGCCGTCCGTCACGGAGCCCGTCGCGCCCGGCGTCGTGACCCGGGCCCTCGACCACCTGGGCCGCGAGCTGGGCAGGCCGATCCCGCCGCCCGAGCCGGGCCCGGTCAGCGCGGCGGGGCTCGCGGACGTCGTACGGGCTCTCGACGAGGCGGAGGCCGGGCGGGAGAGCCCGCGCCTCCTGAACGCGGTCACCACCGGACGGCCGCTCTTCCTCGCCCACCCCGCCGGCGGCACCACCGGCGTGTACGCGCTGCTCGCCGACCGGCTCCCCGTCCCCGTCCTCGGCCTCGAACGCCTGGACGGCGCCGGTGACATCCACGAGCGCGCGGACCGCTACGTGGCGGCGATCAGGGGCACGGGGCCGGGACCGTACCGGGTCGGCGGGTGGTCGTTCGGCGGCGTCCTGGCGTTCGAGATCGCCGGCCGGCTGGGTGACGAGGTCGAGCTGGTGGCCATGATCGACGCGGGGCTGCCGGAGCCGGTGCCGGAGGCGGCCAGGCGCGGGATCGAGGCCCGGCGTTACGCGGACTTCGCGGCCTACCTCCGCAAGACGTACGGCGTGGCCGTGCACCTCGACCCGGCCGAGCTCGCGGACCTGGACGAGCCGGCCCGGACGGACCTCGTCCGCGCCAGGCTGTCGGCGGCCCTCGACGTGCTGCCCGCGCCCATCCTCCGCCACCAGCTCACCTCCCACGAGGACACCAGGGCCCTCGAACGCCACCGCCCGGCCCCGTACGACGGCCGGGTCGTCCTCTACCGCTCCACGGAGCCCACCCCCTGGGCCGTACGGGACCCCCGCTACGCCCACGACGGCGACCCGGCCAGGGGCTTCGCCCCGTACAGCGCGAACCTGGAGATCGTCGAGGTCCCCGGGTCGCACCACCTCGACCTGCTCGATCCCCCGCACATCGAGGTCATCGCCGAGCACCTGAGAGGACTGCTATGACGCTGGCAGAGGCAGTGGTCGCGGGCGCGGCGCCCGCCGAGCTGGAGCGCCTGGACGTGCCCACGACCTACCGGGCGGCGCACCTGCGCAAGGACGAGGTGGGCATGTTCGAGCAGGGCGCCGCCGACAAGGACGTGCGCAGGACGTTGCACGTCGGCGAGGTGCCCATGCCGGACCTGGCAGCGGACGAGGTCCTGGTGGCGGTGATGGCCGGCGCGATCAACTTCAACACCGTGTGGTCGGCGATGTTCGAGCCGATCCCGACGTTCGCGTTCCTGGAGCGGCTGGGGCGCACGGACCCGAGGCACGACCTGCCGACGCACGTGCTCGGCTCTGACGCGGCGGGCGTGATCGTCCGGACCGGCGCGGCGGTACGCAGGTGGCGCCCCGGCGACCGGGTGGTCACCAGCCCCGCCTACGTGGACCCCGAGGATCCGGTCGTCCAGCACGACGGCATGCTGGCGGCCGACCTGCGGGCCTGGGGCTTCGAGACGAACTTCGGCGGCCTGGCCGACTTCGCCGTGGTCAAGGCCACCCAGCTGCTCGCCAAGCCCCGGCACCTGAGCTGGGAGGAGGCGGCCTGCAACATGTTGTGCGCCTCGACGGCGTACCGGATGCTGGTCGGCGAGCGCGGCGCGCGGATGAAGCAGGGCGACGTGGTGCTGCTGTGGGGCGCGACGGGCGGCCTCGGCGGGTACGGCGTGCAGCTCGTACGCAACGGCGGCGGCATCCCCGTCGGCGTCGTGAGCTCGCCGGAGAAGGCCGAGCTGCTGCGCCGGATGGGCTGCCCGCACGTCGTGGACCGCTCGCAGTTCGAGGACCTGGGCGACGAGAAGGCGTGGCGGCGGCTGGGAGCCGAGGTCAGGCGGCTGGTGGGGGAGGACCCGGCCATCGTGTTCGAGCACACGGGCCGGGAGACGTTCGGCGCCTCCGTCTATGTCGCCAGGAGGGGCGGCGCGGTGGTGACGTGCGGGTCGTCCACCGGGTACGCCCACGAGTACGACAACCGCCACCTGTGGATGAAGCTCAAGCGGATCATCGGCTCCCACGGAGCGAACTACCAGGAGTGCCACGAGGTCAACCGGCTCATCTCGCTCGGCCTGGTCCACCCCACGCTCTCCACCGTCTACCCGCTGACCGAGGCGGCGGACGCGACCCGCGCCGTGCAGCTCAACCGGCACGTGGGCAAGGTCGGCGTGCTGGCCCTGGCCCCGGAGGAGGGCCTCGGCATCGAGGACCACGAGCTGCGCGCGCGGATCGGCGAGGACCGCCTGCGGCTGTTCCGGACCGGCTGAAAACCCGCCGGACTTGTGTCGGAGCGGAGTGCTCCATTACGCCGGACACGGGCGTCGTCAATTTCGGTATCTTGCGTAGTTCGAGATGACCGAAACTGCGACAGAAGGGAACGGCACGTGTCAGACGATGCCGGCCTTCAGGCGCTCCGCGAGGCGGCGCGTCTATCTCCGGACAACCTCCCCCTGCGCCAGCACCTCGCCGGCCTGCTCCTGGCCAAGGGCTATCTGGCCGACGCCGAGGCCGAGTTCCGCGCCGCGCTCGTGCTCGCGCCCAAGAACCCGGACCTCACGGCCGGGCTGGCGGAGGCGTTCGTCCGGCAGAGCGCCTACGGACCGGCGCTGGCGGCGCTCGAACCGCTGCTGGCCGAGCCCGGCTACCCGCCCCGGCTCGGCATCCTGGCGGCCAGGGCGCTGATCGGCGAGGGCGACATGGGCCGGGCGGCCTACCGGTACTTCGAGGCGATCAACCGGGACGCCTCCCTGGTCGACGCCGAGCTGGCCACCCGGCTGACCCCGGGCGGCCCCGCCTCCCCGTGGCCGACCCCTGCGGCACCTCCTGCCGCCTCCCCGTGGCCGACCCCTGCGGCACCTCCTGCGGCCTCCCCGCCCCCGGCCTCCCCGCCACCCCCTTCCGCGCCGCCCCCTGCGGCATCTTCTGCGCCACCACCTGCGGCACCTCCGCTGTACGCGGCGCCCGCGATGGCCGGGCAGCAGCCCGTCGCGGGCGGGCCCGCCACGCGTGAGAGCACCAGCGAGGTGGAGCGCGCCGGGCTGACGTTCGCCGACGTGGCGGGCATGGAGGCGGTCAAGGAGGCGCTGCGGATGAAGCTGCTGCTGCCCATCCAGCAGCCGGACCTGTTCGCCGCGTACGGCAAGCGGGCCGGCGGCGGCGTGCTCCTCTACGGCCCGCCGGGAGCGGGCAAGACCCACCTGGCCAGGGCCGCCGCCGGCGAGCTCGGCGCGGCGTTCGTCAACGTGGGCCTGGCCGACATCCTGGACATGTACGTCGGCTCCAGCGAGCGCAACCTGCACGCCACCTTCGACCTGGCCCGCCGCAACCGCCCCTGCGTGCTGTTCTTCGACGAGGTCGACGCGCTGGCCGGGCGCCGCTCGGACATGCGCCAGGCGCACACCCGGCAGCTCGTCAACCAGTTCCTGGCCGAGCTCGACGGCGTCGACCAGAGCGCCAACGAGGGCGTGCTGGTGCTGGCCGCCACGAACGCCCCCTGGTACGTGGACGGCGCCTTCCGCCGCCCCGGCCGTCTCGACCAGCCGGTGTTCGTGCCGCCGCCGGACCAGGCGGCGCGCGCGGCCATCCTGCGCATCCTGTGCCGCGACAAGCCCCTGGCGGAGATGGACTTCGACGCGGTGGCGCGGGTGACCGAGCACTTCGTCGGCGCCGACCTCAAGGGCGTCGTGGACCGGGCGGTGGAGGCCAAGCTCCAGCAGTCGATCAGCGCGGGCCGCCCCATCCCGCTGGCCACGCCCGACCTGCTGGCGGCCGCCCGCACCGTACGGCCCACGGCGGTCAGGGAGTGGATGGCCACCGCGCGCAACTACGTGATGCACGCCAACGACTCCGGCGCCTGGGACGAGCTGATGCCCTGGGTCAAGGGCAAGTGGTGAAGGTCGCCGACCCGATCCAACGGGCGCGCACGCTCCTGCAGCTGCGCCGCCCGGCCGACGCCGAGCGGGAGCTGCGCGGCCTGCTCGCCCAGGAGCCGCAGAGCGTCACCGGCCACGCCCTCCTGGCGCTCGCCCTGATCCAGCAGCGCCAGGTGGCCGAGGCCGTCGAGGAGGCCCACGAGGCGGTACGCCTCGCGCCCGACCAGTGGTTCCCCCACTACGCCGCCGCCCAGGTGCACTACCGCGCCCGCCGGCCCGAGGAGGCCATGGCCGCCATCCACACGGCCCTGGACCTCCAGCCCGAGTACGCCCCGACCTGGGAGCTGCTGGCCCGCACGCACATGATCAAGGGCGAGTGGACCGGGATGGCCGACGCCGCCCGGCGCGGCCTGCGGATCGATCCGCAGGACTCCGACCTGGTGAGCCTGCTGGCGCTGGCCTGCACGAACCTCGGCGACGCCGGGCAGGCCCAGGCCGCCGCCGCGCACGCCGTACAGCTCGATCCGGAGAGCCCCACCGCGCACTTCGTCCACGGCCGCGTGGCGCTGAGGTTCGGCGATCCCCGGCGGGCGGCGGAGGCGTTCCGCGAGGTGCTCCGCCTGGACCCGGGCTTCGGGCAGGCCAGGGACCTGCTCGTGGCGGCGCTCAAGCAGCGCAACCCGCTCTACCGGCGGCTCTCGCGGCTGCGGGGCAGGTTCCCCGGCGGCTGGCGGCTGATCTTCCTGTTGCCCGCCGTCCCGCCCGTCATCGCGGTCTTCGTCATCCTCGCGGTGCTGCACTGGGTGGCGTGGGTGGCCGAGTCGTGGACCACGTTGCGGCTGGCCCGGGCCAGGACCACCCGGCTGCTGTTCGAGGGGGTCGAGGCGCGGGTGGCCGTGCTGTGCTGCGGCCTGGTGGTGGCGGGCGCGGCCCTGCTCGGTCTGGGTCTCGCGGTCGGCCAGGACGCGGTCGCCACCGCCGGCGCGGCGGTCATGGCCCTGGTCACCCCGGCCCAGGAGGCCGCGCACACCGGCTCGGCGCGCCGCCGGGCGGTCCTGTACGGGTGGGCGGGCCTGCTCGCGGTGGCCGTCGCCGTCTCGGTGGCCGCCTCCGCTCCGGCCGTGGCGCTGCTCGGCATGTACGCCGCGCTGGCCACGGTCTGGCTGGCGACCGCCGTCCGGGGCCGGCTCCCCACCGGGATCTAGAGCCGATCCAGAGCCGACCTAGAGCCGACCTAGAGCCGACCTAGAGCCGACCTAGAGCCGACCTAGAGCAGGGTCCCGCCGCTCACCTCGAATCTGGCCAGGGCCTCGTCGATCCGGGCCAGGGTGTCCGGGTGGAGAGTGAGGTCGGCGGCGGCCAGGTTCTCCTCGATGTGGGCCGGGGTGCGGCTGCCGGGGATCGTCACCACGTGCTCGTCCTGGTGCAGGAGCCAGGCGAGGGCGAGCTGGGCCGGGGAGATGCCGAGCTGCGCGGCCAGCGCCCTGATCGGGGCGTAGCGGTCGTTGTTGCCCGCCAGGTTCTCGGCCGAGAAGCGGGGCGCGTTGTGCCGGAAGTCGCCCTCCCCGAGCGCCTGCACCGTGCCGGTCAGGAAGCCGTTGCCCAGCGGGCTCCAGGCCACGATCCCGACGCCGAGCTCCCGCGCGGTGGCCAGCAGGCCGGCGTCCACCGGGCGCCACATCGACCACTCGTTCTGCACGGCCGCCACCGGGTGGACCGCGTGCGCCGCCCTCAGCTGGGCGGCCGTCACGTTGGACAACCCGATGTGCCTGACCAGCCCGTCGCGCACCAGCTCGGCCATCGCGCCGGCGGTCTCCTCGATGGGGACGCCCGGGTCGGGATAGTGGGCGTAGTAGAGGTCGATCACGTCGGTGTCCAGGTTGCGCAGGCTGCTCTCGGCGTAGCGGCGCACCAGGCGGGGCTCCGCGTTCACCCGGAGCTCGCCGAAGGCGTACCCGACCGGGTGCGAGCGGCTCGGCTCGCCCTCCGGGACCGCCAGGCCGAACTTGGTGGCCACCACGACCTCGTCCCTGCGGCCCTTGATCGCGCGGCCCACCAGGCGCTCGTTGTGCCCGTTCGGGCCGTACGCGTCGCTGGTGTCCACATGGGTGCCGCCCGCGTCGAGCGCCGACTTCAGCGCCGCCTCGGCCCGGGCGTCGTCCACCTCGCCGTACACGCCGGGCGACAACACCATGGCGCCGAAACCGATGGCGGGAACCTGCAAGCTGCCGAGTGTGCGTGTCTTCATGCGTGCGATCCTGCCGCGCGGGCCGGCGCCGGGTCCAAGACCCTTTGCTATAACCAGTGGCTATGGACGTGCATCTGCGTGAGTTGCGGTATTTCGTGGCGGTGGCCGAGGAGCTGAACGTGACGCGGGCCGCCGAGCGGTTGTTCGTCTCCCAGCCCGCGCTGTCGAAGCAGCTCAGGGTGCTGGAGCGGCAGCTCGGGTTCCCGCTCTTCGAGCGGGTGCCCAGCGGGGTGGTGCTCACCAGGCAGGGCGCGGTGCTGCTGCCGGTCGCCCGTGACCTGCTCGAACGGTGGAACGCCGGGGTCGAGGGCGCGCGGGCGGCGGCGCCCACCGGCACGCTGGTGATCGGGATGCAGACGGCCGTGGGCCGGGGGTTGCAGCAGGAGGCGCTGCGGCGGTTCCGGGCGGCGATGCCGGGGTGGGAGGTGTCGCTGCGGCTGGTCGGCTGGGACGACCCCAGTGGCGGGCTGGCCGACGGGTCCTCCGACGTGGCGTTCATCTGGCTGCCGGTGCCGCCGGGGCTGCGGACGTACGTGCTGGCGACCGAGCGGCGCGGGGTCGCGCTGCCCGCCGACCACCCGCTGGCCGAACTGGCGGAGATCCCGTTCGCGGCGCTGCGCGACGAGCCGTTCATCGCGCTGCCCCCGGCGGCGGGGCCGCTGCGCGACTTCTGGCTCGGGCTCGACGCGCGGGAGGACGCACCGGTCGTCGGGGTCACCGCCAACACGCCCGAGGAGGTGTTCGAGGCCGTGACGAGCGGGCTCGGGGTGGTGCTGGTGGCGGAGGGGAACGCCATGCTGTACAAGAGACCGGGTATGACGTACCGGCCGGTTACCGGGCTGCCTCCGGGGGAACTGGCCATTGCCTGGCGCGAAGGGGATGTGAGCCCACAAGTCATGGCATTCATCGACGCGCTACGACTTGTCACCACTAAGGTCTGACGCGATATCAGATCACGCGGAAGGGCGACCCATGAGCGATTACGCGACCACCTTCAACCTGATCGACGCCGACAAGGACGGCCGCATCTCCGCCGTCGAGCTCGTCCGGCTGATGGAGGTGCTCGGCCAGCCCGTGACGCTGGAGGCAGCGCAGGAAGGGGTGCTCAAGCTCGACAAGGACGGCGACGGCCTGATCGACGTCGAGGAGTTCGCCGCCTTCCTCCAGAAGTGATAAGAAACAAGCACTTGCTACACATTCTTCTGTTGCCTGGGTCACAATGGCGGCAGGAGGGACGATGGCCAACAAGAGTGACAACAGCGAAAGCCGTACACCCGCGGACATCGTACGAACGCTCAGGTCGGGCATCGGCCGGGTCTCCGAAGAGGTGATCGAGGAGATCCAGGCCCGCATCCCCGAATACGCCCGGCCATCGGACGAGATCTACATCAAGGTCGTGCGGATGGCGGTCGAGCAGGCCATCGAGGGCTTTCTCGACCGCATCGAGCGCCCGGACGCCCCCTGGGATCCCGAGCCGTTCCGCATGATCGGCAAGGGGGAGGCGGCCGAGGGCCGCAACCTGGAGCCGCTGCAGGCCGCGATGCGGCTCGGCGCCCGGGTCGGCTGGCGGCGGCTGACGGAGATCGCCGAACCGCTCGGGCTGTCCCCCCAATCCCTGTACGAGCTGGGCGAGGACATCTTCGTCTACCTCGACCAGCTCGCCGACGCCGCCGCCGAGGGCTTCGAGGAGGCCAGGGCGCACGTCGCCGGCGAGATCGAGCGCCGCCGGGGCCGCCTGCTCGACCTGCTCCTCAGCCGGCCGCCGGCGAGCGCGGAGGCCGTCGCCGACCTGGCCAAGGCGGCCGGCTGGCGGCTGCCCAGGACCGTCGCCTGCGTGGTCCTCGACGACCAGCACGGCCCCTGCCGCGTGCCCCCGCTGCCGCCCGACGTCCTCGCGGGCGCCGACCGGACCGTGCCCTGCCTCCTGGTGCCCGACCCGGCCGGGCCCGGCCAGGCCCAGATGCTGGAGCACGCCCTGCGCGGCCACCGCGCGGCCATCGGCCCCGCCGTTCCGCTGGCCTCGGCCGGGACGTCGCTGCGGTGGGCCGGGGAGGCACTCGACCTGTCGCGGCGCGGCGTGCTGCCCAGAGGGCTGCTGCGGTGCGAGGACCACATGGCCACGCTGGTGGTGTTCAAGGACGAGGAGCTGGTCAGCGCGCTGGCCGAGGTGCGCCTGGCGCCCCTGGCCCACCTGCGGCCCACGCAGCAGGACCGGCTGGCCGAGACGCTGCTGGCCTGGCTCCGGCACGGCAGGGGCGCCGGTGAGGTGGCCGCCAAGCTGCACGTCCACCCGCAGACCGTGCGTTACCGGCTGCGGCAGCTCGAAGAGCTGTACGGTGACCAGCTCGCCGACCCCGACGTGCGCTTCGAGCTGGAGATCGCGCTGCGGGCCAGGCAGGCGGTCATGTCCGGCCGCTGAGCTACGGGTGCACGGCGCGCCTCGTCTCGTACCAGTCGTCGCCGACCGGCTCCCCGGCCATGTTCCAGCTCCACGAGACGGTCGGCGTGACCCGCGCGTACACGCCCGGCCCGACCAGGCCGACCCGCTCCACCGGGCTCTCGGCCACGCCGTAGACGCGCACCCCGCGCGCGATGAACGGGTCGAACGACACCATGTCGTCCACGACCAGCGCCACCTTGACGTTGCCCGCCCCGATGTTGCGGAACTTCCTGGTGGCGAGCACCTGCTCGCCGGCGCCGCCGATCCAGAAGTGAGTCCCGTCGAACTCGAAGGCCAGCGGCACCACGTCCGGCTGGCCGTCGCCGGACAGCGTCGCCACCCGGGCGAGCGGTTGCGAGCGGAGGTAGGCGATCTCTTCGTCGGTGAACGGCATGCGAGGGTGTCTCCTTCCACGAACAGGGTCGTTTCTGTCTACACGAACGGTTTCCGCCTGGATCGACAGCCGATCTATAGCATGGTCGGATGCCGAAACCGGTGATCCTCGACTGCGACCCCGGATACGACGACGCCTTCGCGATCTGGCTGGCGGCCGGCGATCCCGAGATCGACCTGCGCGCCATCACCACCGTCGGCGGCAACGGCACGCTGACCCACACCACCTACAACGCCAGGGTGGTGACCGGGCTGGCCGGGATCGCGGGGGTGCCGATCTCGCCCGGCGCCGACAGCCCGATGGTGCGGCTGCTGTCGCCGGCCGAGGGGATCCACGGTGCCAACGCGCTGGGCGGCCCCGAGCTGCCGGCGCCCACCGTGGCGGCCGACCCGCGCACGGCGGTCGAGCTCATCAGGGACACCCTCGACGGGGCCGGGGAGGAGGTGACGATCGTGGCCACCGGGCCGCTGACGAACATCGCCATGTTCGTCCGCACCTATCCCGACCGGCTCTCCCGGATCAAGGAGGTGGTCTGGATGGGCGGGTCCACGGGGCGGGGGAACATCACCCCGTACGCGGAGTTCAACTGCTGGACCGACCCCGAGGCCGCCGCGATCGTGCTCGGGTCGGGGCTGCCGTTCACCATGATCGGCCTGAACGTCACCCACCAGGTGCTCATCACGCCCGAGGTGGTCGCCCGGATCGGCGCCGTCGGCAACCGCACGGCCGCCTTCGGCGTCGAGCTGCTCAACTACTTCAACTCCACGTACGAGACCGACCAGGGCATGCCGGAAGGCCCGCTGCACGACCCCGTGGCGGTGGCGCTGGTGGCCCGGCCCGGCCTGGTGACCACCGTCCGGACCAGGCTCGACATCGAGCTGCACGGCACCGAGACGGCCGGGGCGACCAGCGTCGACCTGCTCGGCAAGCTCAGGCGGCCGCCCAACGCGAGCGTGGCCACCGGCGTCGACGTCGAGGGGTTCTGGCGGCTGCTGGAAGACGCCATCCGCGCGCTGTCATGACCGGGGCCGCCCTGGGTAGCGGGAGCGGATGCGACTGACGTACACCTCCGACGTCTGGTGGAAGAACGCCGTCGTCTACTGCCTTGACGTGGAGACGTTCAAGGACGGCAACGACGACGGCGTGGGCGACTTCCGCGGCCTGACGCAGCAGATCGACTATCTCGCGGGGCTCGGCGTGACCTGCCTGTGGCTCATGCCGTTCTTCCCGACTCCCAACAGGGACGACGGCTACGACATCACCGACTTCTACAGCGTCGACCCGCGGCTGGGGACGCTGGGCGACTTCGTGGAGTTCATGCGCACCGCCCACGACCGCGGCCTGCGGGTGATCGCGGACCTGGTCGTCAACCACACCTCCGACCAGCACCCCTGGTTCACGGAGGCACGGTCGGGCCGGGACTCGCCGCGCCGCGACTGGTACGTCTGGTCCGACACCCCCGAACCGGACAACCCCGAGCAGATCGTCTTCCCCGACAAGGAGACCAGCATCTGGGAGTACGACGAGGTCTCCGGCCAGTACTACCTGCACAGCTTCTACCGGCACCAGCCGGACCTGAACGTGGGCAACCCCGAGGTCAGGGACGAGATCGCGCGCATTCTCGGGTTCTGGATGGAGCTGGGGCTGTCGGGGTTCCGGGTGGACGCCGTGCCGTTCCTCATCGAGAACGTCAATCCGAAGCTGGCCGAGCCGCACGAGTTCCTGGCGGACCTGCGGGCGTTCATGACGCGGCGCATGGGCGGGTCGATCCTGCTCGGCGAGGTGAACGTCCCGTATGACGACTTAATTGGATATTTCGGTGATGGCCTGGGTGACCAGATCACCATGTGCTTCGACTTCATCGGCATGCAGAACGCCTGGTTGTCGATGGCCCGCAGCGACGCCGCCCCGCTCGCCAAGGCCCTCCGCGCGCGGCCCCAGCCGCCCAAGGACTGCCAGTGGGCCATGTTCCTGCGCAACCACGACGAGCTGACCCTCGACAAGCTGACGGAGAGCGAGCGGGAGGAGATCTTCCAGGCGTTCGGGCCGAGCAAGGACATGCAGATCTTCGGCCGCGGGCTGCGCCGCCGCCTGCCGACCATGTTCGGCGGCGATCTGCGGCGCATCAAGATGGCCTACAGCCTGCTGTTCTCCCTGCCCGGCACGCCCGTGATCTTCTACGGCGAGGAGATCGGGATGGGGGAGAACCTGGAGGAGGAGGGCCGCATGGCGGTCCGCATCCCGATGCAGTGGTCGGACGACGGCGGCTTCACCCGGGCCGACCCTGTCCGCGAGATCCCGGAGGGCTCCTTCGCCCCCGACCGGGTCAACGTGGCCGACCAGAAGCGGGACACGGACTCGCTGCTGCGCTGGTTCCAGCTGCTGATCGAGCGTTACCGGGAGTGCCCCGAGCTGGCGTGGGGCGAGTACACGGTGCTGGACACGGGCCATCCGGCGGTCTTCGCGCACCGCTGCGACGCCGACGGGGCCACGGTGGTGGTCGTGCACAACCTCTGCGACACGGCGCAGGACGTGCAGCTGCGGCTGGCCGGGCTCGACCGGTGCCTGCTCACCGACCTGCTGGTGGACGGGGCGCTGGAGGTGTCGGGCGAGGGCGTCGTACGCGTGCCGCTGGACCCGCACGGCTGCCGCTGGCTGCGCGCCTCGCCGCCGGAGCTGGCCCCGGAGGACGCCTCGGTCAAGGCCCGGTGACCGGCCAGGCGGACATGGCGAGGACGGTCCTGCCGCCACGTCGCCGTCGATCCGCCGCTGCAGCGAGTACGCCGAGCTGGACAGCGGCCACGTGGTCGTGCACGAGCGCCCGGCCGAGCTTATGGCGCTGATTAGGGCATTCGTAACCAACGAGTAATTTGTCCTGATTACTCTCCAGCCTCATGCAGACCAAGAAGCTCGCCCTCACCGGGGCCGCCGCGCTGTGCGTGCTGGCCCTGGCGGCGCCCCCCGCGCAGGCCGACCGGCCGGCCAAGACGGTCACGGTCACCGTGATGGGCACGTCCGACCTCCACAGCAACGCCCTGAACTGGGACTACTTCAAGGACGCCGGCTACTCCGACAGCCAGGGCAACAGCGTCGGTCTGGCGAAGGTGTCCTCGCTGGTCAACCGGATCAGGACCGAGCGCGGAGCGGATCACACGCTGCTGTTCGACTCGGGTGACACCATCCAGGGCACCCCGCTGGCGTACTACTACGCCAAGGTCGAGCCGGTGAACGAGACCGGGCAGATCCACCCGATGGCCAAGGCCATGAACGCCATCGGGTACGACGCCGTGACGCTGGGCAACCACGAGTTCAACTACGGTCTGCCGCTGCTGGCCACGTGGGTCGACCAGATGAAGGCTCCCGTGCTCGGCGCGAACGCGGTCCACGAGAAGTCGGGGCGGCCCGCGTACAAGCCGTTCGTGATCAAGACCATGAAGGTCAAGGGCGAGCAGCCGATCAGGGTGGGCGTGCTCGGCCTGACCAACCCGGGCGTGGCCATCTGGGACAAGGCGAACGTCGAGGGCAAGTTGCGCTTCACCGACCTGGTCGAGTCGGCGAGGAAGTGGGTGCCGGTCATCCGCGGCCTCGGCGCGGACGTGGTCGTCGTGACCGCGCACGCGGGCGACAACGGCATGTCGTCCTACGGCGGCGACCTGCCGGTCGAGAACGCCTCCGCGATGGTGGCCGAGCAGGTGCCGGGCATCGACGCGGTGCTGTTCGGGCACGCGCACAACGAGGTCGCCCAGAAGTTCGTGACGAACAAGGCGACCGGGCAGCAGGTGCTGCTGACCGAGCCGGGCAAGTGGGGCCAGCGCCTGTCGGTCCTGGACTTCCAGCTCGCCAAGCAGCGCGGCAAGTGGGTCGTCACCGGCAAGTCCTCGACCACGCTCAACACGAACACGGTCCAGGAGGACCCGAAGATCGTCGAGCTGATGAAGCCGCAGCACGACACCACGGTCGGCTACGTCAACAAGGTCGTGGCCAAGTCGGCGCAGCAGCTGTCGGCGGCCGAGTCGCCGTACAAGGACACGCCGATCCTCGACTACATCCAGCACGTGCAGGAGGAGACGGTCAAGCAGGCGCTGCCGGACAACACGCTGCCGGTGCTGTCGATCGCGGCGCCGTTCAGCCGCAGCGCCGTCTTCCCCGCCGGCGACATCCGGGTCAGGGACGTGGCCGGCCTGTACGTCTACGACAACACGCTCCAGGCGGTCAAGCTGACCGGCGCGCAGATCAAGGACTACCTGGAGTACTCCGCCAAGTACTTCAACCAGCTCGCCCCCGGCGCCCCCGTCGACGTCACCAAGCTGACGAACGCGAACAACACCCCCGACTACAACTACGACCAGCTCTCCGGGGTGTCGTACGACATCGACGTGGCCAAGCCGGCCGGCCAGCGCATCGCCAACCTGACCTACGAGGGCGCGCCGATCCCGGCCGGCAAGGAGTTCCTGGTCGCGATCAACAACTACCGCCAGTCGGGCGGCGGCGGCTTCCCGCACGTCACCAGCGCTCCCGTCGTCTACAACGCGCAGGTGGAGATCAGGCAGGCGCTGATCGAGTACGCCACCGCCCAGGGCACCATCGACCCGTCGGACTTCGCGGTGTCCAACTGGAGGCTGACCCGCGACGGGGTCCCGCTCTTCTAGTCAGAGGTAGGAGGGCCCGGTCACCCGGTGCCTGAACGTCCACCACACCCACGCCTGGGACGCCACCAGCAGCGGGGTCACGGCCAGGACGATCGGCACCAGCACCGGCCCCGACGTGCCGGGCTCCAGCGGCAGCCGGAGCCCGGCCAGCACCCCGACGACCACCATCGCCGCCGAGGTCAGCGCGTACGTGCGGACCTCGCCGGCCCCTCCCGACAGCACGGCCGCCCGCTCGCGCAGCGTCCCCCGCAGCCGCAGCGCCGCGAACGCCAGCCCGTGCGTGAGGAACAGCGCGGCCAGCACCAGCGCGGGCAGCACCGCCACCGGCCCCTCGATCCCGAGCAGGATGCGGGCCAGCAGCAGGCCCCAGCTCAGCGCCAGCCCCCAGCTCCCGGCCACGATCGCGCCGTCCCAGAACGCCTGCCAGCGCGCCCCGGGCACGCGCCCGCGCAGCCACAGGCCCATGTCGCGGATCACCCACGCCAGCAGCAGCGTCACGACCACGGCGTGGTTGCCGTGCAGCAGCTCGCCCTCCAGCTGGGGGAACAGCCCCGCGAGCACGCCCGCCGTGGCCACCAGCCACACCTCGTTGCCCAGGAAGAACGGCGCGATCGCGGCGATCGCCTCGCGCCGCTCGCCCGCCGACCGCCCCAGGTACGGCAGTGCCATGCCCACCCCGATGTCGGCCCCGGCCAGCACCAGGTAGCCGAGCGCGAAGAAGGCCAGAATCAGGATCTCCATGGTCGGCTCCACTCAGAAGGAAGGGACGGGGACGGGGGCGTCGATCGGGCGGTCGCCCAGCGCCACCTCGGCGGGACCGCGCCGGGCGGCCCTGGCCAGCAGCCAGTAGTTGATCACGATCAGCACCGCGAAGACGGTGGCGAAGGCGAACAACGAGAAGCGCACCTGAGCCTCGGTCATCGGTGACATGGCCTCGGACGTCCGCAGCAGCCCGTACACGGCCCACGGCTGGCGCCCCATCTCGCGGAAGATCCAGCCGGACAACATGGCCACGAAGGGCACCGGGATCATCAGCGTCAGCAACCAGTGCCACAGCCGGAACCCGCGCACCACCGGCCGGAAGAGCATGAGCAGGCAGCTCAGCCCGGCCACGAACATCATCAGCGCGAACAACGTCATCATCGTGATGCCGCTGGTCTGCACCCACGCCACGGGCGGCAGGTAGTCGCCGGGCCCGTGCCTGGCCACCATCTCGGCCTGCGCGGCGGCCAGCCGGCCGGCGTCGTTCACCCACGCCGCGACCTTGGTGGGCTGCATGGTCTCGAACCCGAGCCCGCCGAACGTCGCGGTGAAGAACGTGGCCGGCAACGCCACCCCCAACCCGATCCGCAGCGACTTGCGGAAGACGTCCTGCTCGGCGGTGCGCCTGCGCAGGTGGTACGCGCTCACCCCGGCCAGGAAGAACCCGCCCACGATCAGCGCGCCGCCCAGCACGTGCCAGAACGCCACCTGTGCCGCCGGGTTGGCCACCATCGCCCCGAAGTCCACCAGCCGCAGCCGGTCGCCGTCGGGCACGTGACCGACCGGGTTCTGCAGGAAGCCGTTGGAAACCATGATCCAGAACGCCGACGCGTACGCGGTCAGCGTCACCACCCAGATCGCCGCCAGGTGCGCCCACCGGTTCAGCTTGTTCCAGCCGAAGATCCACAAGCCCAGGAACGTGGACTCGACGAAGAAGGCCACCAGCGTCTCGATCGCCAGCGCCGAGCCGAACACGTCGCCCGCGTACTCCGTCAGCCCGCTCCACGACAGCCCGAGCTGGAACTCCATCACGAGCCCGGTGACGATGCCCATCGCGTAGTTGATGATGTAGAGCTGGCCCCAGAACCGCGTCATCCGCAGGTGCACGGGATCGCCGCCGAAGGTGGCCCGGGTCTGGATGACGGCCACCAGCGTCGCCAGGCCGAGCGTCAGCGCCACGAACAGGAAGTGCGCGCCCGCGGTGAGCGCGAACTGCAGGCGGGCGAGGTCCACGGTTTCCATGCCCCCGAGCTTCCGGGCACGGCACCGCCCGCCGCGTCATGCCGGGGCGTTCACCTGGCGTACATCCCGGGTCGCACGGGCCGCCCCGGCGTACCACTCAGGGTGTAAGCCAGCCCGGGGTGATGACCCCGGCCTCGTAGGCGATGACGACGAGCTGCGCCCTGTCGCGGACGGACAGCTTGGTCATGATGCGGCTGACGTGCGTCTTCGCCGTGGCGGGGCTGAGCACGAGCCGGGCCGCGATCTCGTCGTTGGACAGCCCGGCGGCCACCAGCGTCATGACCTCGCGCTCGCGCTCGGTGAGCGCGTTGAGCTCGGGGCCCGGCTCCGGGCGCTTGACCCGGCCGGCGAACTCGGCGATCAGCCGCCGGGTGACCGACGGGGCGATGAGCGCGTCGCCCCTGGCCACGACCCGGACCGCGTGGATCAGCTCGGCCGGCTCGGTGTCCTTGACCAGGAAGCCGCCGGCGCCGGCCCGCAGCGCGCCGTAGACGTAGTCGTCCAGGTCGAACGTGGTCAGGATGATCACCTTGACGCCGTCGAGCGCCGGGTCGCCGGCGATGCGGCGGGTGGCCTCCAGGCCGTCGAGCTCGGGCATGCGGATGTCCATGAGGACGACGTCGGGCCGGTGCTCGCGCGCCTTGGAGATCGCCTCCGCGCCGTTGGCGGCCTCGGCCACCACCTCGATGTCGTCCTCGTCGCTGAGTATGGACCGGAACCCGGCGCGTACCAGGGTCTGGTCGTCGGCGAGCACTACGCGGATCATCGAGCCCCGTTCGTCGGCTGGGTGAGTGGCAGGCGGGCGGCGACGTGGAAGCCGCCCTCGGGGCGCGGGCCCGCCTCCAGGGTGCCGCCGAGCGCGGTGGCGCGCTCGCGCATGCCCTGCAGGCCGAAGCCGCTGCCCCCGTCGAAGGCGGCGCCCGGTCCGTCGTCCTCCACGCGGATGACGATGTCCCCGGACGCGTTGGTGATCGTCAACGTGGCCCTGTCGGTGCCGGAATGGCGGGAGACGTTCGTCAGCGCCTCCCGGACGATGCGGGCGCCGGCCAGGTCCACCTCCGTCGGCAGCGCGTCGAGCGGCCCCGACAGCTTCGTGCGGACGTCCAGCCCCGACGCCGCGACCAGCGCCTCCACCCGCGCCAGGCTGTCGGCGGGCGCGGTCGGCGCGTCCTCGTCCACCTGGCGCAGCACGCCCAGCGTGGTCCGCAGCTCGCGCAGCGTCTCCTTGCTGGTCTCCTTGATCGTCCGCAGCGCCGCCTCGGCCTCCTCGGGCCGCTTCTTCAGCCCGTGCAGCGCCGCGGCGGCCTGTACGTTGATCATGGAGATGTTGTGCCCGAGCACGTCGTGCAGCTCCCTGGCGATCCGCAGCCGCTCCTCGCCGGCCCGCCGCCTGGCCTCCTCCTCCTTGCTGTGCAGGGCGTCCAGGGCGTGCTGCCGGGCCTCCATGAGGTACGCGCGGCGGTTGCGGGTGACGCCGCCGAACGCGATGGCGGCCACCACCCACCCGGCGATCATGATGAACAGGCTGTCGTCCACGTGCCTGACCCCGCCGGTCTCGCCCACCCCCATGGCCAGCAGCGACAGCGCCCCCGTGGCGATGGCGGGCGCGAGGTGGCCCTGGTCGGCGGCGGTGTAGAGGGCGAGGAAGACCAGCACGATGATCGGCCCGTCGACCCCCGCCCACGGGTAGTAGGCCGCCACCGACACCGCGACGACGATCAGCGCCGCGACGGGATAACGCCGCCGCACCAGCAGCGCGCCGCACGCGATCAGCGGCAGCAGGACGTCCAGCGCGTTCAGCCGGCCGGGGCCGCGCAGGACATGGGTGAGCGCGGTGCCGGCCAGCACGACGACGATCGTCACGAGTGACACGATCGTGCTGGTGGAGGGCCTGCTCATGGCTCCCATTCTGCATGCCGCCCCGGGTGACGGGGTGATCGGCCGGGCGCATCTGGGTAGAGCCCGTGGATGAGCACTAAGGACGAACTCCGGCGGGTCGAAGAGGACCTGGTCCGGTTGCGGGCCGAGAACCAGGAAGTGCGCGACCAGATCCGCGACATGGGCGCGACCGATCAGGTCGAGATCTCAGCGGTGATCAGCCAGGCGGACGAGCAGGTGGAGCTGATCGCCCAGCTCGAACGCCGCCGCGACGGGCTGATCAAGCGGCTGGAAGAGGAGGGCGCCCAGTGACGGGCGCCCTACGGGTTCGACGGCGCAGGGGGACGCCTCAGCGGCGCAGAGGGGCGCCGACGTCGTGCAGGTGGCTCAACGCCTGCCCGTACGACTCGACCAGGCCCGTCTGCAGGTAGTCGACGCCGATCTCCGCGCAGTAGCGCTCGACGATCGGCTGCGCCTTGCGCAGGTTCGGGGCCGGCATGTTGGGGAACAGGTGGTGCTCGATCTGGTAGTTGAGCTGGCCGAGCGCCACGTCGGTGAACAGGTTGCCGCGCACGTTGCGCGAGGTCAGCACCTGCTTGCGGAGGAAGTCCAGCTTGTCCTCCTTGGTCAGCACGGGCATGCCCTTGTGGTTCGGCGCGAACGTGCAGCCGAGGTAGAGCCCGAACAGACCCTGGTGGATGACCAGGAACAGCAGCGCCTTGCCGACCGGCAGAATGGTGAAGACCAGGCCGAAGTAGAGGGCGAAGTGCACCAGGAGCAGCGTCAGCTCCACGCCGCGCCGCTTGGTCGTGGGTGCGAGGAGTGCCTTGAAGCTGGCTATGTGGAGGTGCCAGGCCTCGAGGGTGAGCAGCGGAAAGAACCAGTAGGCCTGATATTTCGCGATAAACCGTGGCAATCCTGCGCTTTTAATGGCCTGATCCTGGGACCAGACGATCACGGCGGGGGACACGTCGGGGTCGTGGTCCTCGTGGTTCGGATTGGCGTGGTGGCGGTTGTGCTTGGTGGTCCACCAGCCCCAGCCGAGCCCGACGCCGAGGTTGCCGATGATCAGGCCCGCGATGTCGCTCGGCGAGCGGGTCCTGAACACCTGCCGGTGCCCCAGATCGTGGGCGAGGAAGCCGAGCTGGGTGAAGACCACTGCCATCAGGGCCGCGACGAGAAGCTGCAGCCACGAATCGCCCACCCAGGCGAACAACGCCCAGCAACCGAGGTAGACAATGGCGGCGATGCTCATCCGGATGGCGTAATAAACGGGACGCCGGTCGAGGAGACCGGCGTCAGAGATGTGATGGGCTAGTCGGGCGAAGTCACTGCCTCGAGTGTCGATCGTGCCGGGACTGGCCACAGGTCTCCTTACCTCGCGGTGCAAGTTGCCCTAACCTTGGCGCATCCATGGCAAAACCGGAAGCACGTAGTCAGGGGGAGTGAATTCACCGGCCCACGCTTGTTCCCGGGGGTCGCGACGCCGTGGTCGCGACCTGGGTGTCAGGGGGAGGCCATGCGCTTGACAGGCGGTCAGGAATCCTCCGCCCTAGCGTGGCGTGTGCTCAGCGTATACCCCACGGGGTCATGCAACGTCGCGCCGCGCTCCAGCGCCGCCCGGTAACCGCCGCCACCCAGGCCCGCGTCGGCCCCATCGCGGACACCAGCCCGGACGGCTCGGCAACCGGGATCAGAGGCCGAGCCGCTCCCTCAGCAGCTCGACGGGCAGATGGGGCACCGTGGCCTCGCTGATCTCCGGCAGCCCCACGACCAGCTCCCCCTCGAAGACCCGCAACCCCTCCACCGCGCAGTAACCCCTCATGTGCCGCGGCTCGCCGTTGTAGTAGCCCCCCGAGCCGTAGTCGATCCGCACGCTCTCCAGCGCCGGCCGCGCGCTGGCCAGGCACGCCCCCATCGGCAGCCCCAGCTCCGTCGGCGAGGTGCACGTGTGGGCGTTGCCCGCCACGACGAGCGCGGGCTCGGCGTGCGCGGCCAGCACCTGCTCGGCCATCGAGGCGTCCCGCTGCGACCAGTCCCCGGTGAACGCCCCTCCGTCGAACAGCGTGACCGAGAGCCCCGGCACCGCCTTGAGCACCGCGAAGTGCCCCGCCGTGACGCGCCCGTCGCCGAGCCACCACAGCGGATGGTCGAGCCCCGTCCCGTCGGTCAGGTAGGCGTCGAGCTGCGGTTTCAGGGCCGCGGGCCATTCGAGGGCCAGATGGGTCAGCCCGAGGAGCCTCATGAGCCCGAGGATGACCAGCGGGTTCTCCCTGACCCCGTGGACCTCGCCGAGCAGCAGCAGCCCGGACTCCTCGATCGAGCGCCCGGCCCGGTCGACGGCGGCCCGCTCGGCCGGCAGCTCGTAGTCGTCCGTACGGAACTCGGCGACGGCCTGGAGCAGACCGTCCAGCGTGTCGACGCCTGGCATGCCTCCACCCTGTTCGCCCCGGTCGTCGCGCGCAAGCGCCGGGAGCCGGAGCACCTGCGCGCCCATCAGGAGGCGGGCGAGCTCCCGGCCGACCGGGACCCGGACTCGCCCGAGTTCGCCGCGCGCTACGCGCGGGAGGTCGAGAAGCCGGTGGGCCACCTGCGCGACGTTCCCGCTCCGTAAGATCCGCGCGGGCCGGGCGGGTGTTGGATCGGCGGCATGCGCGTCTTGCTCACCGGCTCGGCAGGTTTCATCGGCAGCCACATCGCGGAGGCCCTCCACGGCGGCGCGACCACCCCGGGCCGCCGCGACGGCGAGGTGGTCGCCCCCGGCCCGGACGGCTGCGAGGTGGTCGCCCCCGGCTCCGGCGGCTGCGAGGTGGTCACCGCGGACCTCCGGGACGGCGTGGACATCCGCGACCCCGACGCACTGGACCGCCTCCTGCCCGGCGTCGACGCCGTGATCCACCAGGCCGCCAAGGTCGGCCTCGGCGTGAACGTGGCCGACCTGCCCGACTACGCCTCCGTCAACGCGTACGGCACCGCGACCCTCCTCGCCGCCATGGCCCGGCACGGCGTCGGCCGGCTGGTCCTCGCCTCGTCCATGGTCGTGTACGGCGAGGGCGCCTACGACTGCGCCCGCCACGGCCGCGTCCGCCCCGGCCCCAGACGGGCCGGCGACCTGGCGCGCGGCGTTTTCGACCCCCGCTGCCCGCGCTGCGACGACGTCCTGACCCCGACGGTCGTCCCGGAGGAGGCGGCCTCGGACCCCCGCAACGCCTACGCCACCACGAAGCTGGCCCAGGAACACCTGGCCGCCAACTGGGCCCGCGAGACCTCCGGCACCGTCGTGGCCCTGCGCTACCACAACGTCTACGGCCCCCGGATGCCCCGGGACACGCCCTATGCCGGGGTGGCCGCGATCTTCCTGTCGGCCCTGCTGGCGGGCCGGGCGCCCCGGGTGTTCGAGGACGGGGGGCAGCGGCGGGACTTCGTCCACGTACGGGATGTGGCCCGCGCCAACGTCCTGGCGCTCGGGGTGGGGACGGCCGGGGAGCCGGCGGCGTACAACATCGCCAGCGGTACCCCGCACACGGTGGGGGAGCTGGCGGCGGCCCTGGCGGCGCAGACGGGCGGCCCGGACCCGGTGACGACGGGCGAGTACCGCCTCGGGGACGTCCGCCACATCGTCGCCTCCCCGGCCCGAGCGGCCGCCGAGCTGGGCTTCACGGCACGGATCACCTTCGCGGACGGCATCAAGGAGTTCGTCGGCGCCGCACCGGACGCGGGCGCGACAGGATCGTGAGGTGGAGCGAGGCCGCCGGGCCAGGCGGCTCTGTGCCGAGCCGGAAGCCGCCGTCGACGCGGGGGAAGGGCATGAGCGAGCAGGCCGGTCGGCGGGAGCGGCGTGGACCCAGGACGGCCGGGCCGGGCGTGATGTCATCGGTCCGTAAGGGTTGGGCGGGGGTGGCCGTTCTAGCGTCGGGAGCGTGATCGATGTCGTGTTGCCCTGCCTCGACGAGGCCGAGGCGCTGCCCTGGGTTCTGGAGCGGATGCCGCCCGGCTACCGCCCCATCGTGGTCGACAACGGCTCCACCGACGGGTCCGACCTGGTGGCCGCCGAGCTGGGAGCGGTCGTCGTGTACGAGCCGCGGCGCGGGTTCGGGGCCGCCTGCCATGCCGGGCTCCTGGCCGCCTCCAGCGAGATCGTCTGCTTCATGGACGCCGACGCCTCACTCGACCCCGCCGAGCTGCCCCTCGTCACCGGACCGGTGGCCGCTGGCCGCTCGGAACTGGTGCTCGGGCGGCGGGTGCCGGCGCGACGGGGGGCCTGGCCGGTGCACGCGCGGCTCGGCAACGCCGTTCTGGCCCGCCGCCTGCGGCGTACGGCGGGGGTGCCGGTGCGGGACCTGGGGCCGATGCGGGCCTGCCGCCGCGTCCCGCTGCTGGGGCTGGAGCTGGCCGACCGGCGGTTCGGCTATCCGCTGGAGATGGTGCTGCGGGCCGCCGCGGCCGGGTGGCGGGTGGTCGAGGCCGACGTACGCTACCTGCCCAGGGCCGGGCGCTCCAAGGTGACCGGCACCGTACGGGGGACGTTGCGCGCCATCGGCGACATGCGGGCCGTCATGGCCGCCCACCGTCAGGGGCAGCGGACCACCATCCCGGCGTAGGACAGGTTGCCCCCGAAGCCGAACAGCAGCATCGGCGCGCCCTTGGCCACCTCGTCCCGCTGCAGCAGCTTCGACAGCGCCAGCGGCACGCTCGCGGCCGAGGTGTTCCCCGACTCGACCACGTCCTTGGCGACGATCGCGTTGACCGCGCCGAGCTTCCTGGCGACGGGCTCGATGATGCGCAGGTTCGCCTGGTGCAGGACCACCGCCGCCAGGTCCTCCGGTCGTACGCCGCCACGCTCGCACGCCCGGCGGGCGATGTCCGGGAGCCGGGTGGTGGCCCAGCGGTACACGGTCTGGCCGTCCTGGGCGAAGCGGGTGGGGGTGCCCTCGATCCGTACGGCGGTGCCCAGCTCCGGCGCCGAGCCCCACACGACGGGCCCGATCTCCGCCTCGGGAGCGGCGCTCACCACGACCGCCCCGGCCCCGTCGCCCGTCAGCACGCACGTGGTCCGGTCGGTCCAGTCGGTTACCGCGGTCATCTTGTCCGCGCCCACGACCAGGGCGTTCGTGGCCGCGCCCGCGCGGATGGCGTGGTCGGCCTGGGCCAGGGCGTGGGTGAACCCCGAGCACGAGGCCCCGAGGTCCATCAGGGCGGCGTCGGGCACGCCGAGCCGGGCCGCGACGCGGGAGGCGACGTTGGGGGCGTGCTCGGTCTGCGTACAGGTGGCGACCAGGACGAGGTCGATGTCGGACGCGGCCAGGCCGCTTGCGGCCAGCGCCTTGGCGGCGGCCTGCGCGGCCAGGTCCGTGACGCTCTCGCCGTCGCCCGCCACATGCCTGGTACGGATGCCGACCCGCTTGCTGATCCACTCGTCGCTCGTGTCCACGATTGCCGCCAGATCATCATTTGTCAGGACTTTGGCGGGTTGATAGTGGCCTGTGGCGACAAGTCGTGATCCATTCATGCGGCGGACTATAGCAAGCGAACGTTCGGACGCTAATCTGGCCGGTATGAGCTCGCCCACGCCCGCCGGGGCATCCGCATGAGCCCGCGCCGGTCCGTCGCCGAGGCGCTCGGCACGCGTGCGTCCATCCTCGACCGCTCGGTCGCCATCGCCTCCATGGAGGGGCTCGAAGGGCTGACCATCGGCCGGCTCGCCATCGAGCTGAGCATGAGCAAGTCGGGCGTCCTCGGGCACTTCGGCACCAAGGAGGCCCTCCAGCTCGCCGTCCTGGACCGGGCCGGGGAGATCTTCCGCGCCGAGGTCTGGGAGCCCGCCCTGCCGGCCGCGCCCGGGCTGGACCGGCTGCGGGTGCTCTGCGAGGCGTGGATCTCCTACCTGGAACGGCGGGTCTTCCCGGGCGGCTGCTTCTTCGTGGCGGCGGCACACGAGTTCGACGGCCGGCCCGGTGCGGTCCGGGACGCCGTGGAGTCACGGTTCGGTGTGTGGCGGGCCCGGCTGGCCAAGGAGGCCCGCCGGGCCGTGGACGCGGGCGAGCTGCCCGCGGGGACCGATCCGGGGCGGCTGGTCTTCGAGCTCATGGGAATGGCCATGGCGCTCAACCACACCATCCAGCTCCACGGTGATCCGCACGCCGCCACGTACGCCCGCGAAGCCGTGAACGCCCGCCTCACCCCGCCTTCCGCCTGACCCGAGTTCCCCGGCGGAGGCCCCGAGGATCAGTCCGCCGACAGGCGGTCGAACAGAGCCAGAGCCGCCTGCCTGACCTCCTCCGGTGAGAGCCCGTCCAAGGTCTTCCTGGCGTCGGTGATGTCGCGGGTGGTGGCCAGCGTGATCGCCACGGACGAGGCCGCGGCACGGTCGATCGATCCCGTCGGGGCGGCGTCGGCCAGTTCCTGGGCGCTCGCGGCGAGGTCGAGGTTGTCTCTCAACGGATCTCCTCGGGTGAAGACGGTTCGGCCCATTGCATCACTTGGCATCGTGCCGCATCCACCATTCGGTGAATTCCCGGCAGCGCCCGTCGGGCTCGAACCGGATCACCCAGAGGTTGCTGTACGTTTTGTCCGGATATGTCGTGACTCCTTGGATGACGCTGACGTCCTCCGTCACGGACACCGGATGCCACTCGAATGTGGCCTCACCTGGTTTGTCCTGCCGCCCCAGCCACTGCGAGACGATGTCGTCACGACCCTGCCACGGCGAGCTGTACGGCTCTGTGTAGTAGACCGCATTCTCGGTGAACAGGGCGGCGATGTCGTCGGGATCGTTGGAGTTCCATGCGCGCACGTACCCCTCGATCCACGGGTGCGGCTCGACCATCGGGCTATCCTCTCAGCGGGTCATGTCCCACGGTCATGAGCTCCCGCCGCGACTCGTCGTCCGTCCGGTCGCCCATGGTCTCGACGAGGTCCACGACCTGGCGCATCACCTCGATGTCCACCTTGGTGAGGTCGCCCTTCCGCTTGCTCAGGACGTGCAGCACGCCCCGCCCCAGCTCGTCGATCCCCATGTCCGGGTCGGGCGGGAAGCCCTCCTCGTCGGAGGCCTCGGCGAGCAGGTAGGACCGCAGTTCCTCGGAGTTCATGTTGACCATCCGGTGGAACTCGTTCCACAGCACGTCGGTGTCAAAACCCTCAGTCATGACGCCCGTCTACCCGCCACGCCCCGCGTTACGCACCCGTGCCACCTATCCCACGCCGTCGGCGAGCTTGGCGACGGTGTCGGTGACGCGCCGCGCCCGGGTCTCCGGCTTCTTGGCGCCCTCGATCCGCAGGACGTAGCGCATCTTGCGCGAGTAGGACAGGCTCTCGAAGAACTTCCTCGCCTCGGGCGCCTGGTCGAGCGCGGCGGCCAGGTCGTCGGGCACGCGCGCCTCGCGGGGCGCGGTGTCCAGCGCGACCTCCACCTCGACCTCGTCGCCCGCGGCCACGCCGGCGCCCTGCCGGTTCTCGGCGCTGAGCGGCAGCATGAACCGGCCGCCCATCGGGGCCACGGTGCTGCGGTAGGTGTGGGCGTTGATCGTGACGGTCACGGCGGGCCGCCTCCCGCTCCCGAGCCCCTCGACGACCTCGGCGGGGACCTCGAAACCCGTGGCGGTCTTGCTGCCCAGCTCGATCGTGCTGCGGAATCTCATCGGAAGAACCCCTCCAGTCCGGGCGCCGGGCTCGACGGAGACGACCTGGCTGTGTCGAGGGTAGCCGCCGACAAAAAAAGTGGTCAATCCAGCACCTGGTGCCCAGGTCACGATTTACCGGATTTCGGGTCTCGTTTAGGTATGGGGGTACTCAGGCCGGGTCGCCCGCACTCGGACAGTCTGGAGCCGTCTCAGCGCGGGGGACGCCGGGACGGCTCCCAGAGAGCCTGCCGCGGAGGAGGGGACGGCACGTGCCGCGGGCCGGGGAACGGGTGGTCTGCCAGCCACCCGGAGGCCCCGCGCCCGCGGCACGCGCCGGGGAGCTCCCGGAGGCGGGGCCGGGGGAGGCGAAGGTCTACGTGCCGGAGCGAACGGGCCCGGTGCTGCCGCGCGGCGTGAGGACGGCCGCCTGGTCCTCGTAGGGAGGCACGCTCTCGCCCGAGATCAGGGCGAGCAGGCGCTGCGCGGCGTGGGCGCCGTAGGCCGGGATGTCGCGGGTGAGCGCGGTCAGCGGCGGGCGTACGACCTGGGCCAGCGGCGAGTCGTCCCACGCCACGACGGACAGGTCGCGCGGCACCTCCACCCGCATCTCCTGGGCCACCGACAGGCCCGCCACCGCCATGATGTCGTTGTCGTAGATGATGGCCGTGGGCCGGTCGGGCGAGCTGAGCAGCCGCCTGGTGGCCCGGGCGCCCTCCTCGCCGGTGTAGTCGGTGTGCACGATGACGTGCTCGGCCACGCCCTCGCACGCCTGGAGGAACGCCTGGTCGCGGACGGCGGTGTGGACCAGCCGGGGCAGCCCGGCCACCCGCGCGATGCGGCGGTGACCCAGCGCCACGAGATAGCCGACGGTCTCGCGCACGGCCTCGCCGTCGTCGGACCAGACGGCCGACAGCGAGCCCGACTCGGAGGGGTGCCCGATGACGACGACCGGCATGCCGAGCCGCTCCAGCTCGCTCACCCGGGAGTCCGCATAGTGCAGGTCCACGAGGAACACGCCGTCGATGCGGCTCTCGCCCCACCAGTGCCGGTAGACCTGGCTCTCCTGCTCGTGGCTGGCGACGACCTGGAGCAGCAGGGCGTAGGAGCGGTCGGCGAGCACGCCCTCGATGCCGCTGATCAGCTCCATGAAGAACGGCTCGACGCCCAGGATGCGCGCGGGCCGGCACAGCGCGAGGCCGACGCAGTTGGCCCGGGCGCCGTTGAGGGCCCGCGCCGCGCTGTTGGGCCGCCAGCCGATCTCGTCGGCGATGGCGACGATCCTGGCCCGCGTCGCCTCCGACACTCCCGGTTGCCCGTTGAGCGCGTAGGAGACCGCCACCTTGGACACTCCCGCACGGGTGGCGATGTCGGCGATCGTCGGTCGTCTCACGGATAGATATTAACCGCTTAAGCCGCGTGCCAGGGCTTCGCGTCCTGCGTCTCCTTGGCGACCCCGGCCACGCGCAGCGCGTACGTGGCCCGCTCGGCCCCCTCCACCGGCCCCAGGTAGGTGTGCCCGGTCAGGTGGCACCACGCGGGCAGGTCCACGGGTGCGGCGGGATCCGAGGCGATCAGATGGATCACGGCGCCCGGGCCGGCCGCGCGCACGTGGGCGCGCAGCTCGATGAGCAGCTGCACGCACAGCTTGTCGCCGCCGTCCACTACGAGATCAGGCATGCGTATAGGAAATCATCCCTTGAGTCCCGTATGCGCCAGGCCCTCCACGAACTGCTTCTGCGCCACCACGAACACCACGAGCACCGGCAGCGCGGTCAGCGAGGCGGCGGCCAGCTGCACGTTCCACATGGGCCCGCCGTAGGCGTCCACGAACTGGGTGAGCGCCTGCGGCAGCGTGAACCGCTCGGGCGTGGTGAGGAACACGATCGGCTCCAGGTAGAGGTTCCAGCTGTGCAGGAACGTGAAGATGGCCACCGCGCCCACGGCGGGCCTGGCCAGTGGCAGCCCGATCCGCCAGAACGTGGCGAACCGCCCCAGCCCGTCCACCGCCGCGGCCTCGTCCAGCTCCTTGGGCAGCGCGAGGAAGAACTGCCGCATGATGAACGTGGCCAGCACGCTCGGCGCGCCCAGCACCGGGATGAGGACCAGCGGCCAGTGCGTGTCGGTCAGCCCGAGGGAGTGGAAGATCCGGAAGAGCGGGACGATCGTGACCTCGCTGGGAATCAGCAGGCCGACGAGGATCACCAGGAACAGCGCGTTCGAGCCGCGGAAGCGGATGCGCGCGAACGCCCACCCCGCGAGCGCCGACACCGCGAGCGTGCCGAGGGTGACGACGGCGGCGACGTAGAGGCTGTTCCAGTACTGCTGCGCGAACGGCTGCAGCTCGAACACCTGCCGGTAGGCGTCCAGCCGGGGGTTGCCGGGCAGCAGCGACGGCGGGAAGGCGAAGATCTCGCTCACCGGCTTCAGCGAGGAGGTGACCATCCACCAGGTCGGGAAGACGAACGGCACGCACAACACGCAGAGCACGCCGTACAGGAGCGTCTTACGTCTCAAGGAACACCCACCTCCTGCGCATCCGCCACTGCAGCACGGTGAGGGCGAGCACGATCACGAAGAGCAGCACCGACAGCGTGGCGCCGTAGCCGAAGTGGTGGAACTGGAAGGCCTGCTGGTAGAGGTAGTAGACCAGCACGGTGGTGGAGGTGCCGGGCCCGCCCTGGGTGAGCACCGCGATCTGGGCGAACACCTGCAACGACCCGGCCACCGTGATGATCGAGGTGAGCAGCACGGTCGGGCTGATCATCGGCAGCGTGATCCGGGCGAACCTGGTCCACGCCCCCGCCCCGTCGATCCTGGCCGCCTCGTACAGCTCCTTGGGCACGCCCTGCAGCGCGGCGAGGAACAGCACCATGTTGAGCCCGACGTTCTTGAACACCTGGACGCAGATCACCGACACCATCGCGCCGGTCCCGGTACGCAGCCAGTTGGGGCCCTCGACTCCCACGCTCTGGAGCAGGGCGTTGACGCCGCCGTTCGACTGCAGCAGGAAGCCCCACACGATCGTCCACGCCACCAGCGAGACCACCACGGGGGAGAAGAACAGCGTCCGGAACACCACCGTGCCGCGCAGCCGCTGGTTGAGCAGCACCGCGAGCAGCATGGCCAGCGACAGGTTGAACACCACGAGGCCGACCGAGAACACGGCGGTCGCGGTCAGGACCTTGGGGACGTTCGGGTCGGCGAGGAGCTGACGGTAGTTGTCGCCGCCGACGAACTCGAAGGTGTCGGCGAGCACGTTCCACTCGTGCAGGCTGTAGTAGACGACCAGGCCCAGCGGCAGGAACACGAACAGCAGGCTGCCGACCAGTTGCGGGGCCACGAACGCGTACCCGATCAGGTGGTCCCGGCGGCGGTGCCGCGCAGTTCGAGCGCCATCACTTGGCCAGCATCGGCTGGATCGCGGTGCACACCCCGGTCAGCGTCTTCGCCACGTCGGCGCCCGGCTGCCAGAGCTGGTCGAGGCCGGCCCGCACGGTCTGGGCCAGCTCGGCCTGCCCGGCGTGGCTGGGCTTGACCCGGCCGTTCGCGATGCCGTCGATGACGACCTGCTGCAGCTGCTCGGGCTTCAGCAGCGGGTTGCTCTTGGCCAGGCCCTCGGCGGTGAGGAGCTGGGTACGGGGCGGCGGGAAGTACTGGCCGAGCTTGGCGGAGTTCTCCGGGTTGGACAGGAAGGACAGGAAGTCGGCGGCCTTGGCGGCGTTCGGGCTCTTCTTGATCACGCCGATGCCGGCCTGGCCGATGACGCTGTAGGCGCCCTTCGGGCCGGCGGGCAGCGGGATCAGGTCCCACTCGAAGGTCGCGTCCTTGAGCAGGGAGGCCCGGGAGATCTGGGTGACCGTCATCGCGGCCTCACCGGCGAAGAAGTCGGCCGTGGTGCCGGGGGCGGGCAGCGCCTTGTCCTCGAAGATGGCCTTGTGCAGGAACGTCATCGCCTCGACCATCTCGGGCTTGGCGAAGCCGCAGGTCCTGCCGTCCTCGCTCCACGCCTCCGCGCCCCAGCCGCCCCATACGGTGGCCAGGTTGTCCCAGCCCTTGTAGTCGAAGTCGCGCACCACCAGCCCGGCCTTGCCCGTCTTCGCGTTCACGGCGGCGGCCGCCTCGACGGCCTGCTCCCACGTCCAGCCGGCCTTCGGCGCCTTCTGCCCGGCCTCCTTCAGCAGGTCCCGGTTCACGAACACGCCGAAGGGCGAGGTGGAGAACGGGTAGGCGTACAACTTGCCGTCGCGCTGCCAGAGCTTCGTCGTCGAGGGCGCCAGCTCCTCCGGCTTGACCAGGCTCTCCAGCGGCGCGAGGGCGCCGGAGCCGACGAAGTCGGGCGCGGAGTTCTCCAGGATCCAGGCCAGGTCGGGGGCGTTGCCGCCGGCGATCTGCGTGGTGAGCGTCGTGGTGTAGTTCTCGATCGGCAACGTGTCGAACTTGATCGCCGCCACGTCCTTGTGCGTCTTGCGATATTCGTCGGCGATCGAGTTCAGCAGGTTGAGGTGCTCGGCGTTGCCGGTCCAGATCGTCATCCGCAGCGAGGCGGGTCCGGTGGCGGCGGGCTCCGAGCCCGAGCCGCAGGCGGTCAGTACGAGCAGTCCCGCGAGGCCGGTGGCGGCCATGGTGATGCGCATCGGGGCTCCTAAAGGGGGGATCAGTAACCGGACACGTCCGGCCAGTGGAGTTCGACGCCCTGCTCCTCCAGGCGCTCCTGGAAGGCGGCGAGCAGGGTGGGGTCGTTCCGCACGGCGTGCGGGGCGGCGGACCGGTCGAGGCAGAACGCGGCCAGCGCGCCGGCGGCCTCCCCGATGTTCCATTCGACCGGATGCAGGCGGTAACAGCCGTTGGTGATGTGGGTGGTGGCCAGGTTCTTGCCCGCGGGGAGCAGGTTGGCCACGCGGCGGGGCAGCAGCGCGCCGAGCGGGATCTCGAACGGGCTGCTCGGCACGTCGAGGTAGTTGTCGCCGCCCGTCGAAGGGTGCAGGTCGATCCGGTACATGCCGATGCCGACCGAGTCGGTGTAGCGCGCGGCGCCCTTGTCGCCGCGCACGGCCATGGACAGGTCCTGCTCGACGATCGTGTACTCGCCCAGGATGCGGCGCGACTCCCGGATGTAGGGCGCCTGGGCCAGGCCGTCGGCCGATCCCGTCACGTCGCCGCGCAGCCGCAGCCCCGGCCAGCCGGTGCCCCCGTCGGGGCGCGGCGCCTCGGTCTGCAGCCAGTAGAGCACCGACCTGGACAGCTCGCGGGCCGCCCGCAGGTGGTCGGCGGCGTCCGGCACGTCGATGACCGGACCCTCCAGGTAGTCGATCATCGGCCAGTTCACCAGCGTGATGTCGCTGGCGTAGGCCCCCGGGACGAACAGGTCCCGCGCGGCGATCCTGCGGAAGGTCCACAGGTTGCCGTCGCCGGGGTTGCGCCGCTGGTCGGCGCGGACCGCCAGCGGGTCGTCGCCGGGGTTGGGGGTGAAGGAGCGCTCGGAGATCTCCAGCGTGCGCGGGTTCGGGGTGCGCCAGCCCAGCATCGGCCCGCCCCAGAACTCCGGCTGGTACGCCCGCCAGAAGTCGTAGCGCTCCGGCCGGTCGATCGTGTGGTCGCCGTCCACGTGGTCGATCGCGAAGCACACGGAGACGGCCTGCATGTTCAGCGGCTGCGCGGTCGCCGGGGCGCTGGGCTCGCCGGTGTCGGACTGGGACTCGAAGCCGGTCACGTACTCGGTGCCGGTGAGCGGCAGCAGCTCGCCCGTCTCGGTGGCGTCCAGGACGTACGGCGCGCTGATCCAGATCGTGTCACCCGGGTCGTCGCGGTGTGCCAGCCGCACCGCCGTCACGCGGTCGCCGTCCACCTCCGCCTCCACCGGCCGGTACGGCTGCAGCACGGTCAGCAGCCCGCCGCCCCGGTAGGGGGCCAGCATGGAGTCGAGCACCGCGACCGCCACCCGGGGCTCGTGGCACAGGGGGCTCACGTGGCCCGCCCCCGGGTTCAGCTCCCGCCAGGCGCGGGCGCCCTCGGTCAGCGGGTAGTGGCGGCGGTAGTAGGCCCGGATGCCGTCGCGCAGCGCCCGGTAGCTCGCGGTCACACCGAACCGCTCCACCCAGGTGTGCTCGTCGGGCGGGACGGCCTGGCTGGTGAGCTGGCCGCCGAGCCAGTCGTACTCCTCGGTCAGCACCACCCTCCGGCCCGCCCGCAGGGCAGCGAGCGCCGCGGCCACCCCGCCGAGCCCACCACCCACGATCAGCACGTCTGTGCTCGACTCGCGCAAGTCCGATCCCTTCATTTGCGTGCGGGCGCCAGCGTGGCGCCCTCGGCGTACTCGCAGGGCAGCAGCCGCTGTACGGGCTCGCCGCCCTCGATCAGTTCGGTCAGGTCCTCCACGGCCTGGCGTCCCATCTCCCGCCGGGGGATGCGGAAGCCGGTGAAGTCGATGTCCGTGGGGGCGGGCCGTGTCGGGTCGCCCAGCGTGAGGACCGACAGGTCGCCGGGGACGGAGACGCCGCGCTTGCCCAGCAGGTCGGTCAGGGCGACGCCGTCGGCGTACTCCTCGGCCAGCACCGCCGTCACGCCCGCGGCCAGCACCCGCTCGACCATGTCGGCGGGCTCGCCGGGGGGCAGCCGCAGCGGCTCGGGCACCGACTCGGCGAAGCCGCGGAAGCGGTCGGCGTACGACTCGGGGCTCGAGCCGTGGCCCAGGTACGCGAGGCGCTCGTGGCCCATGGCCCGGGTGCGCGCGACCAGTTCGCGGACGGCGGACTGGTAGTCGGCGCCGACGTACGGCACCGTGCCGCCCGCGTCGTCGCGGCGGCCGACCGACACGAACGGGTAGCGCTCGGCCACCAGCCTGGTCAGATCCTCGCGGTCCAGCTCGCGCCCCAGCAGCACGCAGCCGTCGGCCAGCCTGAGCCGGTGGTCCTGGTGGTAGACCCGCTTGCGGCCGGCCACGGTCGGAGCGCTGGTGAACAGCAGCAGGTCGCAGCCGCAGTGCTCGGCGCACTCCTCGATGCCGACGAGGAACGGGTGGAAGAAGTCACCGGTCGCGCTGGGGAAGACGGGCTCGTAGGTGAAGACGCCCAGGATCCGGTTGCGCCCGGCGGCCAGCCGGCGGGCGGCGGGGTCGGCCACGTAGCCGGTCTCCCTGATCACCCGCATGACGCGGTCCCTGGTCTCGGCCGGGATGCGGGAATCGGCGTCGGCGCGGTTGTTGAGCACCAGGGAGACGGTGGTCTGGCTGACGCCTGCCAGGCGGGCGATGTCGCGCTGCGTCAGGCGGCGTGCGGGGTCGGGGGGAGGCATGCGGAAGTCCTCAGCTAATGCGCATTAGCGCGTGGCGATGCCTGGAATTGTTCGCCGCGCGCCACTGGCGTGTCAAGGGTTTCCGCAGTGCTAATCCGGATTACCGGGATATGACGTCCGTGACGGACATGCCCCGCACAGACGCCGCCTCAGGGTGTCAGGAGACGCCGGGAGGGGAGGTCGAGTCGCGGATCACGAGCTGGCACGGCAGGGTGTGCACCCCGGGGGTGGCCTTGCCGTCGATGGCCGCGAACAGGTGCTGCGCCGCCGTCCTGCCCAGCAGTTCCAGGTTCATGTCCACCGTGGTCAGCGCCGGCCGGGTCTCGGTCGAGAGCACCTCCCAGTTGTCGTAACCCACCACCGCGATGTCGTCGGGCACCCGCCGCCCGCGCTCCCGCGCCGCCTCCACGAAGCCCGCCGCGATCTGGTCGCTGCCGCAGAACACCGCGTCGATCTCCGGCTCGGCCATCAGCAACATCTCGGCCGCGTGCCGGCCCCACCGCTGCGACCACACGCCGGACAGCGTCTGCCCGGCCTGCTCGACCCCCGCCTCGTTGAGGGCCCGGCGGACGCCCTCCTCGCGGTCGCGGGCCGCCTTGTAGTGGGCCGGGCCCGTGATGTGCGCGATCCGCCGCCGGCCCAGGGCCAGCAGGTGGTTGACGGCCATCGCCGCCGCCCCCACGTCGTCGGGGACGAAGGACACGTCGTCGGGGTCCTCGGAGGGGCCGTACGCGTACACGACGGGGACCGGCAGGTCCTTGCTCACCGAGGGCCGCGGGTTGGTGCTCTCGCCCACCACGATCAGCCCGTCCACCCGGCGCGACAGCAGCGCGCGCAGGTGGTGCTGCTCCCTGATCGCGTCGCCCCGCGCGTCGCACAGCAGCACCGCCATCTCCCCGGCCCCGAACGCGTCCTCCGCGCCGAGCAGCACCGGGATGCCGAACCGGCCGACGCTGTCGGAGGTCAGCAGACCCACCGTCCGCGTCTGCCCCGAGAGCAGCCCCCTGGCCAGGGCGTTCGGCTGGAAGGAGAGCTCCGCCGCGGCGGCGAGCACGCGCTCGCGCGTAGCCGCCCGCACGTCCTGGCGCCCGTTGAGCGCCTTGGAGGCCGTGGCGATCGATACCCCCGCCAGCGAGGCCACATCGTTGATGGTCGCCCGCTTACCCGCCATACTTCGAAACCCTTTTCGGTGAATTGTGAACTGCTTAGCACCTTAGCACCCATTGACATGGGCTCATGTTTCTTCTACGTTTCCGAAAACCTTTAAGTCCAGGAGCACATCATGAGACGAAGGCTGGCCGGGATCTCCCTCCTCGGTGTGTTAACGCTCACAGCGGCGGCCTGCGGCAGCGGCGGCGGCGGGGGCGGCGGCACGCAACCGGCGGACGGTCCCGTGACGATCACCATGTGGACCCGCGCGGCCACCCAGACGCAGAGCGAGCGTCTGGTCAAGGCCTACAACAGCACGCACAAGAACCAGGTCAAGCTCACGGTCATCCCGACCGACAACTATCAGCCCCGCATCGCCGCCGCGGCCGGTGCCAAGCAGCTCCCCGACGTGTTCGCGGCGGACGTCATCTTCGTCCCGAACTACACCTCGCAGGGCCTGTTCATGGACGTCACCGACCGGGTCGCGGCCCTGCCGTACAAGGACAAGCTCGCCCCCTCGCACATGAAGCTCGGCACGCTCGACGGCCGGCAGTACACGCTCCCGCACACGCTCGACCTGTCGGTCTGGTTCTGGAACAAGGACCTGTACGAGAAGGCCGGCCTGGACCCCGAGCAGGGGCCGAAGACCCTCAAGGAGTTCGCCCAGCACGCCACCACCATCCAGGACAAGCTGGGCAAGGACGGCAAGGTGCACGGCACCTTCTTCGGCGGCAACTGCGGCGGCTGCTACGTCTTCACCTTCTGGCCGTCCGTCTGGGCCGCCGGCGCGCAGGTCATGAACCCCGAGGGCACCACCTCGCTCAACGACCAGCAGGCGATGACCGACGTGTTCAAGATCTGGCGCGAGCTGTACGAGAAGAAGGCCACCGGCCCGACGGCCAAGGAGGAGCAGGGCCCGACCTGGACCGGCTTCTTCCCCAAGGGCGAGATCGGCGTCATGCCGATGCCCTCCACCACGCTCGGCCTGATGCCCAAGGAGATGAAGATCGGCGTCACCCCGATCGCCGGTCCCGACGGCGGCGAGTCGACGTTCGTGGGCGGCGACTCCGTCGGCATCTCGTCCACCTCCAAGAACGCGGACGCGGCCTGGGAGTTCCTGTCCTGGACGGTCTCCGACGAGGCCCAGGTCGAGGTCATGGCCAAGAACAAGGACGTGCTCGCGCGTACCGACCTGTCCAGCAACAAGTACTCGGCCGAGGACCCGCGCGTGGTGCTGATCAACTCGCTGGTCGCCAAGGGCCAGACGCCGTTCGCGCTGCGCTTCGGCCAGACCTTCAACGACCCGCAGGGCCCGTGGCTGCGCCTGGCGCGCGAGGCCGTCTTCGGGGACGCCGCGAAGGTCACCCAGCTCAACGCCGAAATCACGAAGTCGCTGCAGCAATGAGTTTGACGATCACCCGATCCAGGCGGGCGGCTCACTCAGCGCCGTCCGCCCGGTGGGGGAGCAGGAAGGTCCAGGGCTGGCTGTACGCGGCGCCGACGGCGGTCATCGTGGGCGTGCTGTTCATCGCACCCCTGGTGCTGGTCGTCTGGATGTCGCTCAACCGCTGGCCCCTGCTCGGCCAGGCCACGTTCAACGCCCCCGCCAACTACCTCAAGATCGCCGACAACCCGCTCTTCATCGACGCGGTGCTGTTCACGCTGAAGTACACCGCGATCACCACCGTCCTGCTGTCGGGGGTGGCGCTCGGGCTGGCGCTGCTGGTGCAGGAGCGCCGGCCGGGCGTGGCGTTCTTCAGGACCGCGTTCTTCCTGCCCGGCGCGGTCGGGTTCGCGGCGGCGGGCCTGCTGTTCTACGGGATGCTGAACAACGACTTCGGCCCGATCGACCCGATGCTGCGGGCGCTGGGCGTCACCAGCGAGCCGGTCAAGTGGATCGGCACGCCGAACATGGCGCTGTTCTCCACGATCACGCTGGTCATCTGGCGCTTCGCCGGGTTCAACATGCTCATCCTGCTGACCGGCCTGCAGGCCATCCCGACCGAGGTGTACGAGGCCGCCAGGAGCGACGGCGCCAACCGCTGGCAGATCTTCACCAAGATCACCCTGCCGCTGCTGCGCCCGACGCTGGCGCTGATGCTGATCCTCAGCGTCACGGGCTCGCTGCTGGCCTTCGACCAGTTCTTCGTCTTCACCAACGGCGGCCCGGACAACAGCACGGTCTCGATGGTCATGGTCGTCTACCGGGACGCGTTCTTCCGCTTCGACCTCGGCGGTGCGGCGGCGCTCTCGGTCGTGCTGCTCGTGGCCCTCGTCGGGCTCAACACGCTCATGATGCGGAGGCTGCGATGAGCCGGTATCTCACGCTGTCCGCGCTGGCGGTGCTGTTCCTGTTCCCGCTGGTGTGGAGCGGCTACGCCTCGCTGGAGGAACCGTCCAACTACCTGGAGATGGCCCAGTTCGGCGAGGGGGTGGGGACGTACGCGACCAACAGCGTGCTGGTGTCGGTCATGACCGTGGGCGGCACGCTGGTCGTCTCGGCGCTCGGCGGCTACGGCTTCGCCCGCTTCGACTTCCCGGGCAAGAACCTGCTGTTCCTGGCCACGCTGGCGATCCTCATGGTGCCGTACGCGACGATCCTGATCCCGCTCTACGTCCTGCTCGGCTACCTCGGCCTGCAGAACTCCCTGGTCGGGCTCTCGCTGGTGTTCGTGATGTTCCAGCTGCCGTTCGCGCTGTTCATGATGCGCAACGCGTTCGAGGCGGTGCCGCGCGAGCTGGAGGAGGCGGCGCTGGTGGACGGGTGCGGCACGTTCCGGGCCTTCTCCAGGATCCTGCTGCACGCCGTGCGGCCGGCGCTGATCACGGTGGGCCTGTTCGCCTTCCTGGCCTCGTGGAACGACTTCTTCGCGCCGCTCATCCTGCTCAACGACGGCTCGTCGTTCACGCTGCCGGTGGCCGTGGTGAGCATGACGCAGCACACGTTCGGCGCGATCGACTACGGCATGCTCCAGGCCGGCGTCATGGTCATGGCCATCCCCTGTCTCATCCTCTTCATCGTGTTGCAGCGCCACTACGTGCGCGGATTCATGTCAGGAGCTCTGCGTGGCTAACCCTGTCCTGCCCTCATCGGGCGTCCTGTCCCCCCTCGGCCTCGACTCCGTACGCCTGCTGCCCGGCTTCTGGGGAGACCGGGCGGCGCTCAACCGTGAGGTCACGATCGCCCACTGCCAGGAATGGGAGGAGCGCGAAGGCTGGATCGGCAACTTCCGGGGCGAGCGGCCCCGCAGGGGGCGGGAGTTCAGCGACTCGGAGATCTACAAGCTGCTGGAGGCCATGGCCTGGGCCGACCACCCGGGCCTGCCCGCGCTGGCCCAGACCGTGGCCCAGGCCCAGGAGGGCGACGGCTACCTCAACACCCGCTGGTCCGGCAGCCGCTACACCGACTTCGAGTGGGGCCACGAGCTCTACTGCTACGGCCACCTCATCCAGGCCGGGGTCGCCCGGCTGCGCATGCACGGCGAGGACCAGCTGACCCGGGTCGCCGTCCGGGCCGCCGACCACGTGTGCCGCCGGTTCATGGAGGGCACCGAGACCTGCGGGCACCCGGTGACCGAGATGGCGCTCGTGGAGCTCTACCGCGTCACCGGCGCCGAGCGCTATCTGGAGATGGCCCGCCGCTTCGTCGAGCGGCGCGGCCTGCCCGCGCTCGCCGACATCCCCTTCGGCCGCGCCTACTACCAGGACGACCAGCCGGTCAGGCAGGCGCAGGTGTTCCGCGGGCACGTGGTGCGCGCGCTCTACCTGGCCTCCGGGGTGGTCGACGTGGCGGTCGAGACCGGGGACCAGGAGCTGCTGAAGGCGGTCGAGTCCCAGTGGGAGCGGACCGTTGCGCGGCGTACCCACCTGACCGGCGGCATGGGCTCGAGGCATGCCGACGAGTCGTACGGCGAGGACTGGGAGCTGCCGCCGGACCGGGCCTACAACGAGACCTGCGCGAGCATCGCCTCCATCATGCTGGCGCACCGGCTGCTGCTGGCCACCGGCGACGTCCGCTACGCCGACCTCGCCGAGCGCACGCTGTACAACATGCTGGCCACGGGCGTCGCGCTGGACGGGCGCTCGTTCTTCTACGCCAACCCGCTGCAGGTACGCGTGCCCGCGGTGCCGCTCGAAGGCGTCAACCACGCCGCCGAGGGCGGGCTGCGCTCGCCCTGGTTCGACGTGTCCTGCTGCCCGAACAACATCGCCCGCACGCTGGCCTCGCTGCCCGCCTACGTGGCCGGCGCCGCCAGGGACGGGATCGTGATCCACCACCTCACCCCGTCGGAGATCCGCCACGACGGCCTGGCGGTGCGGGTGGAGACCGGCTACCCGTGGACCGGCTCGGTGAGCGTACGCGTGCTGGAGGACGGGCAGGGCCGCATCGGCCTGCGCGTCCCGGCCTGGGCCACGGACGCGACGCTGGCGCACGTGCCGGTCTCGTCCCAGGACGCGCCGCTGCCCGACGGACCCGTCGTCCGGCCGGTGAACCCCGGTTACGCCTACGTCGAGGGCCCCTGGCGGGCCGGCGACGAGATCCGGCTGGAGCTGCCGATGCGGCCCCGGTGGACGTTCCCCGACCGGCGCATCGACGCGCTGCGCGGCAGCGCCGCGGTCGAGCGCGGGCCGCTGGTCTACTGCGCGGAGTCGGTGGCCGACGAGCCGCCGCTCGGCGACCTGACCGCGCGGGTCGACCCGCCGGTGGAGCACCCGGCGGGCGACGGGGCGAACGGCGTGGTGGAGCTGGAGGTGGCGGCCTCGATCGGCTCCGGCGGCAACGGCGGCTGGCCGTACGGCCCGGCGGGCGCGCACGGGGGTGGCGCGGACGTCCGGCTGCGGCTGGTGCCGTACCACCGGTGGGGCAACCGGGGCCCCGCCACGATGCGTGTCTGGCTCCCGACGATCTAGGAGACGTACGTGCGTAAACCGTTGGTGTGCTTAGCCGTGTTAGCGCTCACAGCCTCGCTGGGCGCGGCACCGTCCCTTGCCGCCCAGGACGATCTGGGCATGCCGGTGTTCACGGGTGCCGATCCCGTGCCCGCCGAGCCCGTGGGGTACCACCCGCGCAAGATGATGGAGGAGATCTACCGGAAGGAGAAGGGCGGCGACTCGTACTGGATCGACCGCATGCTCGCCCGGCCCGGGAACGATCCGGCGGGGCCGTGGTTGATGACGCGCGGGCGGGCGTTGTTCATGAAGGAGCACGACCCGCGCAAGCTCGGGTTCGGCGGCTATGTCGCGTACTGGGAGAGCATCGACAACCGGGACGCCTACGAGATCTCGCTCGGTGGCACGCTCACCGAGGACGTGTCCAAGCGCCTGCAGATGCCCAGCCACTGGACCGGCCAGTACGCCGGGGACGGCCTCGCGGTCGGGGTGAAGAAGTTCATCACCCACGAGAACGTGGCCGTGACCACCCTGGAGATCACCAACACCGGGTCCGCGGCGCGGTCGGTGCCCATCACCGTGACCTCGCCCTACACCAAGACCCCCGACGGGGACCGGGAGCTGACCGGCACCGTCTGGAGCAGGAACAAGCTCACCACGATCTTCCCCCGGCTCAGCGGCGACGGGCTGAAGGTCTCCGAGGGCGCGCTCAAGGGCTCGGTGACCGTCGAGCCGGGCAGGACCGTGCGGACCAAGGTGCAGATGGGCTTCGTCACCGCGGAGCTGGCGAGGTCGCGTTCGGAGTATGACGGCTACAAGGGCCGCTCGCCCGAGCAGGCGGTGCGGCGCCAGCTCCAGGACTACAACGCCTGGTGGGCGGAGAACCTGCCCTACATCGACGTGCCCGACGAGAACATCAAGAAGTTCGTCTACTACCGCTGGTGGCTGATGCGCTTCAACTTCCTCGACGCCGACATCCCCGGGAACGACTTCCAGTTCCCGACCTCGGTGGAGGGGGCGCTCGGCTACAACAACGCGATCGTGCTGACCGTGCCGATGTTCGTGCAGGACCTGAAGTACCTGCGGGACCCGATCTACTCGTACGGGCCGTGGGTGTCGGCGGGCGAGGTGTCGCGCAACTCCAAGTACACCGACAACCCGGGCGACCCGGAGAACTGGTCGAACAGCTACACGCAGTACATCTCGGCCTCGGCGCTGGAGAGCTACCAGATCCACGGCGGGCAGCCGTCGATCCTGCGCAACCTGGCCCGGTACGCGGAGAAGGACGTCTACGGGCAGCTCGACGCGTACGACTCCAACGACAACGGGGTCATCGAGTACGCGTGGGAGGCGATGACCGGCAACGACGCCGACGCGGTGTCGTTCCACTACTACGACCGGGCCAACGAGCGGCTGGAGGGCGCCTACGTCTACGCCAACGCGATGGCGGCGGCGCAGGCGTACGAGTTGTCCGGCGACCAGGCCAAGGCCGCCGAGATGCGCGGTGTGGCCGACAAGGTCAGGAACGGCATCCTGACCCTGCTGTGGGACGAGCAGAACAAGGTGTTCAAGCACCGCGACCTGCAGACGGGCAACCTGATCCCGTGGAAGGAGTCCAACAACTACATCCCGTACGCGACGGGGCTGGTGCCGACGGACGACCCGAAATATCGGGAGGCGCTGCGGTTGTGGGCTGACCCAGCGGAATATCCGATATTTCCGGCGTACACCGCCAACCAGAAGGACAAGGCGGAGGCCGCCGCCGCGGGCCACCCGGGCTCCAACAACTTCTCGCAGATCAACTCGACCCGGAACTTCCAGCTGTTCTCCAAGGCCATGCGCCAGTACACCACCCCGTACATCACGGCCGAGCAGTACAAGCAGCTCCTGTACTGGAACGCCTGGGCGCAGTACGTCGACGGCGACACCCGCTACCCCGACGCCAACGAGTTCTGGGCCAACTGGAACCCGCAGACCAAGACCATCGACTACCGCTCCTGGATCCACCACACGATCCTGGGCAGCAGCAACTGGACCGTCATCGAGGACGTCATGGGCCTGCGCCCGCGCTCGGACGGCAAGGTCGAGCTGTGGCCGGTGGACATCGGCTGGGACCACTTCACCGTCAACGGCGTCAACTACCGGGGCAGCGACCTGACCATCGTCTGGGACAAGCCCGGCGACGGCACGAAGCACTACGCCGGGGTGCCCGAGGGTTACTCGATCCTCGTCGACGGCAAGCGCAAGGTCACCCTGTCCGGCCTGGAACACGCCGTCTGGGACCCGAAGACCGGCAAGGTCGACGGTGGCTCCGATGGGATCAGCACGGTGGTGCACGCCGAGAGGGCGCCGTCCATGAAGGCTCCCGGGCAGGTCGAGCTGGGCGGCGACCGGATCGAGGACCTGTTCCAGAAGGCGGGCGTGAACCTGCGCTCCACCCGTACGAACCTGGTGAGGTCCGCCACCGCCTCGCACGGCGAGCCGGCCGGGGCCGTGGACGGGTTCACGATCAACGAGCCGTACTGGAGCAGCAAGGGCTCGGGCCAGGCCCGGGACTGGCTGGAGGTGGACCTCGGGTCGGCCCAGAAGGTCGACCAGGCCAAGCTGTACTTCTACAACGACCGCAAGGCGGCCGGCCACAGCGAGCCCGCCTTCTACTTGGTGCGGTATCTCGACGGCGAGACCTGGAAGGACGTGCCGGGGCAGGACAAGCGGCCGCTCTACCCCCGGGCGAACCTCAACGAGGTGCGCTTCCCGGCCGTCACCGCGCAGAGGTTGCGGGTGCTGGTCACCCACCGGCTCGGCTTCGCCACGGGCCTGAAGGAGGTGCAGGTCTACCGCGCGGGCGCGGACGCCGGCTCGGTCACGAACCGGGCCCCGTCGGTGGTCACCGTGGTCGACCCCACCTTCGGCCGGCCCGGTCAGGCCAGGATCGAGGCCGTGGTCAAGGACGACGCCCTGCCGAAGGGCGAGCTCACCACGCAGTGGACCAAGGTGGACGGGCCCGGTGAGGCGTTCTTCACCGACCCGACCGGCACGACCACGGTGGTCGCGTTCTCCGAGCCGGGGACGTACCGGCTGAGGCTGGACGCCACCGACGGTGCGAAGAGCACCTCGACCACCGTGTACGTCACCGCCACGGCCCAGGCCGCGCAGGTGAACGTGGCTCCCAAGGCCACGCCCACCGCCTCCTACACCTCGCCGTGGGAGCGGATCGCCGCGATCAACGACGGCATCGAGCCGCCGCGCTCCAACGACGGGGCAAACCCGCGCTGGGGCACCTGGCCGCAGCAGGGCACGCAGTGGGTGCAGCTCGAATGGCCCGAGCCGGTGCGGGTGAACAAGGCCGAGGTCTACTTCTTCGACGACGGCGGCGGCGTGCGCCTGCCCGCCTCGTGGAAGATCCAGCAGTGGGACGGCGACTCCTTCGAGGACGTCACCGGCGCCGGCGCCTACCCGAAGGCGATCGACACCTACAACGCCGTCTCCTTCGACACGGTCACGACCTCGCGGCTGCGCGTCCAGCTGGAGTCCGGCGGGGCGTCGGTCGGGCTGCTGGAGACCAGGGTGTACGAGGTGCCGCCGGACTCGGTGCGGCCGGTCCACGTGCCCACCCTGGCCGGCACGCTGCCGAAGCTGCCGGACACCGTGGAGACCGCGTACGCGGACGGCACCCGCGGCCGGGCCGCCGTCACCTGGCAGCAGGTGACGCCCGACCAGGTCAGGACCGGCGGCACCAGCTTCACCGTGGCCGGCCTGGCCGAGGGCGTGCGCCAGACCGCCCAGGCCACCGTGTACGTCCGCACCACCTCGGCGGTGACGATCACCTCGATCGCCGAGGAGGCCGTCACGACCCGGGCCGGGGTCGCGCCCTCGCTGCCGAAGGCCGTCGTGGCGACGTACAACGACGGGTCGAAGGACAGCGCCGTGGCCGTCACCTGGGAGGCCGTCGCCCCCGAGCGGTACGCCCAGCCCGGCACGTTCACCGTGACCGGTCAGGTGGCGGGCACCACGATCGCCGCCAAGGCCACCGTCACGGTCGAGTAGCGCCTATTCTGTCCTGGCCCCACCCGTTTCGCGGGGCCAGGACACGGCGTGCGTGCCGGAGATCGGAGGACCGACGAGCGCGATGGCCGGATTCGCCGAGATCGCCGAGAACTCCGGCCGCCCCGCCCCGCGGGTGACCGGCGCGGTCATCCTCGCCGTCGCCATGGCGGTCGCCTCGCCGGTCCTGGGCCTGGCCGCGATCCTGATCTGGGGCGGGCTGCCCCCGGAGTGGACGCCCGCCAGGACGACGAGCCCGCAGTCCGCGGTCATCTTCACCTTCCCCGCGGTCGGCGCGTTCCTCATCTACCACCGGCCCCGGCTGAACATGGCCTGGCTCATGTGCGCCGGCGGGCTGGGGGCGGGCGTCAGCGACTTCGCCAACGCGCTGATGTTCCGCGCCGCCGCCGACGGCGAGCTCGCCTTCGCCGGATGGATGCGGCTGCCGACCCAGGTCGGGTGGGCGGTGTGCGGGCTGGCGCTGACGATGGTGCTGCCGTTGTACTCGCCCGACGGCCGGCTGCCCTCGAAACGCTGGCGGCCGGCCCTGTGGCTGGGCGCCGCCGCCATCACGCTCGGGATGTTGCGGGCCGTGTTCAGGATGCCCCCGCCCTCGCAGGGGTACCCGTACCCGCGGGTCATCCCCAACCCGTTGCAGATCCCCGCGCTGGGGCCGTACTTCGACGTCGTGGGGACCATCAGCTGGGTGAGCATCTACACCGCGATGGCGCTGGCGGCGCTGTCGATGGCGGTGCGGATGCGGCGGGCCGACCCGGTCGTGCGGCGGCAGATCGGGTGGCCGCTGTTCGCGTTCTCCGGCTACATCGTGTTCCTGGTCGCGGCCGCGATCTGGCCCGGCCTGATGTGGCCGGCCATCCTGTGGGCGGGGATCATCCCGTTCGCGGTGGCGTTCGCGGTGATGCGCTACCGGCTCTACGGGATCGACACGGTGATCAGCCGCGGTTTCGTGGCGGCCGGCGTGGTGGCCGTGGTCAGCCTGGTCTACTTCGGCGCCGGCACGCTGTCGAGCGTGCTGGTGTCCGGCTACGACCAGGTGGCCGGGATCGCCGCCGCGCTGTTCGCGGGCGCGTTCTTCCAGCCGCTGCGGCGCGCGTTGCAGCGGGCCGTGGACCGGCTCCTGTACGGCGCGGTCGGCGACCCCGGCGTGCTGGCCGAGCGGCTGACCCAGGCCGTGCGCCGCGGCGACCCGGCCGAGGCGCTGACCTCGGTGGTGAGCGTGCTGCGCGACGGGCTGGCGGTCGAGGGCGTGGCCGTGGAGGTGGCCGACGGCGAGCCCCGCTACGTCGAGAGCGGCCGCGTCGGGCCCGAGCCCCGGGAGGTGCCGCTGATCTGGCACGGGGCCCGCGTCGGGCGCCTGCTCGTCGGCCCGCCGGGGCCGCGCCGCTTCCCCGCCGCCCACAACGAGCGGGTGCTGGCCACGCTCACGCCGTACGCGGCGGACGTGGCCCACGCCGTGCGGATGGCGGCCGACCTGCAGCGCTCGCGGGAGCGCATCCTGACGACCAGGGAGGAGGAGCGCCGCCGCCTGCGCCGCGACCTGCACGACGGGCTCGGCCAGACCCTGTCGGCGATGGCGATGACCATCAACATGGCCCGCCTCAGCCTCAGGAACTCCCCGGAGGCGGCCGACGAGCTGCTGCGGGAGCTGCACGCCGGCATGAGCGCGGTCACCGGCGACATCCGCGAGCTCGTGTACGGCCTGCGCCCGCCCGCCCTCGACGACCTGGGCCTGGCCCGCGCGGTACGCGAGCTGGCCGGCCAGTCGTCGCCGGACACCGAGATCGAGGTGACGGTCGAGGGCGACCTGGCGGACCTGCCCGCCGCCGTGGAGGTGGCGGTCTACCGGATCGTCCAGGAGGCACTCACCAACGTCCGGCGGCACGCCCACGCGTCACGGACCGCGATCTCCGTCCAGCGGGAGCAGACGGCGCTGCGCGTGCTGGTCATCGACGACGGCAAGGGATTGCCCGAGTCGCACCGCGCGGGCGTGGGCCTGGGCTCGATGCGCGAGCGGGCGGCGGAGCTGGGCGGGATCTGCGTGGTGAAGGGCGAGCCGGGCGTGGGCACCCGCGTCGAGGTCATGCTCCCGCTCCCGGAGCTCTCGCCGGCGGGGCTGAGCGAGCCCGCGCTCCGGGCCGCCACGCCCTGAGCTGGTGCGCTCAGGGCCTCGTCATGAGCTGGTTCAGCTCGGGGTAGGGCAGCGCCCCGGCCACCGCCGTGTACGTGCCCGCGCCGAGCAGCTCGACCGCCGCGCGCCGGGCCACGGTGTAGGCCGCCTCGGCGATCGCCGAGCCCAGGCTGATCCGCGCCACCCCTTCCGCGGCCAGGGCGGCGACGTCGGGCGCTCCCGGCCCGGCGAGGATGTTCAGCGGCGCCCGGACCTTCCCGGTCAGCGCCGCGATAGCGGCCAGGTCGGTGAGTCCGGGCACGAACACGCCGTCCGCCCCCGCCTCGACGTAGGCGGCGGCCCGCTCCAGCGTCTCCCCGAGATCCCCGCCACCGCCCAGGAACGTGTCGATCCGCGCGTTGACGAACAGCGGGATCCCGGCCTCGTCCGCCGCGGCCCGGGCGGCGGCCAGCCGCGCGACCTGGTCCTCGACCGGCCGCAGCGGAGCGGGCCCGGTGCGGTCGGCGTCCTCCAGGTTCACGCCCACCGCCCCGGCGCCGAGCACGCCGCGCACGGTCTCCGCCACCCCTTCGGGGTCGTCGGCGTACCCGCCCTCGACGTCGGCGCTCACGGGGACGTCCACGGCCGCGACGACCCGGGCGACCAGCGCGAGCGCGAGATCGCGGCCGAGCCGGTCGCCGTCCGGCGCGCCCAGGCTCCAGGCCACGCCGGCGCTGGTGGTGGCGACCGCGGGCGCGCCGGCGGCCTCGACGACGCGGGCGCTGGCGACGTCCCAGGCGTTGGGGAGCAGCAGGGGCTCGCCGGGCACGTGCAGCGAGCGGAACAGGACGGCTCTGTCCAGATGAGAGGTCATGAAGACCATCCCACCAGCCCGTCCGGCGGGAGGGCTGGCCATTTTCGGACATGAGCGTTCAGTCGTTACGGTTGTGGGGCCTCCGCCGTGACCAGGAGGGACGGCGGAGGCGGCGCGGTCAGGAGGCGGCGCGGGTCAGGAGGCGGTGCAGGTGTAGGGGCCGGGGGTCGAGGTGTCGCCGGTGGGGCGGGAGGCCTGGAAGCCGAAGCCGGCCGAGGCGCCGGCGGCGAGGTTGCCGTTGTAGCCGGCGTTGCGGGCCGTGACGGTCTGCCCGTTCACCGTCAGGGTGGCGTTCCAGGAGCCGGTGATCGTGTGGCCGGCCGGCAGCGTGAAGGTGACCGTCCAGCCGGTGATCGCGGAGGAGCCGCTGTTGGTGACCGTGACCGGCTGCGCCACGTACCCGCCGCTCCACTGCCCCTGCACGGTGCCGGTGACGGTGCAGCCGCCGGTGCCGCCGCCCGACGTGGTGGTGAACGTCGTGGTGGGCGAGTTGCCGGACAGGTTGCCGGCGCCGTCGCGGGCGCGTACGTACACCTGGTACTGGGTGGAGGCGCTCAGGCCGGTCAGCGCGATGGAGTTGGTCGCCGTCTGGCCGAGGAGCGGGTCGGTGCTGCCCTGCTCGCGGTAGACGTTGTAGCCCGCCAGGCCCGACCCGCCCGCGTCCGTGGAGGCCGACCACGTCAGGGTGGCGCCGCTGGAGGTCACGCCGGAGGCCGAGGGGGTGCCGGGCGTCGTCGGGTTGGTGGTGTCGGTGCCGCCCCCGCCGAAGAACGTGGCCTCGCGCGCGGTCTGGCCGATGCCGTTCGCGCCGTTGAAGATGCGCTGGCCCCACGAGGTCAGGGCGGAGGGGTTGAAGTTGGTGACCATGTCGAGGTATTCGACGCCGCCGCCGTTGCCGCTCCACGACCAGCCGATGTAGCCGAGGCCCCGCGACTGGGCCTGGGACATGATCGTGTCCTCGTCCGGGTCGCCGTCGGAGTGGTTGTGCCCGAACTCGCCGATGACCAGCGGCAGGCCGGCGGTCTGGAAGGCGCCCAGGTACGCGGTGATCTCGGCGGCCGTGTCGAAGACACCGTACATGTGGATGGAGAAGACCGTGTTGCGCTGCGGGTCGGCGTTGAAGACGGACTGGGCGTTGTCGCGCATCGTGAACTGCCAGTCCTGGCCCCAGTTGGGCGCGTCCACCATCAGCAGGTGCTGGAAGCCGAGGCCGCGCATGCGGGTGATCGCGTTCGTGGTCGCGGCGGTCCAGGCGGAGACGTTGTTGTTGCCGTACGGCTCGTTGCCGATGTTGACGACGATGAAGTCCTCGGTGCCGGTGAGCGCGCCGCGGACGCTGCTCCAGTAGTCGACCGCCTGGTCGAGGGTGTACGCGCCGCTCTGCTCGCCGTACCCGGTGGTGTCGTGGTTTTCGAGCACGCATATTAACCGGTTCTGCCGGCAGAGGGACACGACGTTGGCCACGTCGGCGGTCCCGTTGGCGGGCCACCGGCCGCCGCTCAGCACCACGCGCACCGTGTTGGCGCGCAGGGCCTTGATGCTCGCGAACGAGCCCGTCTGGCTGGTGTACCAGGTGTGCGCGTGGCTGACGCCGCGCATGACGAAAGCGTTCCCGTTGGCCTCGAGGATCCGGGTGCCACTGACCCGGAGGCCGACCGCGGCGTGTGCGGGAGCCGGGGCGATCAGCATCGAGACGAGGAGCGACAGGAGCGCCGCGACCGCGAGCCCGAGTCGTTTGGTCATGGGGGGTGCCCTTCTCTTGTTAACCGGTTAGGTTCACACGGGCACATGCTCTGCGGAATCGGCTCCGATGTACAGCGCGCCGGGGGATCGCGGTCAGGAATGCCTGGATCGGGGTGAAAGTTTCACTCCGGCTGCCGCAGCGTGGGCAGGCCCGCCGCCAGTGCCTGGAGCGCGCGGAGGAGGGTGGGCAGGAGCTCGGGACAGGCGGCGGCCAGCTCGGGGTGCTCGGCGTAGACCTGGGCGAGCGCGGGGGAGGGATGGGCGATCGGGTAGAGCATGCCGGCCAGCCCGCTGGCAGCGGCGACCAGCTCGAGGCCCTCGCGCTCGGTCAGGCCGGTATCCCTGGCGATCCGGGCGCCCATCTCGCCGGAGACGGCCAGCACCGTGCGCTTGAACGCGTAGGCCGCGGGGACGGACACGTTGTGTTCGAGCGTGGTGGAGGTGTGGCCCATCAGGTCGCACAGCAGCGGCCGCTCCACGACCGTCTCGGCCAGCACCTTCATGGCCTCGGCCGGGTCGGTGATCCCGGGCAGCCGGGCGGCGACGGCCTCGGCCCACTGCTCCCACTCCTCGACGCAGAGCTCGAGGTAGATCTCCTCGCGGGTGCCGAAGTAACGCACGATGTTCGACTTCGCCAGCCCGACCGCTTCCGCGACCGCTCCGAGGCTGACGTTGCGCACGCCGGAGGTGCGGGCGAGCTCGCGCGCGGCGGCGAGGATCGCCTCGCGCCGCTGCTGTTTGTGCTCGGGCCGCCTGGCACGAAGGAAGGTCATGGCGCTCAAAAGCATACTTCTCGATTTAAGAGAACACCGTTCGCTTGTTAAGGGAACGGTGTTCTGTTAGCGTCCGGTCTACAGCGGTATGGGAGGAAGAGCGAGTGACCGAGATACGGATGAAGGTGAACGGCTCCGTCGAGTCCCTCGACGTGGAGCCGTGGGTCAGCCTGCTCGACGCGCTGCGCGAGCGGCTCGGGCTGACCGGCCCCAAGAAGGGCTGCGACCAGGGCGCCTGCGGCGCCTGCACGGTGCTCGCCGACGGCATGCGGATCAACTCCTGCCTGGCCCTGGCCGTCCAGTACGACGGCCGCGAGATCACCACGATCGAGGGCGTGGCCCACCCCTTGCAGGAGGCGTTCGTGCGCCACGACGGGTTCCAGTGCGGCTACTGCACCTCGGGCCAGATCTGCTCGGCCATCGGGATGCTGGCCGAGCACGCGGCCGGCATGTCCAGCGCCGTGACGGAGTCCGGCGAGCTGAGCGAGGCCGAGGTCAGGGAGCGGATGAGCGGCAACCTGTGCCGCTGCGGCGCCTACAACGGCATCGTGGACGCGATCATGGACGTGGCCGGGAAGGACCCGCGATGAGGCCGTTCGCCTACGTCAAGCCCGCCGACGTCGAAGCCGCCGTGCGCGCCGCCACCACCGAGCCGGGCGCGAAATACCTCGGCGGCGGCACCAACCTCGTCGACCTGATGCGCGAGGGCATCGAACGCCCGGACACCGTCGTGGACGTCACCGGCCTGCCCCTCGACACCGTGGAGGAGCTGCCCGGCGGCGGCCTGCGGATCGGCGCGCTCGTCCGCAACAGCGTCCTGGCCGCCGACGGCCGCGTGCGCGCCCGCTACCCGGTGCTGTCGCAGGCGCTGCTGGCCGGGGCCTCGGCACAGCTGCGCAACATGGCCACCGTGGGCGGCAACCTGCTCCAGCGCACCCGCTGCCCGTACTTCTACGACGCCGCCTCGGCCTGCAACAAGCGCGAGCCGGACAGCGGCTGCGACGCCCTCGACGGGTTCAACCGGGGGCACGCGATCCTGGGCGTGAGCGAGAGCTGCATCGCCACGCATCCCTCCGACATGGCCGTGGCCCTGGCCGCCCTGGACGCCGTCGTCGAGGTGCGCGGCGTCAACGGCCCGCGCCGCATCCCGCTCACGGACTTCCACCGCCTGCCCGGCCACACCCCGGAGATCGAGACCGAGCTGGGCCCCGGCGACCTGGTCACCGCGGTCGAGCTGCCGCCGCTCGCCGCCGCCTCCCGCTACCGCAAGGTACGCGACCGCGCCTCGTACGCCTTCGCCCTCGTCTCGGTCGCGGCCGCCCTGCGGGTGCAGGACGGGACGGTGGCGGAGGTACGCCTGGCGCTCGGCGGCGTCGCCACCAAACCCTGGCGGGCCCGCGAGGCCGAGCGCATCCTGCTCGGCGGCCCGGCGGCCGAGGCGGCCTTCCGCCACGCGGCCGAGACGGAGCTGGCCGCCGCGTCCGTCCGGCCGGGCAACGCGTTCAAGGCCGGACTCGCCGTGTCCACGATCACGGCCACGCTGCGCGAGCTGACGAGCACGGGAGGGACGGCTCGATGAGCACCAAGTACGCCGAGACCGAGCAGGCGACGGCGGGCACGAAATACGTCGGCCGCGCGGTCGACCGGCTCGACGGCCGGGCCAAGACCACCGGCGAGGCCCGCTTCGCCGCCGAGCACCCGTATCCGGACCTGGCGCACGCCGCTCTCGTGCACGCCACGATCCCCCGGGGCCGCATCACCGGCATCGACACCGCCGAGGCGCGGGCCGTGCCGGGCGTGATCGACGTCCTCACCCACGAGAACGCCCCGGCCATGAAACCCGCCCCCAAGGTGAGCTTCCTCGACCTCAGCACGCTCGTCTCGGGCACGTCGGTCAACTACCTGGCCACCGACGAGGTGCACTGGAACGGCCAGCCGGTGGCGGTCGTGGTCGCCGAGACGCCGGAGACGGCCCGGTACGCGGCCTCGCTGGTGCGCCCGGCGTACCAGGAATTGCCCGCCGCGGTGGACTTCGCGGCCGAGGAGCCGAACGCGGTCCCCCAGAAGGGCAGCCTGATCGCCGAGACCAAGGCGGACAAGGGGGACGCGCCGGCGGCGCTGGCCGCCGCGCCGTACGCCGTGGACCTGACCTTCACGACGCCGCCGCACAGCCACAACGCGATCGAGCCGCACGCCACGACCGCCGTCTGGGACGGCGACCGGCTGACCCTGCACGAGGGCACGCAGAACATCCCGTGGCTGCGCAAGCACCTGGCCCAGCGGTTCGGGGTGCCGGAGAAGGCGATCAGGGTGCTGTCGCCGTACGTGGGGGGCGGGTTCGGCGGCAAGGGGTCGGTCTGGGCGGGCACGCTGCTCGCCGTGCTGGCCGCGCGGGCGACGGGCCGGCCGGTCCGCCTGGCGCTCACCCGCGCGAGCGTCTACCACACGGTCGGCGGGCGCACCCCCAGCACGCAGCGGGTCGCGCTGGGCGCGGACGCGGACGGGCGGCTGACCGCGCTGATCCACACCAGCGTGTCGAGGACGGGACGGACCGGCGGGATGGGGGAGCAGATCACCGCGGTCTCCCGGCACCTCTACGCCGTGCCCAACATCCACCTGCGGCAGAGCACCGTCCCGCTCGACCTGCTGGCCAACACGTTCATGCGGGCGCCGGGCGAGTCCATCGGCACCTTCGCCCTGGAGTCGGCCGTGGACGAGCTGGCCTGGGAGCTCGGCGCGGACCCGGTCGAGCTGCGCATGCGCAACGAGCCCGAGCGCGATCCGCTCGGCGGGCAGCGGTTCGCGCAGCGGATGTTGCGGGAGGCGTACGCGCTGGGGGCCGAGCGGTTCGGCTGGCGCGAGCGCGACCCGCGGCCCGGCGCCATGCGGGACGGGCGGTGGCTGGTCGGCATGGGGGTGGCCACGGCGTACCACCCGTCGTTGCGGATGACGGCGAGCGTCACCCTGCGGATGGCCGCCGACGGCACGGTCGTGGTGCGCTGCGGCCTGCACGAGATCGGCGTGGGCGCGGCGACCGTGCAGGCGCAGATCGCCGCCGACGAGCTGGGCGTGCCGCTGGAGTCCGTACGCGTGGAGCACGGCGACTCGGACCTGCCGCCGGGCCCGCAGGCGGGCGGCTCGGTGCAGACCGCGAGCGCGGCGGCGGGCGTGCTGGCCGCCTGCGCCAAGCTGAAGCGCACGCTGCTCGGCCTGGCCCGCCGCGCCCCGGACTCGCCGCTGCGGGGCCGGCGGCTGGAGGAGCTGGCGGCCCGCGACGGCGGGCTGTACCTCGGGGGGCGCGGCCAGACGTACGCGGAGATCCTGGCCGCGGCCGGTCGCACTCACGTGGAGGCGGCGGTCAAGGCGAACACGCTGGGGTTCCTCGCCCGGACCCTGCGCGAGCGCCGGAAGTGGGTGAAGGCGGCGACCGGCGCGCAGTTCTGCGAGGTGCGGGTGGATCCCGACACCATGGAGGTGCGCGTGTCGCGCTGGCTGGGCGTGTTCGACGTCGGCCGGGTGATCAACGCCAAGACGGCGGCGAGCCAGCTGCGCGGCGGGATCGTGATGGGCATCGGCATGGCGCTGTCGGAGCAGACCCTGATCGACCACCGCGACGGCCGGATCGTGAACCCGAGCCTGTCGGAATATCACGTGCCCGTGCACGCCGACATCCCCCGCATCGACGTGCGCTACCTGGACGAGCCGGACCCGACGATGCCGCTGGGGCTGATCGGGGTGGGCGAGGTCGGCATCACGGGGGCGGCGGCCGCCGTGGCCAACGCCGTGCGCCACGCCACCGGCAAGCGCGTGCTCGACCTGCCGATCACGCTCGACAAGCTGCTGTGAGCACTCGGGCGGCCCGCCCGGCCGCCCGAGCCGCCGCCGCCCCGCGCTCCGGGTCCACCATGGCGGTGACGGTCGCGCCGTCCATCAGGACGAGCAGCTGGTCGGCCAGCACCTCGTCGTCCACCAGCCCGCCCAGGAATTCGCGCAGCCGCCGCTTGTGCCGCCGCACCACGTCCCTGACGGCCTCCGACGTGGCGCCCAGCTCCCCGTACGCGTTGACGAACCCGCACCCGCGGAAGTCGTCCTCGCCGAACCACCGCTCCAGCCACTCGAACACCCCTGCCACGTCGGTGGCATAAGCGGTGAGCGAGGCCATCCACCGCTCGTCCCGCCGCTCCAGGTAGGCCACGACGAGCGCCTCCTTGGACGGGAAGCACTGGTAGAGCCGCTTGAGCGACACGCCGGAGGCGGCCCTGACCTCGTCCATGCCCACGGCCCGCACGCCACGCCGGTAGAAGAGCTCGCCGGCCGCCGTCAGGAGTCGTTCGGCGTGTTCCATGGCACCTCGCTTGAACGGAGAACGGTCGTTCTCTAGGCTAGCTCGGAGAACGACCGTTCTCACGAGGAGGCCTCGCCATGCCACGCCCACCCGTCCCGCCGTTCACCGAGGAGACCGCCCGCGTCAAGGTCCAGGCCGCCGAGGACGCCTGGAACACGTGCGACCCCGACCGCGTCGCCCTCGCGTACACGGAGGACTCGGTCTGGCGCAACCGCGACGAGTTCGTGACCGGCCGCGACGCGATCAGGGCGTTCCTGCGCCGCAAGTGGGACAGGGAGCTCGACTACGCCCTGCGCAAGGAGTTGTGGGCGGTGCTGGGCGACCGCATCGCGGTCCGGTTCCAGTACGAGTCCCGCGACGCCGACGGCCGCTGGTGGCGCAGCTACGGCAACGAGCAGTGGGAGTTCGACGAGTCGGGCCTGATGCGGCGCAGGGAGGCCAGCATCAACGACGTGCGCATCGAGGAGTCGGAGCGGCGCATCTTCGGCCCGCGCGGCGACGACGAGCGCGGGGTGGACGTGCTGCCGCTCAGGTGAGGTAGCGCAGCCACAGGTACGGCACCGACAGCGTCACGGTCACCACCGTGACGACCAGCCCGTACTTGGTGAACTGCCAGAAGCTGATCGGGGTGCCGTTGCGGGCGGCGATGCCGAGGATCACGACGTTGGCCGCCGCTCCCACCGCCGTCGCGTTGCCGCCCAGGTCGGCCCCGATCGCCAGGGCCCACCAGAGCACCTGGGCGTGCTCGTTGCCGCCGTTGGCCTGGACGAGGTCGGCGACGATCGGGCTCATGGTGGCGACGTACGGGATGTTGTCGATCACGGCCGACAGCCCCGTCGAGGCCCACAGCAGCAACATCGTGGTCAGCGCCAGTTGTCCGTGCGTGGCCGCCGCCGCGGCCTCGGAGATCTGCTTGATGACGCCGGTCTCCACCAGCGCCCCGACCATGACGAACAGGCCGGCGAAGAACACCAGGGTGGGCCACTCGACCTCGCGCAGGGCGTCCTCGGTCGTCACCTTCGTCGCCGCCACCAGCACCCCGGCGCCCAGCAGGGCGACGACCGAGGGCTCGTAGTGCAGCACGGGATGCAGCACGAACGCCGCCATGACCAGCGCCAGCACGGCCAGCGACTGCCACAGGAGCCCCCGGTCGGCGATGGCCTCGCGCTCGTTGAGCGTCATGATCTCGGCGGCCAGGTCGGGGTCGTACCTGAAGGACTTCCTGAACAGCCACCGGCACAGCGCCACGAACACCGCCACCAGCACCACGATCAGCGGCGCCATGTGCGCGAGGAAGTCGTTGAAGGTCAGCCCGCCCCGGCTGGCGATGATGATGTTCGGCGGGTCACCGACCAGGGTGGCGGCGCCCCCGATGTTGGAGGCCATGGCCTCGGCGACGAGGAACGGCGTCACGGGCAGCTCCAGCCGCTCGCACACCAGGAACGTCACCGGCGCGATGAGCAGCACGGTCGTCACGTTGTCCAGCAGGGCCGAGGCGCCGGCCGTGATCAGGATGAGCAGCGCCATGAGCCGGAACGGCCGGCCCCTGGCCCGCTTGGCCGCCCAGATGGCCAGGAACTCGAAGACCCCGGTCTGTTTCAGCACCCCGACGATGACCATCATGCCGAGCAGCAGGAAGATCACATTCCAGTCGATCCCGGAATGCTCGTCGAAGAACGCCGCCTGCGCGCCGGTGGCGTGGATCAGCAGCATGATCCCGGCCCCGCCGAGCGCCGCGGCCACCCGGTGCACCTTCTCGGTGGCGATCAGCGTGTACGCCGCCAGGAAGGCGGCCACCGCCACCCACGCCGTGACCGTCACGCCATGACCGGCAGGGGATCAGCGACAAGGCGGCGTACGGGCATCGGCGGTGCTCTCCACGTTCGGCGACCGGGGCATCGGACGGCATACCCCCCGACAACCTATCAAGCACTACAAACCGGTCACGGGATCCGGATCCACCTCGGGTCGCCGTACCGCTGCTCCAGCCCGTCGGCGGGCAGGTAGTCGGGCGCCGTGCACAGCACGATCCGCCCCTGCACCTCCAGATACCGGATCAGCCCCGCCGCCACCGACAACACCGTCTCGACCCCGCCCTGCCCCTGCGGCATGCGCCCGTCGAGCACCCCCACCACGTCGGCGAGCCCGAACTCGTCGGGCAGCAGCGCCGCCACCTCCTTGACGAAGCTCTCGGTCACCCGCGCCTGGATCATCACCGGCCCGGACTCCGACTCGCCGGAGCCCTCACAGCTCGCGCAGCCGCCGCTCTCCCGCGGGTTGATGGACAGCTCGCCGGTGCCCAGGCACATGAGGCACCGGCTGTGCTCGGCGGCGTGCCGGGTGGCCGCCTCCCGGTCGGCCAGCGGCAGGTCGCAGGTGCACGAGAAGGCGTTGTAGGTGCCCTTTTCGTAGTCGTGGTAAGCGATCTCGTCGGGGGCGTTGACCCATTCGACGCGGATGACGTGCTCGTCCATGGAGACTTGTGCGCTCTCGTCTGTCGCTGGTGGCCGGGCACCCAAGATAGCCCGCGCACCCGGAGGCGATCACGGGATCCGGCGAAGCCGTCACGGCGCGTGAGGGCGATTCAGGTCCGGCTCCTCGTGGGGCCTGCCTTTCAGCTCGTGAAAACCTGGGGTTCCGGCCACCAGCAGCGTCCCGTCCCAGAGCCGGCCGGCCTGCTCGCCGGTGGGCACCCGGGACACGACCGGCCCGAAGAACACGACGCGCCCGCCGCCGCCGTCCGTGACCGCCACGATCGGGGTGCCCACGTGGTCGCCGCCGATCAGGGCCATGGCCTCGGCGTGCGAGGCGCGTACGTCGTCGTCGTGATCCGTGGACGTCCCGGCCCCGGCAAGCTCGACCGGCAGCCCGGCCACGGCCAGCGCCTCGCGCAGGTCGCCCAGCCAGTCGCCGGTGCCGGTCGTCCACAGCGCTGTGTACAGCCGGCCCAGCGCCTCCTGGCCGTGATCGCGCCGCACGGCCGCGCAGATGCGGACGGGGACCCAGAGGTATCCCTCCGGGTCCCCTTCCGGGTCGTCGTCGCGCCCCTCGTTGAGCACCGACAGGCTCATCACGTGCCAGCGCACCTCGACCGGGCGCACCTTCCGCACCTCCAGCAGCCACCGCGAGGTCAGCCACGTGTAGGGGCAGGAAGGGTCGAACCAGAAGTCGGCCACCACGGGGCCGCTCGTCTCAGTCACCCTTCCCAGGGTGCCAGCTAGATCTTCCCGACGCCGGACCCCGCCATGACGGCCGCCTTCACCGAGTTCGGGTCGGCCACGGTGTAGGCGTAGTACGAGCTCGGCTCCTGCACGCTCCCGGAGCAGTCAGGAGCCCCCGACTCGTCGGCGAATACGTTGTTCCGGGCCACGCACCGGCCCGCGGGTCCGGCGTACGAGTTGCTCACCGGCTCCTCCACCCGCTCGAAGTAGTTGCCCTCGACCAGGCAGCCGGCGTTCGCCTGGCAGGCCACGCCGACGTCGGTGTTGTAGACGTAGTAGTTGTTGAACACGTGCACCGGCTCCCCGAACCGCACGCGCGGGTTGCGCTGCGGCGTCCGGTCGAACCAGTTGTGGTGGTAGGTGACCTTGAGCCGCCCGACGTCCTGCGCGCCGTTGCCGTCGTCGTGGCCGAGCAGCATGTTCTTGGTGTGGTCGTGCGTGTGGTTCCAGGAGACGGTGACGTACGAGGAGCCGCGCTTGACGTCGATCAGGCCGTCGTAGCCGCCGGCCAGGTCGTTGTGGTCGATCCAGACGTGGTGGCTGAACATCTGGACGTTGATCGAGTCGTCGCTGGCGTTCCTGAAGGCCAGGTTGCGGACGATGACGTTGTGCACGGCGTCGGCCGGGGGCGAGGTGATCGCGTTGTCCGCCGGGAGGCCGATGTTGAGGCCGCCGCCGCTGATGCCCGAGCCGGAGCCGACGCCGACGATCGTCTTGTCGGACGCGACGTCGTACATGCCGGCCGGGACCGTGATCATCCCGCGCACGCAGACCGTCAGGGGGCCGCTGCGGCCGATCGAGGAGATCAGCTCGCTCGCCGTGTCCACCTCGACCGTCGGGCCGCCGGCGCCGCCGGTGGTGCCGTTCTGGCCCCAGGCGTTCACCGAGGCGAACCCGGCGGGGGCGCCGGGGGAGGTGCACGTGCCGGTGGGCGGCGGGGTGGGGCTGGTCGGCGGGTCGGTGGGCCCGCCCAGGTCGGACACGAGCACGTCGTCGAACGTGGCGCTCGCGTAAAGACCGGCCAGGCCGGCCCGGCCGGAGGGGAGCGCGCCGTCGGTGGCCGTGACGAGCTGCACGTTGTTCACGAACCCGCGCAGCGTGCTGCCGAACGCCTCCAGCCTGAGGGTGTACCAGGTGCCGGGGACCGCCGAGGCGGCGGCGGAGGCGAGCGTCACCGGGGCGCCGCCGGTCCGCCTGCCCAGGACGACCGAGCCCGCTTCGGTCAGGCCGAGGAAGTAGTAGCTGCTGGTGCTCTGCGCCCTGGCCAGCACCGCGACGTGCCGTCCCGAGCCGTTGAACGCGATCGGCCGCACCCGCGCCTGGACCGCCTGGTCCGTCCACCCGGCGCCGGCCACGGCCCGGGCGTCCGCGCTGGTGCCCGACTGCCGGTACGCCCGGGAGCCGTCGGTCACCACCGACCAGCTCCCGCCCGACCGCGACCAGCCGGCGGCGTCACCGTCCTCGAAGTCGTCGCCGAACAGCGTCGCGGCCGACGCGCTCGGCATCCCCAGCAGGGCCGCCGCGACGAGCAGCGCGGCAGTGGTGGCCGCCGCGAGGGCGGCGAGGGATAAGCGGGTCTTGCGTGCTTTGCGTCTGCGCACTTCGGAGCCTCCGGTTCCGCTGGCGACCGGGCCGCGCTCCGCTCGGGCGAGCGTTCGTACGCGCGGCGAGCTTCACACCTTTATGCAACCGATTGTTAGCCGAGTCAATGCGTATGGTGTGCAGTTTTGTTGCATGTCGGCGATCTACTGCAATCGCTTGCCGCCGTGGCGGATGGTCATTTCCGCCGGTCGGGGATACGCTCCCGCTGAGCCGTTCTGAGGAGTACGCGTGACCCCGCTCCTGCGACAGGTCCTGAGCCAGATCGACGGGCCCGACCCCCGCGTCAACGAGGTGGTGGCGGCGCTCGTCAGCCACCTGCACGCCTTCGTCGAGGAGACGCGCCCCACGCCGGAGGAGTGGCTGGCGGGGCTGGCCTTCCTCGTCGAGACGGGCAAGATGTGCACGCCCGACCGCGACGAGTTCATCCTGCTGTCCGACATGCTGGGGCTGACCTCGGCCGTGGACGACGTCAACAACGCCGGACCGGCGAACATGACCCCCTCCTCCGTGGAGGGCCCCTTCCACTCGCCCGCCCCCGAGCGGAAGCTCGGCGACTGGATCAGCACCGGTCCCGAGCGCGAGCGCGGGGTGCCGACCGTCGTGCACGGGCGGGTGCTCGACTGCGACGGCACGCCGCTGGCCGGCGCGGTGGTGGACCTGTGGCAGGCCAACGACACCGGTCTGTACGACACGCAGGACGACAGCCAGGACACCGGCAACCTGCGCGGCCTGTTCACGACCGACGCCGACGGGCTCTACTGGTTCCGCACCATCCGCCCGAGCAGCTACCCCGTCCCCACCGACGGGACCGGCGGCACGCTGCTGCGCGCCATCGGGCGCCACCCGATGCGGCCCGCCCACCTGCACTACCGGGTCACCGCCGGCGGCCACCGGCCGCTGATCACGCACGTGTTCCTGGCCGGCGATCCCTATCTGGAGTCCGACGCCGCCTACGCGGTGAAGGAGGAGCTCGTCCGCGAGCCCCGGCCGGGGGCCGGTGAGTGGGGGATGGACGGGCCGTACGAGGAGATCGAGTTCGACGTCAGGCTGGTGCCCCTCGGCTGGACCGAGGAGAGGGCGAACCCGGCCTGACGAGAGCGGCCTCCCCCCGAAACTCGTTGGAAAACTGTCGTACCCCGGTGGTAGAAAACAGTTTCGATGTTCACCGAGCCGGGCCGGGGGAGGCCATGTCTGTGACCACCAGCAGCTCGGAGTTCTCGGTTTCCGGTCCGCCCTACAGCCGGCGCGGCCCGGTCCGCTGGCTCTGGTCCCATCTGCGCCGCCATCCGGTGCACCTAATCGGGTTCCTCGGCGGCTCGCTCGTCATGACGGTGCTCAACGCCGCGGTGCCGCAGCTCACCGGCGCCGCCTTCGACGCCGTGCTCGGCGGGCGGGCCGATTCCGGCGCCGTGCTCGGGCTGATCGCGCTGGTCCTGCTGGCCATCGTGACGGCCCGCGGCCTGTTCGACCTCGTCGCCCGGCTGTCGAGCGAGGTCCTGGCCAAGCGGCTGGAGCGCGACACCCGCGACGAGCTCTACGTGAGCCTGCTCGGCAAGAGCCAGACCTTCCACAACCGGCAGCGCGTCGGCGACCTGATGGCCCGCGCCGCCAACGACATCAGGCAGCTCTCCATCATGATCACGCCGGGCGTAGACCTGATCGTCGACTCCGGCCTCACCGGCCTCGTGCCGCTGTTCTTCATCGCCGCGATCGACCCGCGGCTGCTGCTGGTGCCCGGCGTCTTCGCGGTCTTCTTCGTGGCCGCGCTCTGGCACTACATGCGCCAGCTCAACCCGGTGGCCACCCGCATGCGCGAGCAGTTCGGCGACCTCAACGCCGGGCTCAGCCAGGCCGTGCGCGGCATCGAGGTGATCAAGGTGATGGCGCAGGAGGGGCAGGAGCGCAAGCGGTTCCGCGCCTACGCCCGCCTCTACCGCGACTCCTTCGTGCGCAACGGCCTGGTGCAGGCCCGCTACCTGCCGACGCTGCTGTTCGCCGCGGCGGTCGCCGGAGCCCTCTGGCACGCCCTCTATCTGCAGGGCATCGGCGCGATCACGGTCGGCGACCTGGTGGCGTTCATGGGGCTGATGGTCATGCTCGGCTTCCCCACCCAGATGTCGATCTTCACCTTCTCCCTGGTGCAGATCGGCATCGCCTCCGCGCGCCGGATCCTGAGCATCGTGACCTCCGAGGCCGAGCTGATGCAGCGCGGCGACGGGCACGCCGCGCCGATCAGCGGCGAGATCGTCTTCGACGACGTGACCTTCGGCTACGACGACGGCGAGCCGGTGCTGCGCGGGGTGACGTTCACCGTCAAACCCGGCGAGACGGTGGCGATCGTGGGCGAGACGGGGTCCGGCAAGAGCACGCTGACCAAGCTGGTGCCGCGCATCTACGACGTCACCTCGGGCCGGATCCTGGTCGACGGCGTCGACGTACGCGACTGGGACCTCGACTCGCTGCGCTCCCAGATCTCCACCATCGAGCAGGACATCGTGCTCTTCTCCCGCTCCGTGGCCGAGAACATCGCCTTCAGCCTCGGCCAGCGGGCCGACCGCGAGGCCGTGGTCAGGGCGGCGGAGGACGCGCAGGCCGCCGAGTTCGTGGCCGAGCTCGACGAGGGCTACGACACGGTCATCGGCGAGCGCGGCGTCACGCTGTCCGGCGGCCAGCGGCAGCGGCTGGCCATCGCGCGGGCGCTGCTCACCGACCCCGCGATCCTCGTGCTCGACGACTCCACCAGCGCCATCGACTCCGCCACCGAGGACAAGATCCAGCAGGCCATCGGCCGCATCCTCGACGGGCGCACGACGCTGCTGATCACCCACCGGCTCTCCCAGATCCGCTGGGCGGACAAGGTGCTGCTGCTGCGGCGCGGCGAGCTGGTCGACTGCGGCACGCACGACGAGCTGATCGAGCGGAGCCGCCTCTACCGGCGGATCTTCGCCCACTACGACGAGGCCGGCGTGGGGCCGGACGACGACGCCCCGGTCCTGGCGAGCGAGCAGGGGAGTGCGCGCTGATGGGCTTCATCATGGACGGCCTCGAGGCCGAGGACTACGACCGCACCTACAACGACCGCGACCTGCTGCGCCGGATCCTGTCCTACTTCCGGCCCAAGGCCGGCGCGATGTTCCTGGTCGCGGGCATGATCGTGCTGTCGTCGCTGAGCCAGGCCGCCGTGCCGCTGCTGGCGAGCTGGGTGGTCGACGCCATCGCGGACGGCACGATCGCCCAGGTCGGGTGGCTGTTCGTGGTGGGGCTGCTGGTCGCGGGCGGGCTCGGATGGGTCTTCAACTTCGTCCGCCAGTGGTTCAGCTCCAGGGTCACCGGCGACGTCGTGCTCCAGCTGCGCGAGGACGCGTTCGACGCCGTGCTGGAGCGCGACCTGTCGTTCTACGACGAGACGCCGTCCGGCCGGATCGTCAGCCGGGTGACGTCCGACACCGACGACTTCGCCACGGTCTCCACGCTCACGATGGACCTGATCAGCCAGGTGCTGATGGTCGGTTTCGTCACGGTGCTGCTGTTCGTGCGCAGCGTCGAGCTCGCCCTGCTGACGCTGCTCGTCGTGCCGATCGTGGTGGGGCTCGCGCTGCTGTTCCGCCGCCTGGCCAGGGCCGGCACCCGGCGGGCGCAACGCTCGCTGAGCCGGGTCAACGCCAACCTGCAGGAGACCATGGGCGGCATCACGGTGGCCAAGAACTTCCGCCAGGAGCAGCAGGTCTACGACGAGTTCCGGCCGATCAACCGGCAGAGCTACCAGGTGACGCTGCGGCAGGGATTCGTCTTCTCGGCCATCTTCCCGGTGCTCTTCCTCGTGGCCGGGCTCGCGACGGTGGGTCTCGTGCAGCTCGGCGGCCTGTCGGTGCTGGGCGGCGGCATCTCCGCCGGTGACTGGTACCTGTTCCTCCAGGGGGTCTCGCTCTTCTGGTTCCCGCTGACGTCCATCGCCGCGTTCTGGTCCCAGTTCCAGCAGGGCCTGTCGGCCTCCGAGCGGGTCTTCGCCCTGATCGACGCCCCGCCCCGCGTGGTGCAGACCGACGCGCAGCCGGCCGGTGAGCTGGCCGGCCGCATCGAGTTCGACGGCGTCACCTTCGGCTACGACCCGGCCCACCCGGTGCTGCGCGGCTTCGACCTGCGCATCGAGGCGGGCGAGACCGTGGCGCTGGTCGGCCACACCGGGGCCGGCAAGTCCACGCTCAGCAAGCTGATCACCCGCTTCTACGAGTTCCAGGAAGGCCGCCTGCTGATCGACGGCCGCGACATCCGCACCCTCGACCTGGCCTCCTACCGCCGGCAGATCGGCGCCGTGCCGCAGGCGCCGTTCCTGTTCAGCGGCACGGTCGCCGACAACATCCGCTACCCGCGACCCGAGGCAAGCGATGACGAGGTGCTGGCCGCGGCGTCGGCGGTCGGCGGCGGCGACTGGGTCGAGGCCCTGCCCGACGGCCTGCGGACCGACGTCGGCGAGCACGGCCGCGCCCTGTCCATGGGGCAGCGGCAGCTCGTCGCGCTGGCCCGCCTGCTCATCCAGGACCCGGCCATCGTGGTCCTCGACGAGGCCACGGCCAGCGTCGACCCGCTGACCGAGGCCCAGATCCAGGAGGGGCTCGACGTGGTGCTGGCCGGCCGCACCTCGATCGTCATCGCCCACCGCCTGTCCACGATCGAACACGTCGACCGCATCATCGTGCTCGACCACGGACAGATCGTGGAGGAGGGCGACCACGCCACGCTCCTGGCCCAGGGCGGCCGCTACTGCCAGGTCTACAACACCTACTTCCGGCACCAGTCGCCCAACTACCGCGCGGGCGCTGGATTCGTCCCGGTCAGCTCACCGTGACCGAGTAGGCCGCGTCTCCGCGTCTCCGCCCAGTCGCCCAGTCGCCCAGTCGTCCAGGTGCCCAGTCGCCCAGGCACTCGCCCGCCCGCTCGCTCGCCCGCGTGCTCGCCCACCCGGGACATCACCACCCGGCCGCGCTGTCTCGTCTCGCAACGGGTCTCCCCGCCACCGGCGAGCGAGTGACGTCCCACCGGGTCGCCGCCCTGCTCGGTGGTGGAGCCCTCGTTCGTCAGGTGTTGTCGAGCAAGGCGCGGAGGGTTTCGGCCTGTTCGGCGGTGACGCCTCGGGCGCGCTGCTCGACGGCCTCCTCCGGGGTGAGGCCCGCGCCGGCCCAGGAGGCGGTCTCCTCGAACGGGATGCCGGCCTGCCACCAGACCCGCGCGACCGCCATCGGGTTGAGTCCGCGCTGGAGGTAGCGCTTCGCCTCGGCGGGTCTGAGTCCGAGATCCTGCCACATGCGCGCGGTGGAGGCGTCGACGCCGTGCCGGGCCCACGCGATGGCCTCGTCGTCGAGCCAGTCGTCGTTGATGTAGCCGAACAGCAGGAAACCATCGGCGTTCCCGGCCCGTGCGACGAACCGCTGGGTACGGTCCTGCGGATCGCCGGTCCGGGCTCCAACTCCGGCTCCGGCCCCTCCTCCGGCGAGGGACATGAGGCTGCTGAACGCGTCGCCGGGTGCGGACGTGTCGTCGGCGGGACGTGGCCGGCGTCCGAGCCTGACGTCGAAGGCCTGGTCGGGGGTAAGGCCCCGGCGTTTGCAGCCGATGGCCTCGTCGGGGGCGAACTCGTACTCGTGCCAGAGGAGCGCCTCGGCGGCGGTGAGCCCCGCGGCACGGCAGACGGCGAGCGTTTCGGGGGTGACGCGGGCGGTGGCCCACTGCGTGGCCAGGGCCGGGTCGGCGATCCCGGCCCGCCGCCAGGCGGCAGCCTGTGCCGCGGTGAGCCGCCACCTCCACCAGAAATGTGCCTCGTCGGCCGCCATCCCGGCCGCGCGGTACGGGGCCGGGTCGAAATCGTCGCCCGGCGTGCTGAACGACATCGTCATGACGCTCCTGAATCGATGAGTACGGTCTCCGCCCACGAAGGCGCCTGCCCGGCCGCGTCGAGCAGGCCGACGATCACCCGGGTCCCGGCCGGCGGGCGGTCCGGCCAGGGGGTGCGGCCGTCGGTGATCGCGATGATCACGTCCGGCGGCGGCCGCCGCGCCAGAGCCGCGACGAACCCGGCCCGCAGATCGGTGCCCCCACCCCCACTCAGCCGCAGACGAGGGGTGGTGCCGGAGTCTTCGGTTCTGCCTGGCGGCGGGCCGGAGGTGGGGTCGGGATGATCTCCAGTGCCGTCTGGTGGCGGTTCGGGGGTGGTGTCGAGGGCTCCGGTGCGCCGTAGGGCGAGGGTGCCGTCGGCTCCTTTGGCTCGGCTCGGGTACAGGTCGGAGACTCGGCTGAGGATCTGCGGTCGGTACGCCTGCGCGTCGCAGGAGATGACGGTCAGCTGCCCGCGCCCGGCACCGACGGCCCGCAGCACCCCGGCGACCTCGGCCAGCGCCTGGCCCAGCATGGTGTCGGTGATCGACCCCGACGTGTCGATGAGGACGGTCACGGCGGGCAGCGGACGGCGCAGGCTGGGCAGGATGACACCGGGCAGCGCGGCGGCCCTGCGTGACGGCCTGCTGTAGGTGTAGTCCACCCGCCCCGCCGCCTGGGCCAGACCGTGGCGGACCCGGGCGGACAGGTGGCGCCGCCAGCTCACCGTGGGTTCGAGCACGTCGTCCGCCCACCGACGCCAGCCGGCCGGGATGTCGTCGTGAGCGTTCAGCCGTTCGCGGATCCGCCGCGCGGTGTCGAGCGCCGTGAGCCGGGCGCTGGTGGCGGACAGCCCCGGCAGGTGGGAGTCCCAAACCCGCGGCAGACCGTCACAACCACTCCCACAGTCACCGTCCAAGAACCGCGCGTTGAGGAGGTTCGGCTCTGGGCGGTGCGGGGCCGGGGGAGGCCCGTCCGGGAGTTCTCCGTCCGAGGCCGTCTCCCGTAGGGACTGCCAGTACTGCTCGGCCGTCCCCCCGTCCCGCAGGCCGAGCCGTACGGGAGTCACCGCCTCCGCCGGAAGGGGTACGCCCCCGAACACGTCGTCGTTGATCTCGGCGTCGGCGGCCAGGTTCCAGTCCCGCTGCTCCCGGGCCCCCACCTCCACGGCACCGCCCGGATAACGCCGCGCGTGCTCCCGCAGCAGGTGCGTCACCTGGTGGATCAGCCAGAACCCCACCTCGGGCACGCTCTGCCGCGCCAGCTCCTCCGGCCCCACGTACACGTGCCATCCCGGGTCGGCGGGAAAGCGCCGCAGTGCCGAGGAACCCGGGACCATGACCGGTTCCAGCGCGAGCAGCGCGTTGGCCAGGTAGGGGGCCTGATGGGCGGCCCAGACCCGGGCGGCCGCCCACTTCTCAGGACGGTTCATGGAGCAGCCCGGCGGCGCGCAGGATCGGCGTCAGTTCCAGCAGCGCGGCGGGGATCCGGGCGCCGGCGGGCCGGCGACCGGCCAGGGCGCGGGCGGCCAGGGTAGCCACGTCGGGCGCGGTCCGGGCGGCCTTGGCGATCACCTGCCAGGCGGCGTCCCACCGGGACGCGTCCCCGTCGGCCACCGCGACGGCCACCACCGAGGTCAGTACGGCGAAGGCCCGATCGGCGCGCCGAGGCAGCTCGAACCCGTCCGGATCGTCGAGCACCGCCACCGGGTCCGGCAGGTCCAGGTGCTCCATCCAGGACAGGAACTCCAGCGCCGCCCCCTCCCCGACCACCCCGGTCACGAGCGCCGCCAGCACGTCGGGCGAGGCCCGTACGGCATCGCAGGCGGCGATCAGCCGCGCCGCCGCCTCCCACGACCGCGGGCTGGGCCACCCCTGCCCGCCCGCGCCCTGAGCCGGCACCCGCACCGCCAGCGCGGGCCGTACCTCGAGGAAGGCCGCCACCGTCGCCCGGGCGCGCGCCATTTGCTCGTACGACGCAGGCCGCTCGAACCCCGTCAGCGGCGGAAGCGGGAACCCCACGGCCAGCCCGCGCGCGATCCGCCGGCCGTCGACCGGCCAGTCGAGGTGTACGAGCCGGTTGGCCAGCGGCGGCGCCAGGTCCCACCCGTCGGCCGCCTCTTCGGGCGGATTGGCGGCGGCCACGATCCGTACCTTGTCGGGCAGCCGCACGTCGCCGACCGCCCGCTCCAGCACCACGCGCAACATCGCCGCCTGCACCGCCGGTGGGGCGGTGGTCAGTTCGTCCAGGAAGAGCAGGCCGTGCCCGGCCGTGACCAGCCGTTGCGCCCATTCGGGCGGGGCCATGCGGACCGTGCCGTCGGAGATCACCGGCAGGCCCGCGAAGTCGCTCGGCTCGCGGATGGAGCCGACGACGACCTCGACGGGCCAGTTCAGGGACTCGGCCAGCGCCAGCACGGCGGAGGTCTTGCCGGTGCCCGGGCTGCCCCACAACAACGTCGGCACGCCCGCCGACACCGCGATCGACAGCGCCTCCTGCGCGACGTCGCTCACCTGCTCGCCAGCCCGGGCAGGCCGAGCTGCCGCTTCAGCAGCTCCAGCTCGTGGGCGGGCACCTCGCGGCGCATGGTCTCGACGTTGTCCCGCAGCGGGTCGGCGGTCATGCGCACCTCGCCCACCCCCTGCCGGAACGCCTCCGTGTCCCACGGCAGCGCGACGACCGCGGACTCGGCGATCCGCGTGACCTCCTCTGGCGCCGGCGGGTCGGCGATGCCGAGCCGGGTGGTGAGCCGGTCGCCGATCAGCAGCCCGGCCAGGTAGCCGCGCGCCGCCGCGGGGTCGCGTCGCGGACGGGGGTCGGCGCCGTGCACCCAGGCGGTGACGATCTCGGCGACCAGCCGGGCGGCCGCGTGGCTGGGGCGGTCGGACAGGCCGAGGTCGCCGAGGTCGTACTGGTTCGCGGAGATCACCAGCGCCACCCGGTCCTCGGTCCAGCCACGGGTGAAGTGGCTCCAGCCCCAGAGGTACTCGCCGCCGTGGCCGATGTAGGGGTGCTCGCCGCCGAAGACGTTGAACACGAGCCCGACCGAGTGGTCCTGAGCCGGTCCGGCGAGGGTGCCACCGGACGCCTGCGCCGTGATCATCTGCTCGGCCGTCCCCGGTTCGAGGACGCCGCCTCCGCCGTTGAGCAGCGCGAGCACGAACCTGGCGTGGTCGGACGGCGTGCTGAGGGCGGAGCCGGCCGGATAGTCGCCGGGGTACAGCTCGGGGAGGGTGAAGGTGCAGCCGGGCAGGGTCGCGTACCCGGTGGAGCGGCGGGCGAGCAGCTCGGCCGGTACGAAGTCGGGGTGCTGCGCCCTCGGCAGCACCGTCGACTCCATCCCCAGCGGCCGGAACACGTTCCGCCGCACCCCTTCGGAGAGCGTGGCCCCCTCGGGATCGAGCAGCTCGACGAGCCGGCCGACCACGGCGATCCCGACGTTGCTGTAGGTGTACCGGGCACCCACCGGCCCCACCCAGAACGGCGCCACCGTGCCCCCGTAGGCGTCGGACCTGCCGGCCTCGAAGACCCGCCGCAGGTGCTCCTCCAGCGGCGCGGGCGGCACCCGAGCCCAGTTCCCCAGGTTGACGCCCAGCCCGCTGCGGTGGGTGAGCAGGTCCCGCAGCGTGATCGGCCGTTCCCCGTACGGGTTGACGACGGGGAAGTGCTCCTCGACCGGGTCGTCCAGCCCGATGAGCCCGCGCTCCACGAGCTGCATGGCCGCCACCCCGGTGTACGCCTTGCAGTCCGACCCCGTCGGCCCCACCGTGTCCACCGTCATGGGCCGGCCGGTGGCCAGGTCCGCCAGCCCGTACGCCCTGGCCAGCGCCACTTCCGTGCCCACGCCCACCGCGACCGACAACCCCGGCGTCCCGTAGTGCCCCATGATCTCCGGCACGTACGCGTCGAGCGCCTCGGCCAGCAAGTCAATGTCCATGGCGTCAAGGCTGGCATTGACGCCATGGAATCGTCAAGGCGTACGTTGACAGTCATAATGGTCTGGTGCCAGAGCTAACCGATCTCTCCGCCCTGCTGTCGATCGTCGACGAGCGCAGCGCGGGTGCCGACGCCCTCACCCGACTCACCGTCGCCGAAGGCGTGCTGTCCGACCTGCAGGGCGTCGGTGACCGGCTGCTCGGTTACCTGGTCGAGCTGGCCAGGGCGGATGGCTGCTCGTGGTCGGACATCGGCGACCACCTGGGCATCAGCCGCCAGGCGGCCCAGCAGCGCTACGGCCGCCGCTGGTCCAGCCTCACCGTCGCCGACCTCGCGCAGTCGGGGGCGTTCGAGCGCTACACGGGGCGGGCCAGACAGACGGTGGAGCGGGCGGAGGCACACGCCCGCCGCCTGGGCCAGCTCGCCGTCGGCGCCGACCACCTCCTGCTCGGCATCCTCGACGACCCCGGCACCCTCGCCGTGCGAGCGATCGCCGCCCAGGGAGTGGACCCGGCCACGCTCAAGGCCGACCTCGAACAACGCCTGTCCACCGGCCCCGGGTCCCCGGCGGCCGTCCCGATCGGCGCCGAGACCCGGCGTGCCCTGCAGGCGGCGCTGGCGGAGAGTGCGGAGCTCAGGCACAACTACATCGGCACCGAGCACATGCTCCTCGGCCTCCTGCGCGACAAGTCCAGCCCGCTCCTGCGCGAGCGCGGCATCACCCTCGAACCGACCCGCGCCGCCGTCCGCGCGGCCCTCGAAGCGTTCCTGCGCTCGCGGGAGGGTTAGGACGTCCCCCGCGCCGCCGTGTGGTCACCGCCGAGCGGCTGCCTCCAGCAGGATCTCCACCAGCTCCCGCGGCGCGCCGCGCATGAGGTTGTGCCCGCTGTCCAGCGCGTACGTCGTCCACGCCGGGTCCTCGCGCAGCCGCTCGTAGACGGGTGTGAACGGGGACGGGGTCTCCCAGCCGGCGGCGTACACGTACGTCCTGCCGCGGACCTGGGCGAGCCCGCCGGTGAGCCGGAGCGGCTGCAGCAGCGAGGCGACCGGGTGCGGGGTGGCCCGAGGATCGAAGAACGGCAGCGGCCGCACCGCGTAACCGCTCTCCACGACGTCGGCGTACCAGCGCCGCTCCTGGTCGGAGACCACGTTCCAGCAGGAGTCGCCGTCCCCCGGCACCATGGCGTCCAGGTACACCAGCCCGCGCACCCGTCCCGGCACCCGGTCGGCCACCCCGGTGATCACCATGCCGCCGTAACTGTGCCCGGCCAGCACCGCGTCCTCGACGCCCTCGGCCTCCATGAGGCCGATCACGTCCTGGAGGTGCGTGTCGAGATTCACCCCGCCGTGGAGCAGGTGGCGGCGCTCGCTGAGCCCGGTCAGCGTCACCGGGAGCACCTGATGCCCCCGGCTCCGCAACTCCTCGGCGAGCTCGGCGAAACACCAGCCGCCATGGCACATGCCAGGAACGAGGACGAACGTCGCCACGGAACACCCCTACATCGAACCGATCGGTACGATAAAGGATGCTAGCACCCCATCGAACCGATCGGTTCGATTCCCCGCCGCCCGCTCACCCCCTGAGCGGGCGCAGGGCGGAGCCCCAGGCGAGGACCTGGTCGAGGACGACGTTCAGCCGGTCCTCGTGGACGGCGGCGGGCTTGAAGCCGTCCGCGAAGTCGGTGTTGAGCGACAGCCCGACCTGGTTCGACACGGTGGCCACGCTGAGCAGCCCCAGGACGTGCCGCAGGTGCGAGATCGCCCGGGGCGCGCCGTCCACGCCGTAGCCGACGAACCCGGCCGCCTTGTTGGTCCATTCCGTGTACAGGAAGTCGAGGGCGTTCTTGAGCGCGCCGGGGTACGAGTTGTTGTACTCGGGCGTCACGATCAGGAACGCGTCCAGGGACGACACCTTGGCCGACCAGCGCCTGGTGTGCTCGTGCCGGTAGATGCCCGTGGCCGGGTGCTCGGGCTCGTCCAGGTTGCCCAGGTTGTAGTCCTTCAGATCGACGAGCTCGTACTCGGCGTCGCCTCGTTTGGCCGCCATATCGCGGACCCAGTGCGCCACCGCCTCGCCGTTGCGGCCGGGACGGGTGCTGCCCAGGATGATGCCTACCTTCAGCATGTCAATGCTCCCTCAATCGGTTACTCGAACCACCGTAGGGAGACTTGCTGAGATACTGAATGCGCTGCTGTCCAAGGTTTATAAGCCATCGTCTCAGGAGCTAGACTTCGCGCATGGACATGCTGAGCGACGTGGTGGCCTTCATGCGGTGCGGGCGCCCCGCCTCCGCCCGCATCTCCTGGCGCGCGCCCTGGGGCGTGTCGTTCCACGCGGCGCGCGGGTCCGCCGGTTTCCAGGTGGTGCTGCGCGGGTCCTGCTGGCTCCTTCCCTCGGACGGCGAGCCCGTTCCGCTGAGCGTGGGCGACCTGGTGTTCCTGCCGCACGGCGACTCGTTCGGGCTGGCCGACGATCCCGCGCGACCGCTGGTCGAGGCGGACTGCGCCCCGCATTCCGAGCTGTTCGCCTCGGCCGACTTCGGCGGCGCCGGGGCCGAGACGGTGATCCTTTCCTGCGGCTACCAGCTCGACCTCGACCGGACGCATCCGATCCTGGGCTCGCTGCCCGGCGTGATCCACCTGCCCTCGACGCTCGGCAGCCATCCGGAGCTGCGGGCCGCCGTCGAGCTGCTGGCCGCCGAGATCGAAAACCCGCGCCCGGGCACGGACACCGTCGTGTCGTCCCTGCTCGAGATGTTGCAGCTGTACGTCCTGCGGGCCTACTTCGAGACCCAGGACGAGCCCTGCACGCTGTCCGGCTGGGCCGCCGCGCTCGCCGACCCCGGTGTCGGCCGCGCGCTCGACGCCATCCACCGCGACCCGGCCCGCCGCTGGACGGTCGAGTCGCTCGGCGCCCACGCGGGCATGTCGCGCGCCGGCTTCGCCCGCCGCTTCACGGGGCTGGTCGGGCAGCCGCCGCTGGCGTACCTGACCTGGTGGCGGCTGGTGAGCGGGGCCCGCATGCTGCGGGAGTCCGACGCGTCGGTGGCGGAGGTGGCCGAGCGGGTGGGATACGGGTCGGAGTTCGCCTTCGGCAACGCGTTCAAGCGCGAGTTCGGCGTGGCGCCCGGCCGGTACCGCCGCCAGGCCGTGGCGGCCTGATAGGCCAGGCACCGGTCCGGCCGGCAAGGGTCATCCCCCGATGCCGGTCACCCCGATGAGCAGGGGCAGGAGCACGATGATCAGCAGGGCCCCGAGGACGTCGAAGCTCACCCCGGAGCGGATCATCGTCGTGATCGGCACCACACCCGATCCGTACGCGATCGCGTTCTGCGGCGTCGACACCGGCAGCATGAACCCGAACGACGCCGCGAACGTCGCCGCCAGCGCCGGCACGAACGGGTTGATCCCCGCCGCCAACGCGACCGGGATGATGATCGGCACCACCACGGCGGCGGACGCCGTGTTGCTGGTGGTCTCCGACACCAGCACGGCCAGCACGACGGCGAAGGCGGTGATGGCGAACACGCTGCTCAGCCCGAGCGCCGAGGCGGCCGAGGAGCCGATGGTCTTGGCCAGCCCGGTGTCCTCCAGCAGGGAGCCGAAGATGATGCCGGTGCCGAACAGCACGATCGTGCCCCAGTCGATGCGGGCCGCGTCGCTCCAGTTCAGCGTGAACTCGCGCTTGCCCCAGTCGGTCGGCAGCACGAACAGCAGGGCCGCCCCGAGCACGGCCACGATGCCCTCGTTGAGCCGCCCGCTGACGGTGGTGTAGAGGGCGGACTCGGTGCCGGCGAACAACGCGACCAGACCGGGGAAGACCCACAGGAAGACGGTGACGCCGAAGGCCACGAGCGTGTTCTTCTCGGCGCGTGAGAGCTTGCCCAGGGAGGCGCGTTCGCGGCGCACGTACTCCTCGACGCCCTCGATCCTGCGGATCTCCGGCCGGTTGAGCAGGAGCAGCACGGCGGCGAGCGCGACGAACATGAGCAGGCAGACCGGCAGCGCGGTGATCATCCACTGCGCGAACGAGATGCGCCGGCCGGTGGCCTCCTCGATGAGGCCGCGGCCGATCAGGTTCGGCGGGCTGCCGACGGGAGTGAGCAGGCCGCCGACGCTGGCGCCGTACGCGAGCATCAGGACCAGCGCCGCCCCCACCCGCAGCCGCAGCGGGTTGAAGTCGGCCGCGACCAGCCCGCGATCCTGCAGGAGCTTGGCGATCACCGCCAGCATGCCCAGCGCCGTGGGCAGCAGCATGGCGACGGTGGCGGTGTTCGAGACGAACGCCGACAGCAGGCCCGTGATCGCCCCGAACGCCACGATCAGCCGGAACGTCGAGCGCCCCACGCCCGGCAGCGACAGGATGCGGAAGGCGAAGCGGCGTGCCAGGCCCTGTTTGAGCATGGCCTGCGCCAGGATGAACGCCCCGATGAAGGTGAAGATCGTGGGGGAGCCGAACGGGGAGAGCGCGTCGGCCGCGGAGACCACCCCGAGCAGCACGATCGCGCCGACGCCGATGAGGCCCCCGACCGGGATGGGCACCGGCTCGGTCACCCACAACACGATCACGCCGAGCAGGACCGCCGCCAGCGTCTGCTGCTTGGCGTCCATGCCGAGAGGCAACAGCAGGAAGACCACCGTGATGAGCGGCGCGAGCCACATCCCGGTGGTGCGCCGGCCCTTCTCGAACCTCTCCTCGGCCGGCGTCAGCTTCTGCTCGCCGAGGCCGCGGTAGGTGGCGTGGCCCAGGAGGGCCTGGTCGACGTCGGTTTTCGGTGGACCAGGGGTCATCGCCAGCTCCTAACGTTTCCGCCCGTCATTCAAGGTCCGGGTGGCGGCCAGGTCCAAGACGCGTTAGCTACTTGGGTTATAGGTCCCCCCTATAGGAGCGTTCAGTGGACGTCCGGCAACTCGAGTATTTCCTCGCCGTCGTCGATCACGGTGGGTTCAACAAGGGTGCCAAGGCGCTGTTCATGGCGCAGCCCTCCCTGTCGCAGGCGATCAGGATCCTGGAGAAGGACCTGGGCAGCCAGCTTTTCCACCGTATCGGCCGCCGCGTGGTGCTCACCGATGCCGGGCGGGCGCTGATCGAGCCGGCCCGGCAGGTGGTGCGCAGCCTGGCGGCGGCCCGCGCGAGCGTGGCCGCCGTGCAGGGGATGGTGTGCGGCAGCGTGGCCATCGCCTCGATGCCGTCCCCGGCGGTGGAGCCGCTGACCAGCATGATCGACCACTTCCGCGACCGGCATCCGGGCGTGGAGGTGGCGATCAGGAACGCGCCGGTGCCGCAGGCGGTGATCGAGCTGGTACGTACGGGGGTCACGGAGCTGGGCCTGCTGTCGGCCTGGGAGCCGCCGGTGGCCGTGGACGTGGAGCTGTACCCCGTGGAGGAGCAGCGGTTCGTGCTCGTGGCCCCGCCGGACGGCCCGTTCGAACCGGCGCGGTCGCTGTCCCGCGAACGCCTGGCCGGGCAGCGGCTGATCGTCGGCGAGCACGGCACGGGGCTGCGCCGGCTCGTGGAGGAGATCCGGGCGTCGGGGGTGGAGCTGTCGATCGCGGTGGAGTCGGAGCACCGGGAGGCGTTCCTGCCACTGGTGCTGAAGGGCGTGGGGATCGGCGTGCTGGCCGAGGCGTGGCGGACGCTGGCCGAGCGGGCGGGCGCGCTGGTGTTCGACCTGGACCCGCCGGCGTCGCTGCACCTGGCCCTGGTCAGCAGGAAGGGCTGGCTCACCCCGGCGGCCGCGGAGTTCCTGGAGATCGCCACCTCTTATAGGCGCGGCCTATAGGTCGTATCGTCCGCCGGTCTTGGACGTTCGCGCGGGCCGCCGCTTGAATCGGGACCATGACGACGCATGACATCGCCGTGATCCCCGGAGACGGCATCGGGCTCGAAGTCACCCCGGCGGCCCTGGAGGTGGCGCAGGCCGCGGGCCGGCGGCACGGCTTCGGATTCCGGCTCACCGAGTACGACTGGTCGTGCGAGCGGTACCGCCGCGAGGGCGCCATGATGCCGGCCGACGGCCTGGACCGGCTGCGCGGCCACGACGCGATCTTCCTCGGCGCGGTCGGGGCGCCCGGCGTGCCCGACCACGTGTCCCTCTGGGGCCTGCTCATCCCGATCCGCCGGGCCTTCCGCCAGTACGTGAACCTCCGCCCGGTCCGCCTCTTCGAGGGCATCGAGAGCCCCGTACGCGCCTCCGACCTCGATCTCGTCGTGGTCAGGGAGAACACCGAGGGCGAATACAGCGAGATCGGCGGCCGGATGAACCGCGGCTTCCCGGAGGAGATGGCCGTCCAGGAGGCGGTGTTCACCCGGGCGGGCGTGACGCGCGTGCTCGACTACGCCTTCGACCTGGCCGCCCGCCGCCGGAGCTACGTGACCTCCGCCACCAAGTCCAACGGGATCGTGCACACCATGCCGTTCTGGGACGAGCTGGTCAGGGAGCGTGCGGCCGGGCATCCGGGCGTGCGCTGGGACCAGGAGCACATCGACGCGCTGTGCGCGAAGCTGGTCCTGCAGCCGTCCCGGTTCGACGTGATCGTGGGCTCGAACCTGTTCGGCGACATCCTCAGCGACCTGGCCGCCGCCGTGGCGGGCAGCATCGGGATCGCCCCGTCGGCCAACCTCAACCCGGAGCGCGAGTTCCCGTCGATGTTCGAGCCCGTGCACGGCTCCGCGCCCGACATCGCCGGGAAGGGCGTGGCCAACCCGATCGGCGCCATCTGGTCGGCGGCCATGATGCTGGAGCACCTGGGGCATCGGGCGGCGGGCGACGAGATCGTGGCGGCCGTGGCTGCCGTCCTGGCCAAGGGGGACGTACGCACGCGGGACCTGGGCGGCACGGCCGGCACCGGGGAGTTCACCCGCGCGGTGCTCGACCGCCTGCCGGGGTGAGCAGGTGGCCGGCCTCGACCTGGTGCAGGTGGACGAGCAGGTCGTAGGAGCCGGCCAGGGCGGTCTTCGGGTCGTCGGCCGACCAGTACAGGCCGTACGAGCGCGTGGGGCGGGCGGTCTCGAACCAGTCGCGGTCCGGGACGGTCCGCAGATCGAGGGCGAAGTCCCGGAACGGCACCTGGTCCAGGACGTGCTCGTTGTGGCCCGGCGGGGCGGGCGGGACGGTGTAGACCCGGGGCTCCTGGGCGGTGAAGTCGGGCAGCGCGTTGACGGTGCCCTGGTTGAAGGTCAGGCCGATGCTCACGTAGTCCGCGCCGAGGCGCTCGCGCAGGAACGCCCCGGCCGGCTCGGGGAACTCGTCGGGGTGGTCGCTGGTGTAGGCGACGTGGCCGTTGCCGGCGGCCAGCAGGATCTTGCCGCCGGTGTGGTCGAGCAGCCAGGCGGTGTTGTCCGCCATGATCCGGTCGCGGTAGCGCATCCGCTCGGGGAACTGCTCGTCCGGGTAGGCGTACGCGGTGAAGCTCTGCGCGATCGCGGTGGCGTTCTGCCGGGCCCACGCGCTTCCTCCGTGCTCGCGCACCAGGTCGAGGGCGGCCCGCGCCCGGTCCGCGTCGGCCTGGCGTAGCGGCTGCTCCTTGGTGAGCTGCCCGAACATCCACCGGCCCGCCTCCTCGGTCGTCCCGGGCCTGAGCGGCGCGTACAGCTCGGTCAGGCGCTCGGCGAGCTCGGGGCAGCCCGCGACGACCTGGTCGAACGCCTCCCGGCCCGGGTAGCCGAGGTCGTTGCCGGCGAACCTGAGCCGGGGGCGGCCGGCGGCGTTGTGCTCGCGCATCCAGTGGAGGAGGTCCAGGTACTCCTGGGTGTTCCAGAAGACGTACTGGCCCTGGAACTCCTCGCGCATGATCTGCTCGGGGTCGCCGACGCCGTTCGTCACGTAGTCGTTCAGGCGCAGGCCGGTGCTCCAGCTCGCCTCCAGCACGAACGTGGTGAAGCCCTTGGTCTCGGCGAGGTGCCGGAAGAGGCGGTGCTTGAGGGTGAAGAACTCGTGGGCGCTGTGGCCGGCCTCACCGAGCCCGACGATCCGGGCGCTTCCGATCATCTCCTCCAGAGCGGTCATGTCGTTCAGGGGGCGGGCGTGGCTGCTCAGCATGTCGTCTCCTCGACTCGGCGTACGGGAGAAACGTAGCCGTTGTTTGCGCATTTGCGCAAGACGATTGTCTAAGGCGCTCGTGCCAACCATCGAGTACGCTGCTCCAGCATGGGAAACCGGGAAGACCTCCTCGCCGGAGCCAGGCGTTGCCTGGAGGAGAAGGGCTGGGGACGCACCACCGTGCGCGACATCTCGGCCGCCTCCGGCGTCAGCATGGCCGCCATCGGCTACCACTTCGGCTCGCGCGAGGCGTTGCTGAACGCGGCGCTCATCGAGGCCGTCGACGAGTGGGGCACGCAGGTCGGCCGCACCCTGGCCGCGTTCGGGGCGGACGGCAGCGGCCCCGCCGAACGCTACGAGGCGATGTGGGCCGCGATCACGGCGTCCTTCACCACACACCGGACGTTGTGGCTGGCCACGATCGAGGCACTGGTCCAGGCCGAGCACTCCGACGACCTGCGCCGCTACCTCGCGGGCGGGCAGGCCCTGGGACGCCGGGGGCTGGCGGCCACCCTCCTGGGCACGCCCGAGGACGACGTCGACGACCGGAGCGTGCACACGCTGGGGGCCGTGCAGATGGCGCTGCTCACCGGGGTGGTGACGCAGTGGCTCACCGACCCCGGCCGGGCCCCCGACGCCGCGGAGATCGTCGCGGGCCTGCGCGCGCTCACGGACGTCATCGACGGCGGAGGTAGGGCAGGCACTACCTGAGCCTTCCCGCCAGCGGGATCGAACCGGACCGTTGATCGTCCGTAGGTTCTAGGGCATGACCACGCCACGTCTTCGCCGGTGGACCGGCGCCTCCGCCCTCGCCCTCGCCGTCCTGTGCGGCCCCGTCGCCACCGCCGCGCAGGCGGACTCGTTCCCCGTCCAGGACACGCTGGACGACCTCGTCAGCGAGGACGGGTTCCCCGCCGCGCTGGCCTCCGTACAGGACCGCGACGGGACCATGCGCGACTACACCGCCGGCCAGGACGACCCGCCGGCCGACGGCTACGTGCGCATCGGCAGCAACACCAAGACCTTCACCGCCGTGACCGTCCTGCAGCTGGTCGGGGAGGGCAAGGTCGAGCTGGACGGGCCGGTCGAGAAGTATCTGCCGGGCCTGCTGCGCGGCAAGGGCATCGACGGCCGCCGCATCACCGTACGCCGGCTCCTGCAGCACACCAGCGGCCTGCCCGAGTACACCGACTTCCTGGCCAAGGGCGCCCTGCCCTACCAGCACACCTACTTCCAGCCCCGCGAACTCCTGGACATGGCGCTGCGCAAGCCGGCCCAGTTCGCGCCGGGCACCAAATGGGCCTACACCAACACCAACTACATCGTCGCCGGCCTGCTCATCGAGAAGGTCACCGGCCGCCCCGCGATCGAGGAGATCACCAACCGCACGGTCAAGAAGCTCGGCCTGACCCGCACCTACTTCCCGAACGTCGGCGACCAGGCCCTCCGCACCCCGCACGCCAAGGGCTACCACCGGGACGACCCGAGCAAGCCGATGACCGACGTCACCACGTTCGACCCGTCCCAGGCGTGGACCGCCGGCCAGATGATCTCCACCCCCAGCGACCTCAACCGCTTCTTCACCGCCCTCCTCGACGGCAAGCTCCTCAAGCCCGCGCAGCTCAAGCAGATGCGCACCACCGTCAAGGTCCCGGAGCTCGGCCCCGGCGGCGCGTACGGGCTGGGCCTCAGCAGCGTCAAGCTGTCATGCGGCGGCCGGGCGTGGGGCCACGGCGGGGCGATCCCCGGCTACTACACCACCAACGCCGCCACCGACGACGGCCGCGCCGCCGCCATCGCCGTCACCCACCTGCCCACCACACCGGCCGCCCAGAAGCACGTCGAGCAGGCCCTCGACACCACCTTGTGCACACAGCCCTGAGCCACGTACCGACCTTCATCCGCACCACGCCCTCCACCCTCAGCCCCGCACGCCCTCCACCCTCAGCCGCGCGCGGGTGTGCCGCCCTCACCCGTGTGTGGCCTTTCGTCCTCACCCCTGTGCGGTGCTTCGTTCCCAGCGGTGCGCCGTCCTCCGCCTCCAGGGGTGTGGTGCCTCGCCCCCAGGGGCGGGCCGTCCTCCACCTCCAGCGGTGCGTCGCCCTCCGCCTCAGCGGTGCGGGGCGCTTCGCCCTCGGCCCGCGTGTGGCCTTTCGTTCTCAGCCGTGGGACGGGCTTTGTCCTCATTCCTGAGTGTGGGCGGGGTGATGAACCACCACGTCGTCACCGCGCCCGGGCCAAGCCATGACCAGCAGCCGCTGCCCCACGTTCTCATGACCCTTCCAGTCCAACCAGGCGTAGTGGACGCGGATGCGGTAATGCCCCGCGCCGCGGACGGCCAGGTCAGGCAGCTCGACGCCGACCAGACCGTCGGAGAGCACGATGCGGCCCGTCGGGCTCTCGTATCCGACCTCGACAACGCGATCCCAGCCCTTGACCTCCACCGGCGGCCGGCGGGTGTACGTCTCGGTGGTGACGCAGACGCGGTATGTGGTGTCGACCTCGATGCGAAGGTGGCCGGGCGCGGCGGTCACCAGCTCGGAGCCCCGCCCCACCAGCCCGTAGTCCGGCATGCCCTCCCCTTCGTACGCCTCCAGCACGGTCTCGGGCCAGACCGGCCGCTTCTGCCTGACGGCCCGCACGGGTTTGATCAGCGGCCGATGTCGCGGGGCATGATCGCACTTGGCCTGCTCCTCGGCCTCCCACGCCAGCATCTCGGCCTCCTCCTCGGCGGCCGCCTTGTCGGTGTCCGCATCGGCCTTCGGGCAGACGCCATAGAGGAGGCCGGCCTCTTGGAGCGGGTCGATGCCGTGCGCCTCGCGGAACGCGGCTGCCTCCCGGGCGTCGCCGCGGGTGTAGATGCCGCACATGCGCCGCCCGTACGCGATCAGTTGAGGATCGGGCAGGGCCTTGCCGAACGGCAGGCTGCTTCTCCGGACCATGCAGACGAACTTCTGCTCGCCGGTTTTAGGGCTTTTGCGGCCGTCCATGGCCTCGCAGTCGCTCGCCGTGGTGATCGGGCCGGGCGCATGGTCCGACACCGGCACCAGAACGAGCACCAAGGCCGTACTCACACTTGCCATGACCGCCTGATACGGCCTGCGCCCGCCGCCGTACCCGAGGCGGTTGCCGTACGCGAGGCGGCCGTTGCCCACGAGGAGGAGAAGCAGGGCCGAGCCGGTGAGGGCGGCGCTGTACCAGAGCGGTGAGATGCCGACCTCGGACCCCAGCAGCTGATCCGGCGACATCCGGACACTGTCGTAGCCCTCCACGAGCTCGTAGCCCGCGGGGGCCGCCGTCATGCCCTCGCCCTCGGCTGTCGCCACGCTCACCACTCCGGCCACCGCCGCGACCAGTAGAGCCCAGATCGTCCCGAGCACGAGCCGCATTGTCCGCACCAGTACGGCCGCCAGCACCAGCCCCGAGGCCCCGCCGATCCCGACGAGGAGGTCGAACGAGAACCAGAGCTGCCACAGGAACCAACCGCTCCCGGTGAACCAGGACGCGATCGCCCCGCGCGACCCGATCCAGGTGAACATCCCGTTCGCGCTGTTGACCACGGCGGGCAGAAGCGGCAGCACGACCGCGACCACCTGCACCGGCCACCATCGCAACGGGCTTCCGGCCGTGGTGGGTCGCGGACTTCTGGGCCGGTTACCGACCTCCCGCGCGGTCCGCGCGAGCCATACCGACGTAACGACACCGATTGCCAGCCCGAGACCCTCGTGCCACACAAATGTCGAGTAGAACGGGCCCGCGAGCTGTGACACGAGGCCCGGCCCGACGGCGGCCGCCACTCCTGCCCACAGCGTGCCCCGCCGCCATCTGCCGTCCTTCGCCTGCGCAACCAGGGTCAGCACGATCCACACCAGCCACGGCATGGTGCCCAACGGCAGAGCGTCCTGGAGGAACCCGCCGTTGATCCCGATCGAGTCCAGCACTGTGTACGCGACCGCCAACCCCGGTTGGTGCAACCCGGCCACGAGCGCGAACAGCCGGAGTGTCCGGGAGACCCCGCGCATCGCCCGGTACAGCAGCACGACGACGGCGACCTGCACGATCTCCTCGGGCACATCTGTCCAGGGCATCCGGTCGGCGAGCTCGATCACCGCCCACGCGTACAGCGCGATCCGCAGCAGCCACGCCTCCCGGTCCGGCTTCCCGCCGTCCTGCCGCTTCGGCAGGAACTGCCAGAGCGCCCAGGCGTGCAGCATCCCCACCAGGATCAGCATCACGATGACGTCCATGCGGGGCTCCTGGCGCCACACGGTGGAGCCCCAGTAGACGAGCAGCTGGGAGAGCCGGATGTCGCCGGTCACGAGGGCGACGACCCCCGACGCGCCGACCAGGACCGCGAAGACGGCGACGACGATCAGGCCAAGGCGATAGCGGAGCACGAGCGATTCCTGGCAGGGAAGAGGGGCGGAGTAACGGGGACAAGGAGGATGGGGGACGGGCGGACGGGTGAAGGCGGAACGCGGCGATGCGGGGCACGAAGGCCGGGGCAGGAGGGCCGGGAGGGCGGCAGGACGCGGGGACGTGGGGGTAGGAGGACGAGGGGAAGGGGACGTGGGTACGGGACCGCGAGGACCGGGGGACGGGCAGGGCAGGAGGACGGGGGACGCGAGAACCGGGGGACGGGAGGAGCGAAACGCCCAACCTAGCGGTGCCGCCGTCCCGAAGTCGATCAACTCACCCACCACGAACCACCACGCTGGCGCCGCACCGACGGCTCAGGGTCAGCCGGCCAACTCCTCACCCCCTTCGGCAAGGGGCGGCACGCGTTGGGGCAGCAGGGTGCTCCTGCCGATCAGCCAGTCGGCCAGGCGGTCCCGCTCGACGAGTAACAGGGGCTGGCGTGCGTTGAGTGCCTCCTCCCGCGCTTGGCGGGTGAGGCGGCCCGAGGTGATGAGCACTCCGGTGTGCCCGGCGAAGGCATTGGCCAGCGCTCCGAGAAAGTTGCGGACCTCGGGTGCGCCGACGGTCCGGCTGTAGCGCTTGCACTGGACGGCGTACGGAGTCCCGCCCGGCGCCACGGCGGTGATGTCCACGCCGCCGTCACCGCTGCGCCCCCGCTCGCGAACGCGCCGGAACCCTTCGGCGATCATGCGCTCGGCGATGAGGTGCTCGAATTGTGGGCCGGACATGAGATCGACCTTCGCCAATTCCGCATTGGCGGCGAGGAATTGTCGCCGACGGGCTTGGATGACCCGATATCGCAGGAAAAGGGCGCCAGCGAAGGCGGCAATCAGCAGCGCGGTGATGCCCATTGCGGCACCGGGATATTCGGCGGCGAATTCGGCCACGAGGACAGCCGCGATGACGACGCCCACGAGGCCGGTCAGCAACAACTGCTCCTTGCCGCCCGGCTTGGACCGCTTCCTGCGACGACCGGATCGCCTCGCCATCATGTCCTCCCGAGGATCGGTGCTGATGGCGAGCATGAACGGTGGCACCGACAGAATCGGGCCCCGAGCTTTGCGCAGAAATGGCGGCTTTTGGGAAAGCCTGGCGATATTGGTGGGACAAGAGTTCTTGTGTTGGGGTCGGGGCGGGGCGCCGGCCGGGCCCTGCCGGCCGAACTTTGGGTGACCTCCCGATGGCCATGCGGCAAACCCCCTTTTTCTCCGGAAAACACGGCTGTTAGCGTCCGCACATGTCAGTACCGGATCTCAACGCCGCGCTGGAGCGCATCCCCGGCTGGTTCTGGCCCGCGGACCAGCGCCTGTTCGAGTGGTTCCTGTCGGATGACGCCGCTCGTGGCGACGTTCTCGAGCTCGGTACGTACCTGGGCAAGAGCGCCGTCCTGATCGGCGGCCACGTACGCCAGGGGGAGACCTTCACCGTCTGCGACCTGTTCGAGTCGGACGCCCCCGACGCGGACAACGACGCCGAGACCTCCAGGTCGTACTCCGCGCTCACCCGCCGCCAGTTCGAGCAGAACTACCTGAGCGTCCACACCACTCTTCCCGAGATCGTGCACGGCCCGACGTCGGTCATCCTCGACCACGTCGAGGCCGACACCTGCAGGTTCGTACACGTCGACGCCTCGCACCTCTACACCCACGTGAAGGCCGACGTGGAGGCGGCGCGGACCGTGCTCAGGGCCGGTGGGGTCGTCGCCTTCGACGACTATCGCAGCGAGCACACGCCGGGCGTCGCGCTCGCCGTCTGGGAGGCGGTCGCCGGTCTCGGCCTGCAGCCGATCTGCGTGAGCTCGCAGAAGTTGTACGGGATGTGGGGCGACCCGGTGCCCGTCCAGCGTCGGCTGCTGGACTGGCTCGGGGAGCGCCCCGACCTGTGGCACACGACCGACGTGCTCGGGGACCGCCGGCTCGTACGCGTCAACCACCGCAAGAAGCCGAAGCCCGCGGCACCGGTCAGCGACGTGGACCGGCTCACCACCGAGTTGCGGCGCACGACGGCGGAGCTGAAGAAGGTCACGGCGGACTCGCAGAACGCCGTCCAGGCGTTGAGGAAGGCCACCAGAGAGGTCAGCCTGCTCGGCCCCGTCGCCCACCGCGCCGCCGGCTGGATCCGCCGCCGCTCCACCCCTGGCAAGTAGCCGCCATCCCATGCCACGCCTGGAAGCGGCTCCGCCCAAGCGCCGGGAGGTAGCCGCGATCACCCTCCCATGAACGCGCCGACCTGCTCGGCGAACTCCTCCGGACTCACGATCCGCACCCCCAAGGTCTCGGCCTTGGCCCGCTTGGAGCCCGCCTTCTCGCCCGCCACCAGCAGGGACGTCTTGGCGGACACGCTGGAGGACGCCTTGCCCCCGGCCCGTTCGATCAGCTCGTTGACCTCGTTGCGCGACAGCGCCGCCAGCGGCCCCGTCATCGCGCCGGTGACCACCACCGACATCGACGCCAGCGGCAGCTCGACCACCGACCCCCCGGACTGCCCGGGCTCCTCCAAGTTCTCGGATCTCACGGCGGGCGGGGTGGCACCGGGCTCGGTCATGTTCACCCCGGCCTGGACGAGCTTGTCGATGAGCGGGCCCAGCTCGATCAGCTCATCGACCACGACCGGCGCCTTCTCCGGGCCGATGCCGTCCACCTGCTGGATCGCCTCGGCGTCGGCGGCCCGGATGGCGTCCATGGTGGCGAAGTGGCGGGCGATGCGCCGGCTCATCGAGCGGCCGGTGCCCCGCACCCCGAGCGCCGCGAACACCCTGCTCAGCGGCCGCGTCTTGGCCTGCTCGATGGCCGCGAGCAGGTTGTCGGTGCTGGTCTCGCCCATGCGCTCCAGCCCGAGCAACTGCTCCCGGGTCAGGAAGAACAGGTCGGCGAAGTCGGCGATCAGGCCGGCGTCCAGTAGCTGCTGGATGCGGTTCACCGCCAGCCCCTCGATGTCGAGCGTGTCGCGCTCGACCGCGTACGTGATGGACGCGATCGCCCGGCACCCGCGCCCGCGCACGCACCGCCAGCGCTCCTGCGAGGTGTCGATCGCGTCGCCGCAGGACGGGCAGACCTCCGGGATCGCGATCGGCTCCTCCGCACCGGTGCGCAGGTGGACCACCGGCGCCTCGACCCGGGGGATCACGTCGCCCGCCTTGTAGACGGTCACGCTGTCGCCGAGCATCAGGCCACGCCGGGTGATGTCGGCGACGTTGTGCAGGGTCGCGTATGTGACGTTGCTGCCGTCCAGCTCGACCGGCTTCAGCACCGCGCGCGGGGCGATGATGCCGGTGCGTCCGGTGTTCCACTCCACGCGGAGCAGCTTGGTGATCTTCTCGGTAGCGGGCAGCTTGTACGCGATCGCCCACCGCGGCGCCCGCGAGCTGAACCCGGCCTCGGCCTGGTCGGCCGCCAGATCGCACTTGATCACGATGCCGTCGATGCCGAACGGCAGCGCGGCACGCGCCGCCCCGATCTCCCCGACGCGCTCCTGCACCCGCTCCAGCGTCTCCGCCACGATCCCGGCCACCGGCGTGGCGGCCGTGGTCTGCACGCCCTGCGCGGCGACCCAGTGCATGATCTCGCTGTGCGGCAGCTCGCGCAGGCGTACGGCCAGCTGGGAGCCGTCGCCCGGGGGCGGCAGGACGCCGTAACCGAAGAACGTCAGCTCGCACACGTAGGGCCGGTCCTGCGCCCGCAACGTGCCCGCGGCGGCGCTGCGCGGGTTGGCGAACGTCGTGCCATCATGCGCCTGCCGCTTGGCGCACGCCTCCTCGAACTGCGAGGTGGTCATCATCACCTCGCCGCGCAACTCCACCGTGACCGCGTCGGCCAGCCGGTCGGGCAGGCCGACGATGGTCCCGATGGCGTGCGAGACGTCCTCACCCGCGGTGCCGTCGCCGCGCGTGACGAGCTGCGCCAGGCGGCCGTTACGGTAGCGGGCGGAGATCGCCAGCCCGTCGAGCTTCGGCTCCACGCTCCACCGCGTGACCGGCCGGCCGAGCCGACGCTCCAGCCCGGCCGCCCAGTCGGCGAGCTGCTCGGCGCCGAACACGTTGTCCAGGCTGAGCATCGGCACGGTGTGCGGCACGTCGCCCACCACGGCCCCGCCGGCGACCTTGCCCGTCGGCGAGGCCGGCAGCACCGACTCGGGATGCTCCTCCTCGTACGCCTGGATGCCGCGAACCAGCCGGTCGTAGGCGTCGTCGTCGAGCGTCGAGGTGCCGTCGGCGTAGTAGGCGGCCGCGGAGTGCACGGCCCGCTGGACGGCTTCGGCGTAGGCCGTGTCGTCGGCCAGCGCGGTGATGGGGGGCGTCTCGGTCATGGCTTCATCATGGCGAGTGCCACCGACAATTCCACCCCCGACGATCACCACTCCCACACCTCGCTTCGCAGGTAGGCCGCCTCTTGCGAGATCGGTTCACGCTCCACGGGCGTACGCCGCCGTGGCGGGCCTGCTCGGCTCACTCCTGCCCGGCGACGCTCCGCAGGTAGGCCGCCACGCGATGCCTGCCACCGTAGTCGGCCCAGCCGAGCGGCGTCGCATCATGCTCGGCGTCCTTGATCGTCGGGTCGGCCCCGAGCTCGATCAGCGTCCTGGCCGTCTCGACGTCGTCGTTCCAGGCCGCCGCGTGCAGCGGAGTGGACCGGTGCAGGTGGTTCACGTCGAACCCGAGGCCGGCGAGCAGGCGTACCGCCGCCGGTTTGCGCTGCCCGGCCGCGCTGTGGATCAGCCCCGGGGCGCGAGCGAGCGCCCGGGCCGCCGCCTCCGGACCGAACGCGGCCACCGCGCCGGCGTCGGCGCGCATGCAGGCGGCGGTGAACGCGTCGTCCTCGTCCAGCGTCGCCGTGGCGCCCGCCTCGGCGAGGAGCTCCGCGACCTCGGTGTGCCCGTTCAGCAGGGCCAGCGCGTACGGCGTGCGCCCCCGGTACGCCGGATGCTCGCCGAGCCCGTCCACCTCCGCCCCGTGCGCCAGCAGCAGCCGCGCCCGCGCCGGCCCGCCCCGCAGCGCGGCGGTGGCCAGCTCCTCGCGCAGCAGTTGCCGCGGGGACTGGATCGTCGGCCCCAGCCGCGCGCGCCACGGCCCGCCCGCCCCCCGCCCCAGCCCGAACTCCAGCAGCAGCCGAAGATGGTCGACGTCGTCCGAGAACGTCCCGCCGAGCCCGAGGTTGTAGAGCGCCTGGCCGTCGTTGGGATCCGCCCCGGCCTCCAGCAGCAGCCGCGCCAGCGCCATCCCCTCCGGATGCGGCGGCTGGTCACCCTCCCCGCCCCCGAGCGCGCCGGTGAGCGCCGTGAACGGCGAGGTCAGCCCGTCCCACAGGAATCCGGCGTTGGGATCGGCGCCGTGTTCGAGGAGAACCCGGGCAGCCGCCACGTATTGACCCGGAGCCTTGAGCCGCGCATAGGCCAGGTACAGCAGCGGCTCCCACCCGAAGGGCCCGCCCTGCGACCGCGCGAGCCCGGGATCGGCGGCCAGCGCCGCGGCCAGCGCGCCGGCCGACCCGGTGGCGGCCATGGTGAAGACGTTCGCGGTGGAGAGGTCCGGCTGCCGGGCCAGCAGGAGGTCGGCCTCGTCGGTCCGGCCGGGGTGGTCGGAGCCGTACGTGAGGCAGGCCAGCCGCAGGAACTCCTCCGGCAGGTCCGCCCGCGGCGGAACCTCGTGCGGCGAGCGGGAGTAACGCTCGACGGTGGTGAGATGCTCCGTCAGCCTGGGCCAGCTCGCGAAGCCGTACATGCGGGCGGTGACGAGCTGCGCGTCCGACAGCTTGAGCGTCGCGGGCGGCCGGGGATGGAACTCGGCGACGAGCCCGCGCGCCTCGGGAGCTCCCGCGTCCACCTGCTTGAGGAGGGTCTTGGCCTGCTTGCGGAGCCGTTCGAGGCTGGGGTTGTCGGGCAGACGATGGATGGGCACGATGGCCTCCTTTCCGTCTGGCCTGGTGTCCGCATGGTCAGGCCGGAAAAGAGGTCGGGCCGAGGTCGCACGGTGAACTCCAGGTGGGCTTCGCCCTTCCCGCGGACCGGTGGCGCCCTGCGCGCGCACCACCCACCATACGCCTGCTCTCCTTCGTACGGGAGAAGGCAACGCCGCTTCCTATACGGCTAGGAGCCATCCTCCTAGTGCGATAGCCTCATGCCATGGCTGATGACCTCCCCCCCACACATGCGCCAGCTCGCCGAGGTCGCAGCCATAGTGGCCACCGCAGGCGCCACCGCCGACTGGCTTTACCACCTCAAGGGCGACATGTGCGCGCTGCGTGTGATCAAGGGTGGAATCATCTCGGTCCCCATCTTGATCCCTGCCGACCCGGACCGCGATCCCGAGCTCTTCCGTGAAGCCATCAAGCGCCTGAAGGCGGTCATCGAAAGGATGAGTCGATGAGCAAGTCGATCACCTATGTCATCACCTACGAGCACGGGAGATGGGTGTCGCGTTGCCCCACAGGGGAGACCGAGGGCGTCGGCGTGGCCGGCTCCTTGTCGCAGCTGGAGCGTGACCTGGCGGAGGTCCACGCCTGGGCCTGGCCCGAGGACGTCCCCGGCGTGGAGTTCGTGTTCGACCTGCCCGCGGAGGTGGCGGGGGTGGTGGCCGAATATCACCGCGAGAAGGAGTTGGCCGAAGCCCACACCAAGCGTGCCGCCGAGCTGGCCGTCAAGGTGGCCAAGACACTCACCAGCCACTGGTCGGAGCCCGACACGGCACGCGTCATGGGCATGTCCAAGCAGCGCGTCCACCAGCTGAAGGTCAGCGCCTGAGAGTGAGGCGCTCTCGTGCCAGGCGATCGGAAGAACCGTCGTACAAGCGGGACGAGGAGAGCCGACGAGCTCGCCGCCTACCTCGCCATGGTCTGACCCACTACGCTCGTGACCTCGCAGAGCCGCCGCACCACGAAGGACGTCTGGGCATGGGCAAGCTGGTACGGGACCGCATCCCGGAGATCATCCGGCGCACCGGCGAGGAGCCGGTGATCACGGTCCTGGGGGAAGCCGAGTACCGCGCGGCCCTGCTGGCCAAGCTGTTCGAGGAGGCGACCGAGGTGAGTGAGGCCTCGCCGGAGGAGGTGGCCGGGGAGCTCGCCGACGTGTACGAGGTGCTCAGGGCGCTGGCGGCGGCCCACGGGCACGACTGGCAGGAGATCGAGAAGGCGGCGGAGGCCAAGCGCGCGGAGCGCGGCGCCTTCAAGGACCGCCTCTACCTGGCCTGACCCCCACCGCTCCGGCGACACACGCCCGGGGATAGTGGGGCGCGGGATGGTCAGGTGGTGCGGACGGCCGGCGGGTTTCAGGCCACCGGCTCGTCGAAGACGTCCTCGACGGACTCGGCGGTGGCCGCGCGGGTCACCCAGGTGCGGAGCTGGGCGAGGTCGGCGCCGCTGACGATGCGGGTGCGGGTGTCGTCGGGGACGTCGAGGCCGCGGGTGGCCAGGACGAGCAGGAGGATTCTGGCGGCCATCTCTTTCCTGCCGGCGGTCCGGCCTTCTTCCAGGCCGCGGGTGAAGGGGCTGTGGGCCAGCCAGGTGGCGGACGTCATGATCTCTTCGAGGTGCCACATCTCCGGTGAGTGCAGGTCGGAGTCGGGGATGCCGTGCGGGCCGAGGACCTGCGCCTGGAAGTGGTAGCCGGTCAGCCCTGAAGTGATCGGTCGCGCGTAGTGGGCGGCGATCTCGTGGTCGGGGCAGACGAGCAGGACCGTGACGTCGCAGTCCAGCCTCAGCCACAACGCGGCGGCGTCGCGGGCGAGTCGCTCGGCGGTCCTGGTGGTGTCCTGCGGGATCTCCACGATGATCGCGTGCGCGGGGGATCGCGGTGGGCCGAGGGTCAGGGCCAGGGTGCCGTCGTACGGGTCCAGCCGGGCCGGGGTGGCGAAGGGCAGGTCCACGGCCATGAGGTCACGCAGGATCTCGACCGCCAGCTGGGGGTGGTCGTGGAACAACTGGATGAGGACGTCGTATCGGGGGGACGGCACGCCGCTCATTGTGACATGAGAGACGCGGACAGTGATGGTGATCCAGGGAGACGGAGGGTGGAGGCGGTGCCGAGACCCGGGTGCGGGGTGCTCCTCCTGGCCGGAGGGCGCTCTCCGGCCAGGAGATGGAGGTGCACGAGCGGTCAGCCGGTCTTGACGGCGGACAGGTCGAACTCGAGGGTGATCTTCTCCGACACCATCACGCCCCCGGTCTCCAGCAGGGCGTTGAAGCTGACCCCGTAGTCCCTGCGGTCGATCACCATGCCGCCCTCGAACCCGGCCCGCTTGAACCCCTGCGTGTCGACAGAGGTGCCGGTGTAGTCGAGCGGAACGGTCACCTGCCGGGTGACGCCGTGGATGGTCAGCGCGCCGGTGACCTCGAAGCTGTCGCCCCCGACGTGCTTCACGCCCGAGCTGGTGAACGTGATGTGCGGGTGGGTGGCGACGTCCAGGAAGTCGCCGGTGCGCAGGTGACCGTCACGCTGGGCGTTGCCGGTCTCGACGCCCGCGGCGTCCAGGACCACGCGGACGCTGGAGGCGGCCGGGTCGGCGGCGTCCAGGTGGACGGTGGCCTCCACGATGGGGAAGCTGCCGCGCACCTTGGTCACCATCGCGTGCCGGGCTGCGAAACCGAAGCGGCTGTGCGCCGGGTCGATGGTGTACGCGCCGGTGAGGTCACTGGGAAACATGCCAGACTCCTTCAGTGCTGAAATATTCAGCACGACAGTACATCTAGATATTCCAGTGCGCAACTATTGAGTACGATGCCGATGTGACGAGATGGCTCGCTGACGACGAACAACGTGCCTGGCGCGCCTTCGCGCTGGCCACGCGCCTGCTGACCGACCGCCTGGAACGCGACCTGCAGACGGCGGCCGGCATGCCGCCGACCTACTACGAGCTGCTGGTGCTGCTCTCCGAGGCGCCACAGCGCACCCTGCGCATGAGCGAGCTGGCGCACTGGACCAACTCCAAGCCGAGCCGCATCTCCCACGCGGTCAACAAGCTCGAACAGAGCGGCTGGGTGCGCAGGGAGCACTACGAGGGCGACCGGCGCGGCTGGCTGGCGGTGCTGACCGACGAGGGCCTGGCCGCGCTGGAGACCGCGGCTCCGGCCCATGTGGAGAGCGTGCGTGCCCACCTCGTCGACCTGCTCACTCCCGAGCAGATCCATCAGCTGGGCGAGATCAGCCAGGTTCTTCTTGAGCACCTGACCGAGGAGAAATAGGCAGGCGGGCGCTGTGCCGGGTGAAGCCGGCGGCCTGCACGGCGAGGATGAGCGCGCGGGCGGCGGTCAACGCCGTCCACAGGCCGGTCAGGCCCCAGGCCGCCGTCACGGGTGTCATGGCGACGGCGAGCAGGCCGTACCCGAGGACGGCCGAGCCCAGGCTCCAGCTGGAGCGCCTGAGCCCCATCAGACCGGCGGACAGCACGATCCCGCAGTTGTTCGCCAGGGCGTAGACCAGGAGGAGCGGCAGGAGGGGGAGGGCGGCGGCGAGCACGCGGGGGTCGGAGGTGAACGGTCCGAGTGCCTCCGCGCCGAGCAGGAGCAGCGCGAGCCCGGCGGCGAGCGTGCCGGCGGAGGCGATGGCCAGGGCGGCCCGGTTGGCGCGGCGGGCGTCGGCGGGCGCATGCGATCGGGCGATCTCCGGCGTCACGGCCTGGGCGACGGCGAAGGCGGCCAGGCCGAGGAGGCCGTCGAGCGCGGCGAGGATGGCGTGGGCGGCGGCGGCGTGGGGGCCCGTGCGCGCGGCGGCGTAGGTGGCGCCCCCCATCACCGCGAACTTGAGGACGACCGAGGCGGACATCGGGATGCCCAGCCTGGCCATGCGCAGGATCGGGTGAGGGCGGGGACGCCGGGGGAGCAGGGACTGGCCGGCGAACTCGGGCCGGCGGAGCAGGAGGGCGTTCGAGAGGGTGAGGGCCAGGGCGGTGGAGGCCAGGAGGGCGAGGGCGGCGCCGTGCGCGCCCGTCGGGGGCACCAGGACGAGGAGCAGGATCACCTCCGCGGCCGTGCTCGTCAGGCCCGACCTCAGCACGAGGCGGCTGTGCCCGAGCGCGATCAGCACCCCGTTCGCGCCGCCGCCCGCGGCGGCCAGCAGCACCTGGAGGGCGAAGATCTGCGGCAACGCGCCCAGGTCGTAGGGCACGCCGCTGAGGCGGGCGATCAGCGGGACGGCGAGCATGACGCCCGCGCCGACCACTCCGATCCCCAGGGACAACCAGCGCGCGTCCTTCAGGATGGGCAGCGCCTCGGCGGGGCGGTCCCGGCAGGCCGCGACGAACGGGGACATCCCGCGCAGCCCGCCGGACACGGCCGCGGTGACCGGGTTGAGCACCGCGCAGACGAGCGCGAAGGCGGCCAGTTGCGCCGTCCCCTGGTGCCCGAGCAGGGCGGTGCCGAGGAGCTGGGCGATGATCCCGGCACTCATGGACAGGAAGAGGGGGAGCGCCGCGTTCAGGATGGTGCGGTGGGGAGAGGGCATGAAAAGCAAAATCCCGAGCGGACCTGGCTCGGGATTCAAGATCATTATATCACCCTCCGGTGGCCAGGCGCGCGGGGAAGCCGCCGGTGGCGATGGGGCCCCAGCGGTCGATGTGGATGCGGATCAGCGACTTGTCCTGGCGGCGCATGGCCTCGCGGTACTCGTCCCAGTCGGGGTGCTCGCCGGCGATGCAGCGGTAGTAGCCCACGAGCGCTTCGAGCGCCTCGGGCATGTCGAGCACCTCGGCGCGGCCGTCCACCTGCACGTACGGGCCGTTCCAATCGTCGGACAGGACGCAGATCGACACGCGCTCGTCACGCCGGGCGTTGGTCGCCTTGGCGCGGTCGGGGTACGTGGAGACCACGATCCGGCCGTCCTCGTCGACGCCGCAGCTCACGGGGGAGAGTTGCGGGCGGCCGTCCGTACGGGTGGTGGACAGCAGGCCGTGGTGCCGGGGGCGGAGGAACTCGAGCAGTTCGGGCAGTTCGACGCGGCGGGCGGTCGCGATGTTCGGAGCCATCTCGGATGCCTTTCGAGTATGTCCTTCGAGGTCAGACTTCGATCTGATCCTTTCACTTCTGTCCGAGGCAAGGCCGAAACAGGGGCGTAACGGGCGTACTGCATGATCGGTGGCAACCTTCCGGCCGGTGACGCGAGGAGAGCCATGAGCGTGCCGAAGAGCCCGAGCGACGTACGCGACGCCCTGATCGCGAGACTTGGACGACGGAGTTTCCTGCGCGCGGCGGCGGCCGTGGGCGGGGCGGGCGGTGGGCTGCTGGCCGCCTCGCGCGCCGCGACGGCCGCCACGAGTGGCACGCCGACGCTGCCCCGGGAGATCCTGCAGCCCCGCAAGGGCCCGATCCACGGCAAGCACTACCTCCCCTCCGCCGTCGAGCAGGTCAGATGGGGGTACGTGCCGTCGGTGGGCAGCGAGCCGGTGCTCCGGATGCGGTCGGGGGAGACGGTCACCATCGACACCGTCTCGCACGAGGGGATCCTGGAGGACCAGGGCCGCGACCCGGTCGCGTACTTCGGCGGGCACGGCGTGCCCCGCGCGAACGTGCTCCAGGACGCCGTCTCGATCGCCCGCGACTACTCCCGCACGGCCCGCGACTTCGACGTCGACGGCCCGCACGTCGTGACCGGCCCCGTCCACGTGGACGGCGCGCGGCCGGGGGACGTGCTCAAGGTCGAGATGCTCTCGCTGCTGCCGCGCGTGCCGTACGGGGTCGTGTCGAGCCGGCACGGCAAGGGCGCGCTGGCCCGGCAGGCCGGAGGCGGCGCGCCGGACGGGAGCACCCTGGAGGAGGTCATGCCGCCGGTGGCGACCGACGGGCGGCCCACCGGCGATCCGACCCGGTACGGCAACGTGTCCGTGTTCACCCCGGTACGCCGGGGGCGGAGGGGCGTGCCGAGCGGGGTCATGAAGCGCGGGAGGTCGGGGGAGGTGACGTTCCCGCTGCGCCCGTTCATGGGGATGATGGGCGTCGCGTTCGCCTCCGCGAGCACGCCGACCGATCCCGCGCTCAACTCGATCCCGCCCACCCTCGGCGGCGGCAACATCGACATCAACCTGCTGGGCGCGGGCGCCACCTTCTACCTGCCGGTGTTCGCCGAGGGCGCGCTCTTCTACACCGGTGACCCGCACCACGCGATGGGCGGCGGGGAGGCGGCGCTGACCGCGATGGAGGGCTCGCTGCGCGGCACCTTCCGGCTCACCGTGTGCAAGGCGGGCTCCGGCGACGCGCCCTCGGTCGCCTTCCACTACCCGTTCGCCGAGACCCCGGACGCCTGGCTGCCGATCGGCCTGTCCGACCCCGACGGGTCGCGGAACGGCCAGGTGAACGACCTCGACGTCGCCATGCGGCGCGCGGTCGTCAACGCGCTCGACTTCCTGGAGCACGACCAGGGCATGGAGCGCGCGGTCGCCTACGCCTACCTGTCGGCCGCCACCGACTTCGAGGTGTCGCAGGTGGTCGACCGGACCACGGGCGTGCACGGCGTGATCCTCAAGGAGCACTTCTCGGGCTGACCGCGTAGCCGGTCCCATGGAGGGGCCGAAATTACCGTGTTATGAAATTTCAGTTGTTGACCGCTCCCGGCACGCGCGCGAACGATCGGGCATAAGCGCGCTACGAGGGAGCGGTCGGGATGAAAGCCGTACGTCTGCACGAGTACACCAAGCGTCCGGTCGTCGAGGAGGTCCCGGAGCCCCGGGCCGGCGGCCCGCTGGACGTGCTTGTCGAGATCGGCGGGGCCGGGCTGTGCCGTACCGACCTGCACATCGTCGAGGGGCAGTGGGCGCGGAAGTCCGGCGTGCGCCTGCCGTACACGATCGGGCACGAGAACGCCGGGTGGGTGCGCGAGGTCGGCGCGGCCGTGACGAACGTCCGGCCCGGTGACGCGGTCATCCTGCACCCGCTGGTCACCTGCGGGTTGTGCCGGGCCTGCCGGGCGGGCGACGACGTGCACTGCGCGAACTCGCGCTTCCCCGGCATCGACTCCGACGGCGGCATGGCCGAGCTGCTGCTCACCACCGCCCGGTCGGTGGTGAAGCTGAGCCCCGCCCTGCAGCCGGCCGACGTCGCCGCGCTGGCCGACGCGGGCCTGACCGCCTATCACGCGGTACGCAAGGCGGTGCCGCTGCTCCACCCCGGCACGCGGGTCGTCGTGATCGGCGCCGGCGGGCTCGGGCACATCGGCGTGCAGTGCCTGACCGCCATGACGCCCGCCGAGATCATCGTCGTCGACCGGTCGGCCGAGGCGCTCAAGCTCGCCGAGGGGTACGGCGCCGCGCACACCGTGCCCGCCGACGGCCGGCAGGTGGAGGCGGTGACCGACCTCACCGATGGCGAGGGCGCGCACGTGGTGCTGGACTTCGTCGGCGAGGGCGGCGCGGAGCGGCAGGGGGTGGCGATGTTGCGGCGCGCGGGGTCGTACTTCTCGATCGGGTACGGCGGGCGCGTCGAGATCCCCACCATCGACATCATCTCCACCGAGATCAACGTCATCGGGAACCTCGTCGGCTCCTACAACGACCTGGACGAGCTGATGGCCCTCGCCGCCCAGGGAAAGGTGCGCCTGCACACCAGGACGTACCCGCTCGACGCCGTCAACGACGCCATGGACGACCTGGACGGCGGCCGGCTGCAGGGCCGGGGCATCCTCGTGCCGGCAAGGAGCTAGCGGATGTACGAGAAGGACGGCCAGCGGTATTTCGTCGTGGACGGGGGAGCCGGCCGGGCTGCTCCGGCGCGGGGCCGAGCTCGGGCTGGACTGCGCGCCGGGGTCCGCGCTGCTGCTCGACGAGCCGGGGCGCCCATCCCGGAGGAGGAGGCCGAGCGCCGGTTGCGGTTCGCCCGCGTGGTGCGGGTCAGCATCGAGGGCAACGCCGGGTTCTGCCGGGGGTTGCTGCGTACGCGCTACGCGGGGGCGGAGTCTTCGTCCTAGACCGCTCGCCGGATGACGTTTCCCCATGTGGCGCTGATCACCTCTGATGTGTGGATTCCTGCACAGTTGATCGCTTGTGGTCTCCGTACTGTCTGTCTTGCCGGAAACACCCCGGCAGCACTGACAGGGAGGAACCCGAAATGCGTAAGACTCTTGCGATCGCCGCTCTGGCCGGTTCGATGGCCGTGACCGGTCTGGCGCTCAGCCCGGCCGCCGCCCAGGCGAGCACCACGACCCAGTCCGCCACGACGCAGTCGACGGTCACCACTTGGGGGAAGTTCTTCTCCAGTGACGGCAAGGCCTACACGTTCGGCAGGACGTGGAAGTCCGGTGGCAAGGTGTTCACGAAGTGGTACGGCGTGGACAAGGTCGGCGGGAAGAAGGGCTGGGTGTGGTTCGAGGTCTACCAGAACGGCGCCTGGCACAAGTTCAACAAGTCGTGGGACGGCAAGGTCGTGGGTTCGTGGAGCGGCCGGGGGATCGGGAAGGTGTACACCTTCACCTGCTGGGCCGGCAAGTTCGACAACTGCGGCAAGAAGTACCGCATCTACTAGACGATCAGGGCGACGCCCACCAGGACGAGACCGGCCGCGCTGGCCACGGCGCGCAGCGTGTTGAAGGCGGTCCACCTCGGCGAGTAGTCCTTCCAGGACATCGTCCCGGCGTCGAGGGCGTTGTTCATGGGCACGTTGATCACCATGGTGACCAGGAACGAGCCGACGAAGCTCACCCCGGCGGCGGCGAAGAACCAGATGGCGGCCGGGGCGTCCGCGAGGAACCCGGTCACCAGCGCCGCGATCGGTGAGCCCAGGAACGCGAGGTAGAGCCACGGGTTGAGGATCTTCCGGTTGATGCTCCGCATCGCCGCCTCCGCCTGGTCGGGGTCGACGGCGTTCAGGCCCGGCATGACCGACATGGAGAAGGTGTAGAAGAGGCCCGTGAGGGCGCCGTGCAGCAGGAGTGTGACGAGAGCCATTACCAACATGGTTCATATGGTGACGGCTGACCGATGAGACGGTCCATGCCCGTTCCGCTCAATCCCATACGTGAAAGTCCACGATCTCAGAGGTAGCCGTGGGCGACGATGTGGGCGGCGCGATGGGCGTAGGGGGCGGGGTCGTCGGGGGCGGTGGTGGCCAGGCCGTCGACGTACCGGTTGAACATGCAGAACGCGGCGGCGATCAGCACCGTGTCGTGGATCTCGGTGTCGGTGGCGCCGGCCTCCCTGGCCGCCGCGACGTCCTCGGGGGTGACGGCGCTCCCGCCGTGCCGTACGGCCGCCGCGACGCGCAGCAGGGCGCGCAACTTGCCGGAAATGGGGGCGGTGTCTGGGGCTGCGCACGCGTGGGCGACGACCTCCTCGCCCCCGTCGAGCTGGGCCGCGGCGAAGGCCCCGTGGGACCTGGCGCAGAACCCGCACTCGTTGAGCGTGGAGACGTAGGAGGCGATGAGCTCGCGCTCGCCCCGCGACAGCGTGTTGTCACCGCGCAGCAGCACCTCGGCCAGCTCGCTCAGCACCTTGCCCGTCTCGGGACGGTAGCGCATCAGCCCGACGATCCCGGGGGCGTCGTTGCCCAGGTCGATATGTGGCATCCGGTCCTCCAGATGGGACATTACCGAATCGGTAAGGTCTGCGAAGCATGGAGCTCTACATCTACTGGTTCGGCGACGCCCACGCCAGCAGGTACGACGTCGAGAGGCTCATGGGCCAGGTCGCCCGGGCGGTCTCGGCCGACCTCCCCGCGTACGTCTGCTACCAGCACGCCGACGACGAGGAGCAGCACCTGCTCCGCGAGCTTCTCCCGGAGCACCCCCGAGCGCCCGAGCACCTGCGTGCGGCGGGTGAGGGCATCCGCAGCGGGCTCAACAGCGCGCTGGAGGCGGCCGCGCCGGGGGGCCGGCTGCCGTTCCGGTGCGCGGCGTCCATGGTGGACGGCGCCACGGTGATCTCCCAGCTGGTCGGCGCCACCGCGTGGGAAGCGCACTACAACGGCGTTCCCGTGTTGCGCGTGCCCGTGTAGCGGCGCCGGCCGCGCCGAGCCGAGCTGGCGGACGGCGTCAAGATGTCACCAGGTGACCCATACGTCCTGGAGCCCGCCGGACAGCCCGCCGGTGCGCAGCCGGAGGTCGTCGGCGGAGTCACGCAGCCGCAGGTTCGGCAGCCGCTGCGCCAGGGTGGTCAGGACGACCTGGAGTTCGAGCCGGGCCAGCGGCTGCCCGAGGCAGTAGTGCGGGCCGGCGCCGAAGGTGAGGTGCTGGCCGCTGTTCTGCCGCCGGGGGTCGAACCGGTCGGGGTCGGGGAACTTGTCCGGGTCGCGGTTGGCGGCCGGGATGTTCGGGATCAGCGTGCTGCCGGCGGGCACCGTGGTCCGGCCGAGCTCCACGTCCTCGGTGATGAACCTGGGCACCCCGCCGATCACCGACAGCGTGCTGTCCAGGCGCAGCACCTCCTCGACGGTGCCCGGGACGAGGCCGGGGTCCTCGATGACGGCTTCGTACCGGCGGCGCTCCGCGAGCAGCATGGCCGCCATGATGGCGATCATGTTCGAGGTGGTCTCGTGGCCGGCCAGCAGCAGCCCGCGTACGGTGGCGATGAGTTCGGCCCGGCTGAGCCGGCCGTCCTCGGCGTCGGTGATCTGGGTCAGCTCGCTGAGCAGGTCGTCACCCGGGTCCGCCCGGTTGCGGTCGACCAGGTCCGACACGTACGCGTTGAACTCCCGGTAGGCCTGGTCCACCTCCTCCTGCGTGTGCCGCGTCAGCGTCAGCATGACGCGGGACCAGTGGGCGAACTTGTCCTGGTCCTCGCTCGGCGCTCCCACCAGCGCGCAGATGACCCGTACCGGCAGCGGCAGGGCGAGACCGGCCGACAGGTTCCCCGGGGAGCCCTTGGCCAGCATGGCGTCCAGCAGGTCGTCGGTCATCGCCTGGACCCTGGGCCGCCAGAGCTCCATCCTCCGCATGGTGAACCAGCGGCCGAGCAGGCGCGGCCAGCGCAGGTGGCCCTGCCCCTCGCTGATGTCCATGGTGTTCACCCGGCGCCGGTTGAACAGGCCGCCGTCCTCGGTGGTGGACAGCCGGGCGGCGCCCTCCCTGGCCAGGTTGCGGCTGAAACGCGGGTCCGCCATCACCGCGCGGGCGTCGTCGTACCTGGTCACCAGCGTGGCGACGTCGCCGCTGGGCAGCCGTACGTGCGCCACCGGGCACTTCTCGCGCAGCTCGGCGAGCTGCGGCGGCGGCTCCAGGGCCGTGGGGCGGTCGAACGGGAATTCGGGGATCGCGTCGGCAGCCACCTTGTCCTCCAACTCGGGAGCCCGTCGTCCTTCCGAATATAAGTCGATCGCCTCAGGACGCCCACGAAGGCCGGCGCGACGTGTCGGGCCACCGTGCCGGCGCTTTGTGGCGCTGATCACCTCTGATGTGTGGATTCCTGCACAGTTGATCGCTTGTGGTCTCCGTACTGTCTGTCTTGCCGGAAACACCCCGGCAGCACTGACAGGGAGGAACCCGAAATGCGTAAGACTCTTGCGATCGCCGCTCTGGCCGGTTCGATGGCCGTGACCGGTCTGGCGCTCAGCCCGGCCGCCGCCCAGGCGAGCACCACGACCCAGTCGGCCACGACGCAGTCGACGGTAACCACTTGGGGGAAGTTCTTCTCCAGTGACGGCAAGGCCTACACGTTCGGCAGGACGTGGAAGTCGGGTGGCAAGGTGTTCACGAAGTGGTACGGCGTGGACAAGGTCGGCGGGAAGAAGGGCTGGGTGTGGTTCGAGGTCTACCAGAACGGCGCCTGGCACAAGTTCAACAAGTCGTGGGACGGCAAGGTCGTGGGTTCGTGGAGCGGCCGGGGGATCGGGAAGGTGTACACCTTCACCTGCTGGGCCGGCAAGTTCGACAACTGCGGCAAGAAGTACCGCATCTACTGAACCTTGAAGGAGAACTGCTGCGGCGTTGCCCGTCGGCTCGCCTGATCGCCGGGGTGGCCGGACCAAGCTTGCCATGACAAGGTTCCGGCCCCGGGCAAAGACAAGCAGGTTCTCATGGTTGGACGATTCCTCGCCGCCCTCGCCCCGATCATCGTCTTCGCGCACCCGGCTCCCGCGTACGCCGTGACGCTGGAGCAGAAGCTCACCGCGCTCTCCGCGCTCACCAGTCCCACCAGCGCCGGCGCCGCCGCCTGGTACGACGCCTGGCTGGACCGGGCGTCCTGGACCGCCTACGCCTTCGACTGGTCCACCGACCTGTGCTCCGGCAGCCCCGACCAGCCGCTCGGCTTCGACTTCCGGATGCCCTGCCGGCGGCACGACTTCGGTTACCGCAACTACCGGGCCGTGAGCCGGTTCGCGGCCAACAAGGAGCACGTCGACAGCGCCTTCCTCTTCGACATGCGGCAGGTGTGCGCCGGGTACGAGGGGGTCCGCGAGGACGCCTGCGACCGGCTCGCCCGCTCGTACCACCAGGCCGTTCAGCGGCTGGGCGCGCTCGTGGTCGGCGAGGGGATCCACTGACCGTCACAGCCGGTGTGCGATCACCTGATCGCGGCTGTCCTGAGACCCCGGTGCCGTCGTGCCCGCCGGACCGGATCGGGCTCTCACCCGTCCGTTCCGGTCAGCCGCAGTTGGTCCGGCGCTTGCCGCCCTCGACCCCCGAGATGCGCCCCATCCAGTCCACGCACCTGCCCGCCGCGGACAGCCGGATCGGCCCGGCGTAGGAGGTGTAGTGGCGCCCCTGGTAGGCCGGCCAGTGCTGGCCGACCGGGTGCACGCCCAGGCCCGCCTCGATCAGCACGCGCGAGCCGGCGCGGTGGCGCTTGGCGATCACGCAGTTGTTGCCCGAGGCGGAGCTGTAGGTCAGGAACACGGTGCCGAGCCGGCCGATGGGGGCGGAGTTGACGACGCGGTAGCCGGGCCCGCACTCGCCCGCGTACGTGGCCGCGGCGGCCGGTGGGGCGGTGATGACGGTGCCGGTCACGGCGGTGAGGGCACAGGCGGCCACGGCCGCCGCTCGCTTGGAGCTGTTACGTAGAGTCACTGTTCGGTTATAACGCGTGTTCGCGGGGATGTCATCGAGCCGGCTCCTGGGCGGCCAGAAAAAGATCATGTAATGTGAGCCCGGCATACCCCCCAACGGCCTGGAGCCCGCCGTGCCGCACATGTCCCGCCGCCAGGTTCTCTCCCTGCTCCCCGCCGCCGGCCTGCTCGCCGTTGCCACCCCCGCGCGTGCCGCGGCGGCGGTCGACCACGCGCGGCTGCTCGCCAACACCGTGGCGATCTTCGCGGGGACCCCCGAGGTCAATGCCCGCCCCGAGGTCGCGGGCAAGCTCGCGGCCATTCTCGGCACCGCCAGGCAACGGCTGACGGCCATGGACCAGGCGGGCGCCGGCGAGCTGTTCGCCGGCCTGAAGCTGGGCACCGACGACGCCAACCTCCGGCTGGCCTACCAGTACCTGTACGAGATCGCGCTCGCGACCCGCGCCCCCGGCAGCGCGCTCGCCGACGACACCGCCGTCCAGCAGCGGGTCGCCGGCGGCCTGCGGTGGCTGCACGAGCGCTACTTCGGCGACCAGGCCGCGGGCTACTACGGCAACTGGCACAACTGGGAGATCGGCATCCCCACCCACGTGAGCAGGACGCTGGTCCTGCTGCCGGAGCAGTTACGAGGGGACCTGACGGGGACGTACATCACCTCGATGGACGCCTACCTGCGCAACGGCGAGAACGGCGACGTCGACCTCGACTCCCGCTTCCACACCGGGGCGAACCTGGCTGACATCACCGCCAACCGCATCCTTCAGGGCGCGCTCACCGGCGACGACGCCCGCGTCACCAAGGCCATCTCCGACCAGGCCACCGTCTTCGCCACGATCGACCCCTACAACCTCCGGCACGGCGTCACCGACGGCTACTACCGCGACGGCTCCTTCATCCAGCACCACTCGGTCGCCTACACCGGCTCGTACGGCCGCATCCTGCTGACCCGGGTCGTGCAGACGCTCAAGACCCTCGAAGGCGTGACCGGCGGCCCGGAAGAGCTTCCCGGCGCGGTGTACCGGTGGATCTCCGACGGCTTCGCCCCGCTGATCTTCGAGGGCTGGATGATGGAGATCGTCAAGGGGCGCGCGGTCTCGCGCACCAACACCGGCTACTCCGACGTCAGCGTGGTCGTGGAGGCCGTCGCCGACCTGGCCGACCACGTCGGGAGCGCCGAGGCGCTCGCGCTGAGGAAATACCTCAAGTTCCTGCCGGCCACCGACCCGGCCGCCTTCGTCTCCCCGGTCAGCATCGCCCGCTACGCCGCCATCCGCGCCGACTCCGCCATCCCGGCCGCCGACCTGAACCCGCCCGAGCGGTGCGTGGCGTTCAACGCCATGGACAGGACCGTCCACCGGCGCCCCGGCTACGCCTTCGCCCTGGCGCGGAGCTCGGAGCGGATCAGCAAGTACGAGTACATGAACGGCGAGAACCTCATGCCCTGGTTCCAGGGCGACGGCGCCTACTACCTCTACCTGGCGGGCGAGGACCAGCGCGAGGTCTTCGGCGTCGACTACTACACGACCGTCTCGCCGTACCGGCTGGCCGGGGCCACCGCGCCGGTGGAGGAGCGGCGGACGGTGCCCGAGCTGTACGGCCGGTTCTGGTACGAGAACCCCGGGCACCCGCTCAACTTCACCTCCTCCTCGGAGTCCCAGAACACCTACGTGTACTTCCCGCGTGCCGGCAACGCCTTCTCCGGCGGCGCGACGCTCGGCGCGTACGGCGCGGCCGGCCTGGTCCAGTCCGACGACGCCGCCTACACCGCCAAGCAGGCGGGGCTGCTGCCCGACGACTTCGTCGCCTACCGCAACGCCCGCGCGACCAAGTCCTGGTTCATGCTCGACGACGAGATCGTGGTGCTGGCCGCGGGCGTCTCCGGCCAGGACGGGCGGGCCGCGGTGACCACCGTGGACAGCCGCATCGCCGCCCCCGGCGACGCGGTCGCGGTCACCGGCGAGGGTTGGGACGGCGCGGCCTGGCAGGCGGGGGGCAGCACGCCACCGCGCTGGCTGCGCTACGCCAACGGCACCCGCCGCACGTCCGTCGGCTACGCCTTCCTCACCAGCCAGCCGGTCACGGCCGGGCTGGAGACCGTCACCCGCAGCCGCCGGGTCGTGCGCACGTCCAACCCCGACACCATGGTGACCAAGAACGTCTTCACCGCCTCCGTCACCCACCCCGCCGGCGGCGACCTGACCGCCCTCGCCTACGCCCTCGTCCCGAACGCGACCGAGGCCGCCCTGCGCGGCTACGCGAAGGGCCCGCTGTCCGTCCTGGCCAACAGCCGTCACGTGCAGGCGATCAAGCACAAGGCCCTCGGCATCGTCGCCGCCAACGTCTTCTCCGACGGCCCCCGCCACGTCGAACGCCTGCTCATCGACGGCCCCGCCTCGGTCATCGTCCGGTCCGGCGCGCGCACGGTCGTCGCCCTGTCGGACCCCACGATGAAGCGCGACCGCGTCTCCGTCGTCCTGCACGGCGCGTTCCTCAGGCTCGACACGGCCGACGAGGGCGTGACGGTACGCCGCGTGCCCGGCGGCACCCTGATCCAGGCGACCACCCGGCACGCGCACGGCCGCACCTTCACGGCGACCCTGCGCTGACCGCGCCGGCCGGTACGATGATGGCCGTGGTACCGACCCAGGGGTAAGGCGTTGCGCTGATGGCCGTGAGCATGCACGACGTGGCCCGCGCCGCCGGTGTCTCCCAGCGCACGGTCTCCAACGTCGTCAACGACTACGCGTACGTCCGGCCCGAGACGCGCCGGCGGGTGCTCGACGCCATGGCGGAGCTCGGCTACGTGCCCAACGCCGCCGCCCGCCGGCTCCGGTCCGCCCGCACCGGGCTCATCGCGCTCGTCGTCCCCGACTTCAGGGCGCGCATCTTCGCCGACCTCGCCGGTCAGGTCGTGCGCGAGGCCGAGGCGCTCGGCTACACGGTGCTGATCGAGCTGACCGAGTCGGATCGCGAGCGCGAGCTGAAGGTGCTGACGGGCGGGCGGGACCAGCTCACCGACGGCGCGATCATGATGGCCATGTCGCTGCGGCCGGACGACGGGCAGCGCCGCCGCGCGGACTATCCGATCGTGCTGATCGGCGACGAGGTGCTGGAGGGCGAGGTCCCGCACGTCGGCATCCCGAACCGGGAGGCGTCGCTGGCGGTGGTGCGCCATCTGGCGGGCGCGGGCAGGCGGCGGTTGATGTTGCTCGGCCACCATCCCGGCGGAGGGCTGACGGCACGGTTGCGGCTGCGGGGATTTCTGGAGGGGCTGGCGGAGGCGGGGCTGACGGCGTACGACGAGTTGCTGGTCGGGGCGGACTGGACCCGGGCGGACGGCCGGCGGGCGATCGAGGAGCACCTGGACGCCGGGCGGCGGCTGCCGGACGCCATCTACGCGATGAACGACTCCCTCGCCCTCGGCGCGCTCCGGGCGCTGCGCTCCCGGGGGGTCCGGGTGCCGGAGGAGGTCGCGCTGGTGGGCTTCGACGACGTCGAGGAGGCCCGCTACGCGACGCCGTCGCTGACCTCCGTCTCGCCGGACGTCGAGGCGCTGGCCGGCAATGCCGTCGCGATGCTGGACGAGCAGATCGGTGGCAGGTCCGGCGGGCGCGGGTCGCACGTCGTGGTGGACTTCCGGCTGGAGGTGCGCGAGTCCAGCCGGTGAGGCCGTGTCGCAGGGGGCCGTGGCAGGGTATTTTGCTACGTAGCAATTACCCTGCCCCCCGAAGGTTGTGAGATGCCGAGCGCCGCTCCCCACGACGTGCCCCGTCCGGAATATCCCCGCCCGCAGATGGTCCGCGAGGACTGGCTCAACCTCAACGGCCCCTGGCAGTTCGAGATCGACGCCGCCGACTCCGGCCTGGAGCGCGGCCTGCGCGAACGCGAGCTCTCCGGCACGATCACCGTGCCCTTCGCGCCCGAGTCGGAGCTGTCCGGCGTCGGGCACACCGACTTCATGGCGGCGGTGTGGTACCGCCGCACCGTGACGATCCCGGCCGCGTGGGCCGGCCGCCGTACGCTGCTGCACTTCGGCGCCGTCGACCACGACGCCACGGTGTGGGTGAACGGCGTGGAGGTGGCCCGCCACCGCGGCGGCTTCTCGCCGTTCACGGCCGACCTGTCGGCGGTGGCCCGCCCCGGCGAGGACGCCACGATCGTGGTACGCGCCCGCGACCCCCGGCACGGTCCCCAGGCCCGCGGCAAGCAGTCCACCCGGTACGGCAACTTCGAGTGCCTCTACACCCGTACGACGGGCATCTGGCAGACGGTCTGGCTGGAGCCCGTCCCGGACGTGCACCTGCGCCGCCCCCGCATCACCCCCGACGTGGCGACCTCGTCCTTCACCGTCGTCGTGCCGCTGTCCGGCAACCGCCCCGGCAGCTCGATCCGCGTGACGGCCTCCGACGGGGACGGCGCCGCCGCCACCGCGACCGCCCGCGCCGACGTGGACCTCGCACCTTCCGTGCGCCTGGAGCTCCCGGCGGACCGGGTGCGCCTGTGGGAGCCGGGTGACGGCTTCCTCTACGACCTCAGGGTCGAGCTGCTCGACGACGGTGGCGCCGTCACGGACGCCGTGGACGGTTACGCCGGGCTGCGCTCGATCGCGATCGACGGCAAGCGCGTGCTGATCAATGGCCGCCCGGTCTTCCAGCGGCTCGTGCTGGACCAGGGCTACTACCCGGACGGCCTCATGACCGCGCCCACCGACGCCGCGCTGCGGCGGGACATCGAGCTGTCGGTGGCCGCCGGCTTCAACGGCGCGCGGCTGCACCAGAAGGTGTTCGAGGAGCGTTTCCTGTACCACGCCGACCGGCTCGGCTACCTGGTGTGGGGCGAGTTCGGCGACTGGGGCGCGGCCACCGGGCACGAGCGGCAGGAGCCGGCCGCCTCCTTCGTCACGCAGTGGCTGGAGGTGCTGGAACGGGACGTCTCACACCCGTCGATCATCGGCTGGTGCCCGCTCAACGAGACCTCCCAGGCCATCGACGACCACGTCACCCAGCTCGACGACGTCACCCGCGGCATGTTCCTGGCCACCAAGCTCGCCGACCCCACCCGCCCGGTCATCGACGCCTCCGGCTACAGCCACCGGGTGCCGGAGACCGACGTCTACGACTCGCACAACTACGAGCAGGAGCCCGTCGCGTTCGCCGGGCAGCTGAGCGGCCTGGGCGAGGACGAGCCCTTCGTCAACCGGGCTTCGGGCGGCCGGCCCATGTCCGTGCCCTACCGCGGCCAGCCGTACTTCGTCAGCGAGTACGGCGGCATCTGGTGGAACCCGGAGCTGGCCGGGACCGAGCAGGACGCGCTCCGCGAGAGCTCCTGGGGTTACGGGCAGCGGGTGCGGAGCGAGGAGGAGTTCCATGCCCGATTCGCCGGTCTGACCGGGGCGCTGCTGGACGACCCGGGCATGTTCGGCTACTGCTACACGCAGCTGACCGACGTGTTCCAGGAGGAGAACGGCATCTACCGCTTCGACCGTACGACGAAGCTCGACGTGGACCGGGTCCGCGCGGTCCAGTCCCGCCCGGCCGCCGCCGAACGCTGAGACCCGGGTACCGCCGGCTGTACTCGCATCACCGGCTTGACAGGTGACGGGCGGGCCTGCCAACATCGTCACCAGTTGAACAGGTGACGCTCGCGAGCATGCCCGTCCGGGGCCGGCGATCGTCCTGCGGGAAAGGAAATGTCATGGCTGTGAGCTACACCGGGGTCGTCACCGTGACCGGAGAGGGCCGTAACGGGGGCCGCGTCCGGGCCGACGACGGTCTCCTCGACACCACCCTCGCCATCCCCGAGGAGCTGGGCGGCGCCGGTGGAGCCACCAACCCCGAGCAGCTGTTCGCCGCCGGGTGGGGCGCCTGCTTCCTCGGCGCGGTCAGGAGGGCGGCGGCGCAGCGCAAGGTGACGCTGAAGAGCACGAGCATCAGGGCCGAGGTGACCCTGCGGCACGGCGACGACGGCGGGTTCGGCCTCGGCGCCGTGCTCAACCTCGAACTGGGCGGGGTCGACCAGCGGACGGCCGAGGAGCTCGGGGACGCCGCCCACCAGATCTGCCCCTACTCCAAGGCCACGCGCGGCAACATCCCGGTGACCATCCGGGCGACCGCCGTCGCCTGACGTCCCTTTCGCCGCCGCAGGGCTCAGCCCGCCGTCCAGGGGCGGAGCTTCTCGGGGTTCCGGACCGCCCAGATGTGCTTGATCCGATCGCCCGCCACCTCGAACGCGAACACCGCCACCGTGACGCCGTCCTGCTGGGCCACCAGCCCCGGCTGACCGTTGACCGTACGCTCCAGGATCGCCAGGTCGGGCGCCACGCGGGCGATGTCGGCGAAGGCCTGCGCGACCAGGTCGCCGCCGTGGACCGGGAGGAGCCGGGCACTGACGAGCCCGCCCCCGTCGGCGGTCGCCGTGACGCCGGGGTCGAGGAGACCGATGAGGGCGTCGATGTCCTTGGCCTCCCAGGCCAGCTTGAAGTCCCTGACGATGCCGGCCTGCTGGGCGCTCGGCGTCGCGGGGGTCTCCGCCTCGCGGACGCGGCGGCGGGCCGAGGAGGCCAGCTGGCGGCACGCCCCCGGCGTACGGCCGACGATCTCGGCCACCTCGGGGAAGGAGTAGCGGAAGACGTCGTGCAGGATGAACGCGACCCGCTCGGCCGGGGTCATGGATTCGAGCACGACGAGGAAGGCCATGTTGACGGACTCGTCGAGGGTGACCCGGTCGGCGGGATCTCCCTCGGGCTTCATCCACTCCGTACGGTCGGGCACCGGCTCCGGGATCCACTCACCCACATAGCTCTCCCGCCTGGCCCGGGCCGAGCCGAGCAGGTCGAGGCAGATGCGGCCGGCGACCTTCCGCAGCCAGGCGCCCGGAGCCTCGATGGCCTCCTGCTCCCGGTCGGACATGGCGTACCAGCGGGCGTACGTCTCCTGCACGACATCCTCGGCCTCGGCCAGGGAACCGAGCAGCCGGTACGCGAGATTGATCAGCTGCCGCCGCTCACTCATGATCGCGCTCAGACTCGGATCGTCCCGGTCGTGCCCTGGCCCGGATCGGCTGGTCATGGTGTCGACGACTCCCTCGGTCACATCTCTCCTCACCAGTTGGACGAGACAGCCTGCCGAACTGTGAGGTGCCTTCCCACCTTCCGCGGGGTCGCGTCGTCGTACCGGTGAGATCTGGCACCATCCAACACCAGCCAAGGAGCGAGCCGATGAGCACCCTTCAGACCGTCGCCGACCGCGTCGAGATCGCGGCGCATTTCGTGCAGACACCGTGAGTAGGTAGTGCGGCGTGGTGGGTTCCCAGTCGGCTACAAGCCATGGACAAGAGCGGTGCTTCAGCATTTGCCGACGTGAACGGATTTTTCGAGAATTTTAGGAATCTCGGTAAGAGGTGGACGAAGGTGGCCGCGGTTGTGGCGGCGGTCGTCATGGCAGTCGCGTTACCCGCCGCGCCCGCGGTGGCCGATGGCGCGCCCGACGAGCGGCCCGACGTGCCGGTGGGCACGTGGCTGGCGGCTCGCACCCAGCCCGCGGTGCAGCTGACCAGCTTCACCTACACCGGTACGGTCGCCGTCCCCACCAGCACGATCAACCAGAACGCCTTCAACCAGCTCACCGAGCAGGCCGTCCTCGCCGTGCAGGCGGGCAAGATCTCGTCGGACGAGCGCAGCATCGCCAAGTGGCTGTTCCAGCAGATCGCCGCCGACGTCGACGCCTACCTCGCCGAGACCACCCCGGAACGTACGGTGGACGCCGAGGTCGGCGGCCTGTGCACCGGCTGGTGGGTCACCCCCGACGGCTACATGGTCACCGGAGCCCACTGCGTCCAGGTCGGCGAGACCGAGCTCAGCCGGTTGTTCGCGCAGCAGGCGCTGGCCAAGTTCAACGAGCAGGACGCCAAGGAGATCATCTCGGGCCTGCAGAACATCGCGGCCGACGAGGAGATGGTCAAGCTCGCCCAGCAGATCTACGTCACGTTCAACACCAACCACATGAAGATCCGCGGCCTGAAGCAGAGCCTGTCGGTGCTGCAGAGCCTGCCCGGCGGTGGCGTGGACAAGACCGCGAAGGCGGTGCCGGCGGAGCTGGTGTCGGTGGGCGAGAGCTACCCCGGCAAGGACTTCGCGCTGCTCAAGGTCAACGGCCAGCAGAACCTGCCGACCGTCCCGCTCGGTGACGACGCCGACGTGCGCACCGGCGACTCGCTGTACATCAGCGGTTTCCCGGGCCTGGTCACGAACACCCCGTTCTTCAGCCTGGAGTCCAAGCTGGAGCCGGCGCTGACCGAGGGGCCGTACAACGCCAAGCGCACCACCCAGACCGGCGTGCCGTACATCCAGACGCAGGCGCCGTCCTACCAGGGCAACTCCGGCGGTCCGGTGTTCAGCAAGGACGGCAAGGTCATCGGCATGCTGATCGCCGGCACGGTGAGCGAGGGCGGCGAGGCATCGGAGAGCGAGAGCTTCGTGCTGCCGGTGAGCATCATCAAGGAGAAGCTCGGCGAGAAGAACGTCAAGCCCGCCCAGGCCGTCACGACGGTCCGCTACAACGAGGCGCTCGACGACTACTTCCGCAACTACTTCGAGGACGCCCTGCCGAAGTTCCGCGAGGTGCAGGCGCTCTTCCCGAACCACCCGTACGTGGCCAAGTACATCAGCGACACGCAGGCGGCGATCTCGGCGGGCAAGGACGAGTCGCCCAGGCCGCTGCTGATGTGGGTGCTGATCGGGGCCGGGGTGCTGGTCGCGATCGTGCTCGCCCTGGTCGTGGTGAAGCTCCTCGGCAGGCGCCGCCGCCGATCCTCTCCTCCAATGGGTTACGCCCCGTACGGTGCGGTGCCGCCGCCCTCGTGGCCGCGGCACCAGCTGCCGGCCGGACATGCCGGTCAAGCGTCGCCGCCGGTCCCGCCGGCCCACGGCGGCACGTACGCCCACAACGGTCAGGGAGGTTACGGGGCCGGGCCCTATGCCGGTGGTGGTGGGCAGTACGGCAACCCTGCGCAGGGGCACGCCGGTCAGCCGTACCTGGACGACCGGACGCGCGACGCCCGCCACGGCCAGTTCGCGCCTCCTCGGGACGGTCACTCCTCCTGAGAACGGCTTCCTCCGGCAGCAGGCGGGGAGGAGCATGAGCCGTTCACGATGTTCCCCCGCAGGCGACCGTCCCCCCGAGGGGCGGCAGCCGGAGGTTCGTGGACCGGCGGCACGTGATCGTGGACGTGCCGCCGGTTCACCCACGTCCGTCCAACGATTCCCCGGAAGGGGCCCCGTTCGTATCCCCGCTGTATCGCGGATGAAGCCTGCCTGGATAGGCCCGGCGCATCGTGATGGTATGTCCGGCGAAACCCTGACCGAAGGCTGCGAGCACGGCCGTCACCGGCACCCGACCCATCGCGGGATCCCGTGACCCGATGGACGTCAGGCGACTCGGCCAAGCCGGTCCGGCCTCCTCCGCCATCGGCCTGGGTGGGACGGCCTTCAGCGGCGCGTACGGCACCGTCGATGTCGGCGCGGGTGTCCGGGTCATCCGCCACGCGCTGGATCTGGGCATCACCCTGCTCGACACGACCTGCCGCACCCGGTCCGAGGAGGTGGAGCAGCTGGCCGGCCGGGCGATCGGGGGCCGCCGCCGGGAGGTGGTGCTGGCGGCGCTGGCCCGCCCGGGCAACCGGAGCCTGGCCCGGGCCTGCGACGCCGCCCTGCGCCGGATGGCCGTCGACCACCTCGACCTGTTCTACCTGGACTGCCCGGCCTGGCGGCGGCCCATCGAGGACGGCGTGGGCGAGCTGGCCGAGCTCGTCACGGCGGGGAAGATCCGGCACATCGGGCTGGCCGAACCGCTGGCCGGGCAGATCCACCAGGCCGCCGCCGAGCACGCGATCTCGGCGATCACCTGTGAATACTCCCTGTGGGAGCGCCGCGCCGAGCTGGACCGGCTGCCCGCGGCCCGGGCGCACCGGATCGGGGTGGTGGCCTGCCGCCCGCTCGGCCGCGGCTTTCTGTCGGGGGCGGCCAGGTTCGGGGCGCATCTGGCGCATGATGACGCGCGGCGGGCCGACTTCCGCATCGCCAGGCACGCGCTGGGGGAGAGCATGCGGGCGGTGCGGTCGGCCGAGGAGATCGCCGCGCAGCTGCACCTCAGCCTCGCCAGGCTGGCCCTGGTGTGGCTGCTGGCGCAGGGCGGTGACATCGTGCCGGTCCCGAGCACGCGCAACCAGGTGCACCTGGAGATGAACGCCAGCGCGGCGGGCATCCAGCCCGACCACGCCCTGCTCGCGCGGCTCGGCACGCTGTTTCCGCCGCTCCAGGGCCCGATACCTGAGGGCCCGCCGCTCCAGGGCCCGATACCTGAGGGCCCGCCGCTCCAGGGCCCGACCTCTCAGGGCCCGCCGCTCCGGGGCCCGATCCCTCAGGACCCTCCGTGTCCGGGGTTGTGATGGGTGGACGGCGGTTTGATGAGGGACGCCGCGACGGCCTTGTTCACCGCGTCCACCCGCGAGACCGCGCCCAGCTTGACGAAGATGTTGCGCAGGTGCCGCTTCACGGTCGCCTCCGTCAGGTCCAGCCGGCTGGCGACCTGGCCGTTGCTCAGCGCCTCGGACACCAGCTCCAGCACCTGCAGCTCCCGCGCGGACAGCGGGTTGACGTCGCTCGGCTGCGCCTGGCACAGGCTCTCCCTGGAGACGGCGAGCACGACCCGGTCGTGGTCGGTGCGGGCGGCGTGCACGGCGGCCAGCAGCTCGGCCCGGCGCACGCTCTTGAGCAGGTAGCCCCGGATGTTCTGGGCCAGCAGGCTCCGCACCAGGTACGGCCCGTCGTACATGCTCAGTATGATCACCTCGGTGTCGGGTGAGGCGGCCTGGATGCGGCTCACCGTCGTGGTCACCTCGTCACCGGGGATCTCCACGTCGAGCAGCACGACGTGCGGTTTCCGCTCGGCGGTGACCGAGACGGCGCCCTCGCTGTCGCCGGCCTGGCCGACCACGACGATCTCGTCGTCGCTCTCCAGCAGCTCCTTCAGGCCCTCACGGAACAGGGCATGGTCGTCCACGATGAGGACGGTGGTGCGGTCATCCATCTCGATGCTCCGATAACGGTACGACGAGTTCCATGTAGGTGCCGCGGTTCACCACCGGTGTCAGCATCAACCGGCCGCCTATCAGCTCGGCGCGCTCCCGCATCGACGTCAGCCCCATGCCGGACGACCGGCGCGCCCGGGCCAGGTCGAAGCCGCCGCCGTCGTCCTCGACCATGGCGTGGAGCTGGCTGGGCGCGATGTTCACGCTGATGAGCACCATGCTCGGCGTGCCGTGCGCGAGCGCGTTGCGCACGGCCTCCCTGATGATGAGGAACGTCTCCGCCAGCACCTGCCTGGAGGCCCACGCCTCGTCGCCGTTGACGCGTAAGCGCATGATCACGCCGTCGGGCGCGATGGTCTCCAGGAGCGTGGTCAGCTCCTTCTCGAGGTTGTGCACCTGCTCGTCCATGCGCAGGTCGGAGACGATCGAGCGGGTGCTGAGCATGGCGTTCTGGACGGCCTCGTGCGCCAGCGTCACGCGGTCCATGGCGTTGGCCGGGTTCGTGCGGTAGACCTCGGCCAGCTCCAGTTGGTGGTGGGCGACTCCCAGCCCGGAGCCCACCCGGTCGTGCAGTTCGCGCGCGATCCTCCGGCGCTCGTCCACGTGCGCGGCGTTGATGTCGTGGAGGAGCTGGGAGGAGTAGGCGAGCGAGGCCTCGTGGACCCGCATGATGACGCTCTCGGTCACGGCGCGCATGACGAGCACGAGCAGTTCCCGGCCGCACGCGTGCTCCGAGAGGTAGTCCGCGGCGGCGTTCATGGTGACGTCCGCGAGGCAGGTCGCGGCCTGCAGCGACGCCCTGGGGTGCAGCCGGCTCTCCGCCCGGGTCTTGCCGATGTCCCAGGCGAGGAGCTTGTAGCCCTCGTCGATGGTGGGGTGGCCCAGCCGCAGGCTCCTCATGACGTCGGTGATGGTCAGGTCGGCATGGGCGAGCAACTGCGGCCGGGTCTCGGGATCGCCGATCAGCGGACTGCTCATGCTCTCCAGCCCGGCCACGTAGGCCGCCAGGAGCGCAGACCGCTCAGCGTCGAGGAAGTCGGCCAGCGCCTCCCGCAATGGCTTGCCGCTTTCGCGCACGTGCGCCATCACTGGGCCCTTCCCGGAAGGTGGGCGCCCGAACGTAGGACATCTTTTATCAAGCCCATAAGACCGACAACAGCACAGCAACATGGGCGATGTACTGCGTCGCCATGAACACTCGGTAGGGGGCCCGGCTGCCGACCCCGACCTTGACGGCCAGCCCGGCCAGCAGCACGGCGCCGGCGGACAGGCAGATCGCCATCCCCGCCAGCAGCGGCTCGGCCACGCTCACCAGGCCGGCCGCGATGGCCAGCGAGGCGGGCGCCGCGATGAGCAGGATCCGCGTACGAGCGAGGCCGTACGCGGTCAGGAAGCTGCGCCGCCCCGCCGCCGCGTCACCGAGGGCGTCGGGCAGGTCCTTGGCCGGGGCGCCGACCAGCCCCATCCAGGCCGCCATGATCAGCGCCATCTGCGGCAGCGGGGTGCCGGTGACCTCGGTGAGCCGGCCGCCGGCGGCGACGAAGCCGGCCGCGTACGTCAGCAGCGCCGCGCTGACCGCCACGGCGACGCTGGTGCTCGGGCGGGACTTGAGCAGCAGCGGCGGGGCCGAATAGGCGTGGCCGAGCACGAGCAGCGCCGCGACGAGGACCGCGAACAACGGGCCGGCCAGGACGCCGAGGCAGAGCGCGAGCACCGCGGCCCCGCCCGCGACCCTGGCCGCAGTGCCGGGGGGGAGCAGCCCGCCGGCGATGGGCCGCGAGGAGCCGTTGGCCCGGTCCTCGACCACGTCGGTCACCCCGTTGAAGAGGTAGACGAAGAACACCGCGAGTGTCCACGAGCAGATCCCGAGCAGCGCACCGGAGGGCCACGACCCCGCCGCTCCCAGCGCGGCGCCGGCGCCGAACCGCAACGCGAAGACCACGAGCACGGACGGCCGGGACTCACGCAGACACAGGACGGGCACGCGCCACGGCGCCACTGATCGGTCGGCTCTCATAGCCGTATGATGCGTCGCCAAACGAATCTGACAAGGGGTACAACTCGGTGTTACCACTTTAGGAGTCGTGCGCGATTATTTCGAGTCAGCCGGATGGCGCTTGCGGGGGAGTCGGCTTGTTTAAGCACGTCAGCCAGGTGAAGCTGCAAGGGAGTCGACCCGACCTGACTTACTCCCACTAGAGAGAGATTTTCGGTGATGCCCTCCTCTTCGGCGAGCCGGTTTTATGACTGGAATTTGGCCGCAGGCACCGGTGAACGGCGAGTCGAGCTCAACGACGAAACCTTACGCGACGGCCTGCAGAGCCCTTCCGCGCGCCAGCCCACATTGGCCGAGCGCATGCGCCTGCTCCGGCTCATGGACCGGCTCGGGATAGAGGCGGCGAGCATCGGCATGCCGGCCTCCGGGGCGGCCGCCAAGCGCACCGTCACGGAGCTGGCCGCGTTCGGCGCCGAGGCGACGCCGCGGCTGCGGCTGCACTGCGCCGCCCGGACCGTGACAGGTGACATCCAGGCCGTCGCCGACGTCAGCCAGCAGCTCGGCCGCCCGCTCGACGTGATGGCCTTCATCGGCTCCAGCCACGTGCGGATGGACGCGGAGGGCTGGACGGCCGCGCAGGTCGAGCAGGCGGTCCGCGAGGCCGTCCGGTTCGCCGTCGCGGAAGGGCTGCCGACCTGCCTGGTCACCGAGGACAGCACGAGGGCCAGGCCCAGGCTGCTGCGCCGCCTCTACCTCGCGGCTCTGGACGAGGGGGCCGTCCGGATCTGCCTGTGCGACACCGCCGGACACGCCGAGCCCGCCGGGGCCGCGGCGCTGATCCGCCACGTACGCGAGAAGATCCTGGACCCCGCCGGCCACGACCACGTGCCGATCGACTGGCACGGCCACAACGATCGCGGCCTGGCGCTGGCCAACGCGCTGGCGGCCATCGACGCGGGTGCCTCGCGCGTGCACGCCACCGCGCTCGGCATCGGCGAGCGGTGCGGCAACACGGCGATGGACCAGCTCCTGGTCAACCTGGGCCTGCTGGGCGACGGGCGCGACCTGGACATGCTGGACGAGTACTGCCGTACGGCGTCCGAGGTCGTCGGCCGCCCCATCCCGCCCGAGTATCCGGTGTTCGGCAGGGACGCCTTCTTCACCGCCACCGGCGTGCACGCCGCGGCCGTGGCCAAGGCGGAGCGGGCCGGGGACAGGCGGCTGGCGGACCTGGTCTATTCCGGCGTCCCCGCCTCGCGGTTCGGGCGCCGGCAGGAGATCGGCGTGGGCCCGACGAGCGGGCGCTGGAACGTCCACAGCTGGCTGCGGCGCAAGGGCCTGCCCTCGGACCCGCCGGTCATCGACCGGATCCTGACCGCCGCGCGCAGCGCGACCCGCGTGCTCACCGACCGCGAACTGACCGCTCTCGCAGCGGACTGACGCCGCTCACCACAAGGAAGATCACCATGGCGAACTTCAACCTGCTCGGCCCCGTAGAGATCGTCGTCGACGGCCACGCGCGCACGCTCGGCCAGCACAAGCTGCGCCAGGTGCTGGCCGTGCTGGCACTGCGGGCCAACCAGATCGTGGACACCGACCTGCTGATCCAGGAGCTGTGGGACGAGCGCCAGCCCAAGAACGCGCGGACCATCCTGCACACCTACGTCTACCAGCTCCGCAAGACCTTCGAGCAGGACGGGCTGTGCCGGCACGGCGAGGAGCTGGTGGAGACCCGGACCGCCGGCTACCTGCTGCGGGCCGGCGACGACGACATCGACGTCTTCCGGTTCGACCGGCTCGTCCGGGAGGGGCGGCGGCTGCTCCGCGACGGCGACGTGGCGGGGGCCGCCGCGCTGCTGCGCCGCGGGCTGGACATGTGGTCGGGGCGGGCGGTGGCCGACGTGGTGCCGGGGCCGGTGCTGCACGGGCACACGGTCGCGCTCGACGAGCAGCGGGTCTGCGCCCTGGAGATGCGCATCGAGGCCGACCTGGAGCTGGGCCGGCACCGTGACGTCCTTCCCGAGCTGCGCCTGCTCGTCGAGACGTACCCGTACAACGAGGGGCTCCACGGCCAGTTGATCAGTGCCCTGGGCCGGTGCAACCGGCGCAACGAGGCCCTGCACGCCTACCAGAACCTGCGCCACCTCCTCGACGAGGAGCTGGGCCTGGCCCCCTCGCCGCAGATCCAGGAGCTGCAACGCGAGCTGCTGTCCGCCGGCATGCTGAAGAGGATGGCGTCATGAACGCGATCGCACCCTAGCGGGCGCGGGTCTTGGCCGCGTCGTTCAGGTGCCGTACGGCGAAAGCCGCCGTCGCCGCCGCTCCCCTGGCGCAGCTCAGCGCCTCGCGGGCACCGTCCACGCTGCCCTGGGGGAAGGCGGCGACCGCCCCGGCCGCGCAGGAGATGAGCTCCTGCGTGGCCTGCACCATCAGCTCCTCGCAGCCGTCCAGGTCGGCCACCCGGTCCCGGGCGGTCTCGAGCAGGTCCAGCACCTCGCCTATGTCCGTGCTCATGATGTCTCCTCCAGTCGTATGACCCGGCCGCCGTCCCGGCCGCCGCTCTCCGCGGCGAGCGCGGCGGCCCAGCCGGTCGGCAGCTCCTCGGGCGGCACCAGGTGGTCCAGCACTTCGGGGAAGGCGACCAGGTGCGCCTCACGTACCGGGACGCGGGTGAGAGCGTCCACGTCGGCCGGCGAAAGCCCGCCCGCGCCGGCTATCTCCACGGGTCCCGCCGGGATGAGCGCGCCGCCGGGCAGGGCCCGGGCGACGGCCTGCAGGCTGGCCAGGTGGAGGCCGGCGGGCACCTGGGCGACCCGCTCGGCCGCCGCGCGGAACTCCGCGCCCACGCTCAGGGCGTCCACCACTCCCCGCTGCATCACGGGCAGGTACGTGGCCTGGAAGTAGCCGCCGACGCAGCTCAGCCCGCGGGCGAACGCCAGGGTCGCGAAACAGGTGAACAGCGAGGGCAGCAGCTGCCCGCCGAGCAGCGCCGGCACCAGGTCCTCAGGACCGAACTTCCACTCCAGCCGGTGGCCGCGCTCGTCGATCCCGGTGAGCAGCTCGCCGTCGAGTGTCAGCGGCACCCGCCGGCCCGCGGCGCTGAGGCCCCAGAAGAAGACCGTGCCCCGCGACGGGTCCCGCTGCCAGCAGGCCCGCACCCCGTCCAGCCCGCCGAGCAGCGCGTCGCGCACCTGGGGCACGAAGAACAGCTGGTGGACCAGGCTGCCGGGGTCGTGGAGATCCCGGCTCAGCAGGGCGGCGCTGATCGGCTCGATCGCCAGCTGCACCAGCCGGGCGGGCGGATCGGCCTGGAACAAGCCGTCCCACAGGGCGGTGTTGACGCGGGTGGCCTGGAGGGCGTGCGAGGGCAGCGACAGCGTGGCGGGGGAGGCGTACACCTGGTGCAGGACGTCGTCCGCGCTGCGCGCGCAGAACGCGGAGACCTCCCCGTCCCGCCGCATCCGCGCCAGCCGGCCGCGCGCCCGGTCGATCATCCCGGCGTCGTACGGCCGCGCGGCCAGCACGGTCCGGTGCTTGTCGCGGTTCGGCTGGATGGGCAGCCGCTGCGGCAACGACCCGACCTCGCCGTGCCGGGGGTCGTAGAGCCGCAGCCCCATGGGGTAGGTCAGGTTGTTCATGCTGACCGAGCCGAAGCCGAGCACGACGACGTCGCGCGGGGCGCCCGGCCGCAGCGCGAAGAGCAGCGTGCCCTGCACGGAGTCGGCGAAGGTGTCCACCCCGAAGTGGTTGGAGGTGGGCACGATCGGCTGCGCGCGCAGGCCGGCCACCGCCTCGGCGGCCACGGCGGGGCCGTACCAGGCCGCCGTCTGGTCAGCGACGACCTGGTACAGGTCCTCCCTGCTCTGCCACGGCTCGGACCGGCCGGGGCGGAGCCCGGCCAGCAGGTCGGCCAGCGGGGCGTCGCCGAGGCGCCGCAGCGTGTCGCGGACCAGCGGCGAGTGCCGCGCCGCCAGGTCGAGGACGTGAGCACCCAACGTCATGGCTTCAGCTCCACGGATAGAGGACGATCTTGCCGCACTCGTGGCGGGACTGCCGGTCGAACGCCTCGCCGATCCGGTCCAGCGGGTAGCGGTGGGTGATGAACCTCTCGATCTGGTCGGGCACCTCGCCGATCAGGTGGAGCAGCCGGCCGGCGTCGTTCAGGTTGATGTCCAGGCTGCCCATCAGCGTCACCCCCTTCTGCACCAGGTCGTCGTCCACGCGCACGGTCAGCTCGCCGGGCTCGGCCAGGAAGCCGACCGTGCCCAGGCGCCTGACCGCGTCGACGCACAGCCGCTGGTACTCCGGCTGCCCGGAGCAGTCGATCGCGAAGTCCACGCCGCCGGTGAGCGACCTGACCTGTTCGAGCGGGTCGCCGTCGCGGGGGTCCAGGACCGTGGCGCAGCCCAGCTCGCGGGCCAGCCGGGCCCGGTAGGGGCTGCGGGCCACGCCGATCACGGTCGCGCCGCGGTACCGGGCGTTGATCACCCCGCCCAGGCCGACCGCGCCCAGCCCGGTGATGAGCACGGTGTCGAAGGAGCCGACGCCCATGCGCTGCATCACCCCGAACGTCGGCCCGAGGCCGCAGCAGGCCATGGCGGCGTGATCCAGCGGCATCGCGTCGGGCACCGGTACGCAGAGCCAGGCGGGCTTGACGGCGTACTGGGCGAACCCGCACTCGCCCGACTCGCTCTTGCACACCTCCAGCGGGTCCTCGGTGCCGGCGCAGTGCGAGTAGTAGCCGCGCCGGCACAGCTCGCAGGTGCCGCAGGGATAGCCGCACAGCGCCACGACCCGGTCGCCGGGCCGCAGCCGGGTGCCCTCGGGCGCGTCGGCCACGACGCCGGCCATCTCGTGGCCCAGCGAGTCGGGCCGGTTGCGCTCCAGGTAGACCTGGTCGCGGTAGGCCAGGTACTCGTTGCACATGGGCGCGGCCTCGACCTTGAGCAGCACGTAGTCACGGCCGATGGCCGGATCCGGCTTGTCGACGACCGCGCAGGCGCGCGGGCCGGTGATCCGTACGGTCTTCATCGGCCCGGCGCCAGATACTGGCCGATGCTGCCGCGCCGGCGCACGTCCACGGTGACGCAGTGGAAGGAGCCGCCGAAGGTGTACACGTGCCGGAAGTCCACCGGGACGCAGCGGAAGCCCCAGTCGGTGAGCAGCTCCATCATCGGCTCCTCCTGGCGCTCCACCACGACGGTCCGCTCGTCCAGGGAGAGCATGTTCATGCTCACCCACGGGCTGCAGAAGTACATCGGCCAGTCGCGCGGCAGCGCCGGTCGCGGCGCCTGGCGGATCTCCCAGCCGCGGAACAGGTCGGTGGGCACGTAGCGCTCCTGGTTGACCAGCAGCTTCCCGGGCGCCAGCGGCAGCAGCGTGGCGTCGATGTGCATGGCGTGCGGGTCGTTCACCTCGATGGTGCGTACGCGGAACGCGCTGCCCAGCGCCCGCTGCACCCACCGGATGCCGAACGCGTTGGTGACGTGGCTGCGCTGCACCACGAGGTCGCGGCCGAACCGCATGAAGTCGGCCGCGTCGAAGACCGGCTCGAACTCGGTGATCGCCCACCCGTCGTGCTCGCCGGTGCGGAACAGCTCCTCGGTGAGCTGGGGGCGGGGGGCCTGCAGCCACCGGGCGTCCTGGTTGAAGTACGACTTGAGCAGCGGCCGGAACGGGTCACCGTCGAACTGGCGGCAGCGCCACGACATCGGGGACTCGATGATGGTCTCCCCGACGACGATGAGGTGGTCGCGCGGCATGGCCGAGTAGAGCCCGCCGGAGGTCGCCCAGTGCGGCGTGGCGAGCTCGGCGCCGTGGTCGGCGGGCTCCGGCCGGACCACCTTGACGCCCTCGGCCGCCAGGGTGCGGGCCAGCCCGTCGAGCTCCTCGTCCGCGGCGTCCACCAGGTCCTGCGGGAACGGCTGCCCGCCCCGCTCCTGGAAGAGCCGCCACGAGCTGGGCGGCATCGTGGCGCGCATGGACTCCTGCCAGGTCGGGAAGACGCCGCCGGACAGCCGCCCGACGATCACCTCTTCCAGCGGATCCCACTCGTTGTAGGAGCTCACCACCTTGGCCGGTGCGCGGCGGTCCTGGCGGGCCGGAGCAAGCGAGGACACGGTCATGGGAAATACGCCTTTCTGTTCTCGGGTAACAGCGTTGATCCGGGATCAGCTCGCCAGCCCGCCGGCCGTCTCGCCGCCGTCGATGACGAAGCTCTGCCCGGTCACGAATCCCGCCTCGTCGCCGGCGAGGTAGGCGACGAGCGCGGCGATCTCCGCCGGCCGGCCCAGCCGGCCGAGCGGTATCTTGCGCGCGCATTCCGCCAGGGCGGCGGGGGAGTACTCCGCCTCCTGCATCGGCGTGAGCACGTAGCCCGGGCAGACGGCGTTGACCCGGATCTGCGGCGCCAGCTCCAGGGCCATCGTCTTGGTCAGCTCGATCACCCCCGCCTTGCTCACGTTGTAGGCGCTGTAGTCCGGCATGCCGACCATCCCGCTGACCGAGGCGATGTTGACGATGGCCCCGCCGCGGTCGCGCATGCGCCGGGCGGCCCGCTGGGAGACCAGGAACACGCCGGTCAGGTTCACCCGCAGGATGCGGTCCCAGTCGGCCAGCGGCACGTCGAGGAAGGCGCCCGGGCTGCTGATGCCGGCGTTGTTGACGGCGACGTCCACCCCGCCCCAGCGGCGGCCGATCTCCTCGAACGCCTCGTCCACCGCCGCCGGTTCCGCCACGTTGGTGACGAGCCCCAGGTCGGCTCCCGGTACGCGGTCGTCGAGCCGGTCCATGGCCGCCTTGTCGCGGTCCATGACGGCCACCCGGGCGCCGTCGTCGACGAAGCGGCGGGCGATGGCGGCGCCGATGCCGGAGGCCCCGCCGGTGACGATCACTCTGCGCTCAGCCGGTGTCTTCATGGATGCTCCGCCAGGTCTCGGGGTCGAGGGCGCTCGCCGTCCGCGGGTCCTCGCTCAGCCGCCGGTAGAAGCTCGCGTTGTGCTGCCGCACCTGGTCGGCGGCGGCGTTCAGCACGCTGTCGGGGGAGAGGTCCAGCAGCCACACCGGCCGCAGCTTGGCGCCGTACAGGGCCTTGGCCTCGTACGACTTGAGGCCCGCGTGGACCCAGCGCAGCCCGAGCTCGGCCGCCAGGTCGAGCTGGGCGGCCAGCACGACGTTGCCGTACTCGGCCGCGCCGGACAGCCGGTCGTAGTCGAAGCCGGCCCAGCGCAGGAAGATCGCGTCGGTGCCCACGTAGTACAGGCAGAACCCGACGGGGTCGCCGCCGTCGCGGCAGCAGAGCGCCACCCGGGCGGCCGCGCCCATGTGCACCGCGTGGCTGTTCAGCGCCACCCGTTCCACCTCGGGCTCGCTGTCGATGCCGTATTTCGCCAGGGTCTTGGACGCCGGCACCGCCAGCAGGTCGACGCAGTCGGCCAGCGGCAGGTGCCTGATCTTGTACCCGGCGTCCTCGAAGGCCCGGCGGCCGGTGCGGATGCGGTAGCGCTTCTTGGACGACAGGTAGCCGGGCCAGCCGTCGACCGCGGTCCACGCGTCGGCGTCCATCACCACGGCGGGCGCGGTGACCCCGGCGCGGCGGGCCAGCTCCAGCTCGGACGTGGGCAGGTACATCGCCACGCAGGGCCGGCCGGCCGCCCGCGCCCGCAGCTCCTCGATGAGCGCGGGCACACCCTCCGGCGCGCCCAGGAAGTGGGTCTGGTAACCCTCGCGGGGCCCGACCATCAGCCCGGCGGGCGGGGGCGCCGGCAGGCCGCGCGCCGCCAGCTGCTCGGTCCACCGGTACAGCGGCAGCGCCGGCGGCTCGGTCAGCTCCACGTACGGCACGGCGGCCCCGTCGCGCACCACGGCGTCGCCCGCCCCGCCGTATTCCGCCGCGCAGAAGCGCAACCAGGCACTGGTCGAGTAGAAATGCGGTCCGGCCAGCTCGTCCCAGGCGGCCGGGGTCAGTCCAGCGAGCACAGCGTCTCCTTCGGGCCGAAGATCTCGTCGCCGACCGACCGGATGCGGGTGACCGCGAAGACCACGGCCCCGGCCAGCAGGGCGGCCACGGCGATCACCATCGCCGTCCGCACGCCGAGCCGCTCACCCAGCAGCCCGCCGAGCAGCCCGCCCAGCGGGATCGTGCCGAAGACGAAGAACCGGTAGGTCGCCGTCACCCTGCCGAGCAGCTCCGGCGGCACGAGGGCCCCGCGCAGGCTCAGGCTGTGCACGTTGAACACGGCCAGCGCGAGGCCGTACACGAACAGGCCGGCGGCCAGGACCGAGCCGGCCACGAGCGGGGACCCCGAGGCCGCGGGCACCAGGCCGAGCGCGGCACAGCCGAGGATCATCGTCCAGACCATGGTGCGGCCGACCCCGAGGACCTGGCCGGCGCGGTCGGCCACGAACGAGCCGGCCAGCGCGCCCACGCTCCCGACGGCCAGGACGGCGCCCAGGAGGCTGGTGGACAGGTGCAGCTCGCGCACGCCGTACAGCAGGTACAGGGTGAGGATGACCTGCTCGAACAGGTTGAACCAGGCCGAGCCCACGGTGAGCGGGCGCAGCAGGGGGTCGCGCAGCGTGGTGGCCAGGCCTTCTTTGATCTCCGTCCAGGTGGAGGCCCGGTCCGCCGGCCGGTCGGGGGGCGGCTCGCGGTGCCGGATGGCCGCCACGCTGACCGCGGCGGCCAGGTAGGTGACGGCGTTGGCCACGATCGAGACGGGCGCGGTCAGCCACTGGACGAGCAGGCCGCCCACGCCCGGGCCGCCGATGGACGCGATCGAGTACGTCGCCTCCAGTCGGGAGTTGGCCTGGACGAGCTGGTCCTTGGACACCAGGGACGGCAGGTAGACGACGTAGGCCACGTCGAAGACGGCGGTGAGCAGGCCGGTCAGGAAGGCGATGGCGTACAGGACGGGCATGGACAGCAGGTCGGCCACGTAGAGCACGGGGACCAGGCCGAGCAGGGCCGCCCGGCCCAGGTTGGCGACGGTCAGGGCGGGGCGCTTGCGGTTCCCGTCCAGCCACACCCCGGCGAACAGGGTGATCAGCAGCACCGGCGCGAACTGCATGGCGGTCAGGACGCCCAGCTCCCCGGCGGTGGCCTGCAGGGTGAGGATCGCGGTCAGCGGCAGGGCCAGCACGGTGATCTGCGCGCCGAACTGCGAGATCGTCTCGCCGCCCCACAGCTTGAGGAAGTCGCCGTGACGCCAGAGGCCGGCCATCACGCCACCTGAGCCGCGCCGAGCCTCTGGTGCAGGGTCGCCAGCTTGGGGCGGTACCGGGGGGCGTCGGCCGGGTCGGCCGCGTACCACAGCGACCACAGCTCCACGCCGGTGAAGCCGTAGCGGCGCTTGAAGTCGTCGTTGCCCTTGCCGAGCTCCAGGCGCTCCCACCCGCGCTCCAGCCCCATCCGCAGCAGCTCGTACAGCGTGAACAGGTACGGGCTGACCTCCTTGACCACCGTGTGGTCCATGCCGCCGGACCACAGGTAGAACCGGCGGTCGTGCTCCATCCCGACGAAGGCGGCGACCGTGCGGCCTTCCCAGTCGGCCCGCAGCAGCCGGCCGTGGGGGGTGCTCGCCACTGCCTGGAAGCCGGCCCGGTCGTACAGGACGGGCCAGTCGTGCCGCACGGCCGAGCCGTTGGCCAGCTCGACGACCTCGTCGATGCGCTCGGGCGCGGGATCCTCCTCCATGATCAGCCGCATCCCCTTCTCGGTCGAGCGCCGCCACCGCCTGCGCCACTCCCGGCGCTTGTCCACGTCGCCGAGGTCCGGCTCGGGGCCGCCGCCGATCGTCCGGTGGTAGGCGTGGTCCAGCCGCACCATGCCGTCGGGCTGCCGGACGGTGGCCCACTCCAGGGCCGCCTCCAGCGGCAGGTTGAGCACGAGCAGGCCGCAGGTGCCGGGCATCTGCCCCGTCGCGTAGTCCATCAGGCCGGCCACCTCGTCCGGCTGTTCGGCCAGGTACGCGGGGCCGTACCCGGCGTAGAGCGAGCCGAGGGTGAGGATCGGCCGGTCCCAGATCCGGCCCAGCTCCGTGTCGAGCTCGTAGCCGTGCCAGAAGGGTGAGTATTCGAGGCGCTGGAGGAGGGGCCGGTCGGTCTGCCGCAGCCGCTCGACGGTGTTGCCGCTCCACGCGGTGAGCCATTCCTCGGTGTCGAATACGGTGCGTGGATAATGCGTGATGTGTGGCATTGTCATGGTTTCCTCCACGGTACGGCGGCGCCGTATTCGGCAAACCGTTCGCCGTGAAAAGCGGCGCTCACCATGGTGCCCAACTCGTAATGCCAGAATTCCCATGAGTACGGCGCGAAACCTGCGCCGAGCATCGCCCAGTAGAGCATTCGGCGCAGCCGCCGGTATTCGGACCGGGGGTCATTCTCGTAATGCGTGAGCCAGGACCGCTCGTTGAACTCGTCGAACTCCGCGCCGAGATCCAGCTCACGACCCTCGGAATCGCACAGCGTGACGTCCACCGCGCCCCCGGTGGTGTGCGGCGGCGGCGAGGTCAGGAACTCCTCCTGGTCGGTGGGCGGCAGCGCCAGATACATCTCGACCGTGGCGTCGTCGCCCGGATCGGGCAGCGTCCGGCGGAACTGCTCGACGATCTCGGCCTGGGTCTCCAGCGTGCGCAGGCCGTCCCAGACCAGGATGCCGATGCCGTCGGGCAGCGCGGCCGAGGCGCTCCGCAGCCCCGCCAGCACCCGGCGCCGAACGAAGACGCGGCTGTCGGCGGCGGCGATGCCGCGCCGGTGGTAGGCGGGGCCGGCGTGCACGTCCGGCACGCCGGCCACCTCCACCAGCGGCTCGCCGCACTCGCGCACCCCAATGCCCGGCGGCGGCGACACCGTTGGCTCGATGACGATGGGCCCGTCCAATGTGGTGATCATCGTCAGCTCCCGAACCATGCCTTGGCGAACCCCTCGGACAGATCGGGTGGCAGCTCGACGGGCTCGGCCGGGGAAAGGCCCTCCACGGGGGCGGTGTAGCCCCACGCGTAGGCGCCGGAGTTGGGCAGGACGACCAGGTCTCCCTCGGCCATCGGGGGCAGCGTGGCGTGCCTGGCGATCACGTCGAAGGAGTCCATGACCGGGCCGAGCACGGCCGCGGGCACCGGGTCGCCGGACCGCGCGGCGGCGGCGATCTCCACGCCGGCCTCGGGCTCGATGAAGGTGGTCTCGAACAGGCCGGCGTACGCGCTGGTATCGAGATGGACCAGCCGCCGCCCGGCCACGACGCGATCGGCCACGACCCGGCTCAGCATCGCCATGGCCGGCTGGCAGAGATAGCGGCCGGGCTCGCACAGCACGTCCACGTCCGGCGGCAGGGCCTGGGCGATCCGCTGGAAGAAGCCCGGGTGATCGTGGTGGAACCGGTCGCGGGAGCCGGGGAACCCGCCGCCGATGTTGATCGTCGGCACGGCGACACCCGCCTCGGCCAGCCGCTCCCGCAGGCCCAGCAGCACGTCGAGACCGCGCAGGTACGGCTGCGCCTGCTCCATCTCGGCCCCCGCGGTGCCGACGAAGAACGACAGCGCCTCGACCTCGATGCCGCGTTCGACGGCCCGCCCGGCCAGGCCGGCGAGCACGTCAGGGGTGTTGCCGAAGCGCACGATCGAGCGGGTGGACTCCCCGGCGTCGGGCGGCCGCAGCCGCAGGGTGATCCTGGCCGTGTCCGGCAACATCTCCAGGCCCCTGGTGTCGTCCACCACGAACCGGGTCACTCCGGACGCGAGGATCCTCTCCAGGTTTCCCGGCGTGATGACCGGGTTGAGATAGGCGATGCGGTGCGGCGAGACCCCCAGGTCGAGCAGGGTGGCGAGGTGCCCGGGATTGGTGACGTTGAACTCCTCCACCAGCGGGTCCAGTGCCCGCAGCACCAGCGGGTGGGCGTTGGCCTTGGTCGCGTACGAGATGCGGGCGCCGAGCCGGGTCCGCAGTTCGGCCACCCCGGCGCGCAGCGTGGCCGGGGCGAACAGGAACGCCGGCGTCTCGACCCGCTCCTTCTCCGCCCAGTCGGCCACCTGGTCGACGAGCTGCTGGGAAAGCATGACGGCTCCTCAGTGGTAGTCCGGACCACGCAGCAGGTAGCCGAGTTCGATACCGCTGGAGTCGATGTGCGGGTCGGTGGAGGTGAAGCCGGCCACGGTCAGCCCGGCCCGCCGGAACAGCTCGTCCCAGTAGGCCTTCCTGGCCAGGCGCTGGCGGGTGAAGTAGTGGATGAGGAAGTACGGGTTCCAGAAGTTCCTGGCCACGCCGTGCCGCATGACGGCCGGGTTGCCGATCTCGTCGCTGACCTCGATGACGACGACGTTGATCCGCGGGAACCGGGCGACGACGTCGCGCAGCAGGTCGAGCACCGCCTCCTCGCCCTCTTGGGCCAGGATCTCCTGCAGCACGTAGCCCAGGACGATCAGGTCGGGCCGGCACTCCGGGGGCGGGTCGCGCAGGAAGTCGGTGGCCGAGGCGTTCACCAGGCGGACCCGCTCGGCCATGCCCGTCCGCTCCACCAGGCCGACCGCCGCCCGGTAGCCGTCCGGGTCCGGCTCCACCCCGACCGCCCGCAGGCCGGGGACGGCCTTGGCGAACTCCGTGAGGTACAGCGCGTTGCCGCAGCCGAGGTCGAGCAGCTCCTGAGCGGTCACGCCGCCCTGCTCCAGCAGGTCGAGGGTCATCGGCATGCCGTCGTAGCGGCTGATCTCGCAGCTGCCCACGCCCACGTACGCGCCGTTGCGGGTGCAGTCGGGGGCGCCGCGGGCCAGGGCGCCCCCGATCTGCTGGATCGTGGTGGCGTACCCGCCGATGAGGAAGGTGTACCAGGCACGGAACTCGTCGAGCCCGCGCGCCCGTCCCGTCAGCGCGACGCGGTCGTCCGCCAGCTGCACGATGTCCTCGTTGGCCAGGTAGAGCAGGAAGCCGCGCAGCCGGTCGACGTCCATGGTCAGCTCGTCGGCGAGGGCCGGGATCGGGACCGGCGGCCGGTCGGCCAGGGCGTCGTAGATGCCGGTGTCGAAGAGGTGGTGGATGCCCACCGCGAGGAAGTGCTCGGTGATGGGCCGGATCGCCTCGACGAGCCGCAGCTCGAACGACGGGTCCACGGTCGTCCTGAGCGGGCTGGCCAGGGTCGTGGTGGTGGTCACGGCGTCCTCCCGGATCGGTCGTCGGCCGGCCCGGTGGCCGGATCGTTCTCGCGCGAGAAGTCGCCCCAGCGCAGCAGGTCGAACAGCCGCTTGCCGGTCGATGGCGGGCTGAAGAAGAACGTGGTCTGCTCCCGGCGGCGCAGCAGCCCGTGCGCGACGAAGTCCCGTGCCGTCGCGGCCCAGTACCGGGGACCGCTCCTGAGCAGCAGCGAGGCGTAGTCGGCCGCGGTCATCGGGCGGCCGAACCAGTGGTTGACGGAGACGGACGGCGTACGCGCCCTGATGTCGTGCCAGCACCCGCGCGGCATGAACAGCACGTCGCCCGGCCCCACGGTGCCCGCGTAGAACACCGCCCGGCGCAGCCGCGGGAACCGGTCCAGGTCCGGGTCCATCAGGTCGACCTGGCTGTTGACCAGGTTGCCGGGGAACGGGTAGACGTCACGGGCGTGCTCCCACGGCACCAGCACCACGTGCTTCTCGCCCCAGATCTGGCAGAAGAAGTTGTCCTTCAGATCCGAGTGCAGCATCGACCTGGTGCCGGCCGAGCCGATCCACACCCGGGTGTCCGTGCCGTCCGGCAGGCCGCCGCTGAGCGGCTCGAAGTCGTAGTCGCAGGCCGGGAACAGCTCGGCGGCCCGGGTGTAGGCCAGGTAGCAGGGCGAGTCCGCCGGGGTGGTCAACATGGTGTGGACGAACTCGGCGAACGGCAGCGTGCGCTCGTAGTTCTTCTGGTCCTGGGGGAACAGCACGCCGTTGGCCGGCAGCCCCATCAGTGCGGTGACGGGGCGCCGGCCGTGCGTGCCGGCCAGGTTCTCGGGCGTCCAGCGAGTCCTGGCCGGCCACGAGTCGGACAGCCCGGGGAACACCATGGGGCCCGAACGGTCGGCGATGGCCTGCCGTACCGCGGCGGGCGTGGGGTTGCCGTGGCGGGGCAGCGGCCGCACGTCGAGACCGGCCTCGCGCAGCGTGTCGGCAGGGTCAACCTGCTGGTGCAGCGAGCACATGAATGGGGTCCTTAGCGGATCGACGGTTGCCGGGGTTCTGGGACGCGGGCGAGGTCCGGGGGGACCGACGTCTCGGGTACGACCGACGTCTCGGGTACGACGCCGACACAGACCAGGCGCGGCTGGCCGGTCACGACATATCCGGATTCGGTGCTGGTGACGGTGAGGGCGGCGCCGGGCTGGTACCAGCGGCACCGGTGCGGCCAGAACTCGATCTCGCCCTCGGGCAGGAGCCCGAGCTCCCTCCCGACGTGCGCCATGGCCACCGTGCCCGAGCCGCAGGCCAGCGTCTCGCAGTTGATCGCGCGCTCCCACGTGCGGTACTCGACCCGCCGCCCCTCGACCCGGGCGAAGTTGAGGTGCACGCCCTGGGGAAAGAGGTCCCGGTAGGCCCGGTTGACGTGGGTGCCGATGTGGTGGGCGAGGGCGACCGACTCCGTGATGTCGTCACCGTCCGGCCTGCCGATGGCGCCCCGCGCGTCGATGAACAGCTTCTCCGCCAGCTCGTCCGGCAGCCCGTGCCCGCGGAACAGCGCCAGATGGGGCTCGCCGCTGAAGGTCAGGTAGCCGCCCAGCTCGCCCACGCCCGGCACGTCGAGGCCGCTGATCCGGTCGATCCCGTCGGCCGGGGGCGGCCCGTTCCGGTTGATCAGCTCTGCCGGGACCGGGCGCGTCTCGCCCATGTCGACCCAGGTGCGGCGACCGTCCCCCTCCGCGCCGATCTGCACCGGCCGGGGCCGTCCGGTGGGGAGCTCGGTGAGCACCCGCCACTGATCGCCGCCGTGCTCCCGCCTCAGCACGGCGGCGGTGCACAGCAGCCCGTTCCCGCAGGACAGCGTCTCGGACCCGTCCACCTCGAAGATCCGGAAGACGTAGTCGGCCGGGCCGGTGGCCTCGGAGAGGTACAGGACGTTGTCCGTCCCCCCGATGCCGAAGTCGCCGTTGAGCGCCCAGCGCGCGAAGCCGGCCCGCTGCTCGTCGCCGGCCAGCGGCGTGCGGGTCTCGTCGACGATGATGAACGTGTTGCCGAACGAGGTGTACTTGCTGAACCGGATGTCCATGGTCACACCGTTGTGGGGATGGGACCGGTGGCCACCGGCAGCCCCACGTCGCTCTGGATGAGCGACTTGACGCCGGCCGCCAGCTCGGTGGAGTCGTCGGGCAGGCGCGTACCGAAGAGGTTCTCGCAGTGCCTGGCCCGCAGGTCACGGTCCTTGCCGTGATATTCGGCCCGCCGGTGCATCATGCGGTAGTTGTCGATCACCGCGACCTCGCCGGCCGACCAGCCGATCTCGATCTCGTGCTCGAACGCCCAGCGCTCCACGATCTCCAGCAGCTCCCGCGGCACCGGAGTGCCGTCGCCCAGCGTCATGCCGTAGAACGTCTGCTCCGTCATCGCCTGCAGCATCGTGTTGCTGAAGCTGTCGTCGCCGTTGGGCGTCCTGATCACGATCGGTGTCTCGCAGCACGTGTACAGCGTGCCGTCGGGGAGGAACTGGTGGCTGAAGCCGGGCAGCGAGTCCAGCACCTGCCCGACCTCCCCGGCCGTCGCCCCGCCGGCCGCCGTCCGCCAGGTCTCCTCGCCCCAGTGACGCTCGAAGCGGAGCGTGTTCGCCCGGCAGAACTCCCGCCAGCGCGGGCTGAGCTCGTTGAGCAGCCGCACCCCGTCGACCGCCCCCGTGGGCGCGCCGCCGTCACTGCCCTCGAACAGGCACAGGAACCAGATGGCATCCGGCCTGTAGGGGTTGTAGGAGTCCTCGGCATGGAAGCCCAGCGCCTCCCCACCCTCCGGGTAGTGCACGTGGCGGGCCCCGGCACACGTACCGAACCGCCCGGTGAAGGCCTCGAACTCCGCCAGGGTCGGCTGGTATCCCGTGAAGTGCACGTAGCCGTCCTTCTTCAGGAGCGGTACGACGATCGCGGGGTCGATGTCCGCGAGCCGCTCACCGGGACCGGCGGCGATTTCGCAGCCAATGGTCTTCGAGAGAATCTTCATGCCACACCTTCCGGATGTTCCGGCCGTCCATCACCGCCCAGAATCACCCGTCTGGCTATATTGGCTGTCCAACCCCGTTGATGCGCCGCTGAAACACGTGGTGAGCCGTTCCCGGCGCGGAGGAGCGTCACATGACGGTCGTTCCTACCGCCTCCACCGGCGGCAGATCCTCGGGAACCAGGACCAGCGGCCGCTCACCCTCCGCGTGGTGGCTCATGATCCGTGCGCTCCCGCCATCAGCGCGGCCAGGTCCTCCGGCTCGATGAACGACGGCGGCACCGGCGGCCCCCAGCTGTAGAGGATGCGCATGTCCTGGAACACCTCCGGCTCCCAGATCGCCTCGTCCACGATGCAGTCCAGGTCGGAGTAGTACTCGGAGAAGTTGCCCGCCGGGTCCTTGAGGTACCAGAAGAAGTTCGAGCCGATGTGGTGGCGGCCCAGCCCCCACACATGCCGTTCCGGGTGCCCTTCCAGCATCCGGTGGGCGCCGCGGCCGATCTCGTCGACGTCCTCGACCTCCCAGGAGGTGTGGTGCAGGTACGGGATCGGCGCCGGCTGGACCAGCAGGTTGTGGTGGTCGGTCGAGCAGCGCAGGAACGCGGCGATGCCCGGCACCTCGTCGCTGACCTTGAACCCGAGGCCCTCGGTGAAGAAGCGCCGGCTGGCCTCCTGGTCGGTGGAGCCGAGGACCACGTGGCCGAGCTTGCGCGGCCGTACCGGCTGCTCGCGCAGCACGCCGGGCGCGCGGGCGTCGACCCGGTCGGCGCGGCCGGGCCCGTTGTAGACGGGGGCGGGCTCGGCCGGGCGGGCGATCCGTTCGGCGACCGACACCTGGACGCGGACCTTCGTGCCGGGGTCGGTCACCCGGCCGTCAGCATCGAGCGCCAGGTCCAGCCGGGCCAGGCCGGCCCCGACGCGGCCGAGGTCGTCGGCGTCGTCCACGCCGATGCCCAGCTCGACCAGCCGCCGGGTGGGCGCGTGCACCAGGTGGAGCTGCTCGCCGCCGTCGGCGGTGGCGAAGGTGTGCTCGCCGGTGGCGAGCAGCCCGAAGTCGGCGTAGTAGGCGACGGTCTCGGCGACGTTCGGGACGCCGATGGTGATCCGGGTCAGGCGGTGCAGTGTCATGGTCAGGCTCCCGTGAACGTGGTGCGGAGGGTGCCGATGCCCTCGATCGTGCTGTGCAGGTGCTCGCCGGGGGTCAGGAAGCGGGCCGGGGTACGGGTGCCGCCGATGCCGCCCGGCGTACCGGTGAAGATCACGTCTCCCGGCAGCAGCGGGGTCACCGACGACAGCCGCTCGACCAGCTCGGGCACCGAGAAGATCATCTGGCTGGTACGGGCGTGCTGCATGCGCTCGCCGTCCAGGTAGCAGGCGATCTCCAGATCGTCGGGATCGGCGAACTCGTCCGGGGTCACCAGCCACGGCCCCATCGGCCCGAACCCGGGGAAGGACTTGCCGAGGGAGAACTGCTGCGGCTGCGGCGGCGACAGTTGCGTGATGCGTTCCGACAGGTCCTGCCCCACCGTCAGCCCCGCCACGTACGACCAGGCGTCCCCCGCGGCCACCCGGTGGGCGGGCCGGCCGATCACCACCACCAGCTCCACCTCCCAGTCGGTCAGCCCGCCCTCCGGCAGCACGACGACGGCGTCCTGACCGGTCAGGCAGGAGACGAACTTGGTGAACACCGGCGGCCGGGCCCCGGGCTCGATCCGCGACTCCTCGGCGTGGTCGCGGTAGTTCACCCCGATCGCGAACACCTGGCGCGGCGCGGGCGCCGGAGCCCCCAGCTCCGCCTCGGCGATCGGCACGGGTTCGGCGGCGTCCGGGCTCCAGGCCCGCAGCTCGTCCCAGCGCTCGAACAGCGCCTGCGGGTCGGCCGGAAACCGCCCACCGCCGGCCTTCTCGATGTCGATCGCGCCGCCGTCGGCCAGCAGCACCGCCCGGCCGGCAAGGTTGGCAACCCGCATGAGCTTCCCTTCGTCCATCGGCTTGTCACCCCGATTCAACGAAGGCCGGGCCCGCGGCCGCTTGCGCGCCCAGCCCAAAGTCTCGCCGCCGATTGGTCCCGGCGGTGACCCCGCCCGCGCTCAGCGCCCCGACGGGATGCGGCGCCGGCACCAAAGGGCCGCCTGCTCCGGCCTCGAAGGTTCGCTCCCCGCTCGGCCGGATGGTGGGAGCCGAGGAGGTCAGGCGTCGTCGCGCTGGTGGAGTGCAGCGACCACCTCGGCGACGCCTGCGTCGGTGAGTACGAGCGGCCGGTAGCCCTCGCGGGCCAGGAGCCCGCCGGCGATGCTCGCGCGGCGGCCGGAGGCACAGGCGACGAGCACGGGCCGCTCCGGGTCGAGCTCGGCCGGAACGCCCTGGGTGAACAGGTCGGGCAGGAAGCGCTCGACGGCGCCCGCCAGTCGCGTCCGCTCCCGCTCGCTGGGCATCCGCACGTCCAGGAACTGGGCGTCGGTCTCGGTCAGGCGGTGGACGAAGGCGTCCAGGTCCAGCAGCTCGTACGCCTGCGTGGCGTCCTTTCCGAGGTCGCGGACGACGCCCCGCACGGTGTCGACCCCTACCTGGGCCAGCTGGGTGACGGCCTCGGTGACGTCCTGACCGGGCTCGGCGACCAGGGTGATCGGGTGCCGATAGGGGAGCAGCCAACCTGCCCAGCTGCCGAAGTCGTCGTCCAGCTCGATGCCCAGGGAGCCGGGGAGCATGCCACGGGTCTGAGCCTCGCGCGGCCGGACGTCGACGACGTACGTGCCCGCCGCCGGTCGCCCGAGCTCGGGCACGCTCATGGGCGGCATGGGCGGCACGCCGAGCGTGTTGGCCGGGCCCATGTGCCGGTAGAAGCCGGGGATGGGCATGGGCGCGGCCAGCAGCGCATCGGCGAACTCCTCCGGGTCCTCGATCGCCAGCAGCGGGTTGTCCTGCCGTTCGGCCCCGATGGTGGAGGTCAGCTTGCCGGAGCCGGTGGCGGTGCAGAACGAGCCCTTCCCGTGGGTCGGGTACAGGCCGACATCGGGCGGTAGCGCGGCCAGCCGGCGTAGCGAGACGTACTGGAGCCGGGCCAGCGAGCGGGCCCGGTCGGGACCGAGCAGATCTGGCCGCCCGGCCGAGGCGACCAGCAGGCTGCCGCCGGAGAACAGCGCGACCGGTTCGCCGCCGATGAGCACGAGGTAGCTCGTGTGCTCGGGGGTGTGGCCGGGTGTGTGAACGGGCCGGAGGGTCAGGCCGCCACCGCCGTCGATGTCCTCCAGGTGGAAGGCGGGCGTGTGCCGGTACGCGGGCGCGGCGGCCGCGGGCAGCACCAGCTCGGCGCCGGTACGCAGCGCGGCCTGCTCGGCGCCGGAGACGTAGTCGTTGTGCAGATGGGTCTCCAGCACGAATCGAACCTCGGCGGCACACTCGGCGGCGGCCCGCAGGAAGCGGTCGATGTCGCGCTGGGGATCGACGAGGACGCCCATGCCCTCATGGGTCAGCAGGTAGGTCTGGTCGCCCAGGCCGGGCGTCCGGAACGACATGACGTCCATCGTTCTTCTCCTCAAATCGAACAAGGCCGACCAGTCAACTGCCCAAGGAAGCCCGTGTCGTGTCAGTGGCGGCGTCAGGGCGGCGACGGCCCGGTGTCAGAGCGGTCGGCGATGGTTGAGCCCATGAACGGAACAGCGAACGCGGCGCCCACCGGCCGCACTCCACCAGCCGTCCGTTCAACCGAACCTCTCGTCGCAGATCTGAAGGAGCACCCCATCATGTCCATCACCCTTTCCGGCCAGGACACGCTCACCCTGCGGACCGCCGCCTGGGGCGCCGTCTCGCTGATGTCCGCCGCCGGTGCCGCCGGCTCGGCCCACAAGGCCGCCACCGAAGGCAGCATCGCCCTGACCTCCGCGACCGGCCCCGTCGGGCACGTGCTCACCAAGGCGCCCAAGGGCGTGAAGTACGGCAAGACCGTCGCCGCACTCGCCGACCAGGTGCTGCCCGCCTTGACGGCAGCCATGAGCCTGCTCAAGCAGCAGGACCCCGCCGAGGCCGGCAACTTCCGCCGCACCGTCATCGTCGCCGTCGAAGCGGCCACCCGGCCCCACAAGGGCGAGCCCAGCCCCACCATGACGGAGATGGCCCGCAAGATCACCGAAGCCCTCGACGCCTCCTGACGAGATGTGCATGCCGTCCCCGGACATCGGCTACGGGCTGGGCGTGCCGCTTCCCCGTCGCTGGATCTCGCCAGATTCTAAAATATCGTTCTAGTATCGGAAGGGAGGGTTCCTCAGTCGGCAAGGAGAGGACAGCCATGGGCGTACTGGAAGGCAAGGTCGCGGTCGTCACCGGAGCGAGCAGGGGCATCGGCGCCGCGATAGCGGTAAGGCTGGCCGCTGAGGGTGCGAAGGTCGTCGCCGCCGCCCGTACCGTCGACGCGTCGCAGAGCCGCCTCGAAGGGACGATCGGCGACACCGTCGCCCGGATCGAGGCGGCCGGTGGCACCGCCTTCGCCCAGGCCACCGACCTGTCGCGGGAGCAGGACAGGCGGGCGCTCGTCGAGGCGGCCGAACAGCGGTACGGCACGGTCGACATCCTGGTCAACAACGCCGCGGTCACCTACTTCACGCCGGTGTCGGACTTCACCGACCGTCGCTACCACCTGATGTTCGAGGTGCAGGTCAACGCGCCCTTCCACCTCGCCCAACTGGTGATGCCCGGGATGCGGGAACGCGGTGAGGGCTGGATCCTCAACATCTCCTCCATCGCCGCCCGCCACCCGACGTTCCCGCCCGGTCCGCACGCCGGTTTCGGCGGCACGGTGTACGGCATGTGCAAGGCCGCCCTCGAACGCTTCACCACCGGCCTCGCCGCCGAGCTCTACGCCGACAACATCGCCGTGAACGCGCTGTCGCCGAACCAGGTCGTCCCCACCCCGGGCACCCTCTTCCACCGCCTCACCACCGACGACGACCCGAACGCCGAGCCTCCCACCGTCATGGCCGACGCCGCCCTGGCCCTGTGCCACCGCCCGGTCGCGGAGCTCACCGGCCGCATCGCGTACTCGCAGGACTTGCTGACCGAACTCCAGAAGGGCTGAGGCCGGGGTCGCCCGCGGGCTGCCGGCCCCATCACTCCGGCCGCGTACGGCGCTCGCGCCCTTCCCCCGCCGGGCGTCCGAGCAGCTTGTCGATGTTGCGGCGCTCGCGTTTGGTGGGCCGCCCCGCGCCCCGGGCCCGGACGGCCACCGTCACGGTCTCCTCGCGGGGAGGCGGCGGAGGGCTCTTGTCGACGTAGCACTCGGCGGCCACGGCGGCGCCGACGCGCTTGGTGATGACCCGGGAGACGACGACGATGCGCTCGCGCCCCTCGTGCCGCAGCCGGATCTCGTCGCCGACCCGGACGACGTGCGCGGGCTTGACGCGTACCCCGTTGACCCGGACGTGGCCGCCCCGGCAGGCGTCGGACGCGATCGACCGAGTCCTGGTGAGCCGGACCGACCAGATCCAGCTGTCCACCCGCGCACTCACCTGCTCACCTGCCACTCCGACACCCTACTGAGTGCCGTGACACCCCGTCGATCGCGCAGGAGCCGGGTGTGCTGACATGCGCGTGCCGGATGCGGCCGATCCGATCCCCTGCCCGCGGGGTGGGTCAGACGGCGGCGTCGGTGGAGCGGCTGAGCTCCTCCCAGCCGGCCATGTCCTGCAGCCGGGATGCGAGCTCGGCGCGAATGCCGTCGATCGCGTCACTGCCCAGCACCAGCCGCAGGGGTGGGTTGCCGCTGTGGACGGCGGTGACGATGGCGCCTGCGGCCTTGGCGGGGTCGCCTGGCTCCTGGCCCCGCATCGAGTCGATGGTCGTCCGGAAGGCGCCGACACTGCCGTGATATGCCTCCGGCACCGCGGTGACGATCTTGCTCGCGTTGATCTGGGTACGGAACGCCCCGGGTTCGACGATCATTACGCGGACGCCGAGCGGGGAGAGCTCCTGGGCGAGCGTCTGCGACAGGCCTTCCAGGGCGAACTTGCCCGCGTGGTAGGCGCCGAATCCGAGGAAGGTGACTTGCCCGCCCATGGAGCTCATCTGCACGATCGTGCCGCTGCCCTGCTCGCGCAGGTGCGGCAGGACCGCCTTGGTGACCTCGGCGGCGCCGAAGAACAGCGTGTCCATCTGACTGCGCAGCTGGTCCATGTCGAGGCCCTCGACCGCGCCGAAGAGCAGGTTTCCGGCATTGTTGACCACGACGTCGATCCGGCCGTGGACGGCCAGTGTCGCCTCGACCGCATCCTTGATGGAGCCTGAGTCGGTCACGTCCAGCGTGGTGACGCTGACCTGGCCCTGGCCGAGCTCCACCAGATCGGCCAGGGCCTCAGGGCGGCGGGCGGTGGCCATCACCCGGTCGCCCGCAGCAACCGCGGCACGCACGAGCTCGCGACCGAACCCGGTGGAACAACCAGTGATCAGCCAGACCCGGGCCTGGCCGCCGGCGATGTCAGGCATGTGTGAATCTCCTTAGGTGTCGGGGTCGCCACGTGCTTCCCGCTGTCCACCAGCCTGTCCGGGGACCGTGATCCAGATCCAACACTCGCTTTCTGCCGCGCTACAGTCAGAAGCTGTGACCCATCCTGAGCTGCGGCAACTGCGGTATTTCGTCACGGTGGCCGAGGAGCTGAGCTTCACCCGGGCAGCGGAACGCCTGAGGATCGCCCAGCAGTCACTCTCCCAGCAGATCACCGCTCTGGAGCGCCGGCTGGGGGTGCGGCTGCTCGACCGAGACAGCCGTGGCACCCGGCTGACGGCTGTCGGAGGTACGTTCGTCTCCGAGGCCCGCGCCGTCCTGGAACGCACGGACCAGGCCCTCGCCGTCCTTCAGCGGGCGCGGCGGGGCGAGGTCGGCGATCTGCGCCTGGCCTTCCTGACCACCGTCGCCAACCATCTGCTGCCCCCGATCGTCCGAGCCCTGCGCGAGCAGTTGACGGACGTGCGCGTCACTACCGAGTCGACGGCCATCGCCACCCTCGTGGCGGGCGTCACCAGCGGGCGCTACGACGCCGCGTTCACCCGCCCGCCGCTGGCCGACGGCCTCGCGTCCCGAACGCTGACCAGCGAGCCCGTCTGCGCAGTCCTGCCCGAAGGTCACGTCCTGGCCGACCGCACCGAACTGGATCTGCGGGACCTGGCGGAGGAACGCTGGATCCTCACCCCGCCGAGCTCATGGGAGCCCTGGCACCGGGCCTACAACGACCACTTTCACGAGGCGGGCTTCATCCCCGACGTCGTCCACACCGACGCCAACCCCCAGAACCTCCTCGGACTGGTAGCCGCCGGCGTCGGCGTTACCCGCCTGGCCCGCTCTTCCCGGAGCCTTCGCCGTACCGGCGTGGTTTTCGTTCCCATCACCGGCGCCTACGCCCCCACCGACGTCATCTGGCGACCGGGTAACGACAACCCCGCGCTCGTGCGTCTGCTCGAGATCGTCACCAACCTCGCGGCAACCTGCGATCTCACTCGAAGCGGATGATCGAGGCGGCCGTGACGGTGGACCGTTCTGCCCGGGCCTGACCCGTTCCCGTGCTGCGCCGTTGAGCTATGGGGAGCGGTTCTCATGAAGTTCTCAGGCGAATTTGTGGCACTTTCAACTGAAATTTATGACTATGGGGCAATGGACCGCGTGCCGCCGGAGGCCGGTGCGGCCGAGGCTCAGCTAGCCCAGGGGGCCGTGGCCGGGAGGAGGGCTCGGCGGTTCGCCGTCGCGGGCGGCGTGGTTGTCGTCGTGGCGGTGCTGGCGTACTGGCTGGGAAGCAGTGGTGGGAACGGCGAAGGGGCCGCGCCCAGGCCGAGTGCGACGCCGTCGCCCAGTGCGACGCTCGCGGTGCCCGACGTCTTCAAGAGGGTCGGGCCGTCGGTGGTGGTCATCCAGGCAGGGGAGTCGCTCGGAACCGGGGTGATCGCGGCCGAGGACGGGACGATCCTGACGGCGCACCACGTCGTCAAAGGCACCAAGGACGTCAACCTGACGTTCGCGGACGGCACCAAGGCGAAGGCCGTCGTCGCCTCGTCGAATCCCAAGCGCGACGTCGCGATCCTCAAGCCCGCGGAGCTGCCGGAGATCGTCGTCCCGGCGACGATCGGTGGCGGCGTGGCCGTGGGCGCGCCGGTCGTGGCGATCGGCAATCCGCTGGGCCTGACGTACAGCGTCTCCACCGGAGTCGTGTCGGGCCTGAACCGGACCGCCGAGAAGGACCTGAGCGGGCTCATCCAGTTCGACGCCTCCGTGAACCCGGGCAGCTCCGGCGGTCCCCTCCTGGACGCTCGCGGCCTGGTCATCGGGATCGTCGTCTCGATCGCCGACCCGGGAGGCGACGAGGCGTTCGCCGGCATCGCGTTCGCGGTGCCGATCGGCGTGGCCCTGGGCGGTTCCGACGGCGACGGCCCGCCGGGCGAGGGACCCCTGATCTGACCGACGAGAAGGAACGCCATATGACCTCGACCAAGTCCCCCGAGTCGGCCCAGGCCCATCCACTCGAACAGGTGCTGTTCGAGGTCAAGCGAACGATCGTCGGCCAGGACATCCTGCTGGAGCGCATGGCCGTCGCGCTGATCGCCGACGGCCACCTGCTGGTGGAGGGCGTGCCCGGCCTGGCCAAGACGCTCGCGGTGCGGTCGCTGGCCGCCGCGATGGCCGGGAGCTTCCAGCGCGTCCAGTTCACCCCCGACCTGGTGCCCGCCGACCTCGTGGGCACGCGGGTCTACCACCAGCATTCCGGCGAGTTCAGGACGGAGCTCGGCCCGGTGTTCGCGAACCTGCTGCTGGCCGACGAGATCAACCGCGCCCCCGCCAAGGTGCAGAGCGCCCTGCTGGAAGTGATGCAGGAACATCAGGTGACGATCGGCCGTGAGACGTTCCGGGTGCCGGAGCCGTTCCTGGTCATGGCGACGGAGAACCCGATCGAGTCGGAGGGCACGTACCCGCTGCCCGAGGCGCAGGTCGACCGGTTCATGATGAAGGTGGTCGTCGACTATCCGACGCAGGCCGAGGAGCGGGCGATCGTCGACCGGGCGCTGCGGCCGCCGGAGCCGCCGCAGCCGATGGTGACGGCCGAGGACCTGATGGCGATGCGGGTCCGCGCTCAGGAGGTGTACGTCGATCCGGCGGTCGTCGACTACGCCGTACGGCTGGTCTCCGTGACGCGCTCCCCGGCGACGGGCGGGCTCGGCGAGCTGGAACGGTACGTCACGTACGGGGCGAGCCCGCGGGCGTCCATCGCGCTCGTCACGGGCGCCCGGGCGCTGGCGTTCCTGCGCGGACGCGACTACGTGCTGCCGCACGACCTGTCCGAGCTCGCGCTCGACGTGCTCCGTCACCGCCTCGTGCTGTCGTACGAGGCCCTCGCGGACGACGTCGACGCCGACACGATCGTCTCCAGGGTGCTCGGGGCCGTCCGGGCGCCCGACGTCGTCCTGCAGAGCCGTTGAGCGCGATGGCCACCGCCCCCGAGAAACTCCTGCTCCGCCTGGAGTGGAAGGTCGTCCGCAGGCTCGACGGCCGGCTCCAGGGCGCCCACCGCACCACGTACCGCGGCTCCGGGATCGACTTCACCGGGCTGCGCGCGTACAGCGAGGGCGACGACGCCCGCCACATCGACTGGAACGTGACCGCACGCCTGGACGAGCCGCACCTGCGCGTGTTCACCGAGGACCGCGAGCTCACGGTGTGGCTCGTGCTCGACCGGTCGGCGTCGATGACGGCCGGGCGGCCGGGGCGCGGCAAGCACGACGTACTCGCCGAGCTGGCGCTCGTCCTCGCCCGGCTGTTCGGACGAGGCGGCAACCGCGTCGGCGCGCTGCTGTTCGACACCGGGATGCTGCGCGTCGTGCCGCCCGGCACCTCCCGGCGGCACGCGCTGCGGATCGGTGCCGAGCTGGACCGCACCTCCACGGCGCACGGCGGCGCCACCACCGACCTGGCCGAGATGCTCGACGCGGCCGGACGGCTCGCGCGCCGCCGCGCGCTCATCGTCGTGCTGTCGGACTTCATCGGCGAAGGCGACTGGGAACGCTCGCTCCAGCGCCTGGCCAGGCGGCACGAGGTGGTCGCCCTGCGGATCGTGGACACGGCCGACGACGTGCTGCCCGAAGCCGGGCTGATCGTGGTCGAGGACGCCGAGACCGGCGAGCAACTCGTCGTCGACTCCGCCGACCCGCTGCTCCGGGTACGCTTCCACGCCGCCGTCGACGCCCGCGACGCCCGGCTCACGGCGGGCATGCGCCGGGCCGGGGTGCCCGTGCACCGCGTCGACACCGACCGCGACCTGGCCGAGGCGCTCGTCGAGGTCGTCGCCCGTACCCGGGACCGGTCGTCATGAGGTCGGCGAAGGAGGCCTCATGACCCTGTCCTCACCGCTGCTCCTGGCCGTCGGACTGCTGCTCACGGTGGCGCTGGCCTGGGCTGCCGTCGTCTCGGCGCGCCGCCGGACGGCCGCCCTCGCCGCGGCCGGGGTCGCCGCGCCGGACGGCCGCCGGGCGTACCTCGGGATCGGCCTGACGGTCGCCGGCGTCGGGGTGCTCGCGATCGCCACCTCCGGACCGGCGGCCATGGTGCCGGTCCCGCGGACCTCGGGCACCGTCATCCTCGCCATGGACGTCTCCAACAGCATGGGCGCCGACGACGTCGAGCCCACCCGGCTGGCGGCGGCGCAGCGGGCGGCCCGCGCGTTCGTGGCGGCGCAGCCCGACAGCGTCGACATCGGGGTCGTCGCGTTCGAACGGGGGGCGCACACCACCGCCCGGCCCGACGCCGACCACTCCATCGCGCTCAAGGCCATCGACCGGCTGAAGATCGCCGGCGGCACCTCGCTGGAGACGGCCATCACGGCCTCGCTGATGGCGATCACCGGCAAGGAGGTGGCCGTCGACAGCGAGGGCGCCGCGCCCGACCTCGGCTACTGGCCGTCGGCGACGATCGTGCTGTTCTCCGACGGCCAGAACCTGGGCCGGGACGTCGAACGCGCCGCCACCCTCGCCCAGCAGGCAGGCGTACACATCCACACCGTCGGCGTCGGCACCGCGGCCGGGGCCACGGTGAAGGTGGACGGCTACCACCTGCAGACCTCGCTGGAAGAGGACACCCTCACCTTGATCGCGCAGACCACCGGCGGCGCCTACCACCCCGCCTCCGACGCCGCGCGCCTCGACGGGATCGCCGACACGATCGACCTGCGGCTCACCGTCTCCGACGAGCCGCTGCCCCTCGCCGGCGGGCTGATCGGGCTCGCCCTCGCGCTGCTCACCGCAGGAGCGGCGCTCACCGTGCTCCGGTCCGGACGGGTGATCTGAATGACGTTCTCATGGCCGTGGGCGCTGCTGACCGTCCTGATCATCCCGCTGATCCTCGCCATCCGCTGGTGGGCGCTACGCCGCCGCCGGCGGGCCGCCGTCCGCGTCACCTCGATCTCGCTCGTACGCACCGCGCTGCCCGGCCGTACGCGCTGGACGCGCAAGATCCCCCCGGCACTGTTCATCACCGGACTCGCGCTGCTCGCGGTCGGAGCCGCGCGACCGCAGGCGTCGGTGCCGGTGCCGCAGACGTCGGCGACGATCCTGCTCGCGCTCGACACCTCCGGCTCCATGTGCTCCACGGACGTCGACCCCAACCGCCTCACCGCCGCGCGGAAGGCCGCCGCGGAGTTCATCGAGTCGCAGCGGGGCGGGCCGCGCATCGGCCTGGTCACCTTCAACGGCACCGCCGGCCTGGTCGTCCCGCCCACCGACGACACCGACTCGTTGGTCGAGGCGCTGGACAACCTCACCGTGGCCCGCGGCACCGCGATCGGCCAGGCCATGCTCGCCTCGATCGACGCGATCGCGGAGGTCGACCCGTCGGTCGCCCCCACCGGCGCGGACCCCGGCACCGGCGGCTCCGGTGATGGCTACGCCGGCGCCGCGATCGTCGTGCTCACCGACGGCGCGAACACCCAGGGCGTCGACCCGCAGACCGCCGCCCAGGAAGCGGCTTCGCGCCGCCTCCGCGTCTTCACCATCGGCTTCGGCACCACGAACCCGGCCCCGATGGTCTGCGAGAACTCCCAGTTCGACGGCCGCGGCTTCGGCGGCTGGGGCGGTGGCTTCGGCGGGCGCGGCAGGTTCGACAGCGGCCGCAACATCCGCATGATCGACGAGCCCGCGCTCAAGCAGATAGCCCGGACCACCGGCGGCTCCTACCACCGCGCCGAGAACGCCGACCAGCTCCAGAGCGCCCTCGACACCCTCCCCGGCAGCTTCACCGTCGTCCGCCGGCAGGTCGACACGGCCGCCGCCTTCGCCGCCGGCGGTGCCGTCCTCATCACCGCGGCCCTGTCCCTCTCCCTCTGGTGGAACCGCCCCCGCACCCCGACCCGCTGACGGTCCGGCCGGGGGGAGCGTGCGCCACCGGGGGCTACCCCCTCGGCCGCACCGGACCCCGGAGGACGTGGCACGGGACCGCAGGTCAGCCGCGGGTGCCGGCCGGGACGTGCAGCGACAGGTGCGTGGACAGGGCGCGGAGGAAGTCAGGGGCGTCGAAGACCGCACCCGCGGAGGCGACGCCGGTGGTCCTGGTCCGCCCGGTGAGGATGCGGTCGACCGCCTCCACCGCGAGCGGCGCGCTGACGGCGTAGATGTCCTGACCGGTGGCGGCCACGCGGCGTTCCGCGCCGCCGGAGCGGACGAGGACGTCGACGACGAAGGTCTGCGCGGAGCGGCCACGGTCGTCGACGGCGGCCGGTGCCGAGGGGTCAGGAGCGCCCAGGTCCGCGGCCGCCTTGGCGGTCATGTAGGTACGCACCTCCCGGACGTCCAGGTGGCTGGGAACGGTGACGACGTCGGCCATGGTGAACTCACCGATGACGCTCTGCGGGCCGAGCGGAGCCGGGAAGGGCCACTCCAGGGTCGGCAGCGCGTCGTCGTGGTACTCCAGTCGTCCGCCGGTGAAGCGGACCCGGCGGCCACCCCGTCGCTGCCCCGAGACCACGCCCGAAGCGAGCGTGCCGGTGGTGGGGTGCCAACTGCTCAGACCGTAGGCGACGTGCACGTCGTCCGCGGCCGTCCAGTCGCCCATCGCGGTGGTGACCAGCAGGTCGCCGAGGCCGCCGTAGAAGGCCATCGCCGGGACCACCACGGTGCCCGCGGCCCGGGCGCGGTCGGCGAAGTGCGCGAACGTGTCGACGTTCGCCTCGATCTCGGCCGCCACGTCGACATACGGGATGCCGGCCCGCAGCGCCGCCTCGACCAGCGGGCCGGCGGTCGTGGCGAAGGGCCCGGCACAGTTGATCACGGCTGCCGCGCCGTCCAGCGCCCAGTCGAGCGAGGCCGGGTCATCGACCGAAGCCTGCCGCGCCGCCAACCCCGGGTGGGCCGCCACCAGCGCCACCAGCTTGTCCTGGTCGCGACCGAGGAGCAGCGGGACGTACCCGCGCTCAATCAGCTCCGCGACCACGAACCGCCCGGTGTGCCCGTAGGCGCCGAACACCGCCACGTTCTGACCCGATCCCATGCCTGCTCCCGCGTTCTTCGAAGTGATTCAGTACGCAAATCCTGTCCCTGCTGGCACACCTGTGCCTAGTGTCCGAAACGACACGACCCATACAATTTCCGACATGAACTCGTTCCCGCGCTCCGTCGCTGTCGCCGCCACCGACGGGATGCTGCACTTCGAGCTGGCCCTGGCCTACGAGGTCTTCGGCTCCGCTCCCGACGCCCTGCCGGGCCCCTGGTACGACGTCAGGGTGTGCGGCACGCAGGCCGTCCGGGTCGGCCGGTTCCACCTGGAGCCGGACTGCGGGCTCGACTGGCTGGCGCACGCCGACACGGTGATCGTCCCGGCCCTGGCGGACGTCGACGAGGACCCGCCGGCCGACCTGGTCGAGGCGGTGCGCGTGGCCCACGAGTCGGGCGCGCGGGTGGTCTCCCTGTGCACGGGCGTGTTCGTACTCGCCGCCGCCGGCCTGCTGAACGGGCTGCGCGCGACCACGCACTGGGCCCACACCGGCCAACTGGCCGCCCGCTACCCCCAGGTGGAGGTCGACCCCGACGTCCTCTACGTCGACAACGGCACCGTGCTCACCTCCGCCGGCAAGGCCGCGGCCATGGACCTGTGCCTGCACCTGGTACGCCGCGACCACGGCTCGGCGGTCGCCAACGTGGTCGCCCGCCGCCTGGTCGTGCCACCCCACCGGGCCGGCGGCCAGGCCCAGTTCGTCTCCACACCGGTGCCCGCCCAGGACGGCCACCCCCTGGCCGAGCTGCTCACCTGGGTGATGCGCCGCCTGGACCAGCCGCTCACCGTGGAGGACCTGGCCCGCCAGGCGAACATGAGCTCACGCCACCTGGCCCGCCACTTCCGCTCGCTCACCGGCACCACCCCGCTGCAATGGCTGCTGACCCAGCGGATCCGGCGCGCGCAGGAACTGCTGGAGACCACGGACGACAGCGTCGACACCATCGCCTCGGCCGCGGGCATGGGCACGGCGACAACACTGCGCCGCCACTTCCACCGCACGGTAGGCGTCCCACCGGACGCCTACCGGCGCACGTTCCGTGCATGAGACGGACGCGCACACGCCGGATCGCACCTGCGCGAGTTCCGCTTGCGGAGCCGATCCCGGCGGCTCAGCACGCGGATTACGCAATACAGCGCAATTCGAAATCTTATGCGTACAAGGCCGGCTGCAGAAGCTGACTGGCAGAAACTCCCGTTTGCCGATTTTACGTATGCGTCCCCTCCCCTGCATATGCCATATCCGCCGCCGCAGCCCGTCGCAAATGCATAACGCGTTTACCCGCAGTATCAGACGTGCTTTACTTCCGCCTTGTAAGCCACACCCTCTGGGAGGGCCCATGGGGGAGTTGGCCGGGATCGATCCCCTCGGCGCAGACAAGCTGATCCGCCGGATGGAGGCGGGCAAGGACGTCCTCGGCCGGACACGACCGGGACTCGAAGCAGCGATCGCCGAGGCGGGTCCGGACTGGGCCGGCCGCATGGGTGTCGCCACCATGCATCGCACCTGGGCGTTCTTCCACGAGTCCCAGCAGGACCTCAGATGGCGCATCGACATCCTCAAGCGCATGGTGCCGGCGCAGCAGAAGGGCATGCTGACCGCCACCCTGCCCTTCACCAGCCGGACGGAGGCGGCGCAGGCGGCCGAGGAGGACGCCGCGGCGATCACCGGGGCGCTCAAGCTCCACGATGAGCACCTCTCTCAGCAGAGCTGGAGCGAGGTGGACAAGGCGATGGCGGCGCTCAGGGGCCGGGTCGACGACCCTGCCTACGCCACGGCGCTGCTGGCCGCACTCGGCCCCGAGGCCTTTCAGAAGTTGTTCCGCGACTGGATGACCACGCAAGCCGGCGGGGATCGCCGAGGGCTGACCCCGGAGGCGGGCAAGCGGGCCGGCACCGGCTCACCGGGCCTGCTTGCCAGGGCCTTCGCCAGTGCGGAGAGCTCTGGGCGGCTCGGGCCGGAATGGCAGAAGATGGTGGAGAGCGCCCCATCCGACATCCTCACCGCCCTCGTTAGACTTGCCCCGCAGTCGGGCACGTTCCTCAATCGGGTGGCGGCCAATCTGCTGAATCGCCCACCGAACTCTGACGCGTTTCCCACCGATCCCAACTGGAACCTGTACAACCTGGCCACGGCATTCGCGGCGAATCCGGAGGCGTTCCAGCGATTCCTGGCCGAACACCCGAAAGAGGCGGGAGTCCTGCTCGACGCCTACACCATCAGGTCAAGCGGCGTCCCTGCCTATGAGGCAGCGCTGGCACAGGCGTTGGACGGGGCGTTGCAGCCGAAATTCGGGTCGTTCGAGGTGCAGGAGCGTGCCTGGATCGTCGTCATCAACAGCATCGGGTCCGTTCACTCTCTCTGGATCGGCGGCAGTCTCGGCACCTTTCCCGATTCGCCGATCAGCCGGGTGCTGGCCGAGAACATCGGGCCAGTCCTCGACAAGCTCGCGCGAGGCCAGGCTGACCGAGCGGCTCGTGAGGCCTACGAGAAGGCGAAGGCCGGGGGAGCGAAATACCCACCGCTACCGCTTCCCTATCTGGCGCCGCGGGCTCCGTGGAACACGCTCGATCCTGCGGTGACCGCCCGGTTCTTCGGTGCGCTCGCGCAAGACCCTGTCGCGGCCGATACCTTGATGAAGGCCGGCCAAGAGTATGTCCAGGAAATGGACATGGGTCGCTTCCAACCCTTCGGCTCGGACAACTACAGCGCGTCGGCGTTCTACAACTACGCCGAGCGGGCGGGGGCACTGGCGAGCCTGCTGCTGTCCGGGTCGACCTACGCCGAGTGGAGCGACGACCAGTACGCGGAATGGCTCGCCGGAAACATGCTGCTGCCGGTCGACTATATAGATCAGTTCCTGCCGGTGGCAGGCAAGATCCCGGGCACTGGAAAAGCCAAGATACTCGATGGCGTCAAGGACAGCCTGAAGAAGATGATCACGGATTACTTGGACGGGAAAACGCCGGGTTCTGCCGAGGATGTCGCCCGAAGGCTCGCGGCCGCGCAGGTGGACGCGATGATTGACTCGCTGAGGGCAAATGGGCATGGCTTGCCCACGAATCTCGACCAGAACACGTTGCGGAAAGCCGTGATGGGCGGCATGTTGGGCGCTGTGACCAACGCTCTGAGGATAAGGGGCGGTTGATCATGCCTACCAGGGATCAGCTGCTCCGCGAGGCGGCCGAGAAGGAGTCACTTGCTTCGACGTTCGCCGGCTGCGCCAGGAGCCTTGCCGAGACGTTCGACGGGATTCCAGCGCGGCCAAGCGATAGCGATCCCTTCTGGAAAGGGGCGGCTGCGGATCGGTACCTTGCGGATGCCGTCCGTCTCAGGCGTGAGATGGCCGATCTCGAAAGCTCGTGCTTGGCGACCGCCGAGGCCCTACGCCGCCGAGCCGAACAGCTCCGCAAGGAGGCGGCGCAGGTGCCCGATCCGGCGTGACCGGCTTCAGCCGGCGCGAGGGTAGCATTCGGTCTTGCCGATGATCGCGATGTTGGGCGTGGAATCCAGACGGGCGAAAAGTATGAAGGTCAATCCGGCCTCAGGATTGACCAGTACGGCAACGCTCGTGTCGTCTTCCCAAAGGTCCAGATTGTCGACGACCTCGTTCTGGTAACCCCTGCTGAAGAATTGCGTCTTGAGTAGCCCGATAAGGTTGACCGGGCTTTCCTTGGACGGATCCGCGAAGCTGCCTTTGGCGATGTAGAAACGTCGCTGCTCATCGGGCGTGCAGGACGAGTTCCGGTCCGGACCGTCCGCCCGTTCCTTTGTCAGCCCTGTCACGCGCGCCTCGACCCAGGAGGTCGCCGCATCCCCATCGCTCACGAGCTTCTTGACAGCATCCGCCAGCGGCGGTGGTTCCGGCTCGCCAGAACAGCCCGTCAGGACCGCGAAACAGACAAGTGCCGCGGCAACTACCCTCGAAGACGCACCAAGGCGCACGGTCGGACCTTATCCGAGCAGGCTCCGCTCGTACATCGGATCTGCCCCAGCCATAGCGAGCTGCGATGAGGGGACACATCCTTTACCGCTGCGAGCGCTATTTCCTGGAACCAACGGGGCCGAATCGCCCGAATTTCCTATTGTCGTAGGGTTCCGCCGGCCGCGGCGGCGTCGTGCCTGGAATGGCGTCACGCCCGTGGCCCTCAGAGACAATGACAGGATGCGTGAGCTGGTCGTCGTCCGGAACCCGGATCAGCAGTCCCGCCTGCCCTACCTGATCCGGCTGCCGCTCGGGGAGGGGCTGTTCCTGCGCGCGGGCGGCACCTGGCCGCGGGAGAAGGCGATCTACTGCTACCCGGTCGGGCCGGAGGAGTGGCCGGACGAGCCGGAGGTGGTCGAGCGGGTTCCGGTCCGCTCGTGTGTACGGCGGGGCGCGGCGATCGATCTGGTGCTGGACCGGGCCCGGGAGAACCGGTCGCAGATCGTCTTCACCAAGGCCCGCGGCCGGGACGCGATCTTCTGGCAGACGGCCCGGGTGCGCAGGCAAGCCCGCCCGAACGTGACCACCCCCACCGCGCGCGCCTCCGGAGTCGCGGCCCTGCCGATCGTCGTGGACAGTGGCGAGCGGTACGCCTACAAGTTCCCCCGCCAGCAGGTCGAGCTCGTCCGACGGCGGATGCCGTGCGGCGACTACGGCGTCGAGATCGCCGGGACGCTGCACGCGGCAGTGGAGCGCAAGAGCCTGGCCGACCTGGTGGGGTCCCTGCTCAACAGCCGGCTGAAGTACCAGCTGACCGAGCTGGCCGCCCTTCCGCACGCCGCGGTGGTGGTGGAGGACCGTTACAGCCAGGTGTTCAAGCTGGAATACGTACGCCCGGCGGTGGTCGCCGACGGGATGGCCGAGTTGCAGGTGGCCTTCCCCAGCGTGCCGATCGTGTTCTGCGAGAGCCGGCAGCTGGCCGAGGAGTGGACCTACCGGTTCCTGGCCGCCGCCTACGCCGCCGCGGATCACCCAGCCGAGGCGGCGCCGGCCGTACCGGCGACGGACGAGCCCGTGACGATGCCGGAACCCAGCACGGCCGAGGTTCGTGCCTGGGCTCGTGACCACGGTCTGGACGTGCCGGCCAAAGGGCGGCTTCGTCCGGAGGTGTGGCAGGCGTACCGGCGCGCCCATTCGTAGGCCACCGGCGGGGGCCGCATCGGAGCCAGGCCCGGATGTTCTCGACCCGTACCCGACGATAGTGCGCCTTGGCCGGAGTGTCATGGCGTCGGGTCGTAGGGCGTGGTCGAACCGGGGTCCGGGGCGTCGGCCGATTCGCCGGACTGAGCGGGGCCGAGTGTCCGGGGGAGTTCGAAGAGCTCGAACAGGTCCGGGTCGCGGAACGCGACGATCTGCGTGATCCCCGCGTCGGAGGCCGAGAGGACCATCACGGCGTGTACGTGGTGAACGCCGTCCGGGCCGCGCTGGTACATGGCGACCGCGGGCTGCCCGTTGGCCGCGGTGGGCACCATGCGGCAGGCGCCTGGCACGGTGAGAACCCTGGTCCTGAAGAACCGGCCGACGGGCTCTCGCCCGGCGAACCAGGTCGGAGTGGGCGGCATCTCCAGCACAGCGTCCTCGGTCAGCAATTCCATGAGGGCGGCGATGTCGGCGTTCTCGAAGGCGGCGACATAGCGGTCCAGCAGTTCCCGCCGGCGCGTGCCGGAGATCTCGGGCGTGTCGTCCTCGGCGGGTGCCGCCTGGCCGAGCTGTGCTCGAGCGCGCTGCAGGACGCTTTTGACCGCGGGGACGGAGATGCCGAGCATCTCGGCGACCTCCGCCGCGCGCAGCGCCAGTACGTCGCGCAGGATGAGGACGGCGCGCTGGCGCGGGGGCAGGTGCTGCAGGGCGGCCATCAGGGCGAGGCGCACGCTTGCGCGCGCGGCGACGATGGTGGCGGGATCGCCGGAACCGGCGGGGAGCAGCCGGTCGGGGAAGGGCTGCAGCCACGTCACCTCCGCCGGCGGTGCGAGGGGGCCTTCGGGGTCGTCGGCGGGACCGCCGAGGCCGGACGGCAGTGGCCGGCGCTTGCGGTGCTCGAGTGCGGTGAGGCAGACGTTGGTCGCGATCCGGTAGAGCCAGGTGCGCAGTGACGCCCGGCCTTCGAACGCCTCGTACGAGCGCCACGCGCGCAGGTAGGTCTCCTGCACGAGGTCCTCGGCGTCGTGGACCGAACCGAGCATGCGGTAGCAGTAGGCCAGGAGCTCGGGCCGGTACGGGGAGGTCAGCCGGGCGAAGAGGTCGTTGTCCGGCATCACCGTCGGCCGGGCCCGCCCGCCGTCCGCCGGGTCGAACGTCCCGAAGGTGGCGTTGAGGCGGGGTGCCGGGTGTTCCGCTGCATGTGGCTCATCGTCCACTGGATCGCCGACGTACGTGCGGCCCATCCGCGTCACCGTCCGGCGCCGGGCCGGTCGGCGAGTTCGACGAGCTGCACGTAGTTTCCGACCGGATCCTCCACTGTCGCGATGCGGCCCGGGCCGAAGTGCTCCACCGGGCGGATCCACTGCGTGACGCCCAGCGCCTTCAGATGGGTCACGACCGCGTCGATGTCCTCGACGTAGAAGTTGATCAAAATCCTGCCCGGTTCCCGGGTGCCCTGCTCGAGATCGTCGCGGCGGTCGAACACCAGCCGTCCGTCGCCCACCATCAGCACGGTGCCCGGCCCGGCCGCCGGCGCGAAGGCCGCGCGGTACCAGTCGCTGAGCCGTTCCGGATCGTCGCTGCCCAGCACCAGGCCGCCCAGCCGGATCCCCGTCGTTGTCGTCATGATCGTGTCCTCTCGGTCGCCATCGGGATCCCGTCACCTCTATCGACTCGGCGGCCCGCCGAAAGGAATCGGTCCGGGCGGCTGGAGGCTCCGCACCATGGGTGGCACGCGTCAGGACGGTTCGTCCAAGGTCTGACGGTGGTCAGTCGGCGATCAGGCCACCGGTGAGGTTGGCGACCGCCCCGGTGATCGCGGACGCGCGGTCCGAGGCGACGAAGGCGGCCACGTTGGCGATCTCAGCGACCGTGGGAAGCCTTTTGCGCAGTGTCCGGTCCTCCATGCGGGCCAGGAACGCGTCGCGGCTGATGCCGTAGGCATCGGCGTGCAGGCCGTACACCTCGGAGAGCTGCGGCGTCTCCGGCATGCCCGCCGCGTTCAGGCAGACGACTCGCACACCGTGCGGTCCGAGCTCGGCGGCCAGCCCCCGCGACAGCGCTTCGATCGCCGCCCATGCCGGTGCCATGCCTCCCATGAGCGGGACCGCCGTCCGCGACGGGCTCGCCGTGATCGTCAGAATCACACCCGACCCCTGGCCGGTCATACGCCGTGCGGCGGCTCTCGCGGTCAGGAAGTTGGCCTTGGGGTAGGTGGCCATGGGCAGGTCGAATCCGTCCGGAGACAGGTCGACGATGCGGGTGCCCTGGATGCCGGTCTGCGGGAGGCTGATGGCGTTGAGAGAGATGTCGATGGACCCCGCCTGCCGCACCACCGCATCGGCGTGCGCCTCGACGGCCTCCGCATCCAGCACGTTCATCGTGGCGACCTCTGCGACGCCGTTCGAGGCCCGGATCCGCTCCGCCACCGCCTCCAGTGCGGCGCCGGTGCGCCCGGCGAGGAAGACCCGTGCACCTTCCGTGGCGAAGGCGTGAGCGACCGCGCTCCCGATCGCTCCGCCCGCTCCGTAAACAATCGCGTTCTTCTTTTCGAGCAGCACCGTTTCTCCTGGTGTGGACTGCGGAGTTCCGTCACACCTGTCGACTCGGGGGCCCGCCGAAAGGAATCGGTCGATGGGGGGTCGTCCATGCCGCGGTGGTGCCCGTCTCGTGGGCGGCTGCGCGGGTCGGCCTGTCATCAAGCGGCGTCGAGGGCTTCGGTGATCTTGCGGGCCATCTCCGTCATGGTGGGGCTGGGCTCGCCCTTGTGGGGGCGGGTGGCCGCTTCGACGGCGACGATGACGGTGCGGCGGAAGTTGCCGGCCTCGGTGGGGTCCTGCTGCTTGAGCAGGCTCATGGCTGCCGTCAAGGCCGGGAGCACCTGGTCGGCTAGTGCGGCGACGGTCTTGCCGTACTTCACGCCCTTGGGTGCCTTGGTGAGCACGTGCCCGACGGGGCCGGTCGCGGAGGTCAGGGCGATGCTGCCTTCGGTGGCGGCCTTGTGGGCCGAGCCGGCGGCACCGGCGGCGGACATCAGCGAGACGGCGCCCCAGGCGGCGGTCCGCAGGGTGAGCGTGTCCTGGCCGGAAAGGGTGATGGACATGATGGGGTGCTCCTTCAGATCTGCGACGAGAGGTTCGGGTGAACGGACGGCTGGTGGAGTGCGGCCTGTGGGCGCCGCGTTCGCTGTTCCGTTCATGGGCTCAACCATCGCCGACCGCTCTGACACCGGGCCGTCGCCGCCCTGACGCCGCCGCTGACACCACGCCGGTCAGGAGGTGGCTTCGGATGCCGAAGCGCGGAGAGCCGCTGCGATCCACCCGAAGGGCACCGGACCTTCCCCGCCCTCACCGGCCGGCGTCCCGTTGATCACGGCCACCAGGGACAGGTACCTGCCATGAGTGCTGTCGAACCGCGACTCGGCGTCCGTCTCCTTCGGGAGCTCCGCACGCTCGATCTCCTCGACCAGGACGAACCTGGTGGCCAGGTGGTTCAGGAACTCGGCGGTGGCGCGCTTGCCGGCGAGTTCGGCGGTCGCGTGCGCCAGACGTACGCTGACCTCCCGCGCCCGTGGCGAGTCCGCTGCCAGCCCGGAGCGATACGCGGCGACGATCTCCTCCATGATCTTCGTCCCGGTCGTGTAGATGAAGTCCTGCACCGGTGTGGCGGTCATGAGCCGTCCCTGCGGGGTGGAGTAGGTCTCCCGCAGGTAGGAGCGGACGGCGCCGCGGAACTCCGCGTCCCGCACCAGGTCGGCCAGCTCGATCCAGGCTTCGAGCTGGGCGGCGGTGGGATCGTCCGGTAGCCGGGGCCGGATCGTCCGCAACCGGTCGACGAAACCGGGGGACACGTCGAGGTCTTCGCCGACCTCGCTCCAGAAATCGTCGATGAGCCGCTCGCGCTCCTCATCCGGCATCGAGACGAGCCTGTGCATCAAAGCCGCCTGCGCGACGGTGCCACCCTGCTTGACCAGGGTCCGCAGCACGGCCCGCCGGGCCCGGAGGTCGCGCTCCTGCCGCTCGACGAGTTCCAGGTGCATCGCGAAGAGATCGCGCAGTGACGTCTCACCGTCGAGCAGCCGGCGGATGTCGTCCAGGCCGGTGCCCAGGTCGCGGAGGGTACGGACGACTTCGAGCCGGGCGATCGCGCGAACGTCGTACAGCCGGGCGCCCGCACCGGTCAGGCGGGTGGGCGCGACCACCGCGGCGTCGGCGTAGAACCGGATGGCACTGACGCTCAGACCGGTCCGGCGCGCGGCGTCCCCGATCGAGTAGAGCCCGTTGTCGTCCATGCCGCCACTATGGGACCTCGAGCGACTTGAGATGCAACCTCCGGACGCGGTCGCCCATGGCCGGATCGGCTCGCCCGGCCCGTTGACGTCCCGGCTCCGGCGCTGGGTCGGCCGGTCTGCCGGAGAATCCCGGCACCGAATCGGCCTCCGGCGTCGCGGCTCATCGACAGAGTCACTGCCGCCGTCGCCGGCGCGTCCGCACCTGTGGGGCCGGGTCCTGGTTCGACGGTTCCGGGCGTTCGGTGCGGGTGGGGTTGCCGCGTACGAGCTCGTCGTGGATGCGCCAGCGGGCGGTGGTGACGGCGTGCTCCGCCGCCTCGTCGCCGCGTTCGATGCGCTGCCGCAGCAGCCGCATGGCGATGCGGCGGTTGAGGCTGAGCTGCCGCTCGGTGTCGACCACGACGACGATGCCGGTGGGCCGGTGGGTCGCCCGTACGGCCGTGCTCGCCTTGTTCCGGTGCTGGCCGCCGGGGCCGCCGGTGCGGCAGGCGACGATGTCGACGTCTGCTTCCGCGAACGCCGTGCGCGGGGTGTCGAGCCGGCACGGCCGGGCGATGACGTACCAGTTCTTTCGGCCGGTGCCGGCCCGGTACGGGCTGGGGGCCTGCCAGCACAGGGTTCCGGTCCACGAGGCGGCGAACGTCTCGGCGTCGTCTCCTGCGATCCGGACGAGGACCGATCGGTAGGTGCCCGGCCGGTCCCCGGGAACAGTCTGGGCCCGATGGGTCTCCAGCTCCTGCCGGGCGGCGTCGGCTTCCAGGCGGTGCAGCAGCTCGGCCAGGGCCCAGGCACACTCCTGCGGGCCCCGCCCGGCCGACAGGAGCAGGTGAACGCTCACGGCCGGCCGCGCTTACGGCGGCCACGGGGCGCGGACCCCAGGTCGGGCGTCTTGTAGGTGACCAGCGGGATCGTGGTGGCCACGGGCGTGGCCAGCCGGTGCTCGACGAGGTCGGCGATCACCTGCTCGATCCGCTTGTACGCCGTAGGCGCCTCCTCGAACAGCAGTTGCCGGTCGCCGCACACCACCAGCGACCCCACCGGCGTACGGCGCAGCTCCTCGACCGTGTGCTTGGCCCGCCCCCGGCGCAGGGCGTCCGCACGCGACATCTTGCGGCCCGCGCCGTGCGCCACGGAATGCCCGGCGTCCGGCCCGGCGTGGGCGGCCACGAGGTAGGAAGGGGTGCCTCGCGTACCGGCGATGAGCACGTCGCGGCCGTCACCCGGCGCCGCCCCCTTGCGGTGCAGGTAGCTCCCGTCGCGGAGCTCGACCAGGTTGTGGCACTGGTCGACGATCGGCTCGGTGGGCTCGGCCCCCAGCGCATGGGCGACCCGGGCGGCCAGCAGCCGCCGGTTGAGCGACCCCCAGCGTACGGCGTCGTCATGCATCGCCAGGTAGGCCTCGGGATCGGCAGCCGGGCCCGCGCCGTGGACCTCGGTGTGCGCCCGCAGGATCCGTTCGCCCAGCCCTCGGGAACCGCTGTGCACGATGAGCACCAGGTCGCTGGCGGCCAGCCCGAGACGGCCGGCGTGGTCCGGCTCGAAGACGGTCCCGATCCGCGCCAGCTCGACGAAGTGGTTGCCCCGGCCGACCGTGCCGAGCCCTTCGACGTGACCTGCGGGAATGTCGCCCTTCACCACGGCCCAGGCGGGATCGCCGGCATCCTGCTCAGGGTGCAGCGCGCGATCGAGGTCGGGGAACCGGGCGGCGAGTTTCTCGGGTACGGCGCGCTTGAGCTTGACGGGGAACACGGCGATGCCGCACCCGATGTCGGAGCCCACCAGGAACGGGTACAAGACGGTCGACGCCATGGCGGCGCCGATGGGGGCGCCCTTGCCGGGGTGCAGGTCCGGCATGGCGGCGACGTGCGTCATGCCGTCGAGTGCGGCCACCTGGTGGCACTGCGCGACGGCATCGGACTCGATCCAGCTCGTGGGGGAGGCGAACACGGTGACCGTGGCCGTGGTGGCCGGTGGCCGGGGATGTTGCTGAGACAAGGACGCTCTCTTTGCTGAACGGGGCATGGGCGGGCGGCATCACGGCGCGCGAGTCGGCGCCGTGGCAATCTCGAAACAGCGGGTGCAATCCGTCAGCGCATCATGGAAACAACGTTCCCCGAGGCCCGCCGTACGAGGCAAGTGGTTTTCGACCGTACGGGCCGGTATGCCCGCAAGTCCCGTCGTCGCTTGTGCATGAGATCTCCCTCGCGTCGCCGTCGCGCACACCCGCGAGCTCCATGCTGCCGCTCACCCGCCACGTCTCACCCGGCCATTGCCGGGCGAAGATCCTGGCCGGCCTGTCGTTCGGGTCGGCGGACACCGAGGTGTCCCAGAAGTGGTACTCGATGAGCTCGGCAACCGAAGCCGACGCGCGAGCCGGCATCGGCGGCTGATTCCGGCACCTCGGCCGGCGGCAGGGACTGCGCCGCAGCATCCGGGCCGACGACTCGCCGGCTCACCTGTTCGCCTTCCATCCCGAGGCTGGGGGGAGTCGCGTGGATTCATGCCGATCACCACGGTGAACCTCCGGTGTTCACCCTGCTGCGCTGTGCCCCGTGGCGGCGTCCAGGGCGATCGTGCCGGTCGTGCCGCGCATGCCGAACCCGTGGCGCCACCGTGCCCGCTCCTGTGGCGTGGTCAGCAGGTCGATGCGGGCGGTGGTCAGGCGCCGCCAGGTGCCGCCTGTCTCGGCGTACGAGGTGATCGTGGTGCCGCCTGACAGCACCAGGGCGAGGCGGTCGCCGGGCGCGAGCGACAGACTGGCGCTGTTGGGTTCGTGGCGGAATTCGCCGTCGACCCGCACGTCGATGCCGATCTCCTTGCGGGTGTTGTTGTACCAGGCGCCGATGTAGTTGCCGGCGTCCTTGACCCGGCCGACGAACACGCTGTCCTCCGCCTCACCGGTGCTCGCGAACGCGCCCAGGGTGATCACGCTGACTGTGTCACCGGAGGACGGTGCCCCGGGCAGGGCGAACCAGCCGAAGAACGGGCTCTGACCCTCGCCGGTGAGCCTGCCGCCATCGACCTTGACCACCGGCATCACCTCCTCGCTGTAGGGCTGGTAGCCGTCGTGGCCAGCCGCGGCGGCGTCGAAGCCGTCAGCCACGTCGACCGCCGGGTACGCCCTGCGGTCGATCACCGGCGGGGCGACGGCGGATGCGGTGGCCGCAGCCTTCTCGCCGCCGCCCTCGTTCCCGGCCAGCCAGGAGGGCACGAGCAGTACGCCCGCGGTCACGGCCAGCGCCACCAGCACGGCCCCGGCCGCGACCAGCGACCCGCGCGAGCGCCTGGGCCGCCCCTTCGCTCCGTCCAGGGCCGAGGGCGCGGTGGGCACCGCCGGCGGAGCGGACCGCGGCTTGTCCTCGAGCGTCTGCTCGGCGGCGCGGCCGGGTCGTACGGCGCCGCGGCCGTCGCCGGAGGTGAGGTCGCGCAGCAGGCGCTCGGCGGTCGGCCTGTCGGTGGCGTCCTTGGCCAGACAGGACGCCACCATCGCGCGCAGCGGCTCGGGCACCCCGGACAGGTCAGGCGGGTAGTGCAGGATGGCATGCATGATCGCCGGCACTTGGGAGCCGGTGAAGGCCCTTCGCCCGGTCGCCGCGAACACCATCGTGGCCGCCCAGGAGAACATGTCCGAGGCGAGCGTGAGCGGCTGGTCGCTGAGCTGCTCCGGCGACATGTACGCCGGAGTGCCGGCAACTTGGCTGGTGGTGGCCATGGCGTCGAGGGCGCGGGCGATGCCGAAGTCGATCACGACCGGCCCCTCGGGACCGAGGATCACGTTGCCCGGCTTGAAGTCGCGGTGCACGATCCCGGCGCGGTGGATGGAGGCGAGGGCGGTCAGCGTGCTGATCGCCAGCCGGTCCAGCCCGCCGCCGGCGCGGGGCCCGTCCCGCTTGACCAGCTCGTCGAGCGACGGGCCGGGGACGTACTCGCTGACGATGTACGGCTGCTCGCCCAGCATCCCGGTGCCGATCACCCGCGCCGTGCAGAACGGCGCGACGCTGGCGGCGACCTCCGCCTCGCGCAGGAACCGGCGCCGGACCTCCGGATCGGCGGCGAGCCGCCGGTGCAGCACCTTGACCGCCACCCGTCCCTCGTCGGGCGACTGCGCCAGGTAGACCGCCCCTTGCCCGCCTTCACCGAGGAGCCGCACGACCTGATGCTCACCGATACGTCCCGGGCCGCCCATGCCCACCACCCGAGAGTCCGTCACCGGCTCCCCCCGCCATTCGTAGCGATCTCACGCCACGCCCAGGCTATCCCGCATGGCCTACCCACCGGCCGCGAACGCGGACTCGCAGGCGACCTTCCCAGGCTGCGGCCCGGCGGCCTCAGCCGGTGTCGTGTGCCGTCCGAGCCCTCCCATGTCGGAAGACGGTCTCCGCAGGCGATGCAGCCCTGCGTCAGCCCCGTCCGAGGACGCAGAACTCGTTGCCCTCCGGGTCGGCCAGGACCTTCCACGAAACATCGCCCTGTCCGACGTCGGCGGCGGTGGCGCCCAGAGCCCGTAGCCGGGCCACCTCCGCCTCTTGACCGTCAACGGGGTCCGGCAGCAGGTCGAGATGGACGCGGTTCCACACGGTCTTCCCGCCCGGCGACGCGCGGAGGAACTCCAGATACGGCCCGGCACCCTTGGCGGAGCGCAGCCGCGCATGATCGTCGCTCACCTCGTGCACGGTCAGGTCCCCCGCCTCGCCCCAGAACCGGGCCATGGCCCGCGGATCCGCGCAGTCGACCACCATCGCGGCGATCGGCCCGGTATCCCGGTAGATCTCCCGAGGCTCCAGCACGCAGAACACGTTGCCCTCCGGGTCGGCCAGAACCGTCCACGGGACGTCGCCCTGCCCCACATCGGCGGGCGTCGCACCGAGCTCCTTCAGGCGCGCGACCAACTCCGCCTGGTGGGCCGCAGAGGTGGTGGCGAGATCGAGGTGCACGCGGTACTTCACCGTTTCGGGGTCAGGGACGGTGACGAAATCGAGGTAGAAGCCGGCGGGGTCCGGCCAGACGAAGCCCTCGGGTTCGAGGTTGGTCACGCCGGGGGCCTCGCTGGAAACACCCCAGCCGAGCGCCTCCGCCCAGAACCGACCGAGCGCCGAGTCGTCCCGGGCCTTGAAATTCACCTGTACCAGTCGCAGCGCCATGCCGCCGATCATATGCCCAGGTAGACGAGCGTTATGAGCCCCGCTAGCAGGCGCTACGCCACTTCCGTCCGTACGGTGTGCCTCCTCTCCGGGCACTGGAGGGCAGGCCACACCGCCGGCCCCTGCGGGCCGAAGACGGCACTGGCCGGGTTGCCGCCGCCCTCAGGCGATACGCCCGGAACCGTCCATGGGCGTCCCCCGGCTATCGATCATGAGCTGGAGGGATGCGAATCCACGAGCCACAGTCAGGCGAAGCCGACGGGGAGGGACCAGGCGGTCCCGTGCGTCGGCGAGATCGGGTGTCACGGCCTTCAGCGTGGTGCGGTCTCGGCTCCTTGCGTCGCTCCGTTTTCGAGGTACTGGCCGACACGGAACTATGGGTGCGGCTCACATTGACCGGCGCCTCCAGATCGGGCGAACTTGACTCATCTCAGCTTCGTGGGAGGTCTGATGGGACGACGTTCGTGGATACGAATAGCCGCGGCCCTCGTATTAGCAGCCGGTGCGCTGCTCACGACACCGGCCGCGGCGACCGCGACGGGGTCGGTGACGCTGGAGGCCGCCTACACCTCGGGCCTGGAGAACGGCTGGGCGCTCGTCGAGCGCTACAAGGACAACTCCACCGGGTTCCTGGCCGAGACCTACCCGCCCGACGGTCGCGGCGATCAGACGGGACAGACCAGGCGCCTGTTCGGTGACGTCGCCCGCCCGCACTCCTCGCGGTTCCTGCTGTACCACGCGCCGGGCTGGCAGACGGGCACCAAGAACACTCCCGTGCTGCTGGTGCACGGCGCCAACCAAACCGCCGATCTGGCCTGGGCCAACCCCAACGCCAGCGGCTCGTACGGCTGCGGCCAGGCCAGTTGCCCCACCACCGGACTCATGCAGCACCTCAGCGGCCGGGGCTACAAGGTCTTCGCGATCGGCTTCCCGCATATCACCGGGGACGGCCACTACTGGGCTGAGCAGATCCACGACGCCGTCGCCAGGATCCGGGCGAAGACCGGTGCCGCGCAGGTGGACGTGATCGGCTGGTCGAAGGGCGCGTTCAACGCGCGCATGTACGTCTCGTCGATGCGCAAGTCCTGGGGCACGGCCTACGCGGGCGACGTCCGGAAGCTGATCCTCGTCGGCGGGCCGAACAAGGGCTTCGACTGGGGTTACCGGCACGGCTGGACCCACGATTTCGCGATATTTCCGGAATGCGGGGGTTCGCTGAACGCGCCCGCGCCCCACACCCAGATGGTCTGTTACGGCCTGTGGCGCAACCACCCCGAGCTGAGCTACGAGGGCGCCGCCTACCCGGGCTCCGACGACATGCTCTACCGATGGGACAACGTCTACCCCCTGTCCACCGCCGAGCAGGACTGGTACACCACCTATTACGGCGGCACCGGCTTCTACACCTCCGGCCGCGGCATCCAGTGGGCCATCGACAGAGGCTCGCTCGTGCAGTCCCTCATCAACGCGGGGACGCCTGCGAGCGTTCCGGTCTACCAGCTGTGCGGCAACATGCCGGACATGGCCCTGCTGCACAACGAGCACACAGGACCGTCCGACGGGGCCGTCTTCGTGGCGAGTTGCACCGCGCCCGACGGCCTCGCGAACCGGGCCGCCACGGTGACGCTCCCGCTCAACCACCTCAAGCTCGGCTGGTCGGCGACCGCCATGTCCCAGATCACGACCTGGCTCGGCTGACCGTCTCGCATGTCCCCCTTGTCGCCGCCCTGGTTCCGGATTCCGGGCCGATCTGCCCCGTAGGAGCCAGGGTGGCGCTCCCGGGGCTTCCGTTCCGTGTCCGCATCCGGACAGCGGTACGCGACCACCTGATCCGGTGCTCCCACGTCCAACTCCTGTCACGTTCCATTTCTTGATGCTCAGGAGTCCGGATGCTTCGTCGTCTCGTTCCCGCCACCGCCGTCGGGACAGCCCTGCTCGCCTCGACGCTCGTCGCCGCGCCGGCCGAGGCCGCGAACCCCGCGGTCATGTTCACGAAGGCGTACTTCGACTCTCCCGGCAGCGACAGGGGCGGCAACACCAGCCTGAACGGCGAGTACGTGGTCCTCAAGAACACCACTCGCAAGGCGATCCAGATGGAGCGCTGGGTCCTGCGCGACGAGACGGGATACAGGTTCAGGTTCCCGCGCTTCACGTTGAAGCCGGGCAAGAGCGTCACCGTCCGCTCGGGCCAGGGCCAGGACTCCTCGACCACCCTGTACTGGCAGCGCAAGTGGTACGTGTGGAACAACGACGGGGACGCGGCGGGCATCTACCGGGGCAGCGACCTCAAGAAGATCGACACCTGCTCGTGGGGGAGCGCGGGCGACTGGAAGAACTGCGCGTAGGGACACCCGGCAGAGATTCCCTTCAGCCCTGGGGACGGCCTCGTCGCCGCGGATCACGCCGCCCGCCTAACGCGGCTCAGGCGTCGTCCGCGTCGTTCCCCTCAGTACAAACTAGGCCGCGGGCCCTGGCTGCCCGGTGCGCTGGAGCAGGACGAGCCGGTTGCCGTCGGGGTCGCGCAGCACGGCTTCGATGCCGTACGGCCGCGTCTCCGGCTCCTGGTCGAACACCACGCCGCAGGTGGTCGCTCCCTTGGGCGCGACCTCGACCCAGTGCATGCCCGGTGTCGAGCTGTCGTCACGGATCACAGCGAGGCCGAGCGCGTCGACGTAGAAGTCCCGCGACCGGACCGCATCGGACACGGGGACGGACACTACTGCGATCTGTTGTACGGGCATCTTGGCCTCCCGGGGCACGCACGCTGGTGCCGACAACGATGGCCGGCCCCGGTACACACCCGGTCAACGTGTGGCTACCGGCCCCAGCCGGTCGGTGGCTGCAGTGCCTCGCCGAAAACGGGGTTGTAGTACTCGCGCAGTTCCTCGCACAGCCCGTCCTCGGTGAACCGGAGGATCAGGCAGCCGGGCAGGGTGACCCGGTCGCCGGTCGCGTCGGGCTGCCAGTCGGCATCGCGCATGACCGCCCACCACTCCACCGCAACCCGGCGGCCGTTGATCACCGGCCGCCCGAACCTCAGGTCCACCTCCTGCTGCGTCGCCGTAGCCCGGCGCCAGTACGCGGCGATGGCGTCGCTGCCGACATGCGCCGGCGCGGTCGGCGACGACAGGTAGACGCCGTCCTCGGTGAACAGTCCGGCGGCGGCGTACGCGTCCTTGTCCCGCCAGGCCTGGCCGTATCGGGTCAGCCATTGATCGATGTTCATCTGCCTCTCCACAGTGGTCAGGGGCGAAGGGTGAGCCGGAACACGGAGCCGTCGCCTGATGGGCCTGGTGAGGTCACGGTGACGGTGCCGCCGTGGGCCTGGGCGATCTGGCCGGCGATCGGCAGGCCGAGCCCGGCGCCGGGTCCGCTGTCCCCACCGCGCCAGAAGCGTTCGAGGATGCGTTCCTGCTGGTCGGGTGGGATGCCGGGGCCGTGGTCGGTGACGACGACGGCGACCTGCGCCGGTGTCGTCTCGATGTGGACGCCGACGGTCGAACCCGCCGGCGCGTACCGGATGGCGTTGTCGACGAGGTTGGAGATCGCGCGCCGTACCGTGGGCTCGTCCACCCGGCACACGGCGGATGGCGGCCCGGTGACGGACAGGGTGACCTGCCGCACCGCGGCCAGGACGGCGGCGTCGCCGGCGATCTCGCGAAGGGTGACCATCAGGTCGGTGGGCCGGCGGCTGATGGTGCGGGCCCGGCCGCGCGCATCGACGAGAAGCTCCTCGATCGTTCGCTGGAGTCGATCGGCGGCCTTCCGTGAGCGTTCCAGGGCTTGCCGGTAGATGTCGGCGGTGGGGGCGGGGTGAGCGAGGATGACCTCCGCGTTCGTCATCAGCACTGACAGCGGCAGGCGTAACTCGTGGCTGGCCTCCTCGATGAGTCGGCGCTGCGTCTCCGCGGCCGCCTCCAGCCGGTCGAGCATGGCGTCGAAGCTGGCGGCCAGGGCGGTGACCTCGATCGGGCCGTTGTCGAGGCCGGTGCGGCGGCTGAGGTCCGTGGCCTCGATGTCCTCGGCGACCGCGCGCACCTGGTGGAGCGGCCGCACCGCGCGGCCGGCCCACCACCAGGCCAGCGCGGCGGCGACCGGGCCCAGGGCGATGAGGGTCCCGAAAGCCCATCCGGACAGGTGCCGGGTCGTCGTCTCGGTGTCCGTCGCGCCGGCCCGTACGGTGGACACGGTCTCGGTGTCCGTGGCGAGGATGACGCCGAACAACAGCAGCGCCGGCACGTAGATGGCGAGGAAGCCGAGAGCCGCCAGGCGGATCCGCAGCGACCGCCAGCGCTGGTTCATGGCCGAGCCCTGAGTCGGTAGCCGACGTTGGCGATGGTGTCGATCAGCGCGGGGTCGCCGAGCTTCTTGCGCAGGCGGCTGAGGATGACCCGTACGGAGGAGGTGAACGGGTTGGCGTTGGCGTCCCACACGTGTTCGAGCAGGTGCTCGGCGGAGAGGACCTCGCCGGGGTGGTGCATGAAGTACCTCAGGAGCGCGTACTCGCGCGCGGTCAGGTCCAACGGGGCGCCGGACCGCCACGCGCGGTGCGCGGCGAGGTCGAGCAGCAGGTCGCCGACCGCCAACGTGGTGCCGTGCTCGTCGGCGCGACGTTCGAGAGCGCGAAGGCGGGCGGTGAGTTCGGCGAAGTGGAACGGTTTGACCAGATAGTCGTCCGCGCCGGCGTCGAGGCCGGCGACCCGGTCGGCGACCGCGTCGCGTGCGGTCACCACCAGCAGTCGCCGGGGGCGGTGCAGGTCGGGATCGTGGCCGAGGCGACGGACGAGGTCCATCCCGTCCCCGTCGGGCAGGCCGAGGTCGAGGCACGCGACGTCGTACACGGTCGTCCGAAGGTGTTCCTCGGCGTCGTCGCCGGTGGCGGCGACGTCCACCGCGTACGACTCGTTCCGCAGGCCAAGAGCGACGACCTGCGCCAGATCGGGATCGTCTTCCACCAGGAGGATGCGCACGCCGCCGCCCGCCGATGCCGTCAGCCGGCCCGCGTGGCGGCGGTCGATCCGGCGGGTCCGGTCACGGTCATGCGGCCGTCGGCGAAGGCCACGGTCACGTCCGGGCGGACCCCGCTGGGGTCGTCCGGGTGGTACCGGTCGTCGCCGGACGGGAGGAAGTGCAAGGTCGCTGCCCCCTTCGTGGGTATCTCTGCCGCTTTGACGCCGCCTGCCGCATTGAGCGAGAACCAGCCCGGAATCAACTTACTGCCGCTGGCGATGGTGACGTAGGTACGCATCTCGTCGCCGTGCGCGATGGTGCCGGTAAGGGTGATGTCGCCCATGGGGCCGTACTGGCGCTCGAAAGCGGCGCGTTCCTTGCGGCCTTCCTGGGTCTTCCCGGCGAGCAGCGCGGCCACCTGCTCCTCGTGTTTGCGCAGGTCACTGGGGGAGATGCCGGCCGGTGGCGGGAACAGCGCGGTCACCGCGTCGGCGCCGGTCGCGGTGACGGCCAGGTGGTCGTCGCGGACGGCGACTTCGAACGACCCGCCGGTTCCCAGCTCGTACGTGCCGGCCGCCGCCGCCAGGTCACCCCTGCCGGCCTCGACCGTGGGTACGGGCAGCGGCTTTCCGAGGGCCAGTGCCGGGCCGACCGTCTCGAGCAGCTTCTCGGCGGAGATCTTCGGCTTGTTGGCGGCCATCGCGATGACCATTTGGTCTTCCGGCACCCACACCAGGACCGCGTTGTGGCCGATGTCACCTCCGCCGCCGGCGGTGGCCAGGAACGGTTTGCCGTACACCGACGCGTCGTACGCGACCCAGCCCCACGCTTCGGCGCGGCCCTCGCTGATCTCCCGCCCGGGGGTGGCGATCGCCCTGGCAGACTGCGGGGACACCACCTTTCCGGTGAACAGCGCGCGCGTCCAGGTCACCAGGTCTTTCATGGTCATGGCCAGGCCGCCGTTGCCCTCGACGGCCCAGAAGGGCCCCGCGAAATCGCCGGACTCGCCGGCCTCGCCGCTTTCGAGGTAGCCGAGCGCGCGCGGTGCCGGAGCAGCCGGCTTGCCGTTCCAGTAGCCACCGGCGACCCGGCCATCGGGCAGCGGGAGGATGTGCGAGGCCAGGTAGTCCCGGTAGCTCGAACCCGACACCTTGTCGATGATCAGTGCCAACAGCGTATAGCCGGCGTTCGAGTACAGGTAGCGGGAACCGGGCCTGGCGGCGAGTTCCAGCCCGTCGATCGCCTTCAGGGCGGCTTCCCGGCCCATCGGCTCGGTGTCATTCGCGTGGGTGCCGTTCAGGCCGCTCGTATGCAGCAGCAGCTGCTCGACGGTGGCGTTCGCGACGGGGCCGTCGAGCTCCGGCAGGAGCTTGCCCGCGCGGTCGTCCAGGGCCAGCTTCCCGTCGTCGACCAGGTGGAAGACCGCGGCCGCGGTGAACGCCTTGGTGATCGAACCGATGCTGAACACCGTGTCGACCGTGTTGGGTGTGGCCGTGGCGTCGTTCGCCGATCCGTACGCGGCCAGGCAGTCGAATCCATCGCCGGTCGAGATGGCGACGGAACCACTGAACCCGGCCTTCGCCCAGGAGTTGAACGCCGCGTCCATTTCCCGTGCGCACAACGGGGGCGGGCCGGCGGAAATAGATTGACTTTCCGGCCCAGGATAATCCTCGGTGCATGCGGCACTACTGAGGAGCATGCCTACGGCCAGAACGGCGACAAGCTTCTTCATGGGGGCAAATTTAGAAGCACGGTTGTGAACGAGATGTAAACGAGCCCCGCACCCCGCGGAATGGCTTCCGACCTGGGGGTTGCCAATATGCCGAAGATGCGGCAGCCTCTCTGGACAGCGCTGCCGGATGATTGTGATGAGGGAGGTGGCGATGCGGTTCCACGTACTCGGGCCGTTGTCCGTGACGGCCTGCACGGGCGAGGAAATCGTTGTCGGTCGCGCCAAACGGCGCCTCCTGCTCGCAATATTATTGATCAGCGCCAATAAGACCGTGTCACGGGACGCGCTTGTCGACGCATTGTAGCCGGACCGGCCGATACATTCGGCGAAGGCCGATCTCAAGACCCATGTGTGGGCTTTGCGCCGATTGTTGTCGCCGGCGGATCACGCGCGGGCGCCCATCGTGACGCTGCCGACACGCCCCGGTGTCCCGTCGGCAGCAGCCGGAACCGGTCGTCGAGCCTGGCGAGCAGGCCGTGCGTCCCCAGCGTGCGCACGCGGGTGGCGGCCAGTTCCAGCGCCAGTGGGATGTCGTCGAGCCTGCGGCACAGCACCGCGACGGCCTCCGCGTTGTCCGGGGTGAGGGCGAAACCGTGCGCCGCGGCGGAGGCACGCGCCACGAACAGCCGTACCGCGCTGAAGCGCTCCAGCGTCGCGGGGTCGGCGTCGCCGAGGCCGGGCACCTCCAGCGGCGGCACGGGCCACACCACCTCGCCCGCCAGGCCGAGCGGCTCCCGGCTGGTGGCGAGAACGCGCAGCCCTGGCACGGCGCGCAGCAGGAGGCCGACGAGCTCCGCGACCGGCTCGATCACGTGCTCGCAGTTGTCCAGCACCAGCAGCAGCCGCCGGGCGCGCAGGGCGCGGACGAGCCGGTCGGTCGGCGCGTCCTGGGGCCGGGCGCCGCCGTCGTGGATGTCGAGGACCGCCATCAGCAGGTCGGTGAGCGATTCCCGCTTCCTCGGCATGTCTGGCCGCAACGCGCCCAGCTCGACAAGCCAGGCACCGTCGGTCATGGTCTCGGCCATCGGGGCGGCGACGTCCATGGAGAGCCGGGTCTTGCCCACCCTGCCCGAGCCGGTGAGCGTCACCAGCCGATGGTGTTCCAGCAGCGCGCGCACCTCGGCGACCGCGCCGTCGCGGCCGATCAGGTCGGTGAGGACGTTGGGCAGGTTGGTCGCCGGGGCCGGCGCGCGCGGCGCGTTGAGCCCCGGATCGTGGGCCAGGATCGACAGGTGCAGCCCGGTCAGGGTAGGCCCCGGTCCAGGCCGAGCTCCTCGGCCAGGTGGGCACGGGACTCCTCGTAGCTGCTCAAGGCCTCGCCCTGCCGCCCGTCCCGGTAGAGGGCGAGCATGTGCAGCGCGCGTGGCCGCGCACATCTTGTCCCAGTCGGTCAGGTCCTCGGGCGTCGTGCCCCGGGGCAGGCCCGGCACGCCGACCGAGTGGTTGAGCACGTGGCCCAAGGTGGCGCGGCCCTTGCCGTACGCGCCGAATTCCGGCCAGATCTCGGCCACGGAAGTGTCGTACGCGAGATCGCCCCGTTCCACGAGCACGTGCACGACGGTGGAGGCCACCCCCTTGCCGGTCGAGGTGACCTGGAACGGCGTGTCCGAGGTGACCGGCCGCCCGGTCACCGGGTCGGTTCCGTGACGACCACGGCCTGCTGGAGGGGGTGGGAAAGACCACCAGGCACGTCAAGCTCAAAAGCCCGGACACGGTGAACCGCGACGCCCTGCGCGACTACATCCGGCAGGCCGTCGCGCTCGACCAGCAGTAGCCGCCTGGTGTGCTGGGAGGGGACCCGTTCTTATTCAGGGCATGTGTCGGACGTGGCCGGCTGGGCCTTTCGTGGCGACCGCTGCTCTTGCCGAGTACTTCGCATCATGGGAGAGCAAGATGACTCACAACTATCTTCGCGCGATCTTCAGGTGCGGCATGATGGAAGAATGGCAGGACGCGTTGCGAAATGGACCGGTGGCGCCTTGTTCGCAGTGGCCGCAGTAGGAATGGGCGCGTACTTTCTCCACGTCGGATTGGCGAAGGCCGATCAGACAGCCAGCGTGGTCGGCGCGTTCGTGGGAGTGGCGGGTCTGGCTCTTGCGCTATACGACACGCTGACCACTCGCCGCGCGAACGCGGCAGCGCCGATCCCTGGGACGTGCGCCGGTCCCGATAATCCGGCAGCGGTGCACAACGAGATCAGCGGGGGTGTCTTCGACGGCCCCGTCGTGCAGAGTCGTGATGTTCACCAGATCAATCTCGGGCTTTCCGCGTCACCGTCCCAATCACGACCCGCCGGATGAGGTGACGGCCGCCGAAATGCACAACCAGATCAGTGGCGGAATCTTCTTCTCGGCAGTGATCCAAGGACGTGACATCACCGTACAACTGCCGCCACAGGTGACTCCGGCGCTGTTCGGCCTCCCCGCGGGCTCACCGGCGTTCACCGGCCGCGCCGACTCCCTGCGTGATCTGCTGACGGCCCTGGAGCCCGGCCCATCAATCGGCGGGGCGTCGGCTGTGGTGGTGACGGCGGTCGGCGGTATGGGTGGGGTCGGTAAGACCGAGCTGGCGATCCAGGCGGCCCGAGCGGTGCTGGCACGAGGCTGGTTTCCCGGCGGCGTGCTGTTCGTCGATCTCTTCGGCTATGACCCCGGCCGGCGCCTCGACCCCGGCCATGCTCTGGATGGGCTGTTGCGTGCCCTAGGCATCCCGGGTGAACACATACCATTCGAGACGCAGGATCGAGCACGGCTGTACGCCTCAGTGCTGTCCGCCTATGCCCGGGCCGAACGGCCGATTCTGGTGGTGGTCGACAACGCCGCCGACCTCGAACAGGTACGACCGCTGCTGCCGGGCGACTCCGGCTGCCGGGCCATCGTGACCTCTCGCCACACCATGGGCATGTTGGACGCCCGCCTGCTGGATCTGAACGTCCTGACACCTCAGGAGGCGATCTCTCTTCTCGGACGGGCGATAGACCTCGCCCATCCCGGCGATCGGCGCGTCATCGAGCACGAGACCGACGCCGCGGAGGTAGCCCGGCTGTGCGGGTGCCTGCCGCTCGCGCTGCGGATCGCGGCCGCCCTGCTCGCCGACGATCCACACCGGCCGCTGAGGGATATGGCGGCCGACCTGGCCGCCGCAGGGTCGCGGCTGACAGAGCTGCGGTACGGGGATGCGACGGTTCGCGCCACATTTGAGCTGTCATACCGGCATCTCGCTCCTGAGCAGGCACGGCTGTTCCGTCTGATGGCCGTCAACCCGGGCCGAGACATCTCCACCGCCGCCACGGCCGCACTCGTCGAGCAGGATCTGCCTGACGTCCGGCGGCAACTGGAAGCCCTGGCCAGGGCACATCTGATCGAGCACGGCATGAGCTACGGCCGCTGGCGGATGCACGACCTCGTCCGTCTGTTCGCCGACCAGCAGGGCCACATCCTTGCCGAGTCCGACGGCCGGCTACGGGCGTTCACCGTACTGCTGGACTACTACCTGGACACCGCGACCGCCGCGGCCAACCATCTGTCGCCTGCCCGCCTCGATGGCGGCTTCGACAGCCCGGAGCAGGCACTTCCGTGGCTGGATGCAGAATTTCCCAATCTGGTGGCGGCCGTGGAGGCCGCCGCCGCTGATGGCGATGTTCTCCATGTCGGCAAAGCGTGCGCTCTGGCCTTGGCTCTGGCCCCGTATCTGGAATTGCGCCGATCGTTCGCTGAGTCCGTCATCCTTGCCGACCATGCCGTACACGCAGCCCGGGCCCTTGGCTACCGCGAAAGCGAAGGTAGCGCGCTGAGTCAGCTCGGAGCGGCTCTTGGCCGTATGACGCGTTTTGACGAAGCCCTCGCCGCCCATGACAAGGCCATCGCCCTCCTCCATGCCGTTGGCGACCGGCACGGCGAAGCAACGGCGCTGGGCAATCGCGCATCCACCCTGTACCTGATGGGCCTCTCCGACGAGGCGATCGCCGCGTACGCCGACGTCGCAGCCATTTTCCATGACCTCGGCGACCGCCACGGCGAAGCAACAGCCCTGGACAATCTAGGCAACTCCCTGCGTGAGGCACGGCGTTTCGACGAGGCGATCATCGCCCACAAAGCTGCCCTCGCCATTTTCCGCGAAACTGGTGATCGCTATCGTGAAGGCATCGCATTGAGCGGCCAGGGATCAGCACTGCAAGAGGCGGGACGTGTCGACGAAGGCATAACCGTTTACGAAGAGGCCGTCGCGATCTACCGCGAGACCGGCAGCCGTCATGACGAAGGCGCAGGCTTGGCCAGCCTTGGGTCCGCACTGTATGAGGTACGGAAGTTGGGCAAGGCCATCGCCGCTTGCGAAGCCGCCGCCGCCATCTTCCGCGAAACTGGCGACCGTCTTGAAGAAGGGAGGGCATTGGCTATTCTTGGCTCTGCTCTCGCCGAGGTACGGCGTTTCGAAGAAGCCATCACAGCCCACCGGGAAGCCGTCGCCATCTTCCAGGAGGTCGGTGACCCCTACGACGAGGCCATGGCGCTGACACAGCTCGGAGCGGCCCAGTACCGGATGCGACGCTTCGACGATGCGATCTCTGCCTGTAGCGACGCCTACGCCGTCTTCCGAAAGTTGGACAACCACGACGGTATAGGATCGCCGATGTTGATCATCTTGGCTATCCGCGTCCGTCGGCTGCTGATGTGGAGCGCCATCGCCGTTGGCACGGGCCTTGCTGCGGGATGGTCGCTCAATTGGCAGGCAGGCGTCGCGGCGGCCCGGGCGACGGCGGCCCCCCCGACCCTCCGGCGGACCGTATTTAGGCGAGG
>NZ_JBGNUW010000022.1:0-218689 GCF_041950495.1 Nonomuraea sp. MTCD27 | reverse complement strand
ACAAGGAGCTCCCCCAGGCCCGCGCCCACCTCCAGGCCACCCACCCCGACCTCTACCCCGCCGCCCCCCCCCCCCCCCCCCCCGAACCGAACCCGAGCCCCGCCACCGAGACCGCCGGGGACCCGGCCCCTGGCACACCCCACCAGGACCCGTGGACCGCCCCCTGGGACACCAGCGGCACCGCCTCCTCCCCTTCCTGGACGGCCCCGGCCCAACCGTGGGAAACCCCGGTAGCACAACCCCCGCCCGACGACCCGGCCCTGCGCGCCGCCCTGATCGCCACCGCCTCCGAGCTGACGACCACGCACACGAACGTCTCGGAGCCGGTCCTGACCCGCCTCACCCGCCGCCGCAGGATCCGCGTGGCCACGTGGACGACGGTGTCCCTGGGGACGGTGGGCGCGTTCGTCGCCCTGGTGGCGGTGGGCGTGAACGCCATGGTGAGCAACATCGAGCAGCAGGTCACCGGCGACCAGGCCTCCCCCTACTCGAGCTTCGAGGCACAGGAGGAGCAGATCCCCGACCCGCTGCCCGCCGAGCTGGACGACCCGGTCCAGTACGCCACCACCGGCTACTGCCGCTCGGGCGGCACCAACCAGAAGGACCCGCTGCCCTGCGCCCAGTGGCGGCTGACGACCGCGACGGGCGACGAATGGCGGCTCCCGGGCGCCCGTGCCGGCTATGACGCGGACACCGGCGCCACGATGTCGCTGGCCCTCAGCCAGGACGGCCACCGCGCCGCCTACCGCAGGTCCGACGGCTCGTACGTGGTGCGGGACCTCCGTACGGGCGTCGTCAAGGTGATCGACGTAACGGACGAGCGGGCCACCCCGCACTTCAGGTCCTCCCCGAGCGGCCGCTACTTCTCCGTCTACTTCGAGGACGGCGGCGGCGCGACGCTGGACTTCGACACCGGCGTCACGCACTACGAGTTCGGCGAGCGGATCCGGATCCTGGCGGTGTCCGACGACGGCACCAGGGTGGTCGGCGAGAAGGAGGACGTCACCAAGGTCCCCGGCCACGCCTCCATCACCAAGCTCACGCTGAACGGCCCGGAGGGCCTCGACGGCGGCTACCGCGTCGACCCCGGCCTCCTGGAGTACGGCGGCGCGCTCTCCCCGGACGGTCGCCGGCTGGCCCTGGTGGCGGAGGACACGGAGCTCGTCGTCATGGACGCCCGCACGGGCCGCCTCACGGGCACCCGCGCGGACCTGGGCGAGTACGAGGTGGTGCAGGTCGAACGCTGGCTCGGCGCCGACGAGGTCCTCATCCGCCAGTTGGAGGACGACGAGTACACGCACCTGGTCAAGGTCGACGTGCGGTCGGGCACCACCACGGACGTCACGGACGAGGCGGTGCCGGAGGAGCTGTACTACGACGACCCGCTCGGCCTCTTCCGGGAATGAGCGAAGGGCCCCGCCACCCCCCGGCGAGGCCCTCCCGCGTCCACGATCAGACGGTCGCCCACGATCAGACGGTCTCGTAGACCTGCGCCTTGTCCTCCCCCGGAGCCACCGCCGCCTTGCGGGCCCGCAGCCCGGTCGCCGAGATCGCCAGCCCGACGAGGGCCAGCACCAGCGACACCACGATCGCCGCGCGCAGCGAGCCGATGGAGAGCGTCTCGCCGCCGCCCGAGGTGAGCACGGCGGTCACCACGGCCAGCACGATCGCGCCGCCCACCTGCCCGGAGGTGTTGAGCAGGCCGGAGGCCAGCCCCTGCTCGTCGTCGTCCACGCCGTTGGTGGCCTGGATGTTCAGGGAGGGGAACGACAGCGCGAACGCGATGCCGAGCAGGATCATGCCGGGGATGACCATGCCGCCCAGGCTGGGCGTGCGGTCGATGCCGAGGAACACGGCGTACCCGCCGGCCAGCGCGGCCGCGCCGATCACGATCAGCTTGCCGGTGCCGAACCGGTCCGCGAAGTCGCCCATCTTGGTCGAGGTGAGCGCGACGAGCAGGCCGGCGGGCAGGAACGCCATGGCGGTGCCGAGGGCGGACCAGCCCAGCAGGTTCTGGAAGTACTGCATGGCCACGAACTGGAAGGCCACGTACGAGCCCATGAGGATGAGCAGCCCCAGGTTGGCGCGCACGATGTGGCCGGAGCGCAGGATGCCGAGCCGCACCAGCGGGTGCCGCATCCTCAGCTCCGTGAAGACGAACAGGCCGAGCAGCACCGCCACGCCCACGAGCGAGCCGATCGTCCGCACCGAGGCCCAACCGGCCTCGGGCGCCTGCACGACCGTGAACACCAGCAGCAACATCGACGCGGTGATGGTCACGGCGCCGATCAGGTCGTGACCGCCCTCGGCCCGCTCCTCCCGGCCCCGCGGCAGCACCTTCAGCGCGGCGATCAGCGCGATGATCGCGACGGGCACCGGCATGAGCAGCGTCCACCGCCAGCCGATCTCGGTCAGCAGACCGGACAGCACGAGGCCGAGTGAGTAACCGCTCGCGCCGCAGGCGGTGAAGATGCTCAACGCCTTGTTGCGCTCCGGCCCCTCAGGAAAAGTCGTCGTGATGATCGACAAGGCGGCGGGTGCGGTGAACGCGGCGGCCACACCCTTGATGAACCGGGCCGCGATCAGCAGCCCGCCATCGTCCACCAGACCACCGAACAACGACGCAACGGCGAAGACGCCCAGAGCGACCAGGAAAACCCTGCGCCGCCCGAGCAGGTCGGCGGTCCTGCCCCCGAGCAACAGAAGACCGCCGTAGCCGAGCACGTAGCCGCTGACCACCCACTGCAGAGATGACGTGGTAAGGCCCAGGTCGTGCTGGATGGCGGGCAGGGCGACACCGACCATCGAGACGTCAAGGGCGTCAAGGAATATCACTGCGCAGAGCACGGCGAGCGCGCCCCAACGGGATGAGGAAGAGGACATGAGTCAGAACAATACATGCACTCGCATCTAATGCAAGCGCATTTAATGTCGTTGCATGAGTTTTATCGAAGTGGTAACCTCCGCGACATGGACGAGCAGTTCGTGGTGGAGACCTGGCACTACGTCCTGGCCAAGCACGCCAAGGCGATGTGCGCGCTGGAGCGCGAGCTGGGCGATCGGCACGGTCTGGGGCCCAGCGAGTTCGAGGTTCTGGACCGGATCGTCCATAACAACCGGAAGCTCCGCATCCAGGAGCTGTGCGACGAGGTCCACCTGAGCCAGAGCGCGCTGTCGCGGGTGGTGGCGCGGCTGGAGAAGGCGGCGCTGGTGTCGCGCGGGGTCTGCGACGAGGACCGGCGGGGCGTGTTCGTGTGCATCACGGACGAGGGCCGCGCCCGCCACGCCGAGGCCCTGCCCACCCACCGGGCCGTGCTGTCCGAGATCTTCGCCGACGCCCCCGCCCTGACCCCCTGACCCGCTTCCCCACCGACCGCGGCCGGGGTCCTTTCGGCAAAAGGCGCAAAGGCACCGTAGCCGCGCCCCGCGCCGGTGACCTTAGCCCTGGCACCTCTCGGCTCTCAAGGGACCCCCAGGCCGGTCGGCGGGCCCCGGGACGCCTTCGCCCTCTCGTCCCCTCACCCCCCAGAACCCAAAGGGACCCCAGCCCGGTCGGTGGGCTGGGGTCGGGAAGGGACCGGCAGGGGCTACGGGGCGGCGGTGATGCGGTCGATGATCAGCGGGAACTGCTCCTCGCCCGCGTCACCCACCGCATACCCCCCGTCCAAAGCCTCAAGAGCCCGCTCGAACCGCCCCGTCTCATCCGCGTGCAGTGTCATCAACGGCTGCCCCGCCCGCACCAGATCCCCCGGCTTGGCGTGCAGCACCACCCCGGCCCCGAAGGACACCGGATCCTCCTTACGCGCCCGCCCGGCCCCGAGCCGCCAGGCGGCCAGCCCCACGGCGTACGCGTCCAGCCGGGTCAGCACCCCCGAGGACGGCACCTCCACGGTCATGGTCTCCGCCGCGCGAGGCAGCAGCGCGTCCGGGTCCCCGCCCTGCGCGGAGATCATCCGCCGCCAGGCGTCCATGGCCGAGCCATCCTCCAGCGCCTTCTCCGGATCCTTCCCGGACGACACCCCGGCGGCCTCCAGCATCTCCCTGGCCAGCCGCACCGTCAGCTCCACCACGTCGGCGGGCCCGCCGCCGGCCAGCACCTCGACCGACTCCTCGACCTCCAGGGCGTTCCCCACGGCCCGCCCCAGCGGCCGGTCCATCGCCGTCATCAGCGCGACCGTCCGCACCCCGGCGTCGGTCCCGAGCGCGACCATGGTCTCGGCCAGCTCCCGGGCCATCGGGACCGTCTTCATGAACGCCCCGGAGCCCACCTTCACGTCGAGGACGAGCGACCCCGTCCCCTCGGCGATCTTCTTCGACATGATCGACGACGCGATGAGCGGGATCGACTCGACCGTGCCGGTGACGTCGCGCAGGGCGTACAGCTTCTTGTCGGCGGGAGCCAGGCCCGACCCGGCGGCGCACACCACGGCCCCCGCCGAGCGCAGCACCTGCAGCATCTCGGAGTTGGACAGCGAGGCCCGCCAGCCGGGGATCGACTCCAGCTTGTCCAGGGTGCCGCCGGTGTGGCCGAGCCCGCGGCCGGAGAGCTGCGGCACGTACGCCCCGCAGGCGGCCACGAGCGGCGCCAGCGGGAGCGTGATCTTGTCGCCGACGCCGCCCGTCGAGTGCTTGTCGGCGGTGGGCCGGTCGAGCTCGGACCAGTCCATGCGCTCACCGGAGCGGATCATGGCCTGCGTCCAGTCGGCGATCTCGCGCCGGTTCATGCCGTTCAGCAGGATCGCCATGGCCAGCGCGGACATCTGCTCGTCGGCCACGACGCCACCCGTGTACGCGTCGATCACCCAGTCGATCTGGGCCGTGGTCAGCTCGCCCCGGTCACGCTTGGCGCGGATGACCTCGATGGCGTCCATCAGGCGCTCCTGCTGAGGTCCTGCGGCCCGAACGCGTACGGCAGGATCTCGGCCATCCGCTTCGGCCCGTCCTCGGTCTCGACCAGCAGCTCCTCGCCGCCGAACTCGTACAGGAGCTGGCGGCAGCGGCCGCACGGCATCAGCAGCTCGCCGTGGCCGTCCACGCAGGTGAAGGCCACCAGCCGGCCGCCGCCGGAGCTCTGCAGCGCCGAGACGAGGCCGCACTCGGCGCACAGGCCCAGCCCGTAGGAGGCGTTCTCGACGTTGCAACCGGTGACGATCCGCCCGTCATCGACCAGCGCCGCCGCCCCCACCGGAAATTTCGAGTACGGCGCGTACGCGTTCCGCATGGCCTCCGCGGCCTCGTCCCGCAGGCCGTTCCAGTCGATGTTCAATGTTGTTCCCCCCGGCGATAGCGCACGCCGTCGGCCTTGGGCATCCGCAGGCGCTGCGAGGCGACCAGGAGCACGAGCAGTGTGAGCACGTGTGGCGTGATGAAGACGAACTCTCTCTCCAGCTTGTCGACGACCAGCCAGAGCCAGAACAGGACGACCGCGCCCAGCGCGGCGACGGCCATCAGGGTGTACTGCCTGGCGCGCCCGGCCACCAGCTCGACGGGCCGGTCGGGCGCCGTCAGGCGGCGGACCTGCAGCCCCAGGTAGATCAGCAGCAGCACTGCCCCGAACAGGAAGAACGAGGTGACCGCGCCTTCGCTGCGCAGGCGCAGACCTTCGGTGTACCCGAACAGCGCGGCACCGACCGCGAGCCCGCCGGGCCGCCAGTTGCCGAAGATCATGGCGGCCAGGCCGATGAAGCCGCGCCCGGCCGTCTGGCCCTCGACGTACTTGTTGGAGACGAAGACCAGGAACACGCCGCCGAGCCCGGCGAAGGCGCCGGAGATGACGACCGCGAGGTACTTGATCCGGTAGACGTTCACGCCCAGCGACTCGGCCGCCCACGGGTTCTCGCCCGCCGAGCGCAACCGCAGGCCGAAGGACGTGTGCCAGAGCACGAAGAACGTCAGCGGCAGCAGCAGCACGGCCAGGATCACCAGCACGTTCACATTGTGCGTCAGTCCGCGCAGGATGCCGGCCACGTCGGACAGCAGGAACCAGTGGGTGCTCTCCAGCTTGCCGAGCAGGTCCGGACCGTCGGAGAGCAACGGCAGGCTGGGCTCCCACGTCTTCCCGGTGATGGCGGGCGAGGTGGTGATGCCCGCGCCCGCTTCGGAGGCCGGGGTGCCCTCCTTGTAGAGCACCTCGGACAGGAAGCGGGTGATGCCGGGGCCGAGCAGGTTGATGGCGACGCCGCTGATGATGTGGTCGACGCCGAACGACACGGTCGCGATCGCGTGCAGCAGCCCGCCGAGCGCGCCGCCGAGCAGCCCGGCGGCCAGCGCGGCCACAGGGCCCCACTGGTATCCGGCCCAGCCCGCGAACCAGGTGCCGAGCACCATCATGCCTTCGAGGCCGATGTTGACCACGCCGGCCCGCTCGGCCCACAGGCCGCCGAGACCGGCCAGGCCGATCGGCACCGCCAGCAGCAGGCCGGCGGCGAACGTGCCGGAGGAGGTGATGTCGTTCTGGCCGGACACCATCCGCACCAGCGACATCAGCAGGATGAGCGCCGCGACGCCGATGAGCGCCACGTGGTATTTGCCGACCCGGGTCATGCTGTCACCTCAACCGGAGTGTTCCTGCCGAGCTGCTGGGCCGCCCGCCGCTCTTCGAGTCTCAGCGCGAACCGGTTCGTCACCTCGTTGGCCACGACGACCAGCAGGACGATGGCGCCCTGGATGATCGTGACGACGGAGGCGGGGATGTCCGCGAACTGCAGCGCGCCCTGCGCCCGGTCCAGGAACGCGAACAGCAGCGCGGCGATCGCGATGCCGACGGGCTTGTTCCGGCCGAGCAGCGCCACCGCGATGCCCAGGAAGCCCAGGCCGGCGGTGAAGTTGGAGTTGAAGGCACCCCGGGAGCCGAGGATCTCGGGCAGGCCGATGAGGCCGGCGATCGCGCCGGACATCACCATCGCCGAGATCACCATGGTCTTCGGGTTGACGCCCGAGGCGAGCGCGGCGGGGCCGTTGAGCCCGCTGGCCTTGACGTTGAAGCCGAAGCGGGTGCGCTCCAGCACCAGCCAGACCACCACGCCGAGCACGACGGCCACGAGGAGGAAGCCCCAGAGACCGCCTTCGCGGGTGGGCCGCACCAGCCCGAACCAGTCGAACACGAAGTTCAGGTCGGGGAACATGGCCGAGTCGGGAAGCTTCGGCGTGGTCGTGGAGAGGTCGCCCTCGGCGCGCTGGCCGGCGAAGGGGCCGCGGACGAGGAAGGCCGCCAGGTTGATCGCGATGAAGTTCAGCATGATCGTGGCGATGACCTCGTTCACCCCCCTGGTCACCTTCATGACGGCGGGGATGAGCGCGTACAGGCCGCCGACCAGCGCCGCGACCACGATGATCACCGGGATCTGGATCCAGGCCGGCGCGGCGAACGTGGAGCCGACATAGGCCGCGCAGATGGCCGCGATCCGGTACTGGCCCTCGACGCCGATGTTGAAGAGGTTCATGCGGAAGCCGACGGCCACCGCCAGACCGGCGATGAACAGCGGCACCGCCCGGTTGAGGAGCGTGGCGATGGAGTTGGACTCCGCCCGCGCGGTCTCCCCGAAGTTGAAGAAGGCGCCCAGGGCGTCCAGCGGGCTCCCGCCCGCGACGACGATCGCCACGCTGCAGATCGCGATCGCCAGGAGGATGGCGATGACGGCGCCGGCGACGGTGAGCAGCGCCCGGTTGAGCCCGGCGGGCATCACGTCTCCTCAGTACCGGCGATGGCGCCGGTCATGTAGCCGCCCAGCCGCTCGGGCGTGATGTCGGAAGGATCGAGCGCGGCAACGAGCCGCCCACGGTAGATGACCTGGATCGAGTCGGACAGGCCGATCAGCTCGTCGAGGTCGGCGGAGATGAGCAGCACCGCCAGCCCGGCGGCGCGGGCGTTGCGCAGGTGGTCCCAGATCGCGGCCTGGGCGCCGACGTCCACGCCGCGCGTGGGGTGGGCGGCGATGAGGAACGCGGGCTCACCGCTCATCTCGCGGCCCACGATCAGCTTCTGCTGGTTGCCGCCCGACAGGGCCAGGGCCAGGGTCTCGACGCCGGGGGTGCGTACGTCGTACTCCTTGACGATGCGCTCGGTGTCGGCCCTCGAGGCCCGCCGGTCGACCCAGATGCCGTTGCGCGCGGGCTTCCTGGTCTGGTGCCCCAGCACGCGGTTCTCCCACAGGGACGCCTCCAGGAGCAGGCCCTGGCGGTGCCGGTCCTCCGGGATGTAGCCGATACCGGACTCGCGGCGCTTGAGCGTGGACCAGGCGCTGATGTCCCGGCCGTCCAGCTCGATGCCACCGTGCGCCGGGCGGATGCCCATGATGGCCTCGATCAGCTCGGACTGGCCGTTGCCCTCGACACCGGCGATGCCGAGGATCTCGCCCTTGTGGATCTCGAACGACACGTCGTCGAGGAGCAGGCGCTTGCCGTCCTCGCGCAGCTTGGCCACGTACGTGCCGACCGGGGTGCCCTTCGGCGCCGGGTGGTGGCCGTCGGCCTCCATCGTGAGGTGCGAGACCCGCAGCGCGACCGTGTCGGTCACGGTGGACTCGCGGGTCTCGGGCGTGGGCAGCTCGCTGCCCACCATCAGCTCGGCCAGCCGGCGGGCGGTGACCTGGCTGGGTTCGACGCTCGCGACGGTGGTGCCGCGCCGGATGACGGTGATCGCGTCGGCGATGTCGAGCACCTCGTCGAGCTTGTGCGAGATGAAGATGACCGTCAGGCCCTCGGCCTTGAGCTCGCGCAGGTTCTGGAAGAGCTCCTCGACCTCCTGCGGCACCAGCACGGCCGTCGGCTCGTCGAGGATGAGGATGCGGGCGCCCCGGTAGAGGACCTTGAGGATCTCCACGCGCTGGCGGTCGCCGACGCCGAGGTCCTCCACCAGCTTGTCGGGATCGACCCGCAGGCCGTGGGTGGCGGCCAGGTCGGTGATGCGCCTGCGCGCCGCGGCCGTGTCGAGCACGCCGGCCGTCGTGGGCTCGGCCCCGAGGACGATGTTCTCGAGCACCGTGAAGTTGTCGGCGAGCATGAAGTGCTGGTGCACCATGCCGATCCCGACCGCGATGGCGTCGCTCGGCGTGCGGAAGCTGACCTCCGTGCCGTTGATCCTGATGGTGCCCTCGTCCGGCTTCTGCATGCCGTACAGGATCTTCATCAGGGTCGATTTGCCCGCGCCGTTCTCCCCTACGATGGCGTGCACCGTGCCGGGCTGGACGGTGATGCGGATGTCGTGGTTCGCGACGACACCGGGGAAACGCTTGGTGATGCCCTCCAGCTCTACGGCGGGTTTCACCGTGGCCAAGGTGTCAGCACTCATTTGCCTCTCCTACAGGGGGGCGGCATAGGCAGAAGGCCCGAAGTCAGGACTCCGGGCCCTCGGCTGTCTCTCCTGCCCCGATTTACGGCTTGGCAGGAACCGTGATCTTGCCGTCGACGATGTCCTTCTTGGCAGCGTCGAGCTTGTCCTTGATGTCGTCGATCTCGCCACCGGTGGTGGACAGGCCCACGCCGTCGACCTTCAGGTCGTAGGTGACGTTCGAGCCGCCCTTGGTACCGCCCTGGAAGGCCTTGATGAACTCGAACACGCCGACGTCGACGCGCTTGAGCATCGAGGTCATGATGACCGACTGCAGGTCGGTCTCCTTGACCGTCTGGCGCTGGTCGGAGTCGACGCCGATGGCCTTCTTCTTGGCCGCGGCCGCCGCCTGGAACACGCCGAGGCCGGAGTCGCCGGAGGCGTGGTAGACGATGTCCGCGCCGTCCTGGTACATCTTCTCGGCCGCGACCTTGCCCTTGTCGGGGGCCTTGAAGCCGGTGAAGTCACCGTCGGGGGTGAGGTAGCTGATGTCGATCTTGGCGTCCGCCTTGACCGACTTCACGCCGGCCACGAAGCCGGCCTCGAACTTCTTGATCAGGTCGCTCTCGACGCCGCCGACGAAGCCGACGTGGCCGCTCTCGGACTTGGTCGCCGCGGCGACGCCCGCCAGGTAGGAGCCCTGCTCCTCGGCGAACAGCAGGCCGGTCACGTTGGGCGCGTTGGAGGCGGAGTCGACGACCGCGAACTCGATGTCCGGGTATTCGGTGGCCGTCTTCTTGATGTCCTCGGCGTAGGCGAAGCCGACACCGATGATCGGGTTGTAGCCCGCGTCCGCGAGCTGGCGCAGCAGGTCGCCGCGGTTGGAACCGTCGGCGGACGGGCTGAGCTCCTTGATCTCCGCACCGAGATCCGTCTTTGCCTTCTCCAGGCCGGCGTATGCGGCGTCGTTGAAGGACTTGTCGCCACGCCCGCCGACGTCGAACGCCAGACCCACCTTGAGCGAGCTCTTCGTGGCTTCGCTGCTGGCGCCGCCGGTCGGCTCCTGACTGGCCGCCGTGGTGCCCCCACCATCGCCGCCACAAGCGGCTGCTGCCATGAGCATGACACCGGCCACCGAGCCGAGCATCATCCTGTTGAATCGCTTGCCGAGCAAGGCGACTCCCTTCCATTTCCCCGCCGCCGAATCTCATCGCAGGCGCGAAGAAACGTACGGCACCTGCACGGAAGATAGTTGCTTGACCAGGGCGAACCAAACTGGCGCACAGGGTCGCAACCTGTCCGTTATCGACATCACTCGCGTCCGTGACCTGAATCCCGGTTCAGGCACACGGTACGCCCGTGGAAAGTTTTGCCCAACTTTGGTACACGATCACCCCTTGCCCGAGAGCCGATCGTGACGGATGTTCCCAGCGACGGTGAAATCTCGCATCGGAGTTCTGCATGCACCCTCGGAAGGCCCTTCGGGCACTCGCCGTGCCGCTGGCCGCGTTACTCGTCGCGTCCATCACCGGCGTCCCACCCGCCTCGGCCGGCACCCCCGCCATCAAGATCGAGAACAACGCCACCCAGCCCGTCTTCTCCCGCGCGGACGCCGTCAAGCAGACGGTGTTCGTCGAGGTCGCGGGGACCGACAGCGACAACGACGGCGCACCCGACCGGGTGGCCGTGGACATCCTGCGGCCCAAGGAGACCGACCAGGGACTGAAGGTCCCGGTGATCATGGAGGCGAGCCCGTACTACGCCCCCGGCAACGACGTCGCGAACCACCCCGTGGACGTGGACGAGAACGGCAACCCGCTGCCCGCCCTGACCGCCCTGTCGGCCAAGCTGGCCGCCGAACCGTTCGACGGCTACTACGACAACTACTTCCTGCCCCGCGGCTACGCCATCGCCCTGGTCGAGAACCTCGGCAGCGCCCGCGCCACCGGCTGCCCGACCTCCGGTGACCGCAACGAGACGGCCGGCCCGAAGGCCGCGATCGACTGGCTGAACGGCCGCGCCAAGGGCTTCGACGCCGAGGGCCACCCGGTCGAGGCCACCTGGTCGACGGGCAAGGTCGGCATGATCGGCGTCTCGTACAACGGCACCCTGCCCAACGCCGTCGCCGCGACGGGCGTGGAGGGACTGGAGACGATCGTGCCGATCGCGGCGATCTCCAGCTGGTACGACTACTACCGCGCCAACGGCGGCGTCCTGGCGCCCGGCGGCTTCCAGGGCGAGGACCTGGACGTGCTCGCCAAATACGTACTGACCAGGGAGAACGGCCAGGAGGCCTGCGGCGACGTGATCGACGGGATCACCGCCACCCAGGACCGGATCACCGGCGACTACAGCCCCCTCTGGGACGCCCGCAACTACCTCAACGACGTGCGCAAGGTCAAGGCCAGCGTCTTCGTGGTGCACGGGCTCAACGACTGGAACGTCAAGACCAAGCAGTTCGCCCAGTGGTGGTACGCCCTGTCCAAGCGGCACGTGCCGCGCAAGATCTGGCTGCACCAGGGCACCCACATGAACCCCTTCAGCCTGCGCACGGTCGAATGGCTGCGCCAGCTCCACGGCTGGTTCGACCACTGGCTGTACGGCATCGACTCGGGCATCATGCGCGAGCCCCAGGCGGACGTGGAGATCGCCGCCGGCCAGTGGGCCCAGCACGCCTCGTGGCCGCTGCCGGGCACCGCGACCGTGCCCCTCTTCCCGGGCTCCGGCTCGACGCTCGGCCTGCTGCCCCGCCCGCGCTCGCCCAAGGAGTCGTTCGTGGACCAGAAGGTCAGGACGGCCGAGCAGCTCGTGGAGGCGACGGGGGCCGATCCGAACCGGCTGGCGTGGACGACCGGCGCGCTGCCCGCCGACGTGCGGATCTCGGGAACGCCCACGGTGTCGGTGCGGGCCTCGCTCAAGGACGGCGCGTCCCCGTACCTGACGGCACTGCTGGTGGACTACGGCACCGACGTCCGCCCGAACGGCACCCTGCTCTCGACCGGCCAGTCCTACTGCTACGGCCAGGGCGTCCCGGGTGACACGGGCTGCACCACCCTCCGGACGCTCGGCACCGCGACGACCCCGTACAAGATCGTCACCCGGGGCTGGCTCGACGTCCGCAACCGCCACCGCCCGGACCGCACCGAGCCCCTACGGCCCGGCAAGGACTACACGTTCACCTGGGACTTCCAGCCGACCGACTACTTGTTCAAGAAGGGGCACCGGCTCGGCCTGGTGATCATCTCCACTGACTACGACTACACCCTCCGCTACCCGCCAGGCACCAAGATCACCGTATCCCCCGCCCAGTCCGCCCTCCGCCTGCCCGTGACCCTGGGCAAACTGCTCTGAACGACCGCCTCACAAAGGCGGCCACGCTTTCCTGCGCGCGCCCGGCTGTCCACCAGCCGGGCGCGCCCCTTGCGCGAACCGGGCCCCGCACTCCGCGACGCGGCACGCGAGACCCGAAGTACGGCCGGGTGGGGAGGAACAGGGGTCAGGCGGAGACGGAAAAGGGCATGTCAGGCCAGGGCGGAGGTGACCGGGTCCAGCGGCCCGACCTCCCACAGCGCCGTCAGCGCCGTGGCGGCCAGGACCCGCACGCCCATCGCGATCGCCTTCTCGTCCACGTCGAACGTCCCCTGGTGGATGTCATACGTCACCCCGTCGGGCGACCGCGTCCCGAGCCGGGCGAACGCCCCCGGGATCGACTCCAGGTACCAGGCGAAGTCCTCGCCCCCGAGCGACTGCTGCGTGGGGACGACCGCCCCCGCGCCCAGCACGCGCTCGGTGGCCTCGGCCAGCATCTCGACGCTGACCTCGTCATTGACCACCGGCGGCACCCCGCGCGTGTAGTCCATCGTGGCCTCGACCCCGTAGGCGGCCGCCACCGACTCCAGCAGCGACTTGATCAGGTCGGGCGCGGCGTGCCAGGCGGTCTCGTCGAGGCAGCGCACCGTGCCCTCGGCCACGCCGTCGTCAGGGATCGCGTTGGCCGCCGAGCCGGCCTCCACCTTGCCCCAGACGAGGCTGAGCGAGGAGCGCGGGTCGACGCGCCGCGACAGGGCCGCGGGCAGTTCGGTGAGGATCTTGGCCAGGGCGAAGACCAGGTCGGCGGTCAGGTGGGGGCGGGCGGTGTGGCCGCCGGGGCCGGAGACCCTGATGACGATCTTGTCGCAGGCGGAGGTGATCGGGCCGGGCCTGAGCCCGACCTGGCCCACGTCCACGCGCGGGTCGCAGTGGAGCCCGAAGATGCGGTCCACGCCGGCGATGCCGCCCTGGGACATGACCTCGAGCGCGCCGCCGGGCAGCTCCTCGGCGGGCTGGAAGATCAGGCGTACGCGGCCGGGCAGCAGACCGGCGGCGGCCTGCTGGGCGAGAAAGAGCGAGGTGCCGAGCAGCGCCGAGGTGTGCACGTCGTGACCGCAGGCGTGGCAGGCGCCGTCCACGGTCGAGCGGTAGGCGACGTCCTTCTCGTCCTGCAGGGGCAGCGCGTCGATGTCGGCGCGCAACGCGATGGTCGGCCCGTCGCCGCTGCCCACGTCGCAGATCAGCCCCGTGCCCTGGGTGAACACCGTGGGCTTCAGACCGGCGGCGACTAGCCTGTCGGCGATCCGCTGGGTCGTACGATATTCGGCGAAGGCCAGCTCAGGGTGCATGTGGAGATCGCGGCGGAACGCCACGAGATCCTGCTCGGTCTCCGCCAGGAACGCGTCGAGTTCCCCCCGCAGCTCACGTCCCCGCATATGTCACCGTCCCGTCCCATGCCGCGCGCCCCAGATGTGCTGGCCATCGCGGCTCATGCCCTGTAAAAATCTCCATCCCGCGGTGGCCACCCGGTTTGAGCGGCCGCTCGGCGAACCAAAAGGCACACCCAGTGGGTACGGTGCGCGAGATCGTCAGCACGGGCTTCGCGGTCATCGGTTGTGATTGCCGCCGCTCCAGCCCGGGAGCACAGCGGTCGGCCGTGAGCCCGATGGCGATGCCTCGACTTTATCGCTCCCCTGCGACTCCGCGCCGACAGATACACCAAAAGTTAGCCGACGGCAGGGCCGAAACCGCAGGTCGTCACGTTCCGCATACGCGCGGCTGATCCGGAAATAGTCACAAGGGATCAGTAGATCGTGACCCGATGCTGTCAGTTCAAACGTGGTCAGCGATTCCGAATCCTGTCACCTTCTGTCATGGTCATGACACTCCAACGATGGCTGCATTTGAGAAGAATGCGTGTTTCACTCGCTGTATGATCACTAATATCCCGTTCGGGGAGAAGAGTGCTGGGTTGAGCATCTTCGAGCCGAGTGAGGGGACCCTGGTGGTCGTACCCTCGCTCTCCCTCCCGCAGGATGAGCTCCGCCGCATCACGGCGGCCAGGTCGTACGAGGAGCGCCTGCTGTTCCTGCTGCTCACGCTCCGCGAACCCAAGGTCAAGGTGGTCTACCTCTCCTCCGCGCCCATCGACCCCGACATCGTCGACTACTACTTCGCGTTCCTGCCCGACCCGGATGACGCCGCCAAGCGTCTCACGCTGATCAGCCTCGACGACCCCTGGTCCCAGCCGTTGACCAGGACCCTGCTCGATCGCCCCGACGTCATCGAGCAGTTACGCTCGGCGATCGACGGTGACGCTTGGCTGGTGCCGTTCGTCCTCAGCGAGCTCGAGGAGGAGCTCGCCTCGTTACTCAACGTTCCCCTCTACGGACCGGCAACGTCCCTTTCCTATTACGGCTCCAAGAGCGGGGCCCGGGAAGTGGGACACGAGGCGGGTGTGCCGATGGCGCGCGGCTTCGCCGGCGTGCACTCGGCGCTCCAGATCGAGGAGGCGATGGAGGCCCTGCCCGGCGAGCGGGTGATCGTGAAGCTGAACGACGGGTACTCCGGTCTCGGCAACGCGATCGTCACGAAGGCCGACAGGTCGCTCACCAGCTTCTCCGCAGCCGGCGAGACCTGGGCCAACTTCACCGCGAAGATCCGTGACCGGGGGGCCGTGGTCGAGGAGTTCATCGAACATCGCCCGCTCTACTACCCGAGCGCGCTGGCTCAAATCACGCCCGGCGGTCAGGCTCAGGTGCTGGCCACGCACGACCAGGTGCTGGGCGGCAACAACGGCCACGTCTACCAGGGCTGCACGTTCCCCGCGGCGCCCGAGTACCGCGCCGAGGTGGGCGCGTCGGCCGGCCGGATCGCGCAGGTCCTGGCCGAGCGGGGAGTGGTCGGGCTGTTCGGGATGGACTTCTTCGCGCTGAAGGCCGACGCCGGGTACGCGGCGCTGCTGTGCGAGATCAACCTCCGGATCGGCGGCACCACGCATCCGTTCGGCGCCGCCGTGCTGACGACCGGGGCCACGTACGATCAGGCCACCGGTCACCTCATGTCTGGAAATCAGCCGAAGTTCTACACCGCAACCGACAACTGCGCTTCGTCCTGCCTGCGCGGGCGCACCCCGGGTGAGGTGATGCGGACGGCGGACCGGCTCGGGATCGGCTTCGACGCCGAGCGGCGCACCGGAAACGTGTTCCACCTGCTCGGCGCGATCCCCGAGTACGGCAAGCTGGGCTTCACCTCGATCGGTAACTCACGCGAGGAGGCCGACGAGCTGCACGCCCTCACCCGTCGTCTCCTCTGCGGCCCCTGACCGAGCCCCCCACCGAGCCCCCGCCCGAGCGGCCCGCCGAGCCCCCGGCCGAGGAGCCCCGCAGACCGCGCCAGCCGATGATCCCCAACACGATGGCGAGGATGATGTTCACCGCGATCAGGATCCCGTGCACCACGTAGAAGCTGGTCGGATGCCCATCGGCCAAGTTAAACCCCAGGTTCACCCACTCGAAGATCATGAATACGCCCAGGATGATGAGGAATCCGGCGATCTTTCGTGACACATGTACCTCTCTAGTATCGAAGGTGGATCTTCGGGGGATGTGTCGCCACATGGGCATTAACACGGAGCTACGCTGAGACCGCCATGTGGACGAAACTCGTGCCGGTCACGGCACTCATCGCCTCGGTCTCGCTCACCGGCGGGACCGCATATGCCGAACCGACGACGCCGGTCGGCGGCGAGGCGCTGGGCAGCCGCGGACTGGTTGTCCCTGCAGGCGTCAAGAAGCCGCCCAAGAGCAAGGCTACTTCGTACGTCATCGCGGACGCCGGAACGGGGCAGGTGCTCGCCGCCAAGGACGCCCACGGGCGCTACCTGCCGGCCAGCACGCTCAAGACGCTGACCGCACTCACACTGATCCCCAAGCTCGACAAGAACCGCAAGATCCGGCCCAGCCAGAACGCCTGCAACCAGGAGGGCAGCGCGGTCGGGCTGTCGCCCAAGGCGACGTACAAGGTCGACGACCTGTTCAAGGCGCTGATGATGTCGTCGGGCAACGACGCCGCGATGGCCCTGGCCGAGACGAACGGCGGCCTGGCCAAGACCATGAGTGACATGAACGCCGAGGCCAAGCGGCTGCAGGCGTACGACACCGTGGCCAAGACGCCCAGCGGCCTGGACAAGCCGGGGCAGAGCAGCTCCGCGTACGACCTGGCGCTGATCGCCCGCGCCGGCCTCGCCAACCCCGAGTTCCGGCGCTACATCAGCACGAAGACCAGCAAGTTCCCGGCGCCCAAGGGCCACTACGAGATCAGCAACCACAACAAGCTGCTCTGGCGCTACCAGGGCATGGTCGGCGTCAAGAACGGCTGGACGTCGAAGGCGCAGGCCAGCTTCGTGGGCGCGGCCACCCGCGGCGGCCACACGATCGTGGTGAGCATCATGCGGCACCAGGGCGGCTTCTGGGACGAGATCACCCAGCTGCTCGACTGGGGATTCTCGGTGCGCGGCAAGGCCGCCCCGGTCGGTCAGCTCGTGGACCCGCTGCCCGCGTCGGCGCTCGCCGCGCCCCAGCAGCGCCCGTCCGCCGCCGCCCCCGCCTCGCCGGGCACCTCGGTCACGCCGGCCGCCCAGCCGCCGCTGCTGGACACCGCCGCCTCCAAGCAGACCGACTCGACCAAGACGGTCGGCTCGCTGGTGATCGGCGGCGGGCTGCTGTTCGGGCTGATCTGGCTGGGGTACGGGATCCGCCGCAAGCGCGGCCGCTCACGCCTCTGACGGCCGGCCGGCCTCCTCGACGGAGCGAGCCGGGCCCTCCGCGGAGGGCGCCGGCTCCTCGGTGGACGGGACCGGCGAGGGCGCCGGCGGCGGGCACAGCCCCGAGGTGGCGGTCCAGGCGGCGACGAAGAGCACGAGCCGGGCCGAGAAGTTGATCCAGACCAGCAGGCCGACGATGACGGCGAACGTACCGTAGACCGGGTTGCCCAGGGTGGTGGCCAGCAGCAGCGTCGCGATCTGCTTCAGCACCCCGAACCCGATCGCGCCGAGCAGCGCCCCTTGGGCGATCACCCGGAACGGCCGGGTCGGCCGGGCCACCCAGCCGAGCAGGATCACGAACAGCACCCAGTCCGCCCCCACGCTCGCCGTCACGCCCGCGGCCCTGAGCCCGAGGTTGGCCAGCATGTCCGCGCCGCCGAAGACGGCGTGCACGACCTTGTCCGTGGCCGTCGTGGCGAACCCCGCGACCAGCACGGACACGATCGCCGTCAGCCCCAGCATGATCAGCGAGGCCAGGTCGCGCAGCTTGCCGAGGAAGAAGTTCAGCGGGGGCGTGGTGGCCATCGAGATGTCCCGCAGCGCCCCGCGCAGCGCGTCGAGCGCGCCGAGCCCGGCGTACAGGAGGCCGAGCAGGCCGATGATCCCGGCGGTCTCCTTGGCCCTGGCGATGGCCTTGATGTCGAGCTGGGCGGAGATGCCCGGCAGGCGTTCGACGATGGCCTTCTCCAGGGCGTATCTGGTCTCATCGCTGGTCGCCACCACGAACCCGAGCACCGCGTACGCCAGCGCCACCAGCGGGAAGAAGGACAGGAAGGCGAAGTAGGTCACCGCGCCGGCCAGCCGGTCGCCGGACTGGAGCTGGTAGCGCTGCGCCGCGCGGACGAGATGGTCGAACGACAGCCTGCGCACCCGCCAGTCGTCGAGCTTGCCGCGCCCCCATGCCTTAACCGACTCGACGCGCTCCGTCAGACTCGCCATGACACCCTCTTCCCAGGGATCTCCTACCCCAGGCCCGGGTGACGATCACGTACGAGCTACCGCGCCCGCGCTCCGCGCCAGGGCCGCCAGGACCGCCGCCAGGTCGTGATGGAGCAACTGCCCACCACTCTTGACGACACGCCCCGCGACCATGACCGTCTCCACACAACCGAGGTCGGCGTTCAGCACGACGGCGCCGATCGGGTCGTGGGCGGCCGCCATGCCCAGCGTGTCGGTGCGCAGGAGCATCAGGTCGGCCTGCTTGCCCGGCCGCAGCGAGCCGACGACGTCGGCCATGCCGAGCACCTCTGCGCCCTCGATGGTGGCCATGCGCAGCGCGTCACGGGTGGTGAAGCCGAGCCCGGCGCCGCCGGGGCGGCCGCGTTCGAGCAGGTGAACGGCGCGCATCAGGGAGAACATGTCGCCGGGCGAGCAGACCACGGTGTCGGCGCCGAGCCCGGCCGGGATGCCCGCCGCCCGGATCCGCCCGGTGGCCGGGTAGCCCATCGCCAGGTTCATCTCGTCCACGGGCGCGAGCGAGACGCTGCCGCCGTTCGCGGCGATGCGCTTGAAGTGCTCGTCGGTGTAGTGCAGGGCGTGCACGAACGTGGTGGGGACGTCGAGCAGCCCGTTGGACTCCAGGAACGCCAGGCCGTCGGCGGCGCCGTCCGGAGTGTGCCCCAGGTGCGCGGTGACCGGCAGGCCCAGCTCGCCGGCCAGCCGCCATTCCGCCAGCGCGCGCTCGGGGCCCGCGATCTCCGGTCCCAGGGCCGCGAGGGCCATCGTGACCAGGCCGGAGGCGTCCGGGAGCTGCTCGCGTACGCGCCGGGCCCCGCTCGCCAGGCCGGCCGGGTCGCCGCCGTGGCAGTAGCCGAACACGGCCCTGACTCCGGACTCGCGCAGCGCCCGGACGGCGGAGTCCGTGTGGTCGGGGGTGAGCTGGATGTGCGACCAGTCGAGCAGCGTGGTGACACCCGCGTCGAGGCACTCCAGCGCGCCCGCGAGGTTGCCGGCGTGGACGTCCTCCGGCCGGAAGCGGGGTGCGAACTCGCCGATGACGCGCCGCAGGTAACCGGGGAAGTCGACGTCGGGCGCGGCCGCCCTGATGGCCGCCTGCCAGGTGTGCCGGTGGGTGTCGACGAAGCCGGGGAGCACGATCCGCCCGGTCGCGTCGATCACCTGCGCGCCCGGGACCTCGGGCAGGCCGGGGCCCACCTCGGCGATCACGTCGCCCTCGATCCGCACGTCGGCGTGGCCGAGGACGACGGGCTCCGGCTCGGTGTCGATGACGAGGCCGTTCCTGATCAGTTGGGTGATTGCCATAGTGAAAAGCTTAGAGAGAAGCTTTTCAGAAAGCAATCTGATGATGGGTATTCTCGATGGCGTGAAACCGGATGAGATCGACGCGTTGGTGCCCGGCTGGCAGGAGGCGGGCATGTCGTCGTCGCTCATCGCCGCACTCGAGCTGAGCAAGCGGGCCTCCCGGCTGCACCTGCACTTCGAGCAGGCGATCAAGGCCGAGCTGTCGGAGCTGGGGCTGACCTACGCCGAGTTCGACGTGCTGACGGCGCTGAACCGGGCGGCGCCGCCGTACCGGATGAAGCCGAGCGAGTTGTCGAAGTCGCTGCTGCTCACCTCCGGGGGGATCAGCAACGTCCTGCAGCGGCTGGCGGCGGCCGGATACGTGGAGCGCGAGGCCAACTCCGGTGACGCCCGCAGCCGCTGGGTCCAGCTGACGGACAAGGGGCGCCTGCGGGCCGAGGCGGCGCTGGAGGCCTCGGCGCGGGCGCACGAGGACGTCACGGCGGGGATCCCTGAGGAGACGGTGCGGCAGGCGGCGGACGTGCTGCGCGCGGTCCTCACCCCGATGAGCCGCCGCCGCTACCGCTGAGCCCGCCCCCATGCCCGGCTACAGTCCGTGGCGCGCGGCCCAGGACGTGATGGCCGCGGCGATCTCCTCCGGCCGGTCCTCCGGCGCGTGGTGGCCGGCCGGGCCGCAGTGCTCGGTCTCCAGGGCGGCGATGTTCTCCGCGCACCAGGCCGCCATCGCCTCCCCGACCAGCAGCGTCGGCGACGAGTCGAACGTGAGCAGCAGCTTGGGCACGTCGTCGCTGCTCGCCAGCCACTTGCCCGAGCCGTCCAGGCGGGCGGCCACGTCGGCGGGCTCGCCGTCGATCGGCAGCGACCGCGCCCACTCCAGCAGCGGGCGGCGGCTCTCCCGGGTGGGGTAGGGCGCCAGGTACGGCTCCATCTCCTCCTGGCTCAGGCTCGTCAGCACCCCTCCGGTGAACGCGGTCTCCACGAGGAAGTTCCGGTCGAGCACCAGCGACTCCCCCTCGGGACCGCGGATCAGCTCGGCCCGCGCACGCGGCCCCTCGCCCAGCTCGTCCCAGCTCATCCCGCGGACGATCGTCTCCATGAAGGCCACGCCCCGCACCCGCTCCGGGTGGCGGGCCGCCCAGTCGAACGCCAGCGCGCCGCCCCAGTCGTGCCCGACCAGCACCACACCGTCCAGGCCGAGCGCGTCGAACCAGGCGTCGAGGTAGCGGGCGTGGTCATCCATCCGGTACGGCACGTCCGGCTTGCCCGAGCGCCCCATGCCGATGAGGTCGGGGGCGAGCAGCCGGCGGCCGGGCCGGGCGACCCCGGGCAGCACGTTTCGCCACAGGCGGGACGAGGCGGGATTGCCGTGCAGGAAGACGAAGGGCACACCCTCCCCCGCGTCCTCGTAGTACATCGCGGAGTCCAGCACATCGAGCTCAGGCATGATCGATCCATTTCGTTCGTTTGACTAACGTTCGTGGCACTAACGAAATTACACCGTTAGTCGCACTAACGCAACAGATAAGATCGCCCGCATGACGGACCCGATGGACGAACAACTCACCCCGGCCCCCCTGCGCAAGGTGCCCAGCCGGATGTTGTCGCTGGTCGCCACGCACGCCGACCGGCTCGTCACCGAGGGCCTGGCCGGAGCGGACGCCCGCAAGTGGCACTACGCCGCGCTCATGGCGCTGCGCGCGTCCGGCCCGGTGAGCCAGGCGGAGCTGAGCAGGATCACCGGGATCTACCGCAGCGACCTGGTCGCCGTCATCAACGAGCTCACCGAGCGCGGCCACGTCGAGCGCGCGCCGGACCCCGCCGACCGCCGCCGCAACGTCATCACCATCACCGAGCAGGGGCGCCGGCACCTGGAGCGGCTGCAGCGTCTCATGGCGGAGCTCCAGGACGACTTCCTGGCGCCCCTAAGCGGACCGGAACGCGAGCAATTCACGGATTTTCTCGCCCGCCTGCTGGCCCACCATTCGCGGCGTCGTGGGGCCTGAGCAGGGCCGAAACCATGGCAGCGGAACATCGGGAGCCCTAGCCTGAGGGGAGTTGGGACCGATCCAGGAGGCGTCGCGCCTATGGCCGAAATCAGCACCGGGCAGATGGTCAGACTCCAGCGCGAGCGAAGGGGCATGAGCACCACCGCGCTGGCGACCCAGTCCGGCTGCACCCCCAGGCACATCGAGCTGATCGAGCACGGCAAACGAACACCCTCGCTCCCCCTCCTGCGGGAGATCGCCAAGGTGCTGGGCGTACGCACCGCGGTGCTCTTAGGCGAGACCCCGCGCGACTCCCACGAGCCGAGCAGGCCGCAGATCAGCGACATCGAGCGGGCCCTGTTCACGTGCCGGTCGCTGGCGCCCGACATCGAACCGCCCGACGTCGAGCAGCTCTCCGAACGGGTGGCCGCGGCCCGCAACGCCTGGTTCACCTCGACGCGCCGCTACTCGATCCTGATGGCCGCGCTGCCGTCGCTGGTCACCGACGCCGAGAGCCTGGCCCTGGAGCGCACACCGGGCGCGCACAGCGTGGCGACGGACGCGTACCTGCTGGCCAGGGGGGTGCTGAAGCACCTGCGGCGGGTCGATCTGGCGCATCTCGCGGCCGACCGGGCCATGCGGTTCGCCGAGGAGTCCGGGGATCCGCTGATGATCGCGTGGGCGTACTGGAACCTGGGGCAGTCGATGTTGTCGGACGACATGCACCAGATCGCGTACGACGTCGCGCGGCGCGGCATCGAGCTGCTGGAGCCGCACGTCGGCGACGGCGACCAGCGCCACCTCAAGGCGCTCGGCGCGCTGCACCTGCTCGCCGCGATCGGCGAGGCCCGCATGGGCGACGACGACGGGGCCAGGGAGCGCGTACGCGGGCCGGCGGCGCAACTGGCCGAGCGGGTCGACGACTCCTCGGGCGTCTACGACCTGGCCTTCTTCGGCCCCACCAACGTCGCCATCCACATGGCCAGCATCGAGAACGACACCGGCCGCCCGGAGGCGGTGCTGCACATCGCCGACGACATCGACCTGCGGCGCACGCCGTCCATCGAGCGGCGCACCACCCACCTCGGCCACGTCGCCCGCGCCTGCGAGGACCTGGGCGACGACGCCGCCAGCCTGCTCCACCTCCTGCGAATAGAGCGTGAATGCCCGGAAGAGCTCGACCACAAGCTGCTGTTGAGGGAGATGGTCCGCTCGCTGGCACGGCGGGCGCGGCCGTCGTGGGCGCCGGAGGTGCGCTACCTGGCCGAGCGCCACGACATCCCGATATGAGCCGCCCGGCGGGCGAACTCAGAGTTCGGTCACCACGAACAGGGAGATCTTGCGTCCGAGTTCGTCACGGACAGGCGCGCGGGTGCGACTCTGCGTCCATGACCACAGCGCCGACTGCCGATTTCGTCATGGAACGCCTGCTCCAGGAGGCCACCCGAGAGTTCCCCGGGTGGTCCTTCGTACGAGATCATTCGGGCTGGACCGCCATACGCGATGAGACCCGGCTCACCCGGCCCAGCCTGGCCGCCCTGCGTGCCCTCCTGCGCGTGCACCGGGCGGCGCAGCGGAGATGACCGGCACGCCCTTCGAGGGCCCCAGGGCCGGCTCGCCACCCGAGCACGACCATCCTCTGGCGAGGCGGCAGCTCGAGGTCCTGCGGTCCACGTATCCGGCGTGGGAGATCCATTTCCGCATCGACGCGGCCGGCGCGCCCAGGTGGACGGCCGAGCTGCGGCGGCCGATCACGGCGCAACTGACGGCCGGCGGAGTACGGGAACGCATCGGCGGCCCTGACGCCATCACCCTCGCCTCCGCCCTGGCCCACCAGTCGTCCCTCCTCCACAACGGCCGGACCGCCTGGCCACCCGCCTGACCACCCCCCTGCCCGGCTTCCCATCCCTCTCCGGGGAAGCCGGGCCCGAGCGCGGGAAAGCGTCAGCCGGTGGTGGACGGCAGCACCCTGGCAGCCAGGCCCGAGATGACGGCGGCCACCTCTCCGGGGGCCTTGGCGTGGGCCGAGTGGCCCTGGCCGGACAGCACCACCCTCGACGCGGCCGGCAGCACCCGCTCCAACGCGTCCAGCCGCTCCCCCAGGTGCCCCGGGCTCCGGTCGCCCCCCAGCAACACCACCGGCGCGCTGATCTCCGCGTAGGCGCCGAGCCGGACGCCGAGGGAGTCCATGGCGGCGTTGTCCTCGATCTGCCGGGGAGCCAGTGCCCGCATCCTCGGCGACACCGACACGAACCAGCCCACCAGCAGGGCCGCCCAGGCCGGCAGCCCCACGGTGTCGCGCACGAAGATCCGCATCGCCCGGCCCGGCCGCCCGGCGGCGATGGCGGCCCGGGTCCGGGTGTGGACCTCGCCGTGCGGTCCCCCGAGCGGCGGTCCGATCACCGCCGGCGGCTCGTACAGGACCGCCCCGGCGAACGCCGACGGCGCCGCCACCATGGCCTCCAGCGCGATCACCGCCCCGGAGGAGTGCCCCGCGACCAGCACGGGCCCGCCGCCGACGGCCGCCACCACCGCGAGCACGTGCTCGACCTCCTGCGCGACGGTGCAGGGCGGGAGGTCGAGCCGGTATTGCCGCCGGTGCGGGCGGACGACCCGGTAGCCGGGGGTCAGCCGCTCGGCCACCTTCCGCCAGGAGGCGCCGTCGTCCAGGCCGGGGTGCAGGACCAGGATGACGGGCCCGCTCCCCTCGTCGACGGCCCGCGCCTCGGTCCCGTCGGCCGCCTTCGCCGTCATTTCCATGGCCTCTCCTTAGCATCGCTAAGTGCAACTTAGCGCCGCTAAGCCGCCCTGACAACCGGCCCGCCTCGGCGGCCGGCGGCGAGCCCTTCGATGGGAGAGGCGTACGCGACCGCGGCCGGCAAAAACGAAAGCCGGGCACGCCGCTTGATCGGCGTGCCCGGCCCTGAAGGTCGGGAAGGTTACAGCTTGGGCAGGAAGCCCACCCGGTCACGGACCTGCGCCATGGTCTCCTTGGCCACCGCCGCGGCGCGCTCCGCGCCGATCGCCAGCATGCGGTCGAGCTCCACCTCGTCGGACAGCAGCTTCTCCGTGCGCTCCCTGATCGGCGCGAACGTGTCGGCCACGGCCTCCGCCACGTCCTTCTTGAACGTGCCGTAGCCCTGGCCCTCGTAGCGGGCCACCAGCTCGGGGATGGGCGTGCCGGTCAGCGCCGACTGGATGCGCAGCAGGTTGGAGATGCCCGGCTTGTTCTCCTCGTCGAACAGCACCTCCGAGCCCGTGTCCGTCACCGCGCGCATGATCTTCTTGCGCAGCGGCCCGGGCTGCTCCAGGACGTCGAGGATGCCCGCCGGGCTCGACGACGACTTCGACATCTTCGCCGTCGGGTCCTGGAGGTCGGTGATCTTCTCGACCTCCTTGAGGATGTAGGGCTCCGGCAGCGTGAACGTGTCGCCGAACCGGTGGTTGAACCGCTGGCCCAGGTCGCGCGTGAGCTCGAGGTGCTGCTTCTGGTCCGCCCCGACCGGGACCCGGTTGGCCTGGTAGATCAGGATGTCGGCGGCCTGCAGGATCGGGTAGGTGAACAGGCCGACGCTGGCCGCGCTCTCCCCGAACTTGGCCGACTTGTCCTTGAACTGGGTCATCCTGGCCGCCTCGCCCATGCCGGTGAGGCAGATCAGGATCCAGGCCAGCTCGGTGTGCTCGCGCACGTGCGACTGCACGAAGACGGTGGAGCGCTCGGGGTCGAGCCCCGCGGCGAAGAGCTGGGCCGCGGCCACGCGGCTGCGTCGGCGCAGCGCGGCGGGCTCGGTCGGCACGGTGATCGCGTGGAGATCGACCACGCAGTAGAACGCGTCGTGGGTCTCCTGCATAGTGACCCACTGGCGGACCGCACCCAGGTAATTGCCCAGGTGGAAGGAGTCCGCTGTGGGCTGGATGCCGGAGAGTACACGAGGTCTGGCCATAGCAGGCAATTGTGTCAGGAATCCTGCTCAGGCTGCGACTCGGCGGCCGCTCGGCGTTTCACTCTCACCCGGGCGATACGGCGGCCGTCCAGCTCGGTGACGGTCAGCTCGAAGCCGGAGAACTCCACCCGCTCCCCGGCTGCGGGCACGTGACCCAGCATGGCCATGACGAACCCGGCCAGCGTCTCGTAGGGGCCGTCCGGCAGGCGGATGCCGGTCTCGGTGGCGAAGTCGTTGAGGTTGGTCAGGCCGTCGATCTCGATCTCGCCGGCCGGCAGGATCACGACGTCCTCCTCGACGTCGTACTCGTCCCTGATGTCCCCGATCAGCTCCTCGACCAGGTCCTCCATGGTGACGATGCCGGCCGTGCCGCCGTACTCGTCCACCACGATCGCCAGGTGCTGGCCCTCGTCGCGCATCTCGTTCAGGGTGGTGAGCAGGCGCTTGGACGCGGGCACGAACTTGGCCGCCCTGATCGGCACGACCGCGCTGAGCGGCTCGGTACGGCCGGCCAGCTCGGGATCCAGCAGGTCACGGACATGGACGAAGCCGATGACCTCGTCGTAGGACTCGCGGTAGACCGGGAACCGCGAGTGCGGGAGCGCGGCGGCCAGCCGGGCGGCGTCGTTCAGCGGTGTGTCGGCCTCCATGAACTCCACCTCCGTGCGCGGCAGCATCACCTCCCTGAGCTGCCGTTTCCCGGCGGCGAACACCTCGCCGATGAGCTTGCGCTCGTCGGCGGTCAGATCGGTGTGCCCGACCACCATGTCGCGCAGCTCCTCGGTGGTGACCTCCTCGCGGTCGGCCTTCGGGTTTCCGCCGAGCAGCCTGACCACGCCGTCGGTGGACTTCGACAACATCCAGATGATCGGGCGCGACAGGGAGGCGATCCGGTCGAGGAACGGCGCCACGTACAGCGACAACCCCTCGGCCCGTTGCAGCGCCAGGCGCTTGGGCGCCAGCTCCCCCAGCACCAGCGACACGTACGAGATCGCCAGCGTCACCAGCACCAGCGCCATGACGGGCGACACCGCCGGCGGCACCTGCCAGCCCTCCAGCACGGGCACGAGCTGCGCCGCCAGCCGGTCGGCGCCGAACGCGGCCGACAACATCGTGGCCACGGTCACGCCGATCTGCACGGCCGACAGGAATCTGTTGGGATCGCGGGCCAGCTTGGCCACGCGCTCGCCGCGCCGGCCGTACTGGGAGATCTTGCGGACCTGGCTGTCACGCAGGGAGACCATGGCGATTTCGGCGGCGGCGAAGAAGCCCCCGATCAAGATGAACAGCAGAACCAGGGCGATGTTGGCCGCGACGGTGTCAAACATGGTGGTTGGCAGCGTACTCAACGGATTTCCCGCGTATGCTGAACGGCAAGCCGTACAAAATCAAACATATTTGAACAGGAGTGAACATGAGGCTACTGGTCACCGGTGGTGCCGGATATGTCGGTAGCGTCGTCGCAGCGCAGCTCATCGAGGCGGGACACGAGGTGACCGTGCTCGACGACCTGTCGACCGGGCATGAGGACGCGGTGCCGGAGGGCGCCCGTTTCGTGCGCGCGGACATCGCCGAGGCCGGGCAGGTGCTCGACGGCGTGCAGGCGGTGCTGCACTTCGCGGCCAAGTCGCTGGTGGGCGAGTCGGTGGCGAAGCCGGGGCTCTACTGGGCCAACAACCTGGGCGGCACGCTGGCACTGCTCGACGCCATGCGGGACAAGGGCGTGGGCCGGATCGTGTTCTCCTCGACGGCGGCCACGTACGGTGAGCCCGAGCGCTCGCCCATCGAGGAGAGCGATCCCACGCGGCCGACCAACCCCTACGGGGCCTCCAAGCTGGCCGTGGACACCGCGCTGAGCGCGTACGCGGGGCTGCGCGGGCTGGGCGCGGTGAGCCTGCGCTACTTCAACGTGGCCGGCGCCTACGGCCGCTTCCGCGAGCGGCACACGATCGAGACCCACCTCATCCCGAACGTGCTGAAGGTCGCCACCGGCGAGCGCGAGTCGGTCAGCGTGTTCGGCACCGACTACGCCACGCCCGACGGCACCTGCGTGCGCGACTACATCCACGTCTCCGACCTGGCCAAGGCCCACCTGCTGGCGCTGGACGCGATCGCTCCGGGCGAGCACAAGGTCTACAACCTGGGCAGCGGCACCGGCTTCTCCGTGCAGGAGGTGATCTCGGTCTGCCGCGAGGTCACCGGGCACGAGATCCCGGCCGTCGTCGAGGACCGGCGGCCCGGCGACCCGGCGGTGCTGGTCGCCTCGTCGGCCAAGATCCAGCGGGAGCTGGGCTGGAAGGCCGAGCGGGCGTCGCTGCGCGACATCGTCTCGGACGCCTGGGGAGCGCTTTCCGGCAAATGAGCCATGCGGCGCGGCAATGTGTGCTGTGATACCGAAATGTGAGGAGCTTTTCACCAAGGGTCACGAAGCTGATCTTCGGTGCCCTCATCGTGACGTGCAGCCTCCTGGCCGCGGCCGGCGTGATCTTCGCGACCCCGCAGGCGGCTCCGGCCGTGCAGCCGACGCCATGTCCCGGGGCGGACAAAAGGTAACGCCGGTGGCGCGCTGGGCCGGACGTACGCGTCCCGCCACCGTCCCCGAGGCGCAACCCGCCTGAACGCGAACGCGCGCGCCCCCCACCACAGGGAACGCGCGCGCCTGGCTCAGATGAGGCCGAGCTCCTTCACCGCGTCGCGCTCCTCCTCCAGCTCGCGCACGCTGGCGTCGATGCGCTCGCGGGAGAAGGCGTCGATCTCCAGGCCCTGGATGATCTCGAACTTGCCGTTCGCCGCGCGGACGGGGAAGGACGAGATGAGGCCCTCGGGCACGCCGTAGGAGCCGTCGGAGACCACGGCCGCCGAGGTCCAGTCGGTGCCGTTGACCCAGTCGTAGACGTGGTCGATCGCGGCGTTGGCGGCCGAGGCGGCCGAGGAGGCACCACGGGCGTCGATGATGGCGGCGCCGCGCTTGGCCACCGTCGGGATGAACGTGCCGCTCAGCCACTCGGACTCGACCTGCTCGGCCGCGACCTTGCCGCCGACCTCGGCGTGGAACAGGTCAGGGTATTGGGTGGCGGAGTGGTTGCCCCAGATCGTCATCTTCTTGATCTCGGTGACCGGGACCTGCAGCTTGGCCGCGAGCTGGGACAGCGCGCGGTTGTGGTCGAGCCTGGTCATCGCGGTGAAGCGGTCGGCGGGCACGTCGGGCGCGTTCCGCTGGGCGATGAGCGCGTTGGTGTTGGCCGGGTTGCCCACGACCAGGACCCTGATGTCGTCGGCGGCGTGGTCGTTGATCGCCTTGCCCTGCGGGCCGAAGATGCCGCCGTTGGCGCCGAGCAGGTCACCGCGCTCCATGCCGGCCTTCCGCGGCATGGCGCCGACCAGCAGCGCGACGTTGGCGCCGGCGAAGGCGACGTTGGGGTCGTCGGTGATCTCGATGCCGGACAGCAGCGGGAACGCGCAGTCGTCCAGCTCCATCGCGGTGCCCTCGGCGGCCTTCACCGCCGGCGGGATCTCCAGGAGGCTGAGCTTGACCGGCGTGTCGGCGCCGAGCAGCTGCCCCGACGCGATGCGGAACAGCAATGCGTAGCCGATCTGGCCGGCGGCTCCGGTGACGGTCACCTTGACGGGCACAGTGGCTGACGACGCCATGGCCTTCCCCTAACTCGATGCATGAATCATTGACGTTGGGGATGTTACCCGCTCGTCATCAGCAGGTTTCCATCGCGGGCACTTTCAGCTCCGCCTCGAAATCGACCTTTCCGAACTGCCTGGTCACGAGCTGCTTGATGAAGCCGGTGGCGTAGAGATCGGCGATCACCGCCTTCACCGCCTTGCAGGTCTTCACGTCGCTGTCCCTGATGCCCACGGCGTAGCGCTCGTTGGTGAGCTTGACGCCGAGGATCTTGTAGCGCATGTTCTCCCGGGCCGCGAACCCGGCCAGGATCACGTCGTCGCCCGGCACCGCGTCCACCTTGCCGCTGCGGAGCATGTCCATGCAGGCGGCGTAGTCGCTGGCCGCGACGGGCTCGACCTTCACCCGGTCCTGGACCGCGCCGACCGACGGGCTGTTGGGGGCGCAGATCCGCTTGCCGTTCAGGTCGTCGATCGACTCGACGCCGCTGCCCGCGCGGACCAGGATGTCCTGGTGGGCCAGGTAGTAGGGGCCCGCGAACCGCACCTCGCTCTTGTCGATGGAGTAGGTGGCGACGACCAGGTCCACCCGGCCCTCGTCCAGGGCGGACGCCCGGTCGTCCCGGCCGAGCCGGACGAACGTGGTCTCCTTCGCCCCCAGCTCCGTCGCGATGCGCTTGGCCATCTCGATGTCGAAGCCCTGGAACTCGTCGCCGTTCTGCAGCGCGACGCCCGGCAGGTCGCCCTTCACGCCGATCACGATCTTCCCGGTCTGGGCCACCTTGTCCACCACCGAGGCGAAGCTGGGACCGGGCCCGGAGGTCTCGTCGGGCGGGGCGGGGTCGTCGGCGAACGGCAGGGGCTGCCAGCCGTTCAGGTAGAGCGCGAGCGCCGCGGCCGTGATCAGCGCCACCGCGGTGGCCAGCCCGGCCCACACCTTCCCCCGCCTGCGCCGCGCGGGCACGGCGGGCCCGGTCATCGGGTACGGTGCCCCACCCTCCGGGGGCGCCGGCACGCCGGAGGCCCCGGTGGTGACGGCCGGGACCGGCGGCGCGGTCACGGCCCGCTGCCCCGTCGCCCGCTGCTCCACCGGCCCCGCGCCCGAGCCCGCGGTGTGGGACGGTGCGCCCGAGCCGGCCGTCCGGGCGCCCGCGGTGTGGGAGGGGGGCACCACGGAGCCCTTCCGCCCCGGCTGATCGGTGATCGACCCGGCGGAGACCCTGGTGAACGGCGTGGTGTCGTCGCTGGCCACCTGCACGCCCCGGGTGAGCACCGCCGTCGAGGCGCCCACCGTGGAGGACTGCCCCAGCAGCCGCAGCAGGATCTGATCGGCGGACGGCCGCTCGGCCGGCGCCTTCGACAGCGCCGCGCTGACCACGCTCCGCAGCGGCTCCTGCATCATGCTGACGTCGACCTCGTGGTTGAGGATCCGGTTGAGCACCACCGCGATGGACTTGCCCTCGAAGGCCACCGTGCCGGTCGCCGCGAAGGCGATGGTCGCGCCCCAGGAGAAGACGTCGGTGTAGGGTCCGATGTCGTCGCCGGCGATCTGCTCGGGCGCCATGTAGGCCGGGGTGCCGATCGCGCGGCTGGTGATCGTACCGGTGGAGTCGATGATCCGGGCGATGCCGAAGTCGACCACGCGCGGCCCGTCGGCGGCGATCAGCACGTTGTCGGGCTTGAAGTCCCGGTGCACGATCGAGGCGTGGTGGATCGCGGTGAGCGCGGTGGCGGTGCCGATGGCCAGCCGGTCGAGCGGGGTGCCGGTGAGCGGCCCGTCGGTCTCGACGACCTCGCGCAGCGGCCGGCCGTCGATGTATTCGCTGGCGATGTAGGGCGTGTTGCCGTCGAGGTCGGCCTCCATCACCCGGGCCGTGCAGAACGACGCGACCCGCTTGGCCGCCTTCAGCTCCCTGGCGAACCGCGACCTGGCGATGGTGTCGCCGCTGAACTTGACGTGCAGCAGCTTGATCGCCGCCCGCTCGTCCTTGTCGTTGACGCCCAGATAGACGATGCCCTGACCACCTTCTCCGATCCGTCCGGACAACCGGAAGGACCCCAACTCGGTGGGATCGCCGGCGACCAACGGCGAGATTTGCGGCATTCGTCATCCCCACGTGTACTGAACCCCATCGACGAAAACTTTACGACGTTCAGCAACTTCTCAGGGATCCGTTAAGGCTTCGTGACGTCACGGGTTTGACTCTTTCGCGCACGGCTTCGTCACGTTCGCGCACAAAACCGCAGGCTTCGCGGCAGTGACGCGGAACACCTTGCGTCCCGGGGCCCCGGCGAGGAGTCTCGGGATCATGGATCGTCCGTACGACATCGTGCTCTTCGGGGCCGGCGGATTCACCGGCGCGCTCACGGCCGCCTACCTGGCCCGGGCCGCCGGCCCCGGCACCCGGTGGGCCCTGGCCGGGCGCGACCGGGCCAAGCTGGAGCGGCTGGGGCTGGACGTTCCGATCCTGCTCGCCGACGCCACGGACGCGGCCTCGCTGGCCGCCCTCGCCGGCCGGACCCGCGTCCTGGCCACCACCGTCGGCCCGTACGTCCGGTACGGCGAGCCGCTCGTCGCCGCCTGCGCCGACGCCGGCACCCACTACCTCGACCTCACCGGCGAGCAGGAGTTCGTGGACCGGACGTACACGCGCTACCACGACCGGGCCGCGAGGAGCGGCGCCAAGCTCGTGCACGCCTGCGGCTTCGACTCGATCCCGTACGACCTCGGCGTCCTGTACACCGTCGGCCTGCTCCCGGAGGGCGTCCCGCTGAAGGTCAGCGGCTTCCTGCGGACCAGCCTGCGGCCGTCGGGCGGCACGCTCGACACCATGCTGTCGGTGCTCGGGCGCGCCAAGGAGACGGTCGCGGCGGGCACGCAGCGCCGCTCGGCCGAGCCCCGGCCCAAGGGTCGCAAGGTGAGCTCCCTGCCCGGCGGCCTGCGCTACGTGGGCGGCTGGGCCCTGCCCATGCCCAGCCTCGACTCGAAGATCGTCGGCTACTCGGCCCGGCTCCTCGACCGCTACGGCCCCGACTTCACCTACCGCCAGCACTACGCGGTCCGGACCCTCCCGGCCGCGCTGGCCACGGTGGCGGGCGCGGGCACGTTCGCGGCGCTCGCCCAGCTCCCTCCGGTGCGCGACTGGCTGCGGAGCCGCCTCAGACCCGGCGACGGCCCCTCACCCGAGCGTCGGGCCAGGAGCTGGTTCAAGGTGACGTTCCTGGGCGAGGGCGGGGGCGAGCGCGTGGTCACGGAGGTGTCGGGCGGCGACCCCGGCTACGACGAGACCGCCAAGATGCTCGCGGAGTCGGCCCTCTGCCTGGCCTTCGACGACGTACCGGACCGGGCGGGCCAGCTCACGACCGCCTCCGCCATGGGGCAGCCCCTCATCGACCGCCTGCACGCCGCCGGGATCGCCTTCACGACCAGGGCCGCCTGACCGTTCCCCGCCGCACCGGTCAGTAGGGCAGGCTCCACTTCGCGAAGGTCTTGCGCATGTACGGGGCCTTGTACTTGGGATAGGCCACCGTGCTCACGTCCCCGTCGGAGGTGTAGCGCATGTCCGGGTTGTTCTTGAGCCAGTCGAGCCAGGCCGCCGAGCAGAACTGGGCGCAGTCGCCCTTCTTCTCCATGACCTTGATCCGCGGGATCCCGGCCGGGTCGAACGACTTGCTGAACGGCGCCGGCGCGGGCGTGTACCCGGCCAGGAAGGCGCCCTGGTGCTTGTAGAGCTTGCCGCGCATGGCCCAGTGCTTGTTGTTCGGCTGGTTGCCGTACGGGAGGGCGATCGTGGTGGGGTTGATGTAGGACAGGGAGTTGATCTGCTTGGCGATCGTGCCGATCTGCTCCTCGACCTCCTTGTGCGAGCGGCCGCGCAGGTTGAGGTGGTCGCGGGTGTGGTTGCCGATCTCGAACCCGTTGTCCTTGAGCCAGAGCAGAGCCTGCGCCTGCTCCTCGCGTACGCTCTTGCCGAACATGTCGCGCGTCACGTAGAACGTGGCCGCCGGACGCCAGCCCGGATGCTTGGCGGCCACCTCCTTCAAAATCGCGACCGCGGTGTCCTTCTGCGGGACGCCCATCTCGTTCAGGGTGAGCTGCGAAGGCGAGGAGTCGTCGAAGGTCAGGACCACGGGGTGCTTGCCCGCCGGGATGTCGATCTTGCCGGACACCATCTGCGCGGCGGTGATCGGCACGTAGTCCTCCCGGACCAGCCGCTCCAGGTCGGCCCTGAACTGCTGCGGCGACCGGTCGTCCGTCGTCTGCGGCTTGGGCACGATCCGATGCCACATCAGCACCGGGATCTGCCCCAGCTCGTTCGCCTTGACCTTGGCGGCGGCCTTCACCTTGGCGGCCCTGGTCGCCTTGAGCCTCGCGGCGGCCTCCGCCTTGGTGTCGGTCAGCTTGACGGTTTCGGGCTGAGAGTCGCAGCCCGTCAGGATCGCGGCAGCCGTGAGCACACCGAGCCCACTCAAAATACGCAGTCGCATCCGAACCCCCCGAGACGCGTACGACTGTTGCAGCGGCCCGCGTCCTGCGGGCTACTGTAGGTAGCGATATATGCACCTACAGTGGGCTCTTACCCCTCTGATCAACTGCGCCACGCCGCCGCACCGTCAAGACATGGGAAAGCCGCGTCGCCTCCGCGCATGGTCTGCCCGACGGCCCGAAAATGGCCCCTACCTTGCGGAAAACCGCAGGTAGAGGCCACGTGCGCCTGGCAGCGCTCTGACGTGCCCCGCAGCCGTCGTCACTGATCAGCGTCTGTCATTGTCGGCCCGCCTCGGACGGCCCACAGACGGCGTCACGCAGTCGCCGGAGCCCTTCCTGGACGTCACGTCGCGGCGACGCGGCGGCGGAACTCGGCGGTGGCGGTCTGGATCACCCGGTTGAGCTGGTCGAGCTCGTCCTGAGTGGGCTCGCGGCGCAGTTCGACGCTGACCGCGAAGTCGCCGTCCTTGAGGCTCACGCCGAGATCTGCGAGCAGATCCTGCGGCAGTCTGCTGTGGACGAACTCCCGGAACGCCTCGGCGACCACCCCAGGCAGGTCGCCGCAGCCGCACGAGCGGCCCTCCATGATGGCGCCCAGGTGGCTGCGACCCACGAGGGCATCGGGGTGCGCCACGTCGAGCGTGCCCAGCCCGGCCTCCACGATGTGACGGGCCTCGGCCAGCCGCTCCTGGTGCTGGAGGAACAGGCCGAGCGCGATACGTACGCGCCCGAGCAGCTCCTGGTTGCCGCTGTACTCGGCGGCGGACAGCGCCTCGCGCAGGCGCCGCTCCCCCTCGGCCGGCTGCTCCGCCTCCGACAGCGCCAGCCCCCAGTTCCGTAAAACCTGGGCGACCAGGTCGGCCCTGCCGAGGCCCTGCGCCCTGTCAAGGGCCTCGGCATACGTGCGGAGGGCGCCTTCGAGGTCACCGGTGTCGCTCTGCGCCATCGCCAGGCCGAGCTCGGCCATGAGCGCCTCCTCCGCCCTGCCCTGCCGGTGGTAGGAGGCGAGCACTTTCCTGATCGCCACGACGCGGCCCGCGCCATCGCCGCTCCTGTCGGAGTTGGCCAGCTGGGAGAGCGCGTTGAGCGTCGCCTGGTGGTCCGGGCCCAAGCGGGCCTCCATGGCCTCGGCCAGCAGGGACAACACGGCGCCGTCCGTCTCCGGGCGCTCGCCGACCCTGTTGAGCACGGCGAGCGCCACCTCTTCGACGACTTCGTCCGGCAACTGCTCCAGCGCGACGAAGGCAGGTTCACCGCCACCGGCGGCCGTCACGATCCTGGCCCGCAGCGCCAGCGCGGTGGCGATCCGCTCGTGACCGTTGCGCCAGAAGTTCTGGATCGTCTCCTCCACGGTCTCGCGGGCCGCGCGCAGGTCGCCGCGCCTGAGCAGCACCTCGGCCAGCGGCTCCAGACCGAACGCGTAACCGGCGTGCTCGCGACCGTAGAAGGCGAGCCGCTCTCGCACGTTGGCACGCAGTTCCGCCTCGGCCTCGTCCAGCCGCCCGGTCGTGGCGAGCACCATGCCGAGGTTCATCCGGTACGTCAGGCGGTCCTTGTGCGCCTCGGGATCGCGGGGCACCGGGCCGGAACAGGCGGCGCGGTAACATTCAACCGCTCTGGCCGGCTGGTCCGAATTGAGCAGGACGTTACCAAGATCGCACTGTACCGACGCCCACTCGGGGCTGCCGGAGCCGTACTTCTGCGTGATGTCCTGAAGTTCCCGCACCATGACTTGCTCGGCGTCGACCAGCCGGCCCTCCCGCAGCAGGGCGAACGCCATGTCGAGTGACGTAGATGATGTTGACATGGCGCAGGAGCCTATAGGTCACTACTGACATGCGATGGCGAATCACCACCGCCCTCGCACCTGTCGGAATGAGCGACCTGGACCGGCGTGTGCAGAGCGTCGCCGCTCACTCTGTCGCCGCTCACTCTGAGGTCATGACGGCCCCTACCGCGCGGGACAACTCGGGGTAGAGGCCGTCATCGACGCTCAGGCGGACATCTTCTTCTTGAGGTTCTCGTCCAGCGCCGCCAGGAAGTCCTGGGTGGTGAGCCACTTGGCGTCGCCGCCGACCAGGAGCGCCAGGTCCTTGGTCATCTGGCCGCCCTCGACGGTCTCGACGCAGACCTCCTCCAGCTTGTTCGCGAACTCGGTCACCGCCGGGGTGTTGTCGAGCTTGCCGCGGTGGGCCAGGCCACGCGTCCACGCGAAGATCGAGGCGATCGGGTTGGTGGAGGTGGGCTTGCCCTGCTGGTGCTGGCGGTAGTGGCGGGTGACGGTGCCGTGCGCGGCCTCGGCCTCGACGGTCTGGCCGTCGGGGGTCATCAGGACCGAGGTCATCAGGCCGAGCGAGCCGAAGCCCTGGGCGACCGTGTCGGACTGGACGTCGCCGTCGTAGTTCTTCGCGGCCCAGACGTAGCCGCCCTCCCACTTCAGCGCCGCGGCGACCATGTCGTCGATGAGGCGGTGCTCGTAGGTGAGGCCGGCCTTGTCGAAGTCGGCCTTGAACTCGGTCTCGAAGACCTCGGCGAAGATGTCCTTGAAGCGGCCGTCGTACGCCTTGAGGATCGTGTTCTTCGTGGAGAGGTAGACCGGGTAGTTGCGGGCCAGGCCGTAACGCATGGAGGCGCGGGCGAAGTCGCGGATCGACTCGTCCAGGTTGTACATCGCCATCGCGACGCCGCCGCCGGGGAAGTCGTACACGTCGAGCTCGATCGGCTCGGAGCCGTCCTTGGGCGTGTACGTCAGGGTGAGCGTGCCCTCGCCGGGGATCCTCAGATCGGTGGCGCGGTACTGGTCGCCGAAGGCGTGACGGCCGACGACGATCGGCTTGGTCCAGCCCGGGACGAGCCGCGGCACGTTCGACATGATGATCGGCTCGCGGAAGATGACACCGCCGAGGATGTTGCGGATGGTCCCGTTGGGGGACTTCCACATCTTCTTGAGACCGAACTCCTCGACCCGCGCCTCGTCCGGGGTGATGGTGGCGCACTTCACACCGACGCCGTACTTCTTGATGGCGTTCGCGGCGTCGATGGTGACCTGGTCGTCCGTGGCGTCACGGTGCTCGATGCCGAGGTCGTAGTACTTCAGGTCGACGTCGAGGTAGGGAAGGATCAGCTGGTCCTTGATGAACTGCCAGATGATCCGGGTCATCTCGTCGCCGTCAAGCTCGACGACCGGACCCTCCACCTTGATCTTGGGCATGCGAATGGTTCCCCTTCAATGAATTGATGCGTTGAGGCTATCGGACCGTCCGGTCACGGGGCGAAAAGGGACAGGATGAGCGCCTTGAGCTCGTTGTTGTAGAGCAGCAACGAGGTCAGGACCAGCACGAATCCGAAGACGGACAGCGTGATGACATCGGCCTTCTTGCTCCGGAGGGCGAGCTGCCCGCCGTAACCGGCGAAGCGCAGCGCGGCGGCGACCATGATGACGGCGCCCAGAACGAACCCACCCCAGCGCGGGTTCGTGAAGAAGATCACGAGCACGCCGACGGCCGCACCCCCCAGGATCAGCGGGTACGGCCCCCAGCTCTCGCGTTCGGTTCCTTGCTGGCTCAAACTCAACGCTCTTCTATCGGCTTCCACTTCTGGTCGGTCTCACCGATGTACTCACTGTCGGGGCGGATCAGCCGGTTGTCGGCGTGCTGCTCGATCACGTGAGCGGTCCAGCCGGACATGCGGCTGATGGAGAAGACCGGCGTGAACAGGTCGGTCGGGATGCCCAGGTAGTGGTAGACGGAGGCGGCGTAGAAGTCGACGTTCGGATAGAGGCCCTTCGTCTCGAAGACGACCTCCTCCATCTCCTTGGACATCCGGTAGTAGGTGTCGTCGCCGCTGGACTCGGCCAGCTCGGCGGACATCCTGCGCAGGTGGGTGGCGCGCGGGTCCTCGGTCTTGTAGACGCGGTGCCCGAAGCCCATGATCTTCTCGCCGGCCGCCAGCTTGTCGCGCACGGCCTGGGCCACGCCTCCGGGGGACAGCGACTCCAGGGTCTTCATGACCTGCTCGTTCGCCCCGCCGTGCAACGGGCCCTTGAGGGTGCCGATGGCGGCGACGATGGCGGAGTGCATGTCCGACAGGGTCGCGGCGCAGACGCGGGCGGCGAACGTGGAGGCGTTCATGGTGTGGTCGGCGTGCAGCACCAGGCACTCGTCGAAGATCTCGACCTCGCGTGCGCCGGGGGTGCGGCCGGTGACCTGCAACAGGAAGTTGGCGGCGATGCTCAGGGACGGGTCGGGTTCGGGGGCGCTGCCACCGGTGCGGGCCGCGTGGTAGCGGGCGACCAGCAGGGGCTGCTGGGCCACCAGACGGGCGGCCTTGCGCAGGTTGGCGTCGGGGGCGATGGAGTCCTTGTCGGGGTCGTCGGCGCCCGACAGCGACACCAGCGAACGCAGCGCCTCCATGGGTTTCTGTTTCTCGGCGATCTCGGCGATGTTCGCGGACACCAGGGCGCCCAGCTCCCGGCCGCGCACCAGCTCGGCGCCGTAGGCGTCCAGCTCGGAGCGGGTGGGCAGCTTGCCACACTGGAGCAGGTGTGCGGTCTCCTCGAACGTCGCGCGACCGGCCAGGTCGTGGATGTCGTATCCACGGTAGAAGAGCCGACCGGCCTTTCCGTCAATGTCGCTCAGCGCTGTGGACGCCGCGACGACATCAGCCAGACCTTTCGTGGGCTTGTCCGCCATGAGTGTTTCCTCCGCTTATCTCCGACCGAAGTCTACCCGTGAGCAGGCAAAACCGACTGCAAAGGTCCAGACCAATTTCACGTCGGATTCTCCTTTCGGCAAAGGAGATTCCGCATCCCCTCGGTTGGGTAAGCCGGAGCTGTAGTAATAGTTACGGCGGGCTACCTGGGGAGGAACTGCCGTGGAGGGGCCGTTCATACGCATCGAGGACACTGGCGAGGTGGTCCCGTTGCGCCCCGAGATCACGACGGTCGGAAGGGGCCGGGGTGTTGACATCCGGCTCACCGATCCGAGCGTGTCTCGACTCCATGCCGAGTTCGTCAGACGAGGACCCTACCTGTATGTCGTCGACCTGGGACTGTCCAGGAACGGCACACGGGTGAATGGCAGGCCGATCGCCCGGAGGGTCCTTGACGACGGCGACGTCGTTTCCTTCGGCGCGGCCCGGGGTCGAATCGGTGGAGTCCCCCGAGAGGACTTCACCCCCGAGGTCGAGCTGCGCAGGGCGGCCGCGCCCGAGCTGACCAGGCGCGAGGTCGATGTGCTGACCTCGCTCTGCAGGCCGGCACTGTCGGACGAGGCGTTCGTCGCTCCGGCGACCGCACGCGAGATCGCCGACGACCTGGTCGTGACCGAGGCCGCGGTCAAGCAGCATCTGCTGCGGCTCTACCAGAAGTTCAGGATTCCCGAGGGCACCAACCGGCGCACGCGACTGGCCAACGAGGTCGTCGCGCTCGGTCTGGTGCGCCCGACCCCTGTGGTGCCACCGCAGCGGTCGTCGGGAGCCTCTGCCGAGCAGCCTTCCGCCGCAGGGCGAAGGGCTTCATAGGGGCACAGGGCTTCTTAGGATCGGATCGCGACCGGGGCTTCGGCGAGGGGTTCCGGCAGCGTCGGAACCTGAGCGTCCACCGTGCCCTGGCAGAGCCGGGACGGCTTCGAGCAGCGGCGTCCGCCCGTAGGGCGTGCGCCGGGCTCGTCGCCGGTCAGGAAAGTGGCCGGCGACGCGCGCAGGCGTAGCACGCTCTCAGATCACCCTGAATCCGTTGCTCGGCTTGCTGGTCCTGTTGGCCCGGTCCACCGCGACGGCGTAGTAGTGGTCGCCACGCTTGCCGTCGGGGTCGGTCCAGCGGATCTGCCGGTCGCCGGGCACGATCGCGACCAGGTTCCGCGCGTCGGCGAAGGCGCCGGCGCCGGCGTGCCGGTCGAACCGGAAGATGGCGAACAGGAACGGCTCGTCCCTGCCGGTGGCCACGGCCCGTACCTCGACCCCGCCCGAGCGGCGCAGCGCGTACGCCAGCACCGGCCGCCGGGGCGGCTCGCCGTCGGCCAGCCTGGGCAGCACGGGAGCGAGCGCGGGCCGCTGGTAGTGGTCGTTGACCGCGGTCGAGATGGAGCCGATCCGGTCCACCTTGACGTCGTTGGCGTTGTACCAGATGTCGCCGCTGATCTCCGGGTGGTCCCGGTTGAGCGTCAGGTGCCTGGACAGCTCGTTCGGCACCTGCCACTCGGCCGCCTGGGCGGGGTCGCCGGCCTTGTACCCGGCCTGCCCGATCCACAGCAGCGTGTTCGTGCCGCTCGCGACGTCCGACCACCAGGGCACGAGCTTGGAGTAGTCGGCCGGCGGCTGCCCGATGTACCAGTAGAGCTGCGGCGCGATGTAGTCGAGCCAGCCCTTCTTGACCCAGCCGCGGGTGTCGGCGTGCAGGTTGTCGTACGACTGGCCGCCGTTGGTCTCCGAGCCCAGCGGGTCGGTGCCCTTGTTGCGCCAGATGCCGGACGGGCTGATGCCCCAGGCGATCTCCGGCTTGGCCGCCAGCACGCGCTGCTGCATCTCCTGGACCATGAGGTCGACGTTGTGGCGCCGCCAGGAGGCCAGGTCGGGGAAGCCGGCGCCGTATTCGGCGAACTCCTCGGCGTCGTCGAAGGCCGTGGTGTTGGTCGGGTAGAAGTAGTCGTCGAAGTGCAGGCCGTCGATGTCGTAGCGGGTGACCGCGTCCATCATGGCGTCCTGGCAGAACTTGCGCACCTCGGGCATGCCCGGGTTGTAGTAGAGCTTGCCGCCGAACGGCAGGATCCAGTCGGGGTTCTTGCGGCCCGGATGGTCGGGGTGCAGTTTGGCCGGGTCGGCCTGCATCGAGACGCGGTACGGGTTGAACCAGGCGTGGAAGGCCAGGCCGCGCTTGTGCGTCTCCTCCACGGCGAAGCCGAGCGGGTCGTAACCGGGGTCCTGCCCCTGGGTGCCGGTCAGATACTGTGACCACGGCTCGTACGGTGACGGCCAGAACGCGTCAGCCGTCGGCCTGACCTGCACGAACACCGAGTTGAGCCCGCGACTGACGGCCACGTCCAGCCAGGCGAGATACTCGGCCTTCTGCTGGTCGGCGCTCAGCCCGGGCTTGGACGGCCAGTTGATGTTGACCACGGACGCGATCCACATGCCGCGCATCTGGCGCAGCGGCGGAACGTAGTCCGCCGCCGCGAAAGCCGGCAGCGGGACGGCGGAAGCGGCGGCGGCGAGGGCGAGACCCTTCAGGAGAGTCCTTCTGCTGGGCATGGGGGGTGGCCTCTCGGAAGTGGTTGTATCGAAGGCGACGATGACAGAAAATTACCTTCAGATCAACAACTGTGAAGGAAAATGCCGATGAGCGGTGACCTGTACAGACTGGCGATGACGGTGCTGCATCCGGGGTTCGAGGGAACCTCCGCCCCCGACTGGCTGCGCCGCGCGCTGGGCGAGGGTCTGGGCGGCGTGGTGCTGTTCGCCCGCAACGCCATCGGCGAGCGGCTCGTCCGGGAGGTGCGCGCCGAGAATCCCGGTGTCGTCGTGGCGATCGACGAGGAGGGCGGCGCGGTCACCCGGTTGGAGGTCAGGACCGGCAGCTCCTTCCCCGGCAACCGGGCGCTGGGCGTGGTGGACGACGTGAAGCTCACCGAGCAGGTGGGCCGCCAGATCGGCAGGATGCTCGCAGATCTCGACATCACCCTCGACTACGCCCCCTCCGCCGACGTGAACGCGAACCCGGCCAACCCCGTGATCGGCGTCCGCTCGTTCGGCCCCACGCCGGAGCTGGTCTCCCGCCACACCGTCGCGTACGTCAACGGCGTGCAGGGCGCGGGCGTGGCCGCCTGCGCCAAGCACTTCCCCGGCCACGGCGACACCGTCACCGACTCGCACCTGGCGCTGCCCACCGTGCACGCCTCCCGCGAGCTGCTGCACGAGCGCGACCTCCCGCCGTTCCGCGCCGCGATCGGCGCCGGGGTGCGCTCGATCATGTCCGGCCACCTGCTCATCCCCGCCCTCGATCCGTCCGCGCCGGCCACGCTCAGCCGGGCCGCCATGACCGAGCTCCTGAGGGACGAGCTCGGCTTCGACGGGATGCTCGTCACGGACGCGATCGAGATGCGGGCGGTGGCCGCCATGTACTCCCCCGGCGAGATCGCGGTGCGCGCGCTCGGCGCCGGCGTGGACGCCATCTGCGTCGGGCTGACCACCGAGGACGGCCTGCGCGAGATCCGCGACACGATCGTGGCGGCGGTGCGAGACGGCACGCTCCCCGAGGAACGCCTGGCGGAGGCGGCCGCGCGGGTACGAGCCCTGTCCACCTGGTACGCCGACCGGTCGGCGCTGCGCGAGAAGGCCCGCCACGACGTCGACGAGGGCGTCGGCCTGCGGGCCGCCAGGGCGGCGCTGACCACGGCCGGCACCGCCGCGCTCGACCGCGGGCCGCTGGTCGTCGAGGTCAACACCCGCTTCAACCAGGCCGTGGACCCCGCCACGCCGACCGGCATCACGGCCGCGCTCGCCTCCCTGCTGCCGGACACCGCGCGGGTGCAGATGGAGCCGGAGGGCGAGCTGCCCGCCTTCGACGACCGGCCGGTCGTGCTGGTGGTGCACGACGCCGCCCGGCACGCCTGGGTACGCGACACCGTGGCCAGGGCCCTGGCGATCCGGCCCGACGTGATCGTGGTCGACACCGGCATCCCGGCCCCGCCCGAGGGCGTGACCCATGTCGCCACCCACGGCGTCTCCCGGGTGTCCGCGGTGGCCGCGGCGGAATGGCTGCTCCAGTGACCGCGGAGCCGGCGAACCCCGTCGCGACCGTACGCGCCGTGCTGCCCTCCCTGACGCCGGCGGCCCAGTCCATCGCCCGCCTCATCCTCGACGACCCCGGGCTGGTCGTGCGGAGCACGATCACCGAGTTCAGCGCGGTGTCCGGGACGAGCGAGGCGACGATCGTCCGCACGGCGCGGGCCCTGGGCTTCGCCGGGTACTCGCAGATGCGCTTCGCGCTGGCCGCGGCCGTGGCCAAGGAGCCGGAGCGGCTGGTGCCCGGGGACCTGGCGCCCGACGACCCGCTGACGGACGTGATCGCCAAGGTGGCGCGGGCCGAGTCCGAGGCGCTCGCCGACACCGCCGCCCAGCTCGACCCGGACCGGCTCGGCGAGGTCGTGGCGGCGATCTCGGACGCCCGGCGGGTGGACGTGTACGGGGTGGCGGCCTCGGGGCTGGTGGCGGCGGACATGTCGCAGAAGCTGCTGCGGATCGGGCTGTCCAGCCATCCGTTCAGCGACGCCCACCTGGCGCTGACCAGTGCCGCGCTGCTGCGGCGAGGCGACGTGGTGGTGGCGATCAGCTGCAGCGGGGAGACGCCCGACGTGCTGGTGCCCGCCCGTACGGCGGCCGAGGCGGGCGCGTTGGTGGTGGCCATCACCAACAACCCGCGGTCGTCGCTGGCCGAGCTGGCGGATCACACGCTGGTGTCGGCGGGGCGGGAGACCGCGTTCCGGCCGGGGGCGCTGGCCAGCCGGATCAGCCAGTTGCTGATCGTGGACTGCATCTTCGTGGGGCTGGCGCAGCGGCGGTACGACACGGCGGACGCGGCCATCCGGGCCACCCGGGAGGCCACGGACCGGTACCGCAACCGCTGAGCCGCCGACCCGGAAGGCACGGAAGGGCGCCTTCCGGCGGCCCGGTGGGCGTGGCGGAGGCGCTCAGGTGCGGGTGACGGAGAGGGCGGCCAGGTCGGCCTCGATCTTGGCGGCTGTGGCGAGGAGCGGGGGGAGCAGGTCGCGGACGGCCGCCTGCAGGCTCGTACGGGTGGCGTGCGTGGAGACGTTGACCGCCGCCACCGTCCGCCCCGTACGGTCGCGGATGGGCGCCGCGATCGAGCGCAGCCCCTCCTCCAGCTCCTGGTCCACCATCGCCCACCCCCGCCCCCGGACCTCGTCCAGCTCCGAGCGCAGCGCCGCGGGCAGGACGATCGTCCGTGAGGTGAGCCGGCGCAGCTCCGCCCGCCCCAGGTAGGCCTCCAGCGCCTCGGGCGTCAGCCCCGCCAGCAGCACCCGCCCCATCGACGTGCAGTACGCCGGGAACCGGGTCCCGATGTTGATCGTCACCCGCATGATCCGGGCCGTGGCCACCCGCGCCACGTAGACGACGTCCTCCCCGTCGAGCACCGCGACCGAGGCCGACTCGCGGACCTCGGCGGCCAGCCGTTCGAGGTGCGGGTCGGCCACCTCGGGCAGCGACAGGCTGGACAGGTAGGCGTAGCCCAGCTCCAGCACCCGCGGCGTGAGCGCGAACAGCCGCCCGTCGCTGCGCACGTATCCGAGGTCGGTCAGCGTGATCAGGAAGCGCCTGGCGGCGGCCCTGCTGAGCCCGGTCGCGCGGGCCACCTGGCTGAGCGTCAGCTCGGGCTCCGCGGCGCTGAACGCCCGGATCACCGCGAGCCCGCGTGCCAGCGACTGCACATGATCGACCATGTGATCCCCCTTGACAGGAGCCGACAAGAGCGTAGCTTCCGCGATACGGGGTTGTTCGGTCAGAGAATACATGTGCGCATCGCGAACAGAAATGGGAGCCAGTGTGCGTCGCGCCCCCTTGATCCTCGCCACCCCGCTCGTGACCGCCCGCGGCGGCGCGCAGCCCCGAGCCGACCTGGAGGACCTGCGGATCGACCAGCTCACGACGCGCTCGCTGCCCCGGTTGGTGGAGCCCCACGAGCGCGCCCACCGGCGGCTCCGGCGGCCGAGGGGGGCGCTGTGACGAGTGTCAGGGACGCGGTCTTCGAGGTGCTGCGGCGTCACGGGCTCACGACTCTCTTCTGCAATCCCGGCTCGACCGAGGTCTCGCTGCTGACCGGGCTGCCGGACGACCTGCGTTTCGTGCTGGCCCTGCACGAGGGGTCGGTGGTGGGGATGGCCACCGGGTGGGCGATCGGGCGCGATGCCCCGGCGCTGGCCGTCCTGCACACCACGGCCGGGCTGGGCAACGCCGTCGGGGCCATCGCCACCGCCCGGGAGAACCGGGTGCCGCTGGTGATCCTCGTCGGGCAGCAGGACCGGCGGCATCTGGCGCTGGAGCCGTTCCTGACCGGGCGGCTGGGCGGGCTGGCCGGGGACTATCCGGTGCGGGTGGACCAGCCGGTGCGGGCCCAGGACGTGCCGGGCGCGGTGGCCCGGGCCTTCCACGAGGCGGGCACGTTCCGGGGGCCGGCGCTGGTCGTGGTGCCGATGGACGACTGGGTGGCGCCCTTCGACGGGGAGGTCCTGGCGGCCCCGCGGCGGCTGCTGCGGCCGTCCGCCGTGGCCGACGCCGACCTCGCGCCGCTGGTGGAACTGCTGGCGGGGGCGCGTACGCCGGCGATCGTGGCGGGCGCGGGCGTGGGCGACGGGTGGGACGCGCTGGTGGCGCTGGCCGAGCGGCTGGGGTGCCCGGTGTACCAGGAGTCGTTCGGCGGGCGGGCCGGGTTCCCGCAGGACCATCCGCAGTACTTCGGGGTGCTGCCGGCCGACCGGGCGCGGTTACGGGAGCGGCTGGGGCCCCACGACGTGGTGCTGGCGGTGGGAGCGCCGGTGTTCCGGCAGTACCCGTACGTGCCGGGTCCGCTGGTGCGGCCGGGCACGGTGGTCGCGCTGGTGACGGACGATCCCGCGGTGGCCCATCGCAGCCCCGCCGACCTCGCCCTGCTCGCCTCGCCCGGGGCCGTCTGCGATCGCCTGGCCGCCCTGCTGCCGTTATCGGGGCGGGGCGGCGCGAGGGCCCGGGCGGAGGCGGAGGAACCCGCGACGGAGCCGCTGCGGCCCGCGCATGTGCTGCGCGAGCTGGCCAGGCGGTTGCCCCGCGACGCCGCGCTGATCGAGGAGACGCCCTCGTCGCGCCCCGACCTGCACCGGCTGGTGCCCGCCAGGAACCCGCTGGGTTTCGTCTCGGCGGCCATGGGCGGGCTCGGGTTCGCCGTCCCGGCGGCCGTGGGCCTGCGGATGGCGCTCCCCGACCGGCCCGTGGTCGCGGTCGTGGGCGACGGGTCCGCGCTCTACGGCCTGCACGCCCTGTGGAGCGCGGCGCACTACCGGGTGGGCGCGCTGTTCGTCGTGCTCGCCAACGGCCGCTACGCGGTCATGGACCGGCTGGCCGACCAGCAGGGCGGCAAGGGGCCGTGGCCGCCGTTCACCGAGGTGGACATGGGCGGCCTGGCCAGGTCGCTCGGGTGTCCCGCCGTACGCGTGGACTCGTACGAGGAGCTGACCACGGCTCTCGACGACGTCATGCCCACGCTCCCCACCCGCGACAGCCCGTTGCTGCTCGACGTGGCCGTGGGCGTGGATCCGGATTTCCAGCCCTGAGGAGGCGCACCATGACGTTCCTTGACCCCAAGATCTGGACGGGACTGATCTTCGACGGTGCCTGGACGGCCTCGCGGGCCGGCGACGTGGCCGTCGTCGAGCCCGCGACCGGCGACGAGCTCGGCCGCGCCGGTACGGCCGGCGCCGAGGACGTGGCGGCGGCGGCCGTACGCGCCAGGAAGGAGCAGCGGGCCTGGGCCGCCACGCCGTACGAGGAACGGGCCGCCCTGCTGCGGCGGGCCGGGCGGCTGTTCGAGGAGCACGCGCTGGAGATCCAGGACTGGGTCGTGCGCGAGTCCGGCGGCGTGCCGGGCAAGGCGGCGTTCGAGACGCACGTGGCGGCGCAGGAGTGCTACGAGGCGGCGGCGCTGGCCTCGCAGCCGCTCGGCGAGGTGCTGCCGACCTCCCGCAAGCGGCTCAGCTTCGCCCGGCGGGTGCCGGCCGGGGTCGTGGGCGTGATCGCGCCCTTCAACTTCCCCCTCATCCTCGGCATCAGGTCGGTCGCCCCGGCCCTGGCGCTGGGCAACGCGGTGGTGTTCAAGCCGGACCAGCGCACCGCCGTCTGCGGCGGCTACGCCATCGCCCGCGTCTTCGAGGAGGCCGGCCTGCCCGACGGCCTCCTGCACGTGCTGCCCGGCGGCCCCGAGGCCGGTCAGGCTCTGGTGTCCGACCCGAACATCCCGGTGATCTCCTTCACCGGCTCCACGGCCGCCGGCCGCCGGGTCGGGGAGGCGGCGGCCCGCTCGCTCAAGCGCGTGCACCTGGAGCTGGGCGGCAACTCCGCGCTCGTGGTCTTCGACGACGCCGACCTCGACCCGGCGGTGTCGGCGGGCGCGTGGGCGTCGTTCTTCCACCAGGGCCAGATCTGCATGACCTCCGGCCGGCACCTGGTGCACGAGGCCGTGGCCGCCGAGTACGTGGAGCGCCTGGCCGCCAAGGCCGCGGACCTGCCGGTCGGCGACCCGGCCACGGGGCAGGTCGCGCTCGGCCCGCTCATCGACGCCCGGCAGCGCGACCGCGTGCACCGGCTGGTCACGGAGAGCGTGACGGCGGGGGCGCGGCTGGCCGCCGGCGGGACGTACGAGGGGCTGTTCTACCGGCCCACGGTGCTGGCGGAGGTGCCGGTCGGCGCTCCGGCGTACGCGGAGGAGGTGTTCGGGCCGGTGGCGCCGGTGACGACGTTCTCCTCGCTGGAGGAGGCGGCGGCGCTGGCGGGGGACTCGGAGTACGGCCTGTCGCTGGGCATCCTCACCCGGGACGTGATGAAGGGCCTGGCCCTGGCGGACCTGGTGCCGACGGGCATCGTGCACATCAACGACCAGACGGTGGACGACGAGGCGGTGGCGCCGTTCGGCGGGGTGGGGGCCTCGGGGACGGGGTCCCGGTTCGGCGGGGCGGGCGCCAACATCGACGCCTTCACCGAGACGCAGTGGGTCACCATGCAGGGGGACATCGCCAGGTATCCGTTCTAGAGCCAGCATGGCGGTGTCCGGTATGTGCCCGGTATCGTCGCGAAATGGGGAAACGTCTCGAAGCCGAGCCTGAGTTTCGAGCCAGGCTCACGGTGGAGGCCGGGCAGCGCGTGCTCACCGGCGCCGGCGCGTTCTTCGCGCGCAACCGTTCCCTCGTCGGACACGCGAAGCGGGCGGCCGGCGAGGGGCCGGGGACGCTGCGTTACTACTGGCGGGGTGCCGATCGCCGGCTCTACCGGGTGACCGTCGAGAGCCACGGCACCGAGCGCGGGCCCGTGACCGGGCTGGAGGCGCGGCGGTGTGCCGCGCCCTGGGGGCTGACCCAGCGGGAGCACGAGGTGCTGACGTGCGTGGCCGTCGGCATGACGAACCCGGAGACGGCCGCGCGGGTGGGGTGCGGGACCCGTACCGTGGCCACGCACGTCGAGAACGTGCTGGCCAAGCTGGGCGCGCCCACCCGGGCGGCGGCCGCCGCGCTGGCCATGGCGGAGGAGGCGCTGCTGGCGCCGTTCGCGGCGCCCGAGGGGATGGAGATCACCGCCGTCGGGCGGGTGACCCGGGAGGCATCCGGTGGGCAGGTCCGGCGGGCCGGGGCTCCCCGCGAGCAGGCGCGGCGGCCGATCCGGCTGGGGGCGATCTATCCGCTCGACGGCCCCCGCCGTTTCGACGCGCTGGCCATGCGGCGGGGCGCGGCGATCGCCGTGGACGAGCTGAACGCCCGGGGCGGCGTCGCCGGGCGGCGGATCGACCACCTGGCGATCGAGGTGTCCGGCGACACCGACGGCGATCTGCTGCGTGCCGTCGACTACCTGCGCTCGCACGACGTGGACGCCATCACCCTGGGCAACGTCAGCCCGCGCCACCACCTCGGCGCCATCACGCTCGCCGCCGAGTACCGGGCGCCGCTGCTGCACTCCATGGTGACTCCTTCGATTGCCGAGCACGTGCACGACAATCCGGGCGTGCTTGGGCAGACGTTCCAGGTGTGCGCGACCGAGACCGCCTACTTGTCCGGATTTATCAGGACGTTGGACCTGCTCGCGGAGTCCGGGCAGTGGCGGCCCGGCAACCGGCGGGTGGTGGCCGTGATGCGCGAGGACGGCTACGACCCCGTGCAGGCGAACGGGCTCGCCGAGCTGGCCGCCGCGCGTGGCTGGGAGCTGGCGGCCATGGTGCCGGTCCCGGACACGGGCGTGCCGTGGCCGGCGGTGGTCGCGGCCGTGCAGGCCGGGGATCCGGCCGCGGTGCTGGTGTGCACGTACGTCGAGGACGAGCTCCGGCTCTTCCTGCGGGAGCTGCGCAAGAGCGGCGTCCGCTCGCTCGTCCACACGGTGTGGACGCCCACGATCCCGGGCTTCGAGGAGCGGATGGAGGGGCTGGCGGAGGGCCTGCTGTGGTCCACCGTGATCGGCACGTACGGGGACCCGGTGAGCGCCAGGTTCATGGAGCGGTACCGGCGGGCCCACGGGGACGAGCCGGGCAGCGGGAGCGCGGCGATCCACTACGACATGATCCACATGCTGGCCGGGGCCTGGTCGGCCGTGGGGCGGCCCTGGGACTTCGGGGCGGTGGTGCGGTCGCTGCGGGAGGGCGTGCACCGGGGAGCCGCGGGGCCGTACTACTTCGGCGGCCGGGGCCAGCGGGCCCTGGCCTACCCCGACGACACGTTCGACGCCTCCCTGGCCCACGCCCACCTCGTCCATCAGGTCCAGGACGGGAAGAGCCGGGTCATCTCCCCCGTGGAGCTGGCGCGGCACCGGTTCCGGCCGCTGCCAGCCACGAGGGCATGGTAGGCGAGCCGAGCCCGGCGCCGCCGTCCGCCGCGAGCACGTGCCCGTTCACCCAGGCCGAGGCCGGCGAGCACAGCCAGAGCAGGCTGGGCACGATGTCCTCCGGGGTGCCGACGCGGCCGGCCGGAGCGGCCTCGCGCAGGGCCTCGACGTAGTCGTCCGGCACCGGGTTCAGCGCCGACCCGACGTCCACGAAGCCCGGCGCGACCGCGTTGACCCGCACGCCTAGGGGGCCGAGCTCCAGAGCCAGGCCCCTGGTCACCGCCTCCAGGGCCGCCTTCGATGCCGCGTAGACGGTGGTGCCGGGGCGCGGGCGCAGGGCTCCTCCCGTGCTGGTGAACACGACGGTGGCCGGGCGCGCGTGCCGTACGCACAGGTCGGCCAGCGCCGTGGCGGCCATCAGCGCCGAGCGCGTGTTGACCGCCATCACCGCGTCGAACAGCTCCTCCGTCGTCTCCAGCGCGCGCCGCGCCGGGAACAGGCCGGCCACGTGCAGCAGCGCGTCCACCGGCCCGTGCTCCTGCCACCCGCGCAGCACGGCGGCCCGCGCCGCGCCGGGCTCGGCGAGGTCGGCCGGCACGGGCCGGGCGTACCGCTCGGCGACGTCCGACCGCGGCGAGTCCACCGCCACGACCTCGTGGCCCGCCCGCGCCAGCGCGGCGCACGCGGCCGAGCCGATCCCGCCGCACACGCCCATGACCAGGGCCCGCATCACGCCGCCCGGAAGGCCCGGGCGGTGTCCAGGCACGTACGGAAGTCCAGCGGCCGGTCCAGGCAGGCGTCGAGAAACCGTTCGAGCCCCATCAGGCGATGCCCGCGCCCGATGACCTGCGGATGGAACGTCAGCACGCACACCCCGCCGGGCACGTCCCGCACCATGTAGTCCACGTCGTCGAGGAAGTTGCGGAACACGCTCGCCGGGTCGCGCAGGCCCGGCAGCACGGCGTTGTCCAGCCGCAGGTACTCGAACTGCGGATAGTCGTCCAGCGACCACGACACCGGCAGCTCGACGAGCGGGGTGGGCTCGCCGAACCGGTACGGCCCGTCGGGGTCGGCCACGTCGCCGCGCCTGGCGTAGTAGGGGGTGTAGTCGGTGGCCATGAGGCTGGAGTCGTACTCGCAGCCGAGCTCCAGCAGCACGTCCACGGTGGAGGCGGTGAAGTCCCAGCTCGGGGTGCGGTTGCCGGCGGGCTCGTAGCCGGTGACCTTGATGATCGAGTCACGGGCCCTCGTGGCCGCCGCCATCTCGCCGTCCCGGTCCAGCTTGGAGACCGCCTCGTGGACGTAGCCGTGCAGGGCGATCTCGTGGCCGGCCTCCGCGATGGCGGCGCACTCGGCGGGATAGGTGTCCACGGTGTGCCCGGGGACGAAGAACGTGGCGGTGATGCCGCGCTCGCGCAACATCTTGAGGATCCGCGGCACCGCGTGCGCCCCGAACTCGCCCCGCGAGACCGGTCCGGGCGAGGTCATCCCCCGGGCCAGCCAGAGCGAGATCGCGTCGAAGTCGAACGTGAGGCAGATCGTCGAGCGGTCAGGCATGTTCCTCCTCGGTCGGGAAGCGGATCTCCGGCACCGCGCCGGGCTCGAACAGGTCGTCCAGGCGCCACCGCTCGTACGGCCGCTCGCACGGCGGGTGCGCCGCGATGTACAGCTCGCGAACGTCGAGGTCCATCAGCACGGAGTAGACGGACGCGACCTCCTCGCCCTTCGCCACGTCCGGATCGACGTGGCGGCAGATGCTGTCGGGGTAGGAGTAGTGGTCGCGCAGGGCGGCGACGATGTCGGCCAGCTCCAGATCCCGGGCCTCGGCGGCGTCCTCCAGCAGGTGCCTGGCCCGGGTGGGCCGCAGGAGCGTCAGCGCCGACGTGGCGGCCTTCCGGTCCACCAGCGGCAGCGGGCACTGGAAGTGGTTGGAGTGGGTGATCAGCCCGTCCCGCGGCAGCAGCGTCCCGAACACGTCGGGCGCCACCTCCAGGTCGATCGCCTCGCCCCCGGCGTCCGCGATGAGCAGGTTGCCGGAGGAGATCCGCGGCACGTCCAGCGCCTTGCGGTGCGCCTGGCTCATCGTCCTGGACTGCAGGACGCCGCGCAGCAGGTAGTGGTACGGCACGCCGGGGCCGCCGGTGTCGCGGTCGGAGACCAGGAGGTTCGCGCACACGCCCAGGCCCGCCGAGTTGAGCCCCGACTTGGCCAGCATGCCCGCCTCGGCCAGCGTGAGCACCGCGAAGCCCTCGGTGTCCCTGGTCGCCAGCAGGAACGTGACCGGGCCCTGCTCGGGATGCCAGTCCCAGTTCTGGGCCAGCAGCGTGTGGCGCGTCCTGGTGTGCCTGGGCAGCACGGCGACCGAGGTGCAGCCCTCGTCGCGGTAGCCGGTGCCGTACAACATCTCGGTGCGGGCGTTCAGCGCGGTGATGTGCTCGACCGGCTGTCCGGCGCCCGCCGCGAGCCCTTCGAGCATGGCGGCGATGCTCGCGTCGTAGCCCCTGGCCACGTCGAGGTAGGTCGCGCCCCAGCGGCGCACGTCCGCGCCGGTCAGCCCGGCCTGGTCCCGGAAGCGGCGCAGGTACGTCTCCACGCTGCGTGCGACCAGCTCGCTCGTGCGGCGGCCCAGCTCGGCGCCCATCTCCTCGTACGTGCCCTCGACCGCGATCAGCATGTCGGTCCGCTCCTCTCTAGCCCAGGCTCCGGTGCGCGCTCTCCTTCATGCCGAGCAGCACCAGGAGCGTCACCGCCGCGGACACGATCGGCAGCAGGGCCGTCGCCATGCCCGAGCCGGTGAGCTGCACCAGGCCCGTGGCGACGAACGGGGCCGTGCCGCCGAAGGCCATGACCGCGAAGTTGTACCCGATGGACATCGTCGAATAGCGCAGCTTGGTGGGGAACAGCTCGGACAGCGCGGCCGGCCCCGGACCCGAGAACATCGCCAGGATCACCCCGATCACGATCTGCCCCAGGAACACCCCCGCCACCCCGCCGTTCTGGATCAGCGCCATGACGGGCCAGCTCAGCACCAGGAAGCCCACGGCGGCGGACAGCAGCAGCGGCTTGCGCCCGATCCGGTCCGACAGCGCGCCGAACGCCGCGATGCACACGGTCAGCGTCACGAGGCCGACGAGGTTCGAGGCGCGCGCCACGCCCGCGTCCACGCCCGCCACGTCGGTGAGCCAGGTGGGCAGGTAGGTGAGGAAGAAGAAGTACGCGACCGTCCACAACATCGTGAACCCGAAGCCGCGGGCGATGCCGGGGAACTGGGTGCGCAGGCCCTCGCGCAGCGGGCTCTTCGCGGTCGTGCCCTTGGCCCGCTCCTCGGTGAACGCCGGGGTCTCGGCCAGGCCGTACCTGAGCCAGAGCGCCGCCACCGCCGTCAGCGCCGACAGCAGGAACGGCACCCGCCAGGCCCAGTCGGTGACCTGCTGCTCGGTGAAGATCGTGTTGTTGAGCGCGACGACGCCCGACGCCAGCAGGAACCCGGCCGCCGTCGACACCTGGTTGAAGCTGCCGAAGAAGCCGCGCCTGCGCTCCGGGGCGTACTCGACCAGGAACGCCGCCGAGCCCGCCCACTCGCCGGCCACCGAGAAGCCCTGCACCATCCGCAGGATCACCAGCAGCAGCGGGGCCAGCACGCCGATGCTCTCGTACGTGGGCAGCAGGCCGATCAGGGTCGTGGCCGCGCCCATCAGCAGCACGCTGACGACCAGCGCGATCCGGCGGCCGAACTTGTCGCCGACGTGGCCGAACGTGATCGCGCCGAGCGGGCGCATGAGGAAGCCGACGGCGAACACGGCGAAGGTGTACAGGGTGCCGACGATGCCGTCCGACTCCGGGAAGAACAGTTTGCCCAGCGTGGCCGCCGTGTAGGCGTACACGAGGTTGTCGTAGTTCTCCATGACGTTGCCGAAGCTGCCCGCCACGACGGCGCGCAGGTTGGAGCTTCGGGGGGTGCTGACGGTGGATGCTGTGGCGCTGTCGCCGCTCATCGCGACCTCTCACTCATGGGGGGTTTCGGGGCATTCACGACGCGGTGTAGCCGCCGTCGACCGGCAGCAGCACGCCGGTCACGAACGACGCTTCGGGGGAGGCCAGGTAGGCGACGGCCGCGGCCACGTCGGCGGGGTCGCCGGGCCTGCCCATGGGGGCGCGCTCTATCCGCGGGCGCAGTTGCTCGCCGGACAGCTCCTGGAGCAGCGGGGTGACGAACACGCCCGGCAGCACGCTGTTGACCCGGATGCCCTTGGGGGCGAGCTCCACCGCCGCGGTCCTGGTCAGCATGTGCAGGCCGGCCTTGCTGACCTGGTAGGCGACCGAAGACGGGGGTGAGGGCGGCGGCGGGGGCGGGATGTGGCCGTAGATGGAGCCGATGTTGACGACGGAGGCGTGCGGGCTGCGGGTGAGGTCCTCGACGAACGTGCGGATGCCCGTCCAGGGGGCCCACAGGTTGGTGCGCAGGACGCGGTCCCAGTCGTCGTCCGTGGTGTCGAGCAGGTTCTTGCGGGCGCTCACGCCGGCGTTGTTGACGAGGATGTCGAGGCGGCCGTACGTGGTGCGGACCCGGGCCGCCAGGTCCTGCCAGGAATGCCGGTCACGGACGTCCAGCGGGTGGTGGAGCGTACGGTCCTGGGGGAACCCGGCGGATTCGGCGTCGCGGTCGCGCAGGTCGCCGTAGACGACGTGCGCGCCGCGGGAGGCCAGGCGGCCGACGATGGCGGCGCCGAGACCGGAGGCGCCGCCGGTGACGACGGCGACCAGCCCGTCCAGCTCCATGGACATCTCCTCTCGGGCCTGCCCTACCGGCGTAAGCGCTGGTAGAGCCCTTGAGGACCATCCTGGAACGGCGGGCCGGCCGCCACCTCCGTCAAATGACGGAGGCGCGCCTTACCGGAGGCGGTGTTCGGCGGCCTCCACGACGTTGGACAGGAGCAGAGCGCGGGTCATGGGCCCGACGCCACCCGGGTTGGGGGTGAGGTATCCGGCGACTTCCTCCACGTCCAGCGCCACGTCCCCCGCGATCTTGCCCTCGACGCGGGAGACCCCCACGTCGAGCACCGCCGCGCCCGGCTTGACCATGTCGCGGGTGATGAGCTCGGGCACGCCGGCCGCCGCCACCACGATGTCGGCGCGGCGCACGTGGGCGGCCAGGTCGTGGGTGCCGGTGTGGCAGAGGGTGACGGTGGCGTTCTCGCTGCGGCGGGTCAGCAGGAGGCCCAGCGAGCGGCCCACCGTGATGCCGCGACCCACCACGGCCACCTCGGCGCCCTTGATCGGCACGCCGTATTCCTGCAGGAGCAGCACGATGCCGTGCGGCGTGCACGGAAGGGGGGCGTCGACCATGTGGACGAGCCGCCCGAGGTTGACCGGGTGCAGGCCGTCGGCGTCCTTGGCCGGGTCGATGCGCTCGAGCAGGGCCATCGTGTCGAGGTGCTTGGGCAGCGGGAGCTGCACGATGTAGCCGGTGCACGCCGGGGAGGCGTTGAGCTCGTCGATGGCCGCCTCGACGTCGGTCTGGGTGGCGGTCGCCGGCAGGTCGACGCGGATGGAGGCGATGCCCACCTCGGCGCAGTCGCGGTGCTTGCCGGCGACGTAGATCTGGCTGCCCGGGTCGTCGCCCACGAGCACGGTGCCCAGGCCGGGCACGACCCCGCGTTCCTTGAGCGCGGCCACCCGCTTCTTGAGGTCTGCCTTGATCTTGGCGGCGGTCGCCTTGCCATCGAGTTTCACTGCGCTCATGCCGCAATCCTTCCATGCCTGCCCGGCAGGCCCGCCCACCACCCGCCGATCCCTTCCCGTCCCCCTTGACCGCCGATCCCCGGCACTCTTCCTCGGCCAGGATCGCGAAGTTATCCACAGACGCCAGGCAGTCAACCCGGGTTATCCACAGCCAGTCGTTGACATCGTTGTCATTGATCTTGGAAGGGCTTAGTGTTACGGGCGCCAGCAACAAGTGCACGGAGGTCCCCCTTGCCTTTCCGCCTGTTGTCCGCCGAGTCGACCGACCTCTTCGTGGGCTCGCGTGACGAGCCCCGCCAGGTCCTGCGCGTCACCGTCGCCGAGGGAGAGCACGAGTCGTCGCTGGAGCTGCGCGGCGACGGCGTGCGCCTGGCCGGCCCGGTCACCGTTCCCCCGGCCGCCGGAGTGCTCGAGGTCCCCTTGTCCGTGTCGGCGCCGCCGGGCACCACCGTGCCGTGCCTGCTCACCCTGGCCGGCGACGAGGGGTCCCTGGAGGTGGGCGTCACGGTCGAGGAGCCGGGCTGGACGATGTTCATGGTGTCCCACTTCCACTACGACCCGGTGTGGTGGAACACGCAGGCCGCCTACACCAGCCCGTGGGAGCTGCTCTCCGCCGACGCCACGACCAGGCCGCTCTGGGAGCGCAATGCGTTCGCGCTGGTCGAGGCGCACATCGAGCTGGCCCTGCGCGATCCCGACTACCGTTTCGTGCTGGCCGAGGTCGACTATCTCAAGCCGTTCTTCGACACCCACCCCGAGCGCCGCGCCGACCTGCGCGCCCTCATGGCCGAGGGCCGGGTCGAGCTGGTCGGCGGCACCTACAACGAGCCCAACACCAACCTGACCGGCGCCGAGACCACGATCCGCAACCTCGTCTACGGCATCGGCTACCAGCGCGACATCCTCGGCGGCGACCCGCGCACCGCGTGGCAGCTCGACGTGTTCGGCCACGATCCGCAGTTCCCGGGCTATCTCGCGGCGGCCGGGCTGACCGGCAGCGCGTGGGCGCGCGGGCCGTTCCACCAGTGGGGTCCGATCAGCAAGAACTTCAAGAAGGCCAAGAACGACGCGGCGCTGATGCAGTTCCCCAGCGAGTTCGAGTGGATCTCGCCGTCGGGGCAGGGCGTGCTGACCCACTACATGCCCGCCCACTACTCGGCCGGATGGTGGACGGACTCCTCGCCGTCCCTGGAGGAGGCGTGCCGGGCGGTCCACGACCTCTACCGCTCGCTCAAGCCCGTGGCCGCGACCAAGAACATCCTGCTCCCGGTCGGCACCGACTACACCCCGCCCAACAAGTGGGTGACCGACATCCACCGCACGTGGGCCTCCCGCTACGTCTGGCCCAGGTTCGTCTGTGCCACCCCACGAGACTTCCTCGATGCCGTACGCGCTGACATGTCGTCCTTCAGCCCCCAGACGCGCGACATGAACCCCGTCTACACCGGCAAGGACGTCTCCTACATCGACACCAAGCAGGCCCAGCGCGCCGCCGAGGTGGCCGCCCTCGACGCCGAACGCCTGTCGACGTTCGCGTCCGTGCTGGGCCTGGGCGGCTATCCGCACACGGCGCTCGACAAGGTGTGGCGGCAGCTCGCCTACGGCGCCCACCACGACGCCATCACCGGCTCGGAGTCCGACCAGGTCTACATCGACCTGCTCACCGGCTGGCGAGAGGCCTACGACCTGGCCACGGAGGCCCGCGACAACGCCCTCGCGGCGCTGACCACCCGGATCGCGCTCGACGGGCGAAGCGTCGTGGTCACCAACACCCTGCCCTTCGCCCGCGACGGCCTGGCCAAGATCGTGCTCCCGGCCGGCCACACCCTGGCCGACCCGGCCGGCAGCCCGGTCCCCGCCGTCGCGGAGGGCGGCACCCTCACGTTCCTCGCCCACGACGTCCCGTCCATGGGCTGGCGCACCTACCGGATCGTCCCCGGCGTCCCCGAGACCTGGCACCGCTCCCCCGCCCCGGAAGAGCCGGCCCCCGCCACGATCGACAACGACCGCTGGCAGATCACCGCCGACCCCTCACTCGGCGGCGCCCTGACCTCGATCCTCGACCGCGCCTCCGGCAGGGAGCTCCTCACCGGCCCGGGCAACGAGCTGCGCCTCTACGACGAATACCCGCAACACCCCGACATGGGCGAGGGCCCGTGGCATCTCATCCCCACCGGCCACGTCGTGGGCTCGGCCGAGACCCGCGCGGCGACCACGACCACGGAGACGAGCCCGATCGGCCGGCGGCTGACCGTCACCGGGCAGGTCGGCGAGATCACCTACGAGCAGACCGTCACGCTGCTGACCGGCTCCGACCGCATCGACTTCACCACCCGCGTCCTCGACCACACCGGCGCCGACCGCCTGCTGCGGGTCCGGTTCCCCGCCGGCGTCGAGGGAGCGCTGCCGGTGTCCGACGTCTCGGGCGCCGTCGTGGGGCGCGGCTTCGCGCTGCCCGACGTGGACACGGCCGAGCACCCGTGGACCCTGGACAACCCGGCCAACACCTGGTTCGGCCTGTCGGCCACCGCGAAGGTCGATCTCGGCGAGGCGGGCGCGCGGGCGCTGGGCGTGGCCGAGGTGGTGGTGCCCGCGCTGGAGGACGCCCCGCAGGCCCGCGACCTCGTGGTGGCGCTGGCCCGCGCCGGGGTCACCGCCACGACGTCCGCCGCCCACGGCACCCGGTACGGCTGGCTCGACGTCGACTCCAACCTTCCCGACGTACGCATCGTGCTGGGCGGCCCCGACACCAATCCGCTGGCCGCCGAGCTCCTCGCCCGCGCCGACGTGTCCTACCTGGAGGCCCTGAAGTCGGGCGCGACCCGGGTCTGGGTCCCCGCAGAGCGCCCGCTGCCGGAGGTCTGGCAGCCCAGCGCCGACCTGCGCGATCTGCGCGCCCTTCCGGCCCTGATCGTCACCGACCCCATCGCCGACCTGGTGGCCGACCTGTCCGACGCCACCATCGAGGCCGTCTGCCCCCTGGGCGCCGAACACCTGGAAAACCGCACGGTCGCCCTCCTCGCCTACGGCCTTCCCGGCTTCGCGGTCGACCCGTCCGGCGCGCTCCACCTGTCGCTCATGCGCTCGTGCACCGGCTGGCCCTCCGGCATCTGGCTGGACCCGCCCCACCGCACGACCCCTGACGGCTCGGGCTTCCAGCTCCAGCACTGGACCCACGAGTTCTCCTACTCCCTGGTGGCCGGCGAAGGCGACTGGCGCGCCCTGCGCCTGCCGTCCACGGCCCAGGAGCACATCACCCCGCTGCTCCCCCGCCTCGTGGAAACCCCGCAACCGGGCAACCTCCCCGAGGTCCACTCCCTCCTCACGATCGCCCCGGCCCGAGACGTCCTCCTGGGCACCCTGAAGTCCACCGGCAACCCCCACGCCCACGGCCGCACCGGCGACCACCCGTCCCAGCAGGACCCGGCGGTGACGATCCGCCTGGTCGAATCCACGGGGCTGGGCTCCAGAGCCGAGCTGACCTCACCCGTCCTCACCCTGCACACCCTGACCCGCTCCGACCTCCTGGAACGCCGCACCACCCCGCCCGCAGCCCCAACCGCACCCGCCTCCCTCGAAGGGGCCAACCCCGGCCTCGACCTCACCGGCTTCGAGATCGCCACCTACCTCGCCGCCGTCCCACCCTCACCTCCCCAGCCGGAGCTGGCCTCCACCACCGAGCCGGCCCAGCCCGTCTACAGCCGCTACTGGCTCCACAACAAGGGCCCCGCCCCTCTGGGCTACCTCCCGGTCTCCATCGCCATCACCCCAGGCCTGATCACTCACCAGGAGGGCCCCTTCGAGGCGGAGGTCGTGCTCTCCTCCCACCTCACGGACGAACCCCACGAGGGCGTGGTGGACCTCCTCGTCCCGGACGGCTGGACCGCCACCCCCGCCCAGCGCCCCTTCCGCCTCCCCCCGGGCGGCCACCTCCGCTTCCCGGTCACGGTGACGCCCGCCCCCTCACCGTCCGGGCCCGGGCTGCACTTCGTCTCCGCCCGCACCCTCGCAGCCGGCCAGCTCATCGAGGACATCACCACCGTGGCCATCGGCGACGCCCCCGAGCTCCCCGCCGACGGCCCACCGCCGCAGTCCGGCACCGCCGTCCGGGGCACCAAGTCGGCCGAGGCCCGCTCCACCGGCCTGGCCGTCGCCACGGTCGCGGACACCGTCTCCCTCCACCCCGGCGACCGCACGGCTCTCACGCTGAGACTCACCAACACCACGTCGGACGAGATCCGTGGCGAGGCCCAGCTGGCCTCCCCGTGGGGCACCTGGGCCATGCTGCCGCGGGTCATCCAGGGCTTCACCGTCCCGGCAGGCGAGACGATCGAGGTGTCCTTCGCCGTGGAGGTGCCGCAGGACCAGCCGACCGGCCATGCCTGGGCCCTGGCCAAGGTCATGTGGTTCGGCCGCTGCCAATACTCCCCGGCGATGCGCCTGGAGGTTGCCCGATGACCACCGCGATCGGCTGGATCGACGACCGTCCGGTCCCCCGCGAGCTCCTGGACCGGCGCATCGCCGACCTCCGCAACGGCCCGCTCAGCTCGGCCCTCCCGGTGCCGGGCAGCTCGGAGGACCGCCAGCTCGCCCGCTGGCTGACCCAGGTCATCCTCACCGAAGCCCTCTGCGAGTCCACCGCCACCACCCTCGGCCTGTCCCCCCACCAACCCGACCCATCCACCCCAGCCCGACCACACCCACCCACCTCACCCCGACCCCGACCAGACCGACCCTCACCGCACGAGACCACCGCCGGCAAAGCCCTCCCCGACCGGCCCGCCCCCGCTCCGACCGCCCTCAGCAGCACCCTCCCGAACCCCGCACCCCTCGATCGCCCCACCCCCGACCACGCCCCCCTCGAACCCAGCGCCCTCGACCAGACCGATGTCCGTCCAGAGGTGCTCGATCGGGTGGCCGCTGTGGAACTCGGCTCGATCAACGCCGCCGCCTACAACGGCAGCCCATGGGTTCGAGCCGTGTTCCAGCACGTCACCGCCGCGGTGACCGTTCCTCCGGAGTGGCGACGGCCGCCGTCCCCCGAGCGCACCCCTCGCCACCTCGTACGCCACCGCCTGTTCACCGACCCCGAACTGGCACGCGAGGCCACCGAAGCGGACCTGGAGCGGCTCGGCCCGGTCGAGCTCGACTCGTTGCCCGGCACGATCGCCGAAGCCCTCCGAAGCCACCCGTACGACACGCTCGTCGGCCCCGTCGAGGACGCCCTCGGCTGGCACGTCGCGGTCGCGACCCCCGAACCGGACCCCCAGCAGACCACCACCACGGCCTCCCGGCTGACGCCCACCCCCGGCGCGTACCAGCCGGCGCCCGCACCCGACCCCAGGACGTACGCACCAATGCCCACGCCCACCGTCCAACAGGCTCCACCCACCGACCCACGGACGCCCCCACCCGAGAGCGCCGGCCGGCAGGCGCCCGATCACAGACCACACGCCGACGAAACCCACGACCCCCACCTCGTCGCGGCAGCACGTCGGCAGGCCTTCGCGCGGTGGCTCGACGACATGCGCGCCAAGAAGGTAAGACTCGTCCCCGGCCTGGAGCACCCTGGCGATCCCCGCCAGCCCGACAACCACCACAAACACTGATGAACTGCGTACTTGCCATTGACATCGGAGGAACCAAGCTCGCCGCCGCACTGGTGGACGAGGCCGGTTCCATCCTGCGTTCCGCTACCCGGCCGACGCCTCGTACAGAGGTCATGTCCGCCCTCGCGGCCCTGATCGCGGAGGTCACGGACGGCGGCCCGCCGCCCCAAGCGGTCGGCATCGGCTGTGCCGGCCCGCTGGACCTCGCCTCGGGAACCGTGAGCCCGGTGAACATGCCGAGCTGGCGGGGGTTCCCGCTGCGGGAGGAGGTGCGGAGGCTGACCGGACTCCCCACCATGCTCGCGGGCGACGCGCAGTGCTTCGCACTCGGCGAGCACTGGCTGGGAGCAGGGCGCGGATGCACGTCGCTGCTCGGCGTGGTCGTGTCGACCGGAATCGGCGGCGGCCTGGTCATCGACGGCGCCCCGCTCCTGGGCCCCACCGGAAACGCCGGACATGTCGGCCACATGAGCATCGACCCCTACGGCGAACGTTGCGAGTGCGGCGGCCGTGGATGCGTGGAGCACTACTCCAGTGGTCCGAACATGGTCCGCTGGGCTCTCGAGAACGGCTGGTCCCCCACCACCGCTCCCCCCGATCAGGACACCACCGCCGACCACACCGGGGCACCGGCTGGCGCGGGCTCCGGACGAGCCCCCCTCACCGACGGCTCCGAGTCGCATGCCGCCGTACGCGTCACCGACCCGGCGGGCGGAGCACCCGGACCCGGCGGGCAGCTCGCCGACGGTGCGGGGCAGGCGACCGTTGCGCGCTCCGACGACGCGGCGAGCGGTGTGACGAGCGGACCTGCCGGAGCGGGGACGGTCCTTCGCGACGGCGACGGGGACGGGGACGGGGACGGCGATCCAGATGCTGGTGGTGGTGGTGCTGGTGCTGGTGCTGGTGCTGGTGCTGGTGCTGGTGCTGGTGCGATCAGTGAGGTCACAGTCCCTTCCAGGGAGGGGGTTGGGCTCCGGGTTCACGACGGCGCCGGAAGTGGTGGGGACGCGGTTGCGGGTTCGCGGGGAGGGACGGTGAATCGCGTTCAAGAGATGGCGGACGTCGGACATGGCGGTGGTGGCATCCCTGCTCAAGAGCAGGCTGACGTTGGCCGTACCGGTGAGAAGGGGAACGTCGACCGGACTGATGCAGTCCGTACGGGCGTCCGTGCTGGTGTGAAGGCGGATGCCGGTCGTATTGACGACGACGCGGACGCCGTCGGTACGGGTGTGAAGGCGGATGCGCGGGCGCTCGCGCGTGATGCCGCCGCCGGGCATCCGGTCGCGGTGGCGGCGTTCGAGCGCGGCGCCAGGGCGCTGGCCGCCATGGTTGCGTCCACGGCCGCTGTCGCCGAGGTCACGACCGTGGTGATCGGGGGCGGTGTGTCCGCGGCGGGCGCCGTCCTGTTCGACCCGCTGGAGCGGGCGCTCGACGACGTGGCCGGGCTCGCCTTCGTCAGGGCGGTCCAGGTGAAGCAGAGCACCCTGGTGGGACGCGCCGGGCTGGCGGGTGCGGCGAATCTGGCCTGGCAGGCTGTCCGCTCAACCGCCTGAGTCCTCGTTCGAGCCCCAGACGGTCGTTGGCCTCTGGGGCTCGTTCGCCCAAGGGCCCGGGAACCCGGCCACCAGACCCGGCCCCTGGCGGGCTGCGGCACCACTGCCTGGCACCACCGCCCCGGCACCACCGCCTCGGCACCACCTGAACCGCGCATCCGGGATGAGGTTGCGCAGGCACTCGGGGTTCCGCACGCACGCCCGACGCCACTGGGCGACGGCACCCCGCCGGAGCCCCGAACAACCTTGCACGGCGGCCTTCCCCGCACGCACGCCCGACGCCGCTGGGCGACGGCACCCCCGCCGGAGCCCCAGCCGACCTCGCACGGCGGCCTTCCCCGCACGCACGCCCGACGCCGCTGGGCGACAGCGCCCCCGCCGGGGTCCTGGACAAACCTCGCGCGGTGGCCTCCCCGCACGGACGCCGGACGACCCGGGCGGGGTGCGTCCTGGGAAGGAGTCGGCGGCCCGGGCGGGGTGCGTCCTGGGAAGGAGTTGGCGGGCCGGGGTGTCCTGAGGCCGTAGGAGGGGGTTCCGGTGTGGAGGGGTCAGGTGAGGTCGAGGCCGGGGTAGAGGGGGTGGGCGGTGAGGAGTTCGGCTGCGGCGGCGCGGGTCTTGGCGGCGGTGTCGGCGGGCAACGTGTAGGCGGCCTTGGAGGTGCGGCCGTCGGGCGCGGACGCGGGGGTGGTGGCGGAGAGGACGTCCACGATCAGTTCCGCGATCCGGTCGAACTCGTCGGCGCGGAAGCCGCGGGAGGTGAGCGCGGGCGTGCCGACGCGTACGCCCGAGGTGTACCAGGCGCCGTGGGGGTCGCGCGGGATCGCGTTGCGGTTGGTGACGATGCCGGAATCCAGCAGCGCCGACTCGGCCTGCCGGCCGGTCAGGCCGAAGCCGGTCACGTCCAGCAGGACCAGGTGGTTGTCGGTGCCGCCGGTGACCAGCCGGACTCCCCGTCGAAGCAGCCCTTCGGCCAGGGCGGACGCGTTGTCCACGACCGCGCGGGCATAGGCGGCGAAGGCGGGCTGGCGGGCCTCGGCGAGGGCGACGGCCTTGGCGGCCATCACGTTCCCCAGCGGGCCGCCCAGCACCATCGGGCAGCCGCGGTCGATCGCGTCGGCGAACTCCCGCCGGCACAGCACCAGGCCGCCGCGCGGACCGCGCAGCGACTTGTGCGTGGTGGTGGTCGTGATGTGGGCGTACGGCACCGGGTCGTGGTCGCCGGTGAAGACCTTGCCCGCGACCAGGCCGGCGAAGTGGGCCATGTCCACCAGGAGGGTGGCGCCGACCTCGTCGGCGATCTCCCGCAGGGCCGCGAAGTCCACGCGGCGCGGATAGGCCGAGTATCCGGCGATCAGGATCAGGGGCTTGAACTCGCGGGCCAGGTCGCGCAGCGCGGCGTAGTCGAGCAGGCCGGTTTCCGGGTCGGTGCCGTACGAGCGCTGCCGGAACATCTTGCCGGAGATGTTCGGCCGGAAGCCGTGGGTGAGATGCCCGCCCGCGTCCAGTGACATGCCCAGGGCCCGCTGGTCGCCGAGGGCCTTGCGCAGGTTCTCCCAGTCCTGCTCGGTCAGGTCGTTGACGTGACCCACGCCGATGCTGGCCAGGGCCGGAGCCTCCACGCGGTGCGCCAGTACGCCCCAGAACGCCACCAGGTTCGCGTCGATGCCCGAGTGCGGCTGGACGTAGGCGTGGTCGGCTCCGAACAGGGCCTTGGCGTGGTCGGCCGCGAGTTGCTCAACGGTGTCGATGTTCTGGCAGCCGGCGTAGAAGCGGCGCCCGATGGTGCCCTCGGCGTACTTGTCGGACATCCAGGTGCCCATCGTGAGCAGCACCGCCGGGGACGCGTAGTTCTCGCTGGCGATGAGCTTCAACGACGTGCGCTGGTCGGACAGCTCCGTACGGATGGCCTCCGCGACGTGCGGCTCGACGGCGGCGATCACGTCCAGGGCACTGCGGTAGGCCGCGGTCACCGCGGTGGCGTCGTACATCTGCGGCTGGTGCACGGCATCTCCTGTTCGTCGCGTTGAGATGCCCAGGCGCGCGGCAGTACTGCGGAGCCGCTCCCCGGTGGTCATCCACCTTCAGGTCACGCCAGTAACGACCCGAGAGCGACGTTACGGCGACGCAGGATCGCGTGCAACGCCTTTCGAGGGTCCGGCGGGAGGGATGTCAGACCGCTGAGCCGGCCGCCCGTCGCCGCTTCGCGGGGATCAGGGGACGGTGATGGCTGGGTGGCGGCCGGCCGGGCGCGCGGGGGTCGGCGCGCCCCCTGGTGGTCAGGCGGGGAGGGCGATGGGCCGGTCCCAGTCGATGCGGTGCTCGTAGATCCAGCGGCTCGGGTCCGTACCGGTCCTGGCGGCGTGCTTCATGGCCAGGCTCATGATCAGGTCGCGCGGCACGCGCGCCAGCGGATTGAGCGCCTTCCAGCCGCCCGTACGGTTGCCCTGCGCCACGACCCGCTCGACCCGCCCCCGCCGCAGCACCTCGTACGCCCTGAACGCGGCCTCGATGCCCGGGCTGTCGCGCAGGCACTTGGCCAGGACGACGGCGTCCTCGATGGCCATGGCGGCGCCCTGCCCGATCGACGGCGCGGTGGCGTGGGCGGCGTCGCCGATGACGATCATCCGGTCGCGGTGCCAGACCGGGACGCGGGGCACGTCGTAGGAGCTCCAGCCGGCGAAGATCTCCCCGGTCGCGGCGATGATGTCGAGCGCGGGGCCGTGGTCGTGCCGGAACAGGTCGCTCAGCCGGGTCCGCCACTCCTGCTGGGTGATCGCCGCCATCTCGGCCGGTGTGAGCTCGGTGGCCTGGGCGGGGTTCGCGGCCCACCACACCTCGCCGTCCGGGTGCGCCGTGTAGACGAAGAAGCAGCGCTTGCCGAAGACGGCCTGCATCATGCCCGGTTCGGAGCCGGTCGCGACGCCGCGCGCGTAGCCACCGGTGTTGAGCAGGCCGGTGTAGCGGGTGCCGGGCGCCGCCGGGTCGATGATGCGCCGGGTGGCCGAACGCAGGCCGTCGGCGCCGATCAGCAGGTCGCCCTCGGCGGTGCTGCCGTCGGAGAACGTCGCCCGCACCCCGTCGCCGGTCGCCACGGCACCGGTGAGGCGCTTGCCGTACTCCAGGTGGAGGTCCTGATCGCGGAGGTACCGGTAGAGGTCGGCGCGCTTGACCGTCCTGCTCACCACGTCGCCCAGGCGGTAGGCCAGCTCGCCGAGCCGCCGGCCGGAGCCGCTGGTGATCGTGATGCCCGGGGTGTCGAAGCCGAGGCCGCCGACGTCCAGGTCGAGAGCGCGTAAGGCGTCGAGCGCGTTGGGCGCCAGCGTGAGGAAGGCGCCCGCCTTGTCGGCCGTACGGTCGTAGGCCTCGTACACCACCGCGTCCATCCCCGCCTTGCGCAGGGCGACGGCGCTCGCCGTGCCCGCGATCCCGCCACCCACGACCAGAGCTGTGTATGTCATACACCGAGTGTATGACATACACTCGTGTTTGATGGAAGACAATCTCTGGGAACGGCTCGCGAAGCCCGCGCCGGAGCCCAAGACCGGGCTGAGCCTCGGCCGCATCGCGCGGGCGGCGGTGGAGCTGGCCGACGCGGGCGGCCTCGACGCGGTCTCGATGGCCCGGGTCGCCGAGCGGCTGGGCTTCACCACGATGTCGCTCTACCGGCACGTCAAGAACAAGAACGAGCTGCTGCTCCTGATGCTGGACTCGGTCGCGGCCGTCCCCGCCGCGCTCGACGAGCCCTGCGCAGGCTGGCGGCCGGGCCTGCGGCGCTGGTGCGGCGCGCAGTGGGAGATGTTGCGGGCCCACTCCTGGATCGTGCAGCTGCCCATCACCGGGCCGCCCGTCACGCCCAATCAGCTCGCGTGGACCGACCGCGCCCTGGCGGCGCTGGCGGGCACCGGGCTCGACGAGCGCGCCAAGGCGGGCGTCGTGCTGCTGATCGCCACGTACATGCACGCCACCGCGCGGCTGAGCGCGGACCTCGGCAGCGCCGCGTCGGGCGCCGCGATCGCCGGCCACAGCGCGCTGCTCGGCTCGCTGGTGGACGCGCGGCGCCTGCCCGCGCTGCGCGCGGCGGTCGAGGCGGGAGCCTTCGACTACCCGCAGGACATGCCCGAGGAGGAGCGGCGCCTCGACTACGAGTTCGGCCTGGACCGGATCCTGGACGGGGTGGAGGTCATGATCGAGACCGGCCGCCCCGGAGACACGGCCTAGTCGCGCTCAGCCGCCTGGGCCTCGCGGCGCTCGATGATGCGGCGGGTGAAGGGGATGACCTCTACGACGCGGCTGCCGAGGTAGGCGCCGATGAAGGCGAGCACCAGGAGCACGAAGGGGCTGGTGGCCAGGCCGTTCATGGTGACGAATGCCTGCAGGATCGCGTCGAGCGCCATAGGGGTACTCCCGGGGGACGGGGATGCGGGGAGGAGTTCAGGGTAGCCGCACCCGGCCAGTGCTCGCCGCAAAATGGGATGAAGGGCGACATGATCTACCATGCCGCCCTTTAGGTGATGATCAGTGGAAGAAGTGGCGGGTGCCGGTGAAGTAGAGGGTGATGCCGGCCTTCTTGGCCGCCTCGATGACCAGCTCGTCGCGGACGGAACCGCCCGGCTCGACGATGGCGCGTACGCCCGCCTCGGTCAGCACCTCCAGCCCGTCGGGGAACGGGAAGAACGCGTCGGAGGCCGCCACTGAACCGGCCACCCGCTCCCCGGCCCTGGTGACCGCGAGGCGGCACGAATCGACCCGGTTCACCTGGCCCATGCCCACGCCCACGGTCGCCCCGCCGCTGGCCAGCAGGATGGCGTTGGACTTCACCGAGCGGGCGGCCCGCCAGGCGAACTCCAGGTCGGCCAGCACGTCCGGCGAGGCGGGCTCGCCGGTCTTGAGCTCCCACTGCGCCGCCGAGTCGCCGGAGGCGTCCACGCGGTCCACGGTCTGCACGAGCAGGCCACCGTTGATCTTGCGGAACTCGGTCGGCTCCGCCGGGCCCTCCGGGCAGCGCAGCAGGCGCAGGCTCTTCTTGCCGCGCAGCACCTCCAGCGCCTCGTCGTCGTACGCCGGAGCGACGACGACCTCGGTGAACACGTCGAAGATCTGCCTGGCCAGCTCCGCCGTGACCGGCCGGTTGACGGCGATCACGCCGCCGTACGCCGACACCGGGTCGCACGCGTGCGCCTTGCGGTGCGCGTCGGCCACGTCGGTGCCGACGGCGATGCCGCACGGGTTCTGGTGCTTGATGATGGCCACGCAGGGCTCGGCGAAGTCCCAGGCGGCCCGCCAGGCGGCGTCGGCGTCGAGGTAGTTGTTGTACGACATCTCCTTGCCGTGCAACTGCTCGGCGTTGGCCAGCCCGCCGCTCCCCGCCGTGCCGCCGGTGTAGAGGGCGGCGCGCTGGTGCGGGTTCTCGCCGTAGCGCAGGGTGGCCTTGCGCTGGTACGCCGCGCCCGCGAACTCGGGGAACTCACCCTCCTCGGACGTGCCGGCGAACCAGTTGGCCACGGCCACGTCGTACGAGGCCGTGTGCGCGTACGCGATGCCCGCCAGCTTCCTGCGCTCGGTCAGCGTGAAGCCGCCCTCGGCCAGCGCGTCGACCACGTCTCCGTAGGCGCCGGGGTTCACCACGACCGCGCAGGTGTTGTGGTTCTTCGCGGCGCCCCGGATCATGGCCGGCCCGCCGATGTCGATCTGCTCGACGCACTCCTCGTCGGACGCCCCGGAGGCCACCGTCTCCTGGAACGGATAGAGGTTCACCACCACGAGCTGGAACGGGTCGATCTCCAGCTCCTCCAGCTGCGCCACGTGGTGGGGCTTGGTGACGTCGGCCAGCAGCCCGGCGTGCACGCGCGGGTGCAGCGTCTTGACCCGCCCGTCCAGGCACTCGGGGAACCCGGTGAGCTGCTCCACCTTCGTCACCGGGATCCCGTAGGACGAGATCGCGGCGGCCGTGCCGCCGGTCGAGACGATCTCCACTCCGGCGCCGTCGAGGGCTCTGGCCAGCTCCTCGAGCCCGGACTTGTCATATACAGCGATCAACGCGCGCCGGATGGCGATGCGAGTCACGTGGTTTCCCCTCCTGTGTGGTTGCCGATGCGGACGTTGCGTCCGCTGACCGTCCAGCCCTCGCGGGCCATCCGGCCGACGGTCTCGACGAGCAGGCGGCGCTCGACCGTCTTGATGCGCTCGTGCAGGACCGCCTCGTCGTCGCCCGGAAGCACGGGCACCGCCTCCTGGGCCACGATCGGCCCCGTGTCGACACCCTCGTCGGCCAGCATCACCGTGCAGCCGGTCACCTTGACCCCATGGGCCAGCGCGTCACGCACGCCGTGGGCGCCGGGGAACGACGGAAGCAGGGCCGGATGGGTGTTCAGCACCGGGAAGGCGTCGAGTGTCGGCGTACCCAAAATTTTCATGAAGCCGGCGGACACGACCAGGTCGGGTTCGTACGCTGCGATCTTGGCGGCGATGGCGGCGTCCCATTCACCTCGCGTCGCATAATCGCCCAATTTTTCAACAAAAGTCGGAACGTTAGCCTTCGAGGCCCTGGCCAGCCCTTCGATCCCCTCCCTGTCGGCACCGACGGCTACCACGCGAGCGCCGTACGACGGATCGGCGGAAGCGTCCAGCAGGGCCTGTAGGTTGGTTCCAGAGCCGGAGACGAGGACGACGAGCCGCCCAGCCTTAGACACGCGCACTCCAAAAGAGGAAACAGGGTGGGGGTCACAGGGTATCTGTTCATCGCCCGGCGACGCAGAGGAGGTCAGGTGTCGACACCGGTGAAGGCACCGGCAGGCCAGCAGCCCGCGGAGTCAGCGGGCCGCCGAGCGATCTGGTTGTCCATCGCAGCGCTGGCCATGACGTTCATGTTGCCGCTCGCCGGCCTGGTCATGGCGTTGTTCGCGCTGATGGCCGGGGTGCGGGCGCTGCCACTGCTGAAAGGCGAGGGCAGGCCCACCGGCGTCGCGGTGGGTGGCATCACGGTCTCCTCGATAGCGCTGACCCTGTCGGCCCTGGCCACGGGGATGCAGCTCTACCTCATGGACGAATACTCCGCCTACCAGGAGTGCATGAAGGGCGCCGGCACGGTCTCGGCGCAGGGCGAGTGCTTCACGCAGTTCAGGGACGCGGCGCAGCGCAAGCTCCCGGCCGACGTGCTGGAGATGCTCGGCGCCATGCAGCCCTGACGGACGAGGCCACGAGACGCTAGTCGCGGTCCCAGGCGTACGGGTCGACGTAGATGACGTGACCGCCGCGGTCGTCCGACTCGTCCACGATGTCCTTGCGCGGCGGCCGGGCTTCGGCCTCCGGCTCCGGCGCGCGCGGTCGGGCCTGGGCCAGCGTCTCCGCCTCCGCCGAGGCGTGCTCGTCCTGCCAGTCGTCCCTGATGACCGGGATCTCCTGGGTGTCGGCCTCCGTGGCGTCCATCCAGTGACCGGGCAGCGGGCGCGGGTCCGACTCGGCCAGGCCCACCTTGCTCGCCGCCTTGGCGATCGCGGCGCCGGCCTTGCGCACGGGGGCCGCCGCCTTGTCGAGCGGCGCCCGGGCGCGCTTGTTGAGCAGCAGCAGGTTGGTCACGCCCGCCGAGATGCCGGCGGCCACCCCGACCTCGATCGCCACCGACAGCGCCACCTCCCAGGGCGAGGGGCCGACCGTGGCCAGCCGCCCGCCGCCGATGGGCCCGCCGGACAGCGCCGCCAGCAGCCCGGCCACGACCCCGGTGGAGACCCCGCTGAGGAACCCCCACAGCGGCGCGGCCTCGTACGACGGCGACGGCGAGATCCTGGCCACCATCACGCCCGCCACGGCCCCGGCCGCGAACGGCAGCGCGATCACCGCCATCATCCACGCCGGCACCGGCCCGCTCTCCGGCAGCGCCCCCAGCAGCGGCAGGCTGGGCACCGTGCCGAGTTGCACGCCGGTGGGCGCGACCAGGGTGTCGGCGCCGATGGCGAACCCGGGGCCGGCGATGTAGGAGAAGGCCCAGATGACGGCGTTCAGCAGGTAGAGCAGCTGCATCAGGATCAGCAGCACCCCGCCCACGAACCCGGGCGACAGCACCTCCGACAGCTCCCTGACCTGCCCGAAGTTCAGCACGACGGCGACCAGCACCAGCGCGCACCCGGCCACGAGCAGCACCGCCGTGGCGACCGCGGTGCCGACCGTCAGGGCGCGCACGCGCTCGGGCAGCAGCCGCAGCATCACCCGCCACGGCCCGATCATGCGCGCCGTGGCCAGCGCGCCCGCCAGGAAGGCCAGCACGAAGTGGCTGAGCAGCGCCTCGCCGATGAACGGCTGCGTGATCTCGTTGCTCGCCACGAGCGCGATCAGGCCGGCGAGCAGCGCGTACGGGGCCGCCAGCGAGACGCCCGCCTGCGCCACCAGGACGAGCTGGGCGCGGCGGCGGGCCCCGGCCTGCTCCTTGGGGCTGTTCTTCGGCAGCCGGGCGGGAAGGCGCAGCCGCAGGTCGGCGTCGCGGGCCATCCACCGGCCCGCGCGGTAGAGCAGCACGGCCGGCAGGATCGTCAGCCCGAGCGGCAGCAGCCCGACGCGCCCGCCGGGGATGGCGAAACCGGCGTGGTGGGCGGCCAGCCAGAGCTGCGCCGCCGTACGGAACACTCCCGGGAGCCCCGCGCCCAGCGTGCCGCGCGGCGCGGCGATCCAGCCGACCAGGGTGAGCGTGGTGAGGGCGGCCAGTCCGACGCCGAGCGTGGCGGCGGCGGCCAGCATTCCCGACACCGGCAGTGGCCGCCGGTTCTCGTCGTCATCGCTCGAGACCCCGGGGAGCTTGCCGAGCACCGACCGGGGGGCAGTGCGCAACTGGTCGAGAATCGCCGTCACAGTAGGCGATTTTCTCAAGGTTTCCCGACCGAAGCTTGGTTGACGCGCCGCCCGGTATCCACTTTGTGCTCCGATCCATCCCCGGACGTGTCCGAACTCCTCGATCCTGCCCCCGTTCCCGCCGCGCGCCCCTCTCCCATCCCGTTCTTTACGGCTGCGCGGGCTTGCCCCACCCGCCGTCGCGGGCCGGCGCCTGTCCAGGGAGACGCTTTCTGACCCGGTCAGTGGCGCGCCGCCGCTACGACGCGCTGTGGGCCGGGTTCCGTGGTGACCTGTGGGCCACCACGTCCGGGCATGCGAAAGCCCCGCGCGGGCGCCGCCGCACGGGGCTCACGCGACCGGCGACTAGCGGGCCTGCATGATCTCGCGCATGAGGCGGGCGGTCTCGGAGGGGGTCTTGCCGACGCGGACGCCGACCTTCTCCAGGGCCTCCTTCTTGGCCTGGGCGGTGCCGGCCGAGCCGGACACGATGGCGCCGGCGTGGCCCATCGTCTTGCCCTCGGGGGCGGTGAAGCCCGCCACGTAGGCCACGACCGGCTTGGTGACGTGCTGCTCGATGTAGGCGGCCGCCCGCTCCTCGGCGTCGCCGCCGATCTCACCGATCATCACGATCGCGTCGGTGCCCGGGTCCTCCTGGAACGCCTGCAGCGCGTCGATGTGCGTGGTGCCGATGACGGGGTCGCCGCCGATGCCCACGGCGGTCGAGAAGCCGAAGTCGCGCAGCTCGTACATCAGCTGGTAGGTCAGCGTGCCCGACTTCGAGACCAGGCCGATGCGACCGGCGGTGGTGATGTCGGCGGGGATGATGCCGGCGTTGGAGGCGCCGGGCGAGGCGATGCCGGGGCAGTTGGGGCCGATGATGCGGGTCTTGCCGCCCTTGGCCACCGCGTACGCCCAGAACTCCGTGGAGTCGTGCACCGGCACGCCCTCGGTGATCACCACGCACAGCGGCATCTCGGCGTCGATGGCCTCCTTGACCGCGTCCTTGGTGAACGCCGGGGGCACGAACACGACCGACACGTCGGCGCCGGTCTGCTCCATCGCCTCCTTGACCGTCCCGAACACGGGCAGGCCCTCGTGCGTGGTGCCGGCCTTGCGGGCGTTCACGCCGCCGACGACGCGGGCGCCGGAGGCGAGCATGCGGCGGGTGTGCTTGGTGCCCTCACCGCCGGTCATGCCCTGAACGATGATCTTGCTGTTCTCAGTCAACCAGATGGCCATGGGTCACGCACCTACCGCAGCGAGCTCGGCGGCCCGCTTGGCCGCGTCGTCCATCGTGTCTACCAGCTCGACCCGCGGGAGCGCGGCGTCGGCCAGGATCTGCCGCCCGAGCAGGGCGTTGTTGCCGTCGAGGCGGACCACCAGCGGGTGGGTCACGGCCTCGCCGCGGCTCTCCAGCAGCTTGAACGCCGAGACGATGCCGTTGGCGACGGCGTCGCAGGCGGTGATGCCGCCGAAGACGTTCACGAAGATCGACTTGACGCTCGGGTCGGAGAGGATGATCTCCAGGCCCGCGGCCATGACCTCGGCCGAGGCGCCGCCGCCGATGTCGAGGAAGTTGGCGGGGGACGGCTTGCCGGGGAAGGCCTCGCCGGCGTAGGCGACCACGTCGAGGGTGGACATGACCAGGCCCGCGCCGTTGCCGATGATGCCGACGTTGCCGTCGAGCTTGACGTAGTTGAGGTCCTTCTCCTTGGCCTTGGCCTCGAGCGGGTCCTCGGCCGCCTTGTCGGCCAGCGCCTCGTGGTCGGCCTGGCGGAACCCGGCGTTGTCGTCGAGCGTGACCTTGCCGTCGAGGGCCTTCACCTGGCCGTCGGCCGACAGGATCATCGGGTTGACCTCGACGAGCGTGGCGTCCTCGTCGACGAAGCAGCACCAGAGCTTCTCGATGAGCTCGGCGGCGCCGTCGAGCGCCTTCTCCGGCAGGCCGCCGGCCACCGCGATCTCGCGAGCCGTGGCGCGGTCGATGCCGTTCAGCGCCGAGACGGGCACCTTGGCGACCTTCTCCGGCGAGGTGTGGGCGACCTCTTCGATGTCCATGCCGCCCGCGGCGGAGCAGATGGCAAGGAAGGTACGGTTCGCGCGGTCGAGCAGGAAGGAGAAGTAGTATTCCTCCGCGATCGCGCTGGCCTCCTCCACCAGCACCTTGTGGACCGTGTGGCCCTTGATGTCCATGCCGAGGATGGCCTCGGCCTTGGCGACGGCGTCGGCGGCGTCGTCGGCCACCTTCACGCCACCGGCCTTGCCCCGGCCACCGGTCTTGACCTGGGCCTTGACGACAACTCGGCCGGTCAGCTCCGTCGCGGCCGACCGCACCTCCTCCACGGTGTGGGCGACGATGCCGCGTGGCACCGGGATGCCGTAGTCAGCGAAGAGCTCCTTCGCCTGATGTTCGAACAGGTCCACGAGGGTCCGTCCTTGCTTATCCGACTGATGTTCGACGGCCCGGGCAGCTGTGCTGGCCGTCGCGTCCGCTCGCCGCTCGTGGTCGTGCCTCGCTCTCTCACGGCGAGCTCCTACGCTCAGGGGTGCGTGCCGGGCGTTTCCGCCAGTGAAGCCTAGCCCGAAGCTTGACCTGACCAGGTCATCGGGTCGCCGTTCTCCCGCTATGTGACGCTGATCTCACTTCTCCAGGACGACCTCTGCACGAAAATTGCACGGATTAGACGTCGTATGCCCTGTCACTCGATATATGGTCGTGATCTTCAAATGGCAGGCTTGCCACCCGCTCTCCCCGTAATGCCGAAGGAAACCGAATGAAGCGAATTCTCGCGGGTCTCGCGCTGGCCTCGTCGGCCGCGCTCATGACCACCGCGCCCGCGCACGCGGCAGCGCCCGCCGACCCGGTGAAAGCGCTCAAGAAGCAGTACGTGGCCGGTCACGGAGTGCGCGTGTCGGAGACGGCCCGTACGTCGGCGGACGGCAAGAACACCTCTGTCATGACGACGAACGGCACTTTCGGGTTCGGCAAGTCGGGCGTGGTCGCGGCGGACCTGCGTACCCGGGTAAAGGGTGGAGCGGCGACCGGGCTGTTTCCGCCGCGAGTGGTCACCGTGGGCAAGCACACATATGCCCAGGGTGGATTGTTCAGCGAGGAATTGCCCGAAGGCAAGAAGTGGGTTCGCTATGCGAATCAGGCGAGCCCGAGGACCGGTAGCCAGCTGCTCGACATCTTCGAACCCAAGGTGCTGAAGGCGCTCGTCTCACGGGCGAAGAGCGTCAAAAATGCGACGTACCGGGGCTCGGTCACCTATGGCGACCTCAGCAAGATCTACGGCGAACCGGTCCCGGACACCCTGAAGAAGGTCAAGGTCGATTACGCGCTCGACCTGAACTCCAAGGGCCTGGTCACGGGGATCCGCAGCGAATTCACGCTGGACTTCGGCATCCTCGGGAAGACCACCACCACCGTCAGCACCCGTTTCACGGGCTGGGGCGCCAAGATCTCGATCAAGGCCCCGCCCGCCGACGAGGTGATCGACATCAGCGAGCTCGGATCCGACACCCAGGTGCCGCAGACGATCCCGAACGGCTCGCTGAACTCGCTCGGCAGGATCCAGTAGTCGTCCTGTCTCCGAGCCGCTCCACGAGGCCGGCTCCGGCCTCGAGCAACATCCCCCCTCAACACCCAAGGAATCCCGCATGAAGCGAATCCTGACGGGCGTGGCGTTAGCCACGACCGCAGCACTGGTGACCGCCACGCCGGCACTGGCCGCCGCGCCCAAGGACCCGGTGGTCGCCGTCAAGAAGCAGCTCCGGCCCGGCAAGGGCGTGAAGTTCACCGAGCGCACCACCATCATCGACGGTGGCGCGCGGGAGGTGTTCGTCCGGCGCTCCGGCACCCTGCAGTTCAGCAAGTCGGGCATCGCGGCCTCGGACATCACCGGCAAGTTCAACATCTCCCTGAGCGACCTGGGCGAGCTGCCCGAGGGCGAGACCGGGGAGCTGCTCAAGGCGATGGCCGCCAAGGAGCGCACGATCCGGATCGGCACCACGTCGTACCTGTCCGGTGGCATCTGGTCGAGCATGCTGCCCGAGGGCGAGACCTGGTTCAAGGCGGCCAAGGGCCCGACCGGTGGCGTCACCGGCATGTTCGGCCAGCCCCTGAACCTGGCCGAGCCCGCCACGATCAAGACCCTGATGAAGGGCGCCAAGCCGGCCGGCGGCGGCTTCGCGGGCAAGACCAAGGTGGGCGACCTGTGGAACGCCTCCGCCTGGCTGCGGGCCACCTGGCTGTCCGCGCCGTCCGCCAAGGCGAAGAAGAGCTCGATCTCCTGGCGGATCACGGTGAACTCGGCGGGCGTGCCGACCCGGCTGGTGACCACGTTCCCCGGCTCCGTCATCGGGGGCGAGGGCACCGTGAGCGTGGACACGAGGTACACCGGCTGGGGTGGCTCCGTGTCGATCAAGGCGCCCAAGGACGAGGTCGCGGACAAGTTCGAGAACGGTGAGGACGACCTCTCCAACCTGAACATCCCGCTGGGTAGCCTGGCCGGCTGATCCGGTCATCCGAGCCCTCTCCCGCCGGTCCTGGCGGGAGAGGGCTTCTCTCTTCCTGAGGATGCACATGAAGCGAGTTCTGGCGGCGGCGGTGGCCGCCGTCGTGACGGGCGCTGTCCTGCTCGGCGCCGCACCGGCGCAGGCGGCCGCGCCCGACCCGGTGAAGGCCGTGAAGAGCAAGTTCGCCCCTGGGCACGGGGTGAAGATCTCCGAGGTCATGATGATGTGGTCAATGGGCAAGAAGTCGGTGTTCATCGAGATCACGGGAACCTATGGGTTCGGCAGGTCGGGGGTCGTCGCCTCCGACCTGACCCTCCGGTCCGTGCTCGCCAAGGGTGCCACCACGCGCCTCCGCACGGTGGGGACGCGCGCCTACATGAGCGGTGACGAGCTCGAGAAGAGCCTGCCCGAGGGCAAGACGTGGGTGCGCATGGACGACCTCGATGCCGGCCGGACCCCATCCTCGCAGCCCGTCGACATCTTCCGGCTCCCCCAGCTCAAAGGCCTGCTCTCGCACGCCTCGTCCGTGCAGAACGGCGTCTACCGTGGTGAGCTCTCCCGCAAGCAGGCGAACGCGCTCGGCGGTGGCGCCACGTTCGGTTATCGGCTGAGCACCGACTCGGCCGGCCTGCCCACCCGCCTGTACACCGTGCAGGAGCCGCTGTTCGGGGGTGGCGGGGACTCCACCGACACCCGGTACACCGCCTGGGGTCACGAGGTCAGCATCGTGGACCCGCCCGACCACGAGGTGATCACCGCGGACGCCCTCACGGATGCCGCCCGCGACAAACTGCTGGAGGAGATCCAGGAGATCCCCGACGAGGCACTCGGCTCCGCCGGTCGATGAGTCCACTCGGACTCGCCCGGCCGGGACCCACCTGGATTCGCCGGCCGGACCGCGGGCCCGGCCGGGTCGCGGATCGCGGGGCCCGGCCGGGTCGCGGATCGCGGGGCCCGGTCGAGCCGGGCGGGCTCGTGGGCCGCTGAGTCCCGGCCGGGACTCAGCGGGTCGCTCAGCTCAGGCGGGAGTCGCGCAGGCTCGCCCATTCCAGCGAGTGCCTGATCCCCTCCTCGACCGAGTAGCGGGCCCGCCAGCCCAGCAGGCGGTGGGCGCGGTCGCTGCGGGTGTAGGCGCCGGCCACGTCACCGGGGCGGGCGGGGGCCTCGACGACCTCGATCGGGCGGTCGACGACGCGGTTGAACGCGTCGACCAGCTCGCGGACGGTGGTGCCCGCGCCGGTGCCCAGGTTGATCACGTCGGCCTCCAGCGCGTCGAACCGTTCCAGGGCGGCGACGTGGGCGGTGGCCAGGTCCCAGACGTGCACGTAGTCGCGGATGCCCGTGCCGTCGCCGGTCGGGTAGTCGGTGCCGGTGATCTGGAACGGGACCCCCTCTTCGTACGCCTCGATCATCTTGCCCAGGGCGTGGCTGGGGCGGCGGAGTTGCAGGCCCGTGCGCATCCGGGGGTCGGCGCCGATCGGGTTGAAGTAGCGCAGGGAGAGGATCCTGATGGGCCGGCCTGCGGCGATGTCGGCGAACATGCCCTCGCAGACGGCCTTGGTGCGCGCGTAAGGGCTCTGGGGGTCGAGCGGGGACTCCTCGGTGACCGTGTGGTCGTCACCCGTGCGGTAGATCGACGCCGAGGAGCTGAAGATCATCCGCGTGCAGCCGTTGCGGACCAGGTGGTCGACGAACTCCAGGCTCTTGGCGACGTTCGCGCGGTAGTAGCCGATGGGGTCGGCCACCGAGTCGGGGACCACGATGAGTGCCGCGCAGTGGATGACGGCCTCGATATCCGGATTTTCGGCGAATATCTTGTCAATCAGCGGGCCGTCGCTGATATCACCCTCATAGAACACCCGTCCCTCGGCGAACTCCCGTCGCCCGGTCACGAGGCTGTCCAGAATCACGGGGGCGATCCCGGCGTCCAGGCACGCCGATGCGATGGTGCTCCCGATATATCCGGCCCCGCCGGTAATCAAAACGCGCATCCCTGAACCCTAACCATGCGCGGCTCCATGCGTGAGCGGGCCTGTGGACAACTTCCGTCGAGCGGTACGGCGGCGCGTACCGGACGCCACTCCCGACTTCCGTTGCGTCCGTGCTCTGGTGCAGTCGGCTTTGGCGTGCGACATTTCCTGATATGGGCAGGGACGTGCCAGTCGTCGTGTTCAGCAGGGACGATCGCCGGAAATATCGGGAAAAGGTGCGTCGATGTCTCGACGTCTTCGCCCAGATGCTGCGTGAATCGCGGTTCGAGTTCGACCGGCCCCTGGCCGGTCTGGAGATCGAGCTCAACATCGTCGACGCGCACGGCGAGGCGGCCATGCGCAACGCCCAGGTGCTCGACGCCATCGCGCAGCCGGACTGGGCGACGGAGCTGGGCCAGTTCAACGTCGAGATCAACATCGAGCCCCAGGAGCTGGCCGGCGACGGGGCCCGCCGCCTGGAGGACGACGTCCGGGCCCGGCTCAACCACGCCGAGGAACGCGCCCGCTCCGAGGGCGGTCACCTGGTCCTGATCGGCATCCTGCCCACGCTGCGCGAGCAGGACATCGGCGAGGGCACGCTCTCCGCGAACCCGCGCTACCGCCTGCTCAACGAGCAGATCTTCGCGGCCCGCGGCGAGGACCTGCACCTTGCCATCGAGGGCGTCGAACGCCTTGACACGCATGCCGACAGCGTCGCCCCCGAGGCCGCGTGCACCAGCGTGCAACTCCATCTCCAGGTCAGCCCCGAGACGTTCGCCGCGAACTGGAACGCGGCCCAGGTCATCGCCGGGCCCCAGGTCGCGGTGGCGGCCAATTCGCCGTACCTGTTCGGCCGGGAACTGCACCGGGAGACCAGGATCGCGCTGTTCGAGCAGGCCACGGACACGCGGCCGGCGGAGCTGAAGGCACAGGGCGTACGGCCGCGGGTGTGGTTCGGGGAACGGTGGATCACCAGCGTGTTCGACCTGTTCGAGGAGAACGTCAGCTACTACCCGGCCCTGCTCCCCCTCTGCGAGGACGAGGACCCGCGCACCGAGCTCGAACGGGGCCATATCCCCCACCTTCACGAGCTGACCCTGCACAACGGCACGATCTACCGGTGGAACCGGCCGGTGTACGCCGTGGTGAACGGGGTACCACACCTCCGCGTGGAGAACCGTGTGCTGCCGGCCGGGCCTTCCGTGGTCGACATAGCGGCAAATGCCGCGTTCTACTACGGGTTGATGCGTGTCATGCCGTACGACGAGCGGCCGATCTGGAGCCAGATGTCATTCCGGGCGGCGGAGGACAATCTCGGCGCCGCGGCCCGGCACGGGCTGGACGCGCGGCTCTACTGGCCGGGGATGGGCGAGGTGCCCGCGGCCGAGCTGATCCTGCGGCGGCTGCTGCCCATGGCCCACGACGGGCTGGTCAAGTGGGGGGTGCACGGACCCGTCGCGGATCGGCTGCTGTCCGTCATCGAGGGGCGCTGCCTGTCCGGGCGTACGGGTGCGACGTGGCAGGTGGACCGGGTACGCGCGCAGGGCGGCGACCGGCACGAGGCCCTGCGGGCCATGACCCTGGAGTACATCGAGCGCATGCACACCAACGAACCCGTACACACCTGGGATGTGTGAAGGCCGTGCTCCGCGTCCCACCCCGCACCGTCCCCGCCCTTGCCTCCGCCCGCCCCTCCACCCGCCATTCCGTCCTGCTCTTCGTCCTACTCTTTGTCCTGCTCGTCACCGCATGTGGTGACATCGTCAGGCCGTCGTCCATGGACAGGGCGGGCACCGACACGTTCGAGGGCGACGTGCGGGCGGCGCGCACGCTGACGGAGGAGTTCTGGAGGCGGCAGTTCCAGCAGTCGGGGGAGACTTATCGGCCTATCGCCGACTTCATCCCCTACTCGGGCAACTCCGGCCCGAGCTGCGGCGGCCAGCCTTCCGTACCGAACAACGCCTTCTACTGCCCGATCGGCCACTTCATCGCCTTCGACCAGGACTGGATGGAGGCGCTGTGGAACGACATGGGGGACGGTTCGGTCTATGTCATCATTCCGCATGAGTTCGGCCACGCCGTCCAGGCGCAGCTCCGTACCGACTTCGAACTGAACGTCCAGATGGAGCTCCAGGCTGACTGCTACGCGGGCGCCACCCTGTCCGCCCTGGTCGGCTCGGGCGTGCTGACGGCGGATGAAGGGGACGAGAACGAGCTGTTCCTGAGCCTGGCCGCGGCCGGCGACCCGACGGACGACTGGCTCAACCCGGCCGCCCACGGAACGGCGGAGCAGCGGCAGAGCTCGTACGTGACCGGGTACCAGGGTGGGGTGGGGGCCTGCTGAGGGCGTACGCGCGGGACCCGATCGGACCTGGGGATGTATCGACGTGTCAACCCACAGGATGATGTGACCGATCATCCCCACGCTCTACCGTTGACCCATGCCATTGGAGGAGATCAGCTGGCTGCGCAGGGGGGCGTGCAGATCCAGCGACCCAGACCTCTTCTTCCCCCTGGCCCCCACCCCCTTGCAGGAGGCCCGCGCCAAGGCGGTCTGCGCGAGCTGCCAGGTCATGCAGGAGTGCCGTGCGTACGCCTTACGCGCCGGCGAGTCGGAGGGGATCTGGGGCGGCCTCACCCCGGAGGAGCGCCGCCGCGCCCGCTTCCCAACAGGCTGGCGCCGCCCAGCCGCCTCCTGACCACCACTTCCGCCGGCAGACTGGGAGCCGAGGCACGGCCGAAGCCGAAGAACCGCGCCCCGGACGTCAGCCTGAGCCGGAGGCCGGTCGGAGCCGAACGCCCCTCGGGGCTGGAGGCCGGTCAGAGCTGGAGGCCGACCTGGGCTGGAGCCGGTCGGAGCCGAAGGCCCCTTGGAACTGGAGGCCCGTCGGAACTGCAGGCCCGCCTGAGCTGGAGGCGGGTTTGAGCTGGAAGTCAGCCAGGACCGAAGGGGGCGAGGCCAGGGCTGCGGGTTGGCCGGCGCCGGAGGGCGGCCGGAACGGTGCGAGCGCGAGAGCGGAGCCGACGCGAGAGCGAAGTCGGCGTGGGTGGGTGGGTGGGTGGGTGGACACGGGTGCGAGGCGCAGAGGGCGCGGGTCGGCGGGGCGCGAGAGAGCGGGGCGAGCGCAGGTCGGTGGTGGGCTCGGGTGCGAGGCGCAGGGGCGTGGGTCGGGGGCCGACGCAAGCAAGGAGCTGGGTGGGCGCAGGTGGGTGGGGTGGACGTAGCCTGCAAGGGTGCTGCTCCGCTCGATTGCCGTTCTCGCCGCCGCCAACATCCTCAACAACAAGATCGCCCCCCGCCTGGGACCCCTTACGTCCACGGTCGCGACGGCTGCGCTGGTCGCGATGGCTCGTAGGTCCGGGCTGTCTTGGCAGGAGCTCGGGTTCGAGCACGGGCGGCGCGGCGCCGTGGCGGGGGGTGCCTTAGCGGCTGCGGTCGCCACCGTCTACACGGTCGGCATCGCCTCGCCCCGCACCCGGCCGCTCTTTCTCGACGAGCGTGCCCTGTCGCTCTCGCGTGCCCGCGTCGTGGAGGAGGCCCTTCTCCAGGTGCCCCTCGGCACGGTCCTGCTGGAGGAGATGGGTTTCCGGGGCGCCCTGTACGCCATGGTGCGCCAACGTCGCGGTACGGTCGCCGCCACGGCGATCTCCTCCGCCCTGTTCGGGCTGTGGCACATCCTGCCGGCCATCGACATGGCCCGCGCCAACCCCGCCCTCGGCGCGCTGACGGCGGGCGAGTCTCCTGGCCGCCTGGACACGGCGCGGGTGGTTGCGGGCAGCGTGGTGTCCACGGCGGCGGCCGGGGTGCTGTTCTGCGAGTTGCGCCGCCACCGCGGCCTTCTGACCCCGGCCATGCTCCATTTGTCCACCAACTCACTCGGCTACCTCTTCGCCCGCATCGCCGCCAAGCTGAAGCCCGTCCCCGGTACGAGGGAACCTGCCGTCTCCGGTACGAGGGAACCTGCTCTCCCCGGTGCGGGTGATCCTGTCGGCGGCGGTGCTGGGTAAGTTCCGTCGACCGGTGCTGGGTAGTCCCGTCAACCGGTGCTGGGCTGTCCCGTCGACGTGCCGGGTAGTCCCGTCGATGGTCCCGCGTAGTCCCGTCGACGTGCCGGGTGTCCCGGCGGTGCTCCGGGCGGGCCCACTTCCCCATGACCGGTGGTTGATCCCTCCGGGGTGGCCGGAAGCGCCCGGCCGGTGGTGGCCCAGAGGGTGGGTGCTGGGAGTGGGGTGATCGGCGCCGGTGGGGTGATCGGCGGCGGTGGGATGGGGCGTGTTAGAGATGGGCGGTACGCCCCGGGCTGCTAGGAATTGTGGTTACGGAACGTGAGTTGGCCGGCCGTCACGGGTGGATCATCGACTCGCGCAGGATGAAGGTTTTCACCTCCCGGCAGTGTTTTCTCCCCCGCCCGCCGAACCGCCCTGTGGCCAGGGCTTGTCCAGGCTTTAACGTCTCCGAGGCACTCCACCTCAAGGCGGTCCCAAGGCGGCCGTCTTGAGAGGCGTGCGCGTAGCCGAGATCACGACAAACTCATGAACGCCGGAGGTACGGAGGTGGTGTTGCATGCGTACGGTAATCGACATCGACAAGGAGCTCCTGGAAGCGGCCCAGCAGACGCTTGGTACGCCGACCATGAGAGAAACGGTCCACGCCGCGCTGCGAGCGGTCGTCGACCGGGACGCGGAAAGGGCGGGTGCGATCAGGGCGTTCGAGTTCTGGCGCACGGAGGGGAGCCCGGACCTGCTGGATCCGGAGATCACGAAGCATGCGTGGCGACGACAGGACTGATGTATCTCCTCGACAAGAGCGCCCTGGCCCGCATCCGCGGCAGCGACGTGATCGCCAAGGCCCTCCAGCCGCTCTACGCGGCACGGGCCGTGGCGACCTGCAGCGTCATCGATCTCGAGGTGCTCTACAGCGCCCGGGACCACGCCCACTACCAGCGCATCCTGCACGCCCAGCGCCAGTGCATCCTGCTCCCGGTGGACCAGGAGGTGCAGGCGCGGGCCATGGCCGTGCAGCGGCAGCTCGTCGAGATCTCGCAGCACCGGGGCATCGGGCCGAACGAGCTGCTGATCGCCGCCTGTGCCGAGGTGCACGGGGCGACGATCCTGCACTACGGGCACGCCTTCGACATCATCTCGGAGGTGACGGGCCAGCCCTCGCTCTGGGTGGTGCCGCCCGGCTCGGTCCCTTGAAGCCGGCGCGGTCTCCTCAAGCCGGCTCAATCCCCCGGAGCCGGCGCGGTCCCCTCAAAAGCCATGCCGCCCCTGAAAGCCGGTTCAGGCGGTGGAGACCACCTGGAAGCCCTCCGCGTAGTGGTCCTCGCCGAACCCGGCCTGCTCCGCCCAGGCGGCGAAGCGGCTCCGGACGAAGTCGGTGAAGCCTTCCACGTGTGAAACCTGGCTCACATGCGACTGCAAGGCCGCGAGCTTGCGGTCCATGGCCTCGGTGATGTCCACCCAGTGGTTGGGGGTGGAGCCGCCGTTCAGCCACACCTCACGTACGGTCCACGCCTCCAGCCCCTCTTCCTCGATCAGCTCCGGGAACGCGTACGGATTGCGCGCGTCCGGATAGACCGCGTCCAGGGCCGCCCCGCCCACGGCGCGGTGGTCAGGATGGCTGGGGGCGATGAACTGGTAGTTGCGGTCGGGGTGGTGGGTGATGAGCAGGTCGGGCCGGACCTGGCGGATCACCCTGGTGATGGCCCGCCGGAGCTCCAGCGAGGGCACCACCTGACCGTCGGGATGGCCGAGGAAGCGTACGTCGGTCACGCCGACCGCCTTGGCGGCCGCCAGCTGCTCGGACCTGCGCAGCTCCGCCATGCCGGAGTTGTCCAGCTCACGCTCGTTGCCACCCGCGTCGCCGTCCGTGACGAGCAGGTAGGTGACCTCCACGCCCCGATCCACGAACAGCGCCACGCTGCCCGCCGAGCCGAAGTCGGCGTCGTCCGGGTGGGCGGTCACGACGAGTACGCGATTGATCTCGTTCTCCGGCAGCATGACTCCCCTTTCAAGACCTTCGTGAACGACAACCGGAACCCCCTCAAAGGCATTCCGGGCACCGTTTGTCGGTGGAGCGTCTTAACCTAGGTGGGTGCCGACCCAAGTCTCTGTTGACCACCCTTTGCTCGATGGCCTCAACCCGCAGCAGCGGGAGGCCGTGATCCATCATGGCAGTCCGCTGCTCATCGTGGCGGGGGCGGGTTCCGGGAAGACGCGGGTGCTCACACACCGCATCGCCTATCTGCTGGCCGAGCGCGAGGTGCATCCGGGCGAGATCCTGGCGATCACCTTCACCAACAAGGCCGCCAAGGAGATGAAGGAGCGCATCGACAAGCTGGTCGGGCCGCGTTCCAAGGCGATGTGGGTGATGACGTTCCACAGCGCCTGCATGCGCATCCTGCGGCGCGAGGCCAAGCGGCTGGGGTTCCCGTCGAGCTTCTCGATCTACGACCAGGCCGACTCGCAGCGGCTCATGGCGATGGTCTGCCGGGAGATGGAGCTCGACCCGAAGCGCTACCCGCCGCGTTCGTTCTCGGCGCAGGTCAGCAACTTCAAGAACGAGCTGATCGACTACGAGACGGCGATCGACCGGGCGGGCTCGCACCTGGAGAAGACGCTCGCGCAGGCATACAAGGCCTACCAGCTCAAGCTGACCGAGGCCGGCGCGATGGACTTCGACGACATCATCATGAACACGGTGACGTTGTTCCAGCTCTTCCCGGACGTGGCGGAGCACTACCGGATGCGGTTCAGGCACGTGCTGGTGGACGAATACCAGGACACCAACCACGCCCAATACATCCTGATCAGGGAGCTCGTCGGGCATCCCGAGCTGCGAACGAACGACGGCGAGCTGGTGCGCTCGGGCGCCAACATGTCCGAGTTGTGCGTGGTGGGCGACGCCGACCAGTCCATCTACGCCTTCCGGGGCGCGACGATCCGCAACATCCTGGAGTTCGAGCGCGACTACCCGGACGCCCGCACGATCCTCCTGGAGCAGAACTACCGCTCCACCCAGAACATCCTGGCCGCCGCCAACGCCGTGATCGCGCGCAACGAGTCGCGCAAGCCGAAGAACCTCTGGTCCGACCAGGGCGACGGGCCCCTGATCGTGGGCTACGTGGCCGACAACGAGCACGACGAGGCCATGTTCGTGGCCCAGGAGGTCGACCGGCTCAGCGACGAGGAGGACGTCAAGCCGAGCGACGTCGCGGTCTTCTACCGGACCAACGCGGCCTCCCGCGTGTTCGAGGAGATCTTCATCCGCACCGGCCTGCCCTACAAGGTGGTCGGGGGCGTGCGCTTCTACGAGCGCAAGGAGGTCAAGGACCTGCTGGCCTACCTGCGGGTGCTGGCCAACCCGGCCGACGTGGTGTCCATGCGGCGCATTCTCAACGTGCCCAAGCGCGGCATCGGCGACCGGGCCGAGGCGATGATCGAGGCGCTGTCGTCGCGCGAGGGCATCACGTTCTGGGACGCGCTGCGGCGGGCCGACGAGGCGTACGGCATGGCCACCCGCTCGCTCAACGCGGTCCGCGAGTTCGTCGCCATGATCGACGAGCTGATCGCCAAGGCCGAGGGCGTGCCGCCGTCCACGCTGGCCGAGGAGATCCTCGTGGCCACCGGCTACCGCGCCGAACTGGAGGCCTCGGAGGACCCGCAGGACGAGTCGCGCCTGGAAAACCTCAACGAGCTCGTCTCCGTCGCCTCCGAGTTCGAGGAGGCCAACCCGGAGGGGACGCTGGTGGAGTTCCTGGAGCAGGTGTCGCTGGTGGCCGACGCCGACCAGATCCCCGACGCCGAGGGCGGGCAGGGAGTCGTCACGCTGATGACCCTGCACACCGCCAAGGGCCTGGAGTTCCCGGTCGTGTTCCTGACGGCCATGGAGGACGGCGTGTTCCCGCACATCCGGTCCCTGGGCGAGCCCAAGGAGCTGGAGGAGGAGCGGCGGCTGGCCTACGTCGGCATCACCAGGGCGCAGCAGCGCCTCTACCTCACCCGGGCGGCCGTCCGCAGTTCCTGGGGGGCGCCGTCGTTCAATCCCGCCTCGCGGTTCGTCAACGAGGTGCCGGGGCAGCTCATCGACTGGCGCACCGATCCGGAGAAGTCCGCCTGGAGCGCGGCCACGCGCCGCGAGCCGGCCGCGCGGCAGGCGCCGGCGGCGAAGAGCGCGGGCGGGCGCAAGGTGCCCTCCCTGACGCCCGGCGACCGGGTCACGCACGACGCGTTCGGCCTGGGCACGGTGGTGTCCGTGGACGGGGTGGCGGAGAAGACCAAGGTCAAGATCGACTTCGGGAGCGGCGGGGAGAAGACTCTGCTGCTGGCGTACGCGCCGCTGGAGAAGCTCTGAGCGGAAAAGAAAGGGGGCCGCTCCCCCTCCTCAGGTGAGCGGCCCCGGTTCCGGAACGGTCGGCGCCTCAGGCCGCCGTTCCTGGAGGGTCAGCTCTTCAGGGCGCTGCCCTTCTGCCACTGGGTCCAGTTGAGCTGCCAGTAGCTCCAGCCGTTGTTCCACTGGAGCTTGCGCTTGGTGCCGGTGATCTTCACGACGTCACCGCGCTGGGCGATCGTGTAGAACCACTTGGCCCCGGCGGGGGTGGCGCGGACGCAGCCGTGGCTCTGGTTGGAGCGGCCGAGATACTGGTAGTAGCCGGCGCTCTGGTGGACGTACTCACCGCTGTCGGAGATGCGCACCGCCCACGGGATCTCCTCCTTGTAGTAGCGCGGGTCCTTCGGATCCGTCACGCCCATCCAGGAGGAGGTCATGGTCTCGACGGCCTTCTTGCCCATGGTGAGGTGGGTGCCGCTGGTGGTGAGGTAGACGTCCACGCCGTTCCTGATCAGCCCGCCCTTGCCGGCGCTGATCGGGATCTTCTTGGCCAGCTTGCCGTTGCGGTAGACCTTCATCGTGTGCTTGCGCGTGTCGACCACGGAGATGTGCTTCGCGCCGACGGCGAACCTGCGGGAGACGTTCTTGGCGGCCGTGTTCCCGGGCAGCTCGGACAGCCGCGCGGTGAAGAGCACCTTCTGGTACGGCTTCCAGTACGTCTTCGTCCGGTAGATGACCTTGCGCTTCGACACCCAGCGCCAGGCGCCCTCGACCGGCTCCTCCGGCTCGACCTCCAGCAGCGCCTCGACGGCGGCCTTGTCTTTGACGTCACGGTCGAACGTGACGATGATCGGGAACCCGACGCCCACCTTCTCGGTCTTCTCCCCCATGGGGGTGATGTCGGCGATGCCGAGCTTGACCTTCTTCGCCGGGGCGGCGACGGCGGCGGCAAGAGGTGCGGCGGCCTGGCTGGTCGCGGGGGCGGCCTGAGCTCGCGGGACGGGTACGCTCTCCGCCGCGCAGGCCGTTGCGGCGAGCAGTGCGACCAGTGCCGGAAGCATCCGGGTGACGCGCTTCAAAGGGGTTACTCCTGGACTTAGTGCTTCGACTACCTCCTTGTGTGACTATTGGGGCCGATGATTCGTGGGCCAAATGCCCATAACTATCTTGTAACGGTCCAAATTCGCCCGAATACGGGCAGCGCACACCCGCCGAACCCCGCGGGTGACGGCGTCAGACCAGACGGCGGGCGGTGGCCCAGCGGGACAGCTCGTGCCGGTTGGAGAGCTGGAGCTTGCGCAGCACCGACGACACGTGGGTCTCGACGGTCTTGACCGAGATGAACAGCTCCTTGGCGATCTCCTTGTACGCGTACCCGCGCGCGATCAGCCGCAGCACCTCCCGCTCCCGCTGGGTCAGCGAGTCGAGCTCGGGGTCGATCGACGGCGCCTCCGACGAGGCGAACGCGTCCAGCACGAACCCCGCCAGCCGCGGCGAGAAGACCGCGTCCCCGTCGGCCACCCGGCGGATGGCGTCGGTCAGCTCCTTGCCGCTGATGTTCTTGGTCACGTAGCCGCGGGCGCCGCCCCTGATCACGCCGATGACGTCCTCGGCGGCGTCGGAGACCGACAGTGCCAGGAAGCGGACCTGGGAGCCGGCGCCCAGGACGCGGCGCAGCACCTCCTGGCCGCCGCCCCCGGGCATGTGCACGTCCAGCAGGACCACGTCGGGCTGGTGCTCGGCGATCGCCTTGACCGCCGTCTCCACGTCCTCGGCCTCGCCCACCACCTCGATCGAGTCGCCGAGCTCGGCGCGCACGCCCGAGCGGAACAGCCGGTGATCATCGACGATCAGTACGCGCGTCATGCCTTCTCCACCTTCATCGTCAACATCACTTCCGTGCCCTCGCCCGGCTCGGTGCGTACGCGGGCCGTGCCTCCGTGACGTTCCATTCTCCCGATGATGGACTCCCTGATCCCCATCCGGTCGAGCGGCACCGCCTCGAAGTCGAAGCCCTTACCCCGATCCTTCACGAAAATCGTGACCTCTTCACCCTCAACTTCGGCGTACACGGAAATAGACGGACTTTCAGAGTATTTGGCTGCGTTGACCATCGCCTGCCTGGACGCCTTCAGCATGGCCGCCAGCTTGCCCGCCGCGTCGAGGGGGATGTCGCCGACGCAGACGACCTCGATCGGCACCCCGTGCGCATCCTCCTCCTCGGCCGCGATCCGGCGTACGGCGGCCGCCACCGTCGCGTCGGCGTCCTGGGCCGGCTGGTAGAGCCAGTTGCGCAGCTCGCGCTCCTGGGAGCGGGCCAGGCGGGCGACCTCGCGCGGGTCGTGGGCGACCCGCTGGATCAGCGTGAGGGTGTGCAGCACCGAGTCGTGCACCATGGCGGCCACCTCGGCCCGCTCCTCCTGCCTGATGCGCTCGCGCCGCTCCAGCTGCAGCTCTTTCCACAGGCCGGCCAGCCAGGGGGCGGCGATGACGGCCAGGCCGCCGACCACCACGATGGTGAACAGCAGCCCCGGCCGGGCCTGGGCCAGCTCGCCCTGGGAGTAGAGGAAGCCGACCGCCCCGATCACGACGAGGACGACGCCGAGCAGCGTACGGACCCGGTTCTTCCGCATGCCGAACGCCGCGCCGCTCATCCAGCTCCTGCGGCGCTCCGGATCGGCCTGTTGCCAGAGGATCAGCGCACCGATCCCGCCCACCGCGAACGGCAACATGCCGATCCCGCCCTTGGAGGCCCCCGTCAGCCAGCCGAAGGCGAGCAGCGCCACCCCGATCGCGCTGAACGCGGCGAGCTGGCTCCAGTCCCGCTGCGGCGGCGGCCCCTGGTACGGCTGCCGCGGCGTCAGCATCCACAACACCGCGTACGCCACCACGCCGATCCCGTCGACGACGGTGAGCAGCACGAACATGAGCCTGATCACCACCGGATCAAGCTTGAGCTGCGTCGCCAGCCCCTGGGCGACACCGCCGAGCAGGCGCCCCTCAATGGGGCGCATCATCCGGCGGTAGGGCCTGTCGCCGCTCTGTTCGGCGAGTGTCTTCTGGTCAGCCATAACATGGCCATAGTCACACGTCGGGGGCGTCACGGGCATCAGGGAACAACCCCCGGGTCGGGTCAGGGGTGTCCCGGATGCGAGCACACCACGCGTAGGTCCACGATGGTACGCATGACAGAAGTTCCGCCCAGGCAACCGGCCGCTCCTCCGCGCGTGCTGCGCCGCAGCAGCGAGGGGCGCTTCCTCATGGGAGTGTGCGCGGGCCTCGGGCGGCACACCGGCATCGACCCGGTGGTGTTCCGCGTGGGCTTCGCGGTGCTGCTGCTCGGCTCCGGCATCGGGCTGTTCCTCTACCTGGCGGCGTTCCTGCTGATGAAGGAGCCGAACGGGCGCCCGGGGATCATCGAGCAGTGGACACGGCGCGACTTCGACGCCGAGGCCGTGATGGCGCTGCTGACGGCGGTGCTGGCGTTCGGGCTGGCGATCAACCTGGCGTCCGTGTGGCTCGACACGGGGACGCTGGTGGTGGGGGTGTTCCTGGCCGTGTCGCTGCTGGCCGCGCACTCCAACGGGGTGGACCTGCTCGGGGTGGCCAGGTCGATGCCCGAGCGGCTGAGCCGGCGGCGGGGCGAGGAGCCCTCGATGGCCTTCTACGAGACCGCGGAGCCGGCTCCGCCCGTACGCGCCCCGGCCCCGCCGGCGGCCGGCCCGGCGACCGTGCCGCCCATGCGCGAGCCCGCCCCGGCCAGGACCGGCGAGCCGGTCGACGCGCCCCTGCGGCACGCGGAGACGCCCGCCCCGCAGGCGGCGGCTCCCGTCGAGGAGGCCGCACCGGTCGAGGAGCGGGCGCCGGTCCAGGACGCCACACCCCTCCAGGAGGCCGCGCCGGTCCAGGAGGTTGCACCCCTCCAGGAGGAGCGGGTGTCGCCGGAGGCGGTGACCGCGGAGCACGCGGTGCCACCGCACCGCCGGCCCGCCTCCTACCGCCCCGAGCCCCCGACTGCCGTCGACTACTCCAGCTATGGCGAGCCCTTCGCGCCGAACGGCCCCTACCAGCCGCTCGACCCCGCCAGAAGGGCCGGCTACCCGTCCTACGACCCCGTCCTGTACGGCCTCCCGGTCACCAGGCGGGAGCGCCGGCCCAAGTCGTACATCGGCGCCATCACCATCCTGCTGGCAATCATCATTGGAGGGATCGTCGTGGCCGTCCAAGCCAGGTCGGCCACCGGAGTGAGCCCGACCATCGTCGGCGGCGCCATGCTCATCACCATCGGCGCCGGCCTGCTCGTCGCCGCCTGGTGGGGACGCGGCGCCGGTCTGGTGGCCGCGGGCACCGCGGTCGCGGTGATCGTCGCCGTGGGGCTGATGCTCGGTGGCCTGCCCAAGAACATCGGTCCGGCCGAATGGGCCCCGACCAGCCCCGCCGAGGCCGGCCGGCTCTACGACGTGGGGCTCGGCGACGGCCTGCTGGACCTGTCGGAGCTGGAGCTGACAGCGGGATCGAGGGTGACGTTCAACGCCGCGGTCTCGGCGGGCGAGCTCGTGGTGATCGTGCCGCCGGAGGCGAGGGTCGAGGTGCACGCCACCAACAAGATCGGCGACATCACGCTCGACCGGTCGCTCAAGGGCGGCGTGGACGTGCGCTTCGACAAGGTGCTGGAGCCCGAGGTGAAGCCGGAGGGCAAGGTCACGACCATTGTGCTGAACCTGAGGGGCGGCCTCGGCGACATGGAGGTGCGGCGTGCCGCGTGACGTCGAGCGACCCCGGCCCCGGCGCCTGCACAGGACGGACTGGATGGCCCTGCTGAGCGGCGCGCTCTTCATCGTTCTGGGCATTCTGGTAGTGACCCGCGCGATCACGGATCCCCTGGTCCTGGTCGGTGTCATGGTGCTGGGACTGGCCTTCGCGGGGCTGGTGGCGATCATCGCGCGGGTGGTCCGCGGTAAGTAACCCGCGACGCAACCCTTGACCGGGAAAAACACCGGCGTACGTTCGGAGTGTCCGCCTTTCCCCCTGCTCCTGAGGGAGGACGTATGCCCCGAATCACCGTCACCGTCGACGGGATCAAGTATGAGGAGGACGTCGAGCCGCGACTCCTTCTCGTCCACCTACTAAGAGAACGGCTGGGCAGGACCGGCACCCCCGTCGGTTGTGACACCAGCAACTGCGGCGCCTGCACGGTCATGCTCGACGGAAAGAGCGTCAAGAGCTGCTCGGTGCTCGCGGTGCAGGCCGACGGCTGCGACGTCGTCACGATCGAGGGCCTGGGCGCCAACGGGTCGATGCACCCGATGCAGCAGGCCTTCCACGAAGAGCACGCGCTGCAGTGCGGCTACTGCACGCCCGGCATGGTCATGGCCGCGATAGATCTGCTCAGGGACGATCCGGATCCGTCGGAGGAGACGATCAGGCAGGGTCTGGAGGGCAACCTCTGCCGCTGCACCGGATACTGCAACATCGTGCGCGCCGTACGCAGGGGCGCGCAGGAGATGGGTCAGGCGGTGAGCACCTCATGACCGTCCAGGAGGTGGGCCGGCCGCGCAGGCGCAAGGAGGACGCCAGGCTGCTCACGGGGCGCACGCAGTGGACGGACAACCTTTCGCGGCCGGGCATGCTGCACGTGATGTTCCTGCGCAGCCCGATGGCGCACGCCAGGATCACCGGGGTCGACGTGTCGGGGGCGCGCGGCCTGCCGGGGGTGGTGGCGGCCTTCAGCGGCCAGGACTTCGCCGCCGAGCAGGGCAGCCTGCCGTGCGCGTGGCCGGTGAGCGAGGACATCGTCATCCCGGACCACCCGCCGATGGCCGTCTCCGAGGTGCGGTACGTGGGCGAGGCCGTGGCCTGCGTGATCGCGACCGACCGCTACCGCGCGGCCGACGCGCTGGAGGCCATCGAGGTCGACTACGAGCCGCTGCCCGCGGTCCTCGACATGAACGCGGCGCTGTCCCAGGACAGCCCGAAGGTGCACGAGGCCGGCAACAAGGCCTACAGCGCCACGATCACCTCGGGTGACATCGAGGCCGCGTTCAGGGACGCGCCCGTCGTCATCGACCGGACCTACATCCAGCAGCGGCTCATCCCCAGCGCGATGGAGCCGCGGGCGGTCCTGGCCGACACGGACGGCGAGTCGTTCACGATGTGGACGTCCACGCAGATCCCGCACGTGCTGCGGGTCATGCTGGCCGTGGTGACCGGCATCCCCGAGCACCACATCCGGGTGATCGCGCCCGACGTGGGCGGCGGGTTCGGTTCGAAGCTGCAGGTCACCGCGGAGGAGGTGCTCTGCCTGCTGATCGCCCGCAAGCTCGGCAGGCCGGTCAAGTGGACCGAGACCCGCTCCGAGGGCAACCTGACCGTGCACCACGGCCGCGACCAGATCCAGCACATCCGGCTGGCCGCCGACGCCGACGGCCGGATCCGGGGGCTCCAGGTGAACCTGCTGGCCGACATGGGCGCCTACCTCATGCTGGTCACGCCGGGCATCCCGCTGCTGGGCGCGCAGATGTTCAACGCGATCTACAAGATGGACGCGTACGAGTTCGGCTGCACGGGTGTGTTCACCACCAAGATGCCCACGGACGCCTACCGGGGCGCGGGCCGTCCCGAGGCCACGTTCGGCATCGAGCGGGTGATGGACGAGCTGGCCGCCGAGCTGAAGATGGATCCGGTGGAGGTGCGCAGGCGCAACTGGATCAAGCACGAGGAGTTCCCGTACACCACGATCTCCGGGCTGACGTACGACTCGGGCAACTACGAGGCGGCCACCGAGCGGGCGCTGTCGATGTTCGGCTACGACAAGCTGCGCGCGGAACAGGCCGACCGGCGTGACAGGGGCGACCCGGTGCAGCTCGGGATCGGCGTCAGCACGTACACGGAGATGTGCGGCCTGGCGCCGTCCAGGATGCTCGGCGAGGCCAACTACGGCGCGGGCGGCTGGGAGCACGGCGCGGTGCGCATGCTGCCGACGGGCAAGGTCGAGGTCATCACCGGCACCTCGCCGCACGGGCAGGGCCATGTGACGGCGTGGAGCCAGATCGTGGCCGACGCGCTGGGCGTGCCGTTCGAGGACATCACGGTGCTGCACGGCGACACGGCGATCGCGCACAAGGGCATGGACACCTATGGCTCGCGCTCGCTGGTCGTCGGCGGCATCGCGGTGCTGAAGGCGTGCGACAAGGTCAAGGACAAGGCCCGCAGGCTGGCCGCGCACGTGCTGGAGTGCTCGCCCGACGACCTGGAGTTCGAGGCCGGGGCGTTCAAGGTGCGCGGCACGGACTCGCAGAAGACCATCCAGGAGCTGGCCTACGCCGCGTTCACGGCGCACGACCTGCCCGAGGGCGTGGAGGCGAGGCTCGACTCCGACGCCACGTTCGACCCGGAGAACTACTCCTTCCCGCACGGCACCCACCTGTGCGCGGTGGAGGTGGACACCGAGACGGGCATGGTGAAGATCCGCTCGTACGTGGCGGTGGACGACATCGGCAAGGTCGTCAACCCGCTGATCGTGGAGGGCCAGCTGCACGGCGGCATCGCGCAGGGCATCGCGCAGGCGCTGTTCGAGGAGGCCGTCTACGACGCCGACGGCAACCTGCTGACCGCCACGATGGCCGACTACCTGCTGCCGTCGGCCGCCGACCTGCCGGGGTTCAGCCTCGACAGGACCGAGTCCCCGGCGACCAGCAACCCGCTGGGCGTCAAGGGCGTCGGCGAGGCGGGCACGATCGCCTCCACCCCGGCCGTGGTGAACGCCATCGTGGACGCCCTGCGCCGGCACGGCATCCACGACGTCCAGATGCCGTGCACGCCCGAACGCATCTGGCGCGCCCTGGCGGAGCAGGAAGGAGTGCGGCAATGATCCCCGCGCAGTTCGACTACGTGCGCCCGGACTCGATCGCCGAGGCGTGCCAGGCGCTGGCCTCCGACGAGGACGCCAAGGTCCTGGCCGGCGGGCAGTCGCTGATGCCGCTGCTGCGGATGCGGCTGACGTACCCGTCGAAGCTGGTCGATGTCGGCCGGCTGGCCGAGCTGAAGGGCGTGCACGACCGCGGCGACCACGTCTACATCGGCGCGATGGCCACGCACGACGAGGTCATGCGCTCCCCGGTGGTGACCTCCGGCTGCCCGCTGGTGGCGCTGGCCGCGGCGCACGTGGCCGATCCGGCCATCAGGCACCGGGGCACGTTCGGCGGTTCGCTGGCCCACGCGGATCCGGCGGGTGACCTGCCCGCCGTGGCGCTGGCGCTGGATGCCGTGCTCGTGGCCGCCTCGGCGCGGGGCGAGCGCGAGATCCCGGCCGCCGAGTTCTTCGTCGACTACCTGGAGACGTCGCTGGAGCAGGGCGAGATCCTGGCCGGGGTGAAGATCCCGAAGCTGGGCGCGGGCTGGGGCTTCCACTACGAGAAGTTCCGCAGGACCGCGCAGGCGTGGGCCATCGTCGGGGTGGCGGCGGCCGTCAGGCGCTCCAACGGCTCGATCGCCGAGGCCCGGATCGGGCTGACGAACATGGCGCCGACGCCGGTGCGCGCCCGCGCCACCGAGTCCGCCCTGACGGGCGTGGAGCTGGGCGACCAGGTACGGCAGGCGTGCGACGAGGCGGCGGAGGGTACCTCCCCGTCCGCCGACCTGAACGCGCAGCCGGACTACCGCCGGCATCTGGCCAGGGTCCTGACCCACCGCGCGGTACGCACGGCGGCCGGATCCCCCTGAGGTCGGTGGGGGCGCCTCTTCCGGGGCGCCCCCACCCCGGCATAGGGTCACAGGCATCGGGTAAAGGAGCGAATCGATGGCGATGCGGTTCGAGCACGAGTTCACTGTTCCCGTTCCGATCGAGCAGGCCTGGGCCGTGTTGCTCGACGTCGAGCGGGTCGCGCCATGCCTGCCCGGGGCGACGCTGGACATCTTCGAGGGCGACGAGTTCACCGGGCGGATGAAGGTCAAGGTCGGCCCGATCACGGTCACCTATCGCGGCTCGGCCAGGTTCGAGGACGTGGACAAGGACTCCTACTCGCTGGCCATCCAGGCGTCGGGCAAGGAGGCCCGGGGCTCGGGCACGGTCTCCGCCACGGTCAGGGCGCGCATGCAGCCGCGCGACGAGGCCACGCTGGTGACCGTGGAGACGACGTTCAACGTCACCGGCCGGCCCGCCCAGTTCGGCAGGGGCGTGATGGCCGAGGTGGGCGGCAAGCTCATCGAGAGGTTCGCCGGCAACCTGGCCGATCTGCTCTCCGAGCCCACGGTCGAGGCGGTCGCCCCGCAGGAGGGCGCGCCGGCGCAGGAGGAGGAGCGGCACCTGAGCGCGGTGCCGGCGCCCGAGCAGGAGGGGCGGCCCGCGGGCACGCAGCGCACGTCGCGCACGCCCGACGAGGAGGCGCTCGACCTGCTGGAGATCGCCGGGCAGCCGCTGCTCAAGCGGCTGGCGCCGATCGCGGGCGCGGTCGTGGCGCTGCTGTTCATCGCCTGGGTGATTCGTCGGCTTATGCGGTGATTTTCGGCAAATAGTCAATCAAGTCCGGACACTTCCCCCGACCTGGGGGAAGTGCCATTCCCGCGGATAGGTCTATCTACGGGGGACTTGTGATGCCGGACTGCACCGTTGTCGTCATCACGTATAACGACGCGGCCCGCCTGCCCAGGGCCGTACGTTCCGTGCTCCGGCAGTCGCTGCGCGACCTCGAAGTGATCATCGCCGACGACGCCAGCACGGACGGCACGCCGGAGGTGGCCAGGCGGCTCGCGCAGGCCGATCCGCGGGTGCGCTACCTGCGCAGGCCGGTCAACAGCGGCGGCTGCGGGGCGCCGCGCAACGACGGGATCGACGCCGCCGCCGCGCCGTACATCATGTTCCTGGACAGCGACGACGAGCTGCCCAGGCACGCGTGCAAGAGCCTGCTCGCCGAGATCGAGCGGACCGGGGCCGAGTTCGTGTCGGGGCAGATCTCGCGGCTGTTCGAGTCGAACGGGCGGCTGCAGCCGTACTACCCGTCGTTGTTCGCCAGGCGGCGTGTGGTCGAGGGCATCCGGGAGGAGCCGGAGCTGTTCCTCGACTGCTTCAGCACCAACAAGCTCTACGACGTGGGCTGGCTGCGGGCCCGCGCGCTGCGCTTCCCCGAGGACATCCACTACGAGGACCACGTCTTCGCCGCCGAGCTGTACGCGGTGGCGCGCAGGTTCGCGATCGTGCCGTGGACGGTCTACCACTGGCACCGGGCGCGCACGAACGAGTCGATCTCGCTGAGCATCGACGACCTGGAGAACGTGCGGCAGCGGGTGATCGCGGCCCGGCTGAGCGACGACATCCTGCGCGACTACGGCGCCGCCGACCTGGTGCCGCACCGGCAGTACCGGTTCGTCCGCCAGGACCTGCGCGTCTACCTCAACCCGCTGCCTCTGCGGGACCTGGTGTGGACCAAGGAGTTCGCCTCAGTGGTGCGGCCGTACCTGGAGGAGATCCCCGACGAGGTGTTCGAGCGGATCGACCCGCTGGACCGGGTCTGCTGCCGGCTCATCCTGGACGACCGGATCGAGGACCTGCGGGTGGCGGCGGGCTCGCTGACCGGACCGCGGGCCGCGCCGCGCGCGGCCGTGCAGCTCGACGGCCGGACGTACTGGGGCACGTCGGCCTCCCCCGGCCTGGACATCACGAAGCTGCGGCTGGCCGAGCTGCCCTTCACCGCCTCCCGGCTGCGGCACGAGGTGGCGAGCCTGTCCTCCGACGGCGAGCGGGTGCGGATGACCGTGCGCACCTACGACCCGTTCGGCGCGCTGCCGCCGGAGTGGACGGCGTTCCTGCAGCTCGGCAAGGAGCGGATCCCCATCGAGCCGGAGCCGTCGAACGGGGGCGGATACCTCAGCGAGGTCACGTTCAGGCCCTCGGGCAAGTGCGACCCGCGCATCGGCTTCACCCGGACCTCCGACGGGCACACCACGACCGACCGGATCATCGTCGATCCCCGCACCGAGCCGATCGAGCTGCCCGGGTGCACGCTCAAGGCCGAGGGGTACACGGCGTACCTGTGCGTGCGTCCCGACTCCATCCCGCAGTCGGTGTGGCGGCGGGTCAGGCGGCGGCTGATGAGGCACTTGAACACGCCGGCGAACAAGCTGCGGGCGTACAAGGTGATGATCAGGGTGCTGCCGCGCCGCCCGGACCTCGCGCTGTTCGAGTCGGACGTCGGCAAGGGCTACAGCGGCAGCCCGCGGGCCATCTACGAGGAGGTGCGGCGGCGCGGCCTGCCGATCGAGGCGGTCTGGTCGGTGGCCAAGGGCCGCCGGAACTTCCCCTCCGACGTCCGCCTCGTCCGCCGGGGCAGCTGGCGCTACATCTACACGATGGCCAGGGCCGGCATCTGGGTGGACAGCCACGGCTTCCCGCTGGACTATCCCAAGCCCCGCGGCACCCGATACCTGCAGACGTGGCACGGGCAGGGGATCAAGTCGATCGGGTTCGACGCGCCCGACCTGCGCGGCGACTTCGACAAGCCGCGGGCGCAGTGGCGGGCCGCGGTCGCCCGGTGGGACGCGCTGGTCTCGCCGAGCGCGGAGTTCTCGCGGGTGTTCCTGCCGTCGAACGGCTACTCGGGCAAGGTGTACAGGTGCGGGACGCCCCGGTGCGACGCGCTCGTGCGGGCCGAGCCGTCGGGCGAGGTGCGCAGGCGGCTGGAGATCCCGCCCGGGCGGCAGGTCCTGCTCTACGCGCCCACGTACCGGGACCGGGTGAAGGGCAGCGGCCAGTCCGTACGGGTGGACCTGGAGCTCATGGCCGACGAACTGGCCGACGACTGGGTGGTGATCCTGCGTACGCACCCGGTCGAGCGCTACAGCCCGCCCGAGCACCTCAGGCACTTCGTCCGCTCCGCCGCGTCGTACCCGGAGATCAACGACCTGATGCTGGCCTCGGACGCGCTGCTGACCGACTACTCCTCCGTCATGTGCGACTACGCACTGACCGGCAAGCCGATGCTGTTCTTCGTCGACGACTGGGACGACTACCGCCTCTCGGAGCGCGGCGTCTACCACGACCTGCCCGCCATCGCCCCGGGCCCGTGCCTCTCGACGACCGGGGACCTGATCGCCGCGCTGCGCGAGCTGCCGGCCGTGCACGAGTCCTACGCCGAGCGGTACGCGGCCTTCCGCGACCTGTGGTGCGCCGACGAGCGCGGCGACGCGGCGGCCAGGATCGTGGCCGACTTCTTCGAGGAGACCCGATGACCGTCGTCTTCACCTGCCTGGACGCCGACAGGCTCGGCGGCGTCCAGCAGGTCACCCACACCCTGGCCCAGGGCCTGGCCCGGCGCGGGCACGACGTGCACGTGATCGGGCTGCAACGCGCCGCCGCCCCGTTCAGGTACGTCGAGCGCCCCCTCTACCGCCGGCACGTCATCAGCCGCCGGCCCGCGCGGGGCACGCTCGCCCGCAGGCGGGCCGACCGGCGGCTGCAGGAGCTGCTCGGCGCCGTCGGGCCGGGTTACGCGATCATGACCTCGCCGTCCGTGGTGGCCCGGCTGTCGGGGCTGCTGCCGGACACGCTGCGGCCAATCGGGCAGTACCACGGCTCGTACGACCACGCCCGCGGCTGCTGGCACCTGGCCTCGATCCGGCGCCACTACCCCGGCCTCGAACAGTCCGTCTTCCTCAGCGAGGACGACGCCTGGCTGTTCTCCGAGCACGCGCTGCTGCCCAACGCGGGCGCGCTGCCGAACCCGCTGGCGGACTGGCCGGAGGAGATGTCGGCGCTGGAGTCGCCGCGCGTGCTCGGCGTGGGCCGGCTGGAGGGGGTCAAGCGGTTCGACCGGCTGATCAGCGCGTTCGCCCGCTCGGGCGCGCCCCCGCCGTGGGAGCTGCACCTCATCGGGGACGGCGGCGAGCTGGAGCGGCTGCGCGCGCACGCGGACCGGGAGGGCGTGGGCGGCCGCGTGGTGTTCAGGGGGCTGGTGCCCGCCGCGCGGATGCCGGCCGAGTACCTCGCGGCCTCGGTCCTGGGGCTGACCAGCGAGCACGAGGGCCTGCCGATCGTGCTGCTGGAGTCGGGGGCGCACGGGGTGCCGGCGGTGGCGTTCGACGTGTCGGGAGGCGTGCGCTCGGCCGGGCCGGTGCTGGTGCCGCCGGGCGACGTGGACGCGTTCGGGGCGGAGCTGGCGCGGCTGATCGGGGACGAGGAGGAGCGGCGGCGCCTGGGGGCCGACGCCCGGGCACGGGCCGAGGCGTTCCGCCTCGACCACGTGCTGGACCGATGGGAGTCGATGTTCGCCCACATCGAGCGCTAGACGTCCCTGGCTAGACGGGTTCCGTCAGCTCCTTGCGCTGCTGCGGCACCCCGGCCAGCGAGCGCTGGCGCGTGGTGAGCATGGCGGCCACGGGGCTCGGCTCGCGCAGCCGGTTCAGCCGGTCGCGCATGCTCTTGCGCATCCGGCTGGCCTTGCGCTTCTGCATCGTCTTCTGGCAGGCCACGATGTGCTCCTTGGCCGGCTTGAGGGCGCCGCTCAGCTCGTACCCCATGGACTCCAGGCGGTCGCCGAGCATGTGCTCGCACAGCGACACCTCCCAGTCGTCCAGCCGGTTCGCCCAGCTCCCGACCCGGCTGCGGGTGACCTCGCGGTGCGTGTTGCTGTGCCAGACCTTGTGCTGCGGCACCGCCACGCTGGCCGCCTCGCGCGGCGAGATCATCGCCGGCGAGAAGTCCTCCTCCAGGAAGTGGCAGAGCTTCTTCAGCTCGGTCATCGGGTCGTCGGTGAGGTCCTCGTAGCGCAGCTCGTAGTACGTGTCCTCGGCCAGCGTGCGCTTCAGCCGACCGCCCGCGTCGATGGCCTCGGCCCAGGTGGAGACGGCGTGGAAGGAGTCGAGGGTGTACCAGGGCATCTCCTTCAGCGAGGCCACGCAGTCGCGGCCGTCCCTGATGAGGTGGATGAACTGGGCGTCGGGGAAGAGCCGCAGCAGCAGGTCCACCTGCTTGACGTAGCTCGGCCGCTTGTCGCCCCAGCGGGCCTTGTCGAACCGGTCGGCGTACATGCGGAACGCCGTGCCGATCACCGAGCCGAGCGAGCCGGGGCCCGCCACGGCCTGCCTGACGAACTCGTCCTTGTCGATCTTGAGTTCGCGGAACTTCGTGCTGCGGTCGGTCGCGATCCACTGCGCCAGAGCCCGGCGGCGCTGGTCGATCCGCAGGTCGCCCCATGTGCGGCGGCGGTAATAAGCGGGAATGAGGAAGCGCGTCTCCGGAGGCACCGCCATACGGGGGTGCGAGTGGAGCATGAGCTGGAGCATCGTGGTGCCGGACCGCGGGCATCCGATGACGAAGACTGGTCGGTCTGACATGTCGTACTAACCCCCGAAAACTTAGACGAGAACGTGCTCTCGGCTCTCCTGAGACGAGCCCACGCCGTGCCTGCGCGTGAAGAGCCACATCCGGTAGACAAGGAAGACCTCGTTGGCCAGCAGCAGAACCCCCGACGCCACGGCGAGCGGGATCAGCGCCCATGCCCCCGCTATGGGCGCGATCACGAACACCGCCGCGTGGAACTCGATGCCGCTGACCAGGTGCGAGCGGACGCGATGCCGGGCCAGGAACCTGTTGAGCCGCCTGAAGAGCCGGAAGAACCAACGCGGCCGGGGCGCCCGCCCCAGCGGCTCGGCCGGCTCCGGCACGAGGGGATCCGGCGACAGGGGGTCCAGGTCGATCTCGGGTTCCTGGCGCTCCTCCCTGATGGCCTCGCGTACGCGCTTCATCTGCGGCGCGTTGACGTACCTGAACAGGTCCAGCACGGCCACCGCCGCGCCGAGGACGACGTAGCTCACATCGCCGGTCAGCGCGTACTGCCCGTATGCCAGCCCCCCGGCACACAGGACCACCCTGATCCGGTCCCCCACGTAGTCGAGCCAGAGGCCGAAGGGCGTCCCCGTACCCTTGAGCCTGGCTATTTTGCCGTCCACGCAGTCGATCATGAAGCTCAGATAGAAGAAGACTGCGCCCGCTATGAGCTGATTCATTGCGAAACCGACGGCCGACCCCAGGCCGAGGACCAGCGAGAACACGGTGAGCCCGTTGGGCGTCAGCCGGGTGCGATTGGCGACGGGAAGGGCGACCCGGCAGGCGACCGGGTCCACGAAATACACGGTCCACCAGGAATCTCTCCGCTTGCGTGTCTCGTAGACGTCATCGAGCGAATAGGTCCTCATGGATCCCAGCATGACCACGCGACGCGCCGGAACGATTACTGTCTGGAACTACTGGGGCATGTCCATGCCGCTTCTTGACCAACCCGGCACCGAAAACCGCCACGCGGTGTTGGCCTCGCCGTCCCGGCACCAGCCTTTCAGCACCAAACCGCGCATTTCAGCCCGAACCTGGAGCCGCCAGGGTCCGCCGCCTTCGAGGCGCTCGGGGTCGATGGCGGCCACGACGCCGTAGCGGCCCTTGCGCCGCGTCTCCAGGGGGATCCGGCGGCGTCCGTCGCTGAGCCACAGGCCGACCTTGGGGATCTTGCGGTCGACGCGGTGGATGGCCACGTGGCCGCGCAGGCGGTACGCGGCGCCGGCCCGCTCGCACGAATCGACCCTGGCGATCAGCTTGAGCTCGTCGCGGGCGTCGAACACCTCGTCGGGGATGCGCAGGCGGCGGTCGCGGAAGAAGGGGTAGTCGCCGTACCAGTTGGCGACCCGGCGGCCGCGCGGCACCACGCGGGTGACGTCCTCGCGCCCGCGCCGGAACTCGCGCACGGTGCGCAGCTCGTCGACCAGGCCGCGCCCGAGCAGGTGCAGCTCCAGGCGGCGCAGCGACGGCGCGGTGGCCAGCACGTGCGGGCCCAGCTCGGCCTGCCAGGCGCGGCCCAGCTCCAGCAGCGGCTCCGGGTCCTCCTCGCACCGCTCCAGCGCCTGGAACAGGAAGAGGGTGTCCTTCTCCAGCACGAGGGCGTCGAAGCCGTCGAGCAGCTCGGGCGCCCGCTCGTCGAGGAAGGCGCGCACCGCGCGGATGGCCGCCAGCCGCTCCTGCAGGTTGGGCAGCTCGGAGCGGCGCTGGGTGATCGAGGTGCCGCCCTCCTCGCGCTTGCGCCAGTGGTAGACCACCTCGCCCACCATGTCCACGCTGGTCGCCAGCACGTGGGCCTGCATGGCGACGGGCACGTCCTCGTAGATGCCGGCCGGGAAGCGCAGGCCGCAACGCTCCCAGAAGTCGCGCCGGTAGACCTTGTTCCACACGGTGCGGTCCCTGATCAGCACCTGCTTGTCGGTGATGTGGGTGCACAGCTGGGGGCGCCTGAACACCTTCTCGTGCAGGATCGACTCCTCCAGCTCGCCGTCCACGAGCCGCCTGACCGCGCCGCACGCCATGTCGGAGCCGGTCTCGGCGAGCTTGCCGACGAGCCGCTCGTACGCCTCCGGCGGCACGACGTCATCGCTGTCGGCGAAGGCCAGGTAGGTGCCGCGGGCCTGCCTGATCCCCTGGTTGCGGGCCGGGCCCGGCCCGAGGTTGCGCTGGCCGATCAGCACGAAACGCTCGTCCCTGGCGACGAAGTCCTCGGCGACGCGCCGGCTGCCGTCCACGGAGCCGTCGTCCACGAGGATCACCTCGAGGTCGTCGAGGGTCTGGGCGGCCAGCGATTTGAGGCACTCGGTGATGTACGGCTCCACGTTGTAGAACGGGACGACGACGCTGAGCAGGGGGATCATGCCGAATTCGCTCCTTGGCTCGGTACGGGGGGTCGAGGGCAGCATGCCCCGGCGGCCCAGCTGATTCCGTGTCCGATGCCCGTCCCTGATGAGCTCTTTACCGGACGCGGAATCCGCTACGTTGTGCAATGGAACGAACACAGATAGTAGGGGGAGTAGGGGGAGCGGTGCTGAGAGACGTCCGGGACGACGATCTGCCGGTGATGCGCCGGTGGCGCAACCACCCTCGGGTGCGCGCCGCCAGCTTCACCACGCACGAGATCGCGGAGGACGAGCACGCCCGCTGGTGGGCGGCCACCCGCGCCGACGCGGGCCGGCGCGTGCTGATCTACGACCACGAGGGCACCGCCGCGGGCGTGGTGACCTACGCCGGCCTCTCGCCCGAGAGCGCCGACTGGGGCTACTACCTCGATCTCGACGGCCTGGAGCGGTCGGGGACGCTGCTGCGGGCCTGGGCCGGGCTGGAGCGGGCGGCCATCGAGCACGCCTTCGGGCCGCTCGGGCTGACGACGCTGCGGGGTGAGGTGCTGGCCGGCAACGAGCCGGTCAGGCGGCTGCACCGGCGGTTCGGGTTCGTCGAGGTGGGCGCCTACCTGCGGGAGGTGGACGGGGTGCCGCGCGACGTCGTGGCCATCGAGCTCAGGAAGGAACACGCATGATCTCCATCGGGGGGCGGGCGATCGGGGCCGGCCATCCGCCGTTCGTCGTGGCGGAGCTGTCGGGCAACCACAACGGCAGCCTGGAGCGGGCGCTGGCCATCGTGGACGCGGTGGCCGAGGCCGGGGCGCACGCGCTGAAGCTGCAGACGTACCTGCCGGACACGCTGACCATCGACTGCGACGGGCCCGCGTTCCGCGTGGGCGACGAGCACGAGCTGTGGGGTGGCGAGAACCTCTACCGGCTCTTCGAACGCGCCCACACGCCGTGGGAGTGGCACGAGCCGATTTTCCGGCGGGCGCGCGAGCGCGGGCTGATCGCGTTCTCGGCTCCCTTTGACCCCACGGCGGTCGAGCTCCTGGAGAAGCTGGGCGTGCCGGCGTACAAGATCGCTTCGTCGGAGATCGTGGACCTGCCGCTGATCCGGCTGGCGGCCGCCACGGGCAAGCCGCTGATCATCTCCACGGGGATGGCCGGCATCTCCGAGATCGACGCCGCGGTGTCGGCCGCCCGCGAGGCCGGGTGCGCCCAGCTCGCCGTGCTGTCGTGCACGGCCTCCTACCCGGCCGCGCCCTCGGAGAGCAACCTGCGCTCGCTGCCGCTGCTGGCCGCGCTCACGGGCGAGGTGGTGGGCCTGTCCGACCACACCCCCGGGATCGGGGCCGCGCTGGCGTCCGTGGCGCTGGGGGCGTGCCTGATCGAGAAGCACGTCACCATGTCGCGGGCCGAGGGCGGGGTGGACGCGGCGTTCTCGCTGGAGCCGGCCGAGCTGGCGGCGCTGGTGGTGGAGAGCGAGCGGGCCTGGCAGTCGCTGGGCGACGTGACGATCGGGCCACGCCCCTCGGAGCGCGAGGGGCTGCGCTTCCGGCGCTCGCTGTACGTGGTGCGCGACGTGAGCGCGGGCGAGCCGGTGACGCCGGACAACGTACGCTCGATCCGGCCCGCGGGCGGTCTGCCCCCCGACTCGGCCGGGCAGGTGATGGGCCGCCGCTTCACCCGGGACGTGCCCTTCGGCACCCCGCTCACCTGGGACCTGATCTAGCCGATCGCGAGCAGGGCGTCGGCGACCCGCTCCCGGCCCCTGCCGTCCACCAGGCCGCGGCCCCGCCCGCCCAGCTCCTCGCGGGCGGCGGGGTCGCCGAGCAGGCGGGCCAGCACGCCGACGGCCTCCGCGCCCGCCTCACCCCCCAGGCCCGCCGCCGCGCCCCGGCCCACGAGCTCCTCGTAGCCGATGAGCTGGTTGTCCGCCACCCAGCTCAACGCCGTGGGCACGCCGAGGTAGAGCAGCTCCCAGACGGCCGAGCCGGCCGCGGTGAGCACGAGGTCGGCCCCGGCCATCAGCTCGGGCAGGCGGTCCGTCGGCGGGATCACGGTGATCGGCCCGCCCGCCTCGAACGGCGCCGGGCTGACGACCGTGCCGTGGAAGGGCCGCCCGGTCGCCCTGAGGGCCCGCGCCCAGGCCGGTGCCACGCCCGCGCTGTCGGTGCCGCCGAAGAAGCACAACACCCGTGGGACGTCGCCCCCGCCGGGTGCCCGCGTACGCCGCCGCACGCTGTCGCGCAGCAGCACGTACGGGGCTCCCGCGAGGCGCCGGGCCCGCCGCGGGAAGGGCCGCCGCTCGGCACCGAGGTTCTGGTCGAGGTAGAGGTCGGCCTCCTGGCCCAGCGGGTCGCCGTCCACGATCGCCAGCACCGCGAGCCCGGCCTCCCTGAGCACCGCGCCCGTCTTGTCCGGCAGGTCGTAGGAGTCGAGCACCACGGCGTCCAGGCCCAGGCCGCGGGCCAGGGCGGCCAGCCGTACCGGATCCTGGGGCGCGGGCACCAGCCGGAACCCGCGCTCGCGAAGCTGCGCCCGCGCCCAGTCCGAGCCGCGCACCTCCCCCAGGAAGGCCACCTCGACGCCCCGGGCGCACAGCTCCTCCGCCAGCGCCACGCACCGCACCAGGTGGCCGACCCCGCTCCGGACCCCGGCGTCGCAGCGGAAACCCACCCGGCCGCCCGGGCGACCGGGGCCTGCTCCGCCCGTCATGCGTCCTGCAGGGCCTTCTGCCGGACGTGGGCGTTGAGCCCGCACACCTCGGGCCGCTCGCGCAGCCAGCCCACCAGCGTCCGGGCCGGCAGGCAGCGGTCGCCCAGCTCGGCCACCACCGTGGAGATCAGCCGCCAGTCGTCCTCGGTGTCGAGCGTGACCCGCAGGTCGTCGGCGGCGGGCCGGTAGGCCAGCCCGAGCAGCCGGGCGTCGCCGGGGTGCTCGTAGACGTAGGAGGTCACGTGGGTGCGGTGGAAGCCGGTGGCCTCCTCGTCGGCCCGCCGGAGCGCGGCCCGGCCGGCGATCTCCACGTCGAGCCCGCGCGGCAGCGTGCGCGCCAGGCTCGTGCTCAGGTAGTCGAGCCCCGGGACGGCGCGGAAGACCAGCGCCGCCTCCCTGATCACGGCCGGGTCCAGCAGCGGGCAGTCGGCCGTGAACCGCATCATGGCGTCCCACCGCCGCCCCGCCAGCGCCTGCGCGAACCGGGTCAGCACGTCGTCCACCGGCCCCCGGTGCCAGGCCACGCCGAGCCGGCGGCACTCGTCGACCACCGCGTCGTCGGCCGGCTCGGTCGTGGTGGCGACGAGGAGGTCGTCGAGCGCGCCCGCCTCCCGCGCGGCGCGGACCACCCACCCCAGCACGGAGCGGCCCCCCAGCTCCCGCAGCACCTTCCCCGGCAGGCGGGTCGAGCCCATGCGAGCCTGAACTATTCCGACAATACGCACCGAAGCCCCATTCCCCCGTGTGACTCTGTGTCGCTGTCCGATCGCGCTATGCTACCGCCTGCCACGACGACTACAGCGCGTAAGCGCGACTCCAGGGGGCCACGTGAGCATTCTCAGTGGATCGTCGATTCTGATCACCGGAGGAACGGGGTCCTTCGGCAAGGCGTTCATCCGTCACGCGCTCGACTCGCTCGGGGTCCGCCGCCTGGTGGTCTTCTCCCGCGACGAGCTCAAGCAGTACGAGACCAGGCAGCTCTTCGACGACGACGAGCGGCTGCGCTGGTTCATCGGCGACGTCCGCGACCGCGACCGCCTGACCCGCGCCATGCACGGCGTCGAATACGTGGTCCACGCCGCCGCGCTCAAGCAGGTCGACACCGCCGAGTACAACCCGTTCGAGTACGTCCGCACCAACGTCGCCGGCTCGCAGAACGTCGTGGAGGCCGCCATCGACTGCGGCGTGCGCAAGGTCGTCGCGCTCTCCACCGACAAGGCCTCCAGCCCGATCAACCTGTACGGCGCCACGAAGCTGGTCGCCGACAAGCTGTTCGTCTCGGCCAACCACTACGCCGCCGCCCACGAGACCCGCTTCGCCGTGGTCCGCTACGGCAACGTCGTCGGCAGCCGGGGCTCGGTGATCCCGCTCTTCCAGCGGCTGGCCGAGCAGGGCGGCAGCCTGCCGATCACCGACAAGCGCATGACCAGGTTCTGGATCACGCTGGAGCAGGCGGTCAGGTTCGTGGTGGACTCGTTCGACCTGATGCAGGGCGGCGAGCTGTACGTACCGCGCATCCCCAGCATGCGCATCACCGACCTGGCCGAGGCCCTGGCCCCGAACAGCCCGATCTACGAGATCGGCGTGCGCCCGGGCGAGAAGCTGCACGAGGAGATGATCGGCCCCGACGACGGCCGCAGGACGCTGCGCCTGTCCGACCGCTACGTGGTCCAGCCAACGATCGCGACCTGGGGTTACGTGCCGCCGAAGACCGGCGAGCAGCTGCCCGAGGGCTTCGCCTACCGCTCCGACAGCAACGAGCAGTGGCTGTCGGTCGACGACCTGCGCGGCATGGTGACCGGCTGATGCTGCCCTACGGACGCCAGTCGATCGAGGAGTCCGACGTCGCGGCGGTCGCCGAGGTGCTGCGCGGCGACTGGCTGACGACCGGGCCCGCGGTCGGCGAGTTCGAGGCGGAGCTGGCCCGCTGGACGGGCGGCGTGCCATGCGTGTCGGTCACGTCGGGCACCGCGGCGCTGCACGTCGCCTACGTGGCGGCCGGGGTGCGGGCGGGCGACGAGGTGGTCACCTCGCCGCTGACGTTCGTGGCCACGGCCCCCACGGCCGCGCTGCTGGGCGCGCGGGTGGTCTTCGCCGACGTGCGGCCCGACACGGGCAACCTCGACCCCGACGCCGCGGCCGCGCTGGTCACCGGCCGGACGCGGGCGATCACGGCGGTGGACTACGCCGGCCATCCGGCCGACTACGACGAGCTGCGGGAGGTCGCCGACCGGGCCGGGGCGGTGCTGGTGAGCGACGCGGCGCACTCGATCGGGGCGGCGTACAAGGACCGGCCGGTGGGGGCGCTGGCGGATCTGACCACGTTCTCGTTCTTCCCGACCAAGACCGTGACGACGGCGGAGGGCGGGGCCGTGGCGGCGGCCGACCCCGAGCTGTTCCGGCGGGCCGCCCGCTTCCGGAACCACGGCCTGGTCAGGGACCCCGCCGAGCAGCGCACTCCCGGCGAGGGCGGCTGGCACCAGGAGGTGCACGAGTTCGGGCTCAACTACCGGCTGCCCGACGTGCTGTGCGCGCTCGGCCTCAGCCAGCTGCGGCGGCTGGCGCGCTTCCGCGAGCGGCGCGCCGAGCTGGTCGCGCGCTACAACGTGCTGCTGCGCGACGTGCCGGGGCTGACGCTGCCCGCCCAGCACGCCTACGTGCGGCCGAGCTGGCACCTCTACCCCGTCCGGGTCGGCGGCGGGCGCAGGCGCGAGGTCTACGAGCTCATGCGCGCCGCCGGGATCGGGGTCCAGGTCAACTACGTGCCGGCCTACTGGCACCCGGTGTTCGAGGACCTCGGCTACCGGCGCGGTCTCTGCCCGGAAGCCGAGTCCTACTACGCCGAGGAGCTGTCGCTGCCGCTGTTCCCGGCCCTGACCGACGCGCAGCAGGAGCACGTCGTGGAGACGCTGACCGGCATCCTGGCCTGAGCCGGCACCCGGGTCGGCGCCCGGTCAGCGTTCCGCCAGCAGCAGGCAGCCGTCCTCGCCCCGGTCGATGAGGAAGCGCCGCTCCTCCCGGTCGGCGCCCTCCACGGTGGCGATCGCCCGCTGCCTCGTGCGCACCAGCGGGCGGATGGCCCGGCCCTGGTCGATGAGCACCTCCCACCACGACTCGTGGCCGACGCACTCGTCGATGTCGGCCAGCGGCACCCGCGCGTGGAAGTCCTGGCCGGCCAGCGCCACCGGGAAGTACATCTCCTCGCCGTCGCTCCTGCGCCGCAGCCTGAGCACCGGCTCGCCGTCGCCGATGTCGGACATCTCCCCCGAGAACACCAGGTCGCCGCCGTCCAGCCGGCAGTCGCCGATGATCGCCTGGGCCGTGCGCAGGCGTATCCCCCAGGCGCCTCTCGAGCTGCGCACCGGCACCAGCCACACGCCCGACCTGCGGCGCGGCGCCGGGATCAGCGGCGGCAGCCAGCGCGGCCCGGCCACCCTGCTCTCCAGCTTCAGCCCGTGGCTCCGCAGCCGCACGCACAGGTCCCATTGGCCGTGCCTGGCCAGCTGCGCCCGCGACAGCGCGACCGGGTCGAACGCGAACCTGAACGGGAACGCGTGCTCCGGCAGCCGCCCGCCGTCCTCCTGCTCGACGCTCTCCCACGCGGGCGCGCTCTCCTCGTCGGACAGCTGAAGGGTCTCGCCGGTCCCGCGCTCCTCCAGCCAGATCCGTACGCGCACCCGCCGCAGCCCGCTCACGTCGAACCTGCCGACGGCCACCCGCCCCGACCCGTGCAGCACGCCGTCGCGCCAGTCGAGGCTCACCAGCCTGGCCTGCAGGCCCAGCTCGCCGGAGAGCTCCGACAGGTGGACGGGCATCGAGGGGTGCCGGCCGTACCAGCGCCTGCGCAGCAACCCCTCCGAACTCATCCCGGGTCGCAGGCTGCCCTCCCGGGACTGGGCGAAGAGGTCGGCCAGCTCGGCCAGGCGGCGCCGGTGCAGCAGGTGGACCAGCAGGCGGTGCTCGAACGGGATGCTCTGCCAGGCCTCCCGCGACACGCCGTCCAGGTAGCGGACGGCCAGGTCCACCAGGTCCGGGTCCGCCGCCGGGCCCATGGCGGCCATCGCCTCCACCGCGACGCCCATGTCGATGTCCAGCGTGTCGCGGTCGAAGTCGGGCCTGAGCTTCGGCGCCCCGCGGCCGAGCAGCTCGGCGGTCTGCAGCACCGACAGGAGCCGGTCGCGCAGGTTGCCCGGCTCCAGGCGGCGCTGGGTGATGGAGGCGCCGGGCTCGTCGCGCTGCCGCCAGTGGTAGACGACCTTGGCCAGCACGTCCACCGAGCTGGCTCCGACGTGGGCGGCCATGGCGACGGGCTGGTCCTCGTACATGCGCTCGGGGAAGCTCAGGCCCAGGCCGTCCCAGAAGCTACGGCGGTAGACCTTGTTCCACAACATGCGGTCGCGGACCAGCAGCGGGTGGCGGGTGATGTGGGTGCGCCTGACCGCCCGGGCGAACGCCTCCCGGTGCGCCCACGACGGGATGAGCAGGTTGCGGTGGAGCCGCATGACGTTTCCGCAGGCCAGGTCGGAGCCGGTGGTCTCGAGCGAAGACACCAGCCGCTTGAACGCCTCACGCGGCACGGTGTCGTCGCCGTCCACGAAGGCCAGGTAGTCGCCGCTCGCGCGACGCACGCCGACGTTGCGGGCGTGGCCCACCCCGTGGTTGTCCTGCCTGATGAGGGTGATCCGCGGGTCGGTGGCCTGCCGGGACTCGACGACGGCCGAGCCTCCGTCGCCGCTGCCGTCGTCCACGCAGATCACCTCCAGCTCCCCCAGCGTCTGGGCGGCTATGGAGTCAAGGCAGGGTCCGATGTACTTCTCGACGTTGTGGAACGGGACGATCACCGAAAGAACCGGCACATGTACTCCTCATCGTTTCCTCAGCCGGACAACAGGCGGATGACGCGGCGGGCGACCTTGCGGGGCCGGGCCAGGCGGCGGGACAGGCGGTAGCCGAGCGTCCTGCGGTAGGCGGTGGCCTTGCGCTGGGTCCTGCGCAGCTTGGCCTTGGCCCTGACCAGCTCGCGCTCGCGGTAGGACAGCTTGGTCTCCAGGCGGGAGATCCTGGCCAGGGCCGCGGTGAGCTGGTCGGCCAGGCGGTCACGCGCGCCCAGCAGGTCGCGGTAGGTCGGGGCGTGCTCGGTCAGCTCGGCGGGCTGACCCAGCTCGGCGTCGAGCTTGCGGGCCCGGTCGAGGTCGCGATGGTCGCACGACCGGCCGGCCATGCCGCACAGGGTCAGCGTGAGCTGGTCGGCCTCCAGCGGCCACGGCCACGGGTGGTGGTGGCCGGCCGCCAGCAGCCGGACCGCGAACCGCCACAGGATCCGGCAGAGCACGACGTGCGGCTCGGGCCGCGTGGCCGGGCCCGACGGCGGGTTGACGGCGGCGAACCGCTCGCCGTCGTAGACCAGGCTGTCGGTCGCCGCCGACGCGTCGCCGCCCGACTCCAGCCAGTCGGCCAGCTCGGCGAGCAGCTCGCGTACGGTCCTGACGTCCTCGCGGGCGCACGCCTCGACGAGGATCTCCTCCACCACGCGGCCGGCCGGGATCGGCCGCTCCTGGCCGCCGGGCAGGCGCCGGGTGCCCGCGGGGGTGAGCTCGTACAGGGCGGGGCCCTCCTCGATGAGGCCCAGCGGCAGCTCGACCGCCGGGGCCTCGGCCGCGCCGTGCGGGGGGCGGGAGGCCACGGCCAGCCAGAGCGGGGCCAGCTCCTCACCCAGCCGGTGCCGGAAGACCAGCCTGGTCAGCCGCAGCGGGTCGGCCACCAGCATCCGGTCGCCGTCCTTGGCGCTCAGCGGGAACGTGAGCGCCTCGGGCAGGTCGAACGCCAGCGCCTCCCTGGACAGCAGCGAGCGCGGCGTCTGCCGGTCGGGGTAGGCCGCGTAGCACCGCTGCATGCTGAGCCCGGCCGACTCCAGCCCGAGGTCGAGCGCCCCGGGGCCGCTGGGGTAGCTGGGGTCGAAGCCGTGCGGCGCCCACTGGTCGTCGGCGCACTCCCGGTCGGCGGGCCTGGCCTCGATGAACCGGTCCACGCCCAGGTCGTTGCGGACGCCGAGGACCAGCCGCCCGCCGGGCGCGACGAGGTCGGCCAGCGCTTCGAGCGACTCGTTCCAGGCGGCGGCCGGGGCCTCGGCCGAGTGCGTGCGCAGCAGCCCGTCCAGCGCCAGCACCAGGTCGTACGGCTCGTCCGCGGCCAGCAGCTCCAGCCGCCCGCAGTAGACCGCCAGCCCGGGATGCCGCTCTCCCAGCGCGCAGGCGTCAGGGTACGAGCGCAGCAGCACGGCGGCCGCAGGAGCCCGCGCGACCACGTCGTCCACCAGCGCCTGGGGATGCGGCCCGACCAGCAGCACCCTGCCGCTCTCCGGGACCATCCGCCTGATCAGCTCCAGCGCCGCCCCCCGCCAGCCGGTGACGCCGCCCATGCCGGACACGTCCGACCACAGCAGCATCTCCCCGCCGATCAACCGGACGTTCTCGGGTGCCTCACTCGTGCGCGTGCTCGTGCTCATGCGCAGCGCACCCGCTTCCAACCGAACATTCGCCGTAGCTCCTCCGGTGTCGCCTGATACTCGAATCCCAGCTCGCGCCGCGCCACCTCGGCCGCCACCCCCGGATCGACGTGCGTGCCGTGCAGTTCGGGCCAGAGCCGCATGCGGCGCGCCGTGCCGCCGTATTCGGGCCGCTCGTCCTCGAACTGCATCGGGTCCCCGTACACGCCCAGCTCGCACCCCACCGAGGCGCCGTAGAACAGCGCGCTGCCGAGCCTGTTGGAGGCCACCCTGCGGTGGCGCCGCAACTCGACCAGCTGCTTGCGCAGGAAGTCGCGGCCCTTTCCCTCCCAGCGGGATCCGCGCTCGCCATGGCAGATGACCCGGAATCCCCTCGATTCGTACGCATGTCGAATGTCCGGATTTGCGAATTCCAGCCAATAAAGACATACCGTGACCGGACCAGTCTCGACATCTCGGATTTCGTCGGCGAGCCGAGCATGGTCACCGCTGACGGAACTCTTCTCCCAGCCGTGAAAGGGATACCAGATCGTACCCTCGCGATCGGGCCGCGCGCCCAGATCAGGCTCCAGGTAAAGGAGGTAAATCCAGGGGGCGCCGACGAGGTAGTGACTCCTGCGCCCCATCGACCAACCCCTGCGACGTAGCACGTCCGACCAGATGAAACGGGGATAACCAGGGCTGCACCAGTGGTCGTTCGGGGGAAATCCGTGGAGATAGTTCCATCCATGCTGGAGGAAACCTTGAATTCGCTTTGGCGACTCGTCCGGCAGGCCGCAGTATCTGCCGAGTATGCGGGAGTGCCCGTACCAGTGATTGGATTCGTCCATCATTCCCCCCGTACGGTTGCCGTGTCCCATCCGACATTCCCAGCCCCCAACGCGGGTCACGCCTCGTTATACGGTTCCATTACTCAGGTCGGGGCCTTGGTTTTCTCCTGGCACGCAATTGCCGCTACACTTCGTCGTGGCTTGAGGACAGAGAGTGAGAGTGATCATGAGTCATCTCGACCGCCTGCGGGCCGTGTTCCGCACGGCGCTCAACCTTCCGCCCGACGCCGACGTCGACGGCCTGGAATACCGGGCCATCCCCCAGTGGGACTCCCTGGCGCACATGGCGCTGATCGCGGCGATGGAGGACGAGTTCTCCATCATGATCGACACCGACGAAATGATCGACATGAGCTCGTTCGCCGAGGCGGCCGGGCTGCTGGAGAAGCATGGCATCGGCGCGGCCGCCCTCTGAGACCCCCACCCAGACACCCACTGAGACACCCACTGTGACCTCCATGGAGGCGCCGGCCGAGCCCGGCGTCGCGCTCGTCACCGGGTCGACGAGGGGCATCGGCCGGGCCATCGCCGGCACGCTCGCCGCGACCGGCCACGCGGTCGTGCTCCACGGCCGCGACGAGGAGCGGGCCGCCAAGGCGGCGGCGGAGGTGGCCGCCGAGACCGGCGGCGCGACCGACTCCGTCCACGGCGACGTGGCCGACCCCGCGCAGGTCTCCGCCATGATGCGGCGGATCTACCAGCGGCACGGCCGGCTCGACGCCCTCGTGGTCAACGCCGGCGTCCACGAGGCCGGCCTGCTCGGCATGACACGCCACGAGACGGTCGGCCACCTCTTCGAGGTCAACGCCATCGGGGCCACGCACACCCTGCAGGCCGCCATCAGGCTGCTGCGCCGCGGCGCGGCCCCCGCCGTGGTGCTGGTCACCTCGATCATGGGCCGCGCGGGCGGCCCCGGCCAGGCGGTCTACTCCGCGACCAAGGCCGCGGTCATCGGCCTCACCCGGGCCGCGGCCAAGGAGCTCGGGCCCGCCGGGGTCCGGGTCAACGCCGTGGCCCCCGGCTACATCAGGACCGACATGCTCGCCACTCTCGACGACCGGGCGCGCGCGGCCAGGGTCGAGGCGACCCCGCTCGGCCGCATCGGCGAGCCCGGCGACGTCGCCCGGGCCGTGGCGTTCCTGCTGTCACCGGACGCGGCCTTCATCACCGGCCAGGTCCTCGGCGTGGACGGCGGGCTGGTCCTGTGATGTTCCCGCACCCACAAGCCCGGCTCGTCGTCTCGGGTAACGGACAGGGGATCCGAGGCGACGAGCTGGCCAAATACGTCGGCCGCGCGGCCGCGAACCTGGACGGCCTGCGGCCCGGGCCGCTGTTCTGCGCGATGCGCAACACCCTGGCCTCCGTGTTCTGCTATCTCGGCGCCTGGCACGCCGGCCGGCCGGTCGCGCTGCTCGACCCCGACCTGCCGGCCGCGACGCTGGCCGATCTGTCGGAGCGGTTCAAGCCCGCCGCGCTGCTCGGGTTCACGCACACGCTCGACGGCCCGCCGCCGCCGCGCCGCGACGTGCCCGACCCGCATCCCGATCTCGGCCTGCTCCTGGCCACCTCGGGCTCGACGGGCAATCCCAAGCTCGTCCGCCTCTCCCGCCAGGCCGTGCTCGCCAACGCCGCCGCCATCGCCTCCGCCCTGTCGATCGGGCCCGGCGACATCGCGCCGACGAGCCTGCCCCTGCACTACAGCTACGGCCTGTCGGTGCTCAACAGCCACCTGGTGGCCGGCGGGACCGTGGTGCTGACCGAGGCGGGGCTGCTGGAGCGCTCGTTCTGGGCCGACCTGCACGACCACGGCTGCACGTCGCTGGCCGCGGTCCCCTACCAGTACACGATGTTGCGCCGCATGCGCTTCGACCGGTCCAACTACCCGGCGCTCACCACGCTCACCCAGGCCGGCGGGCGGCTGGCCCCCGAGCTGGTGAAGGAGTTCGCCGAGCAGGCCGACCGGTTCTTCGTCATGTACGGGCAGACGGAGGCCACCGCCCGCATCGCCGTCCTGCCGCCCGACCGGCTGGCCGACAAGCCGGGCTCGGTCGGGGTCGCCGTCCCCGGCGGACGGCTGACCGTCGAGGACGGCGAGGTCGTCTACCACGGTCCCAACGTCATGATGGGCTACGCCGAAGACGCCGCCGACCTGGCCAGGGGCGACGACCTGGGCGGGGTGCTGCGCACGGGCGACCTGGGGCGGCTCGACGACGAGGGGTTCCTACACGTCACCGGGCGGCTCAAGCGCATCGCGAAGGTCTTCGGCACCCGGGTCAACCTCGACGACGTCGAGCGCATGCTGCGCGGCACGGGGCCAGTGGCGGTCACCAGCGGCGACGACCGGGTGACCGTCTGGACCGAGCGGGTCGGCGACCCGGCGGCGCGCGTGAGCATGGCCCGGCGGCTGGGGGCCGAGCTGCGGCTGCACTGGAGCGGGTTCGACGTGCGCCACATCGAGCACCTGCCGCTCCTGGCGACGGGCAAGGTGGACTACCGGACGCTGGAGTCCCTCACATGACCGAGGTGGATGGCCGGGTGCCGGGAGTGCGTCACATGACCGAGGTGGACCGTCGGGCGCCGGGGTGCCGCTCATGACCGGGGGCGAGGCGCGGTGAGCGTCTTCACCCTGACCGGGCCCGAGCGGGAGGCCGTGCTGCTGCCCGAGCTGGCGGCGCTGACCGAGCGGCACCGCGCGGCCTGCCCGCCCTACCGCCGGATCCTCGACGCCGTCGGCGCGACGCCTCCCTACGAGCGGGTGGCCGACTTGCCGTGGCTGCCCGTCCGGCTGTTCAAGACCCACGAGCTGCGCAGCATTCCCGAGGAGCAGGTGTTCCGGGTGCTGACCTCCAGCGGGACCACCGGCCAGCGGCCGAGCCGGATCTACCTCGACCGGGAGGCCGCGGCGGCGCAGACCCGCATGCTGGCCGCCACGATCAGGGTGGTCCTGGGCGAGCGGCGGCTGCCGATGCTGGTCGTCGACAGCCGCTCGGTCGTCCGTGACCCCACGCTGAGCGCCCGCGGCGCCGGCGTGCTGGGCATGATGAACTTCGGCCGCGACCACACGTTCGTGCTCGACGAGCAGGGCCGGGTGGACGCGGAGGCGGTCAAGGGGTTCCTGGCGCGACACGGCGGCGGGCGCTTCCTCGTCTTCGGGTTCACGTTCATGGTCTGGCTGCACCTGCGCGGCCTGGGCGCGGACCTGTCGCAGGCGGTGCTGATCCACTCCGGCGGGTGGAAGCGGCTGGCCGAGCAGGCGGTGGACAACGCCGAGTTCCGGCGGCGGCTGAACGCGGAGTGCGGGCTGAGCCGGGTGCACAACTTCTACGGCATGGTCGAGCAGATCGGGACCGTCTTCCTGGAGGGGCCCGACGGCGACGGGCTCTACTGCCCCGACTTCGCCGACGTCGTGATCCGCGACCCCGAGACCTGGCAGGAGGCGCCGACCGGCGTGCCGGGGCTGGTCGAGGTGGTCAGCACGCTGCCCACGTCCTACCCGGGCCACGTGCTGCTGACCGAGGACCTGGGCGTGGTGCGCGGCGTGGACGACGGAAGCCTGCCGGGCAAGCGGTTCGAGGTCCTCGGCAGGTTGCCGCGGGCCGAGGCGCGCGGCTGCAGCGACACCTTCGGGCAGGGCTGATGCTGGACGACCGCACCACAGTCGACGTCAGGTTCCCCGCCGCCGGGCCCGTACCGGTCGAGGAGCTGATCGGCCGGCGCGCCGGCACCCTGCGGGTCGGGGACGAGCGGATCCGCGAGTTCCTGGCGGGGTTCGGCAGGCGGCTGCTGCGGCCCGCGCTGGCGCGGCGCCATCCCGAGCTGGGCTCGCTCGGCTTCTTCCTGCGGCCCAGCGAGCTGGCCCGCACGGTCGAAGGGCTCGGCCGCGAGCACGTACGCGTCCCGCGCGGCCTGGTCTTCCACATCCCGCCCGCGAACGTCGACACGGTCTTCGTCTACTCCTGGGCCCTGTCGGCCCTGATGGGCAACCGCAACGTCGTGCGCCTGTCGCCACGCGCGGGCGCGGTCGCCGAGGCCATCGTGGAGACGCTGCACGAGTCCCTCGACGGCGCCGACCCGGCCGTCGCCGCCACGCAGCGGATCATCTCCTACGACCGCTCCGACGCCGTCACCGCCGCGCTCTCGGCCGCCTGCGACCTGCGGGTGGTGTGGGGCGGCGACGGGGCCGTACGCGAGATCCGGCGTCACCCGCTCGCCCCGCACGCCCGCGACCTGACCTTCCCCGACCGCTCGTCGTTCGCCGTGGTGCGGGCGGCGGCGTGGTTGTGCGCGCCCCGGGCCGCGCGGGTCACCGTCGCCGAGGGGTTCGTCAACGACACCTACTGGTTCGACCAGGCCGCCTGCTCCTCGCCCAGGACCGTGTTCTGGGTGGGGGCCGAGGGTGACTGCGAGGCGGCGCGGGCCGACTTCACCGACCACGTCGCGCGGGTGGTGACCGCGCGCGGGTGGGGGGTCGACGCGGCGATGGCCGTGGAGAAGCGGGTCTCCACCTACGGGCTGGCCGCCGACGGGCTGGCCGAGAGCGTGGAGTTCCGCGGGAACGCGCTGGCCAGCGTGCGGCTGTCGGCCGCGGCGGCGGCCCCGCGGCGGTGGCTGGGGGCGGGGACGTTCGCGCACGCCAGGCTCGCGGCGCTGCCGGAGCTGGTGGCCCTGGTCGAGCGGCGGGACCAGACGATGACCCACTTCGGGTTCGGCGCGGCCGAGCTGGAGGAGCTGGCCAGGGAGCTGGCCGGGCGCGGGGTCGACCGCATGGTGCCGGTGGGCAGCGCGCTGAGCTTCCACCGGGTGTGGGACGGGGTGGACCTGCCGGCCGAGTTCACGCGACTGGTGACCGTGATCAGATGACGCTGGCGCCGCCCGAGAGCACGCTCGTCCGCCTGTCGATGTCCCGCGGGCGGCGGCTCGGCTCCCGGTGGGTGCCGGCCGCTCTCGTGTGCGCGGGCGCGGTCGGCGTCTTCCTGTGGTGCGGGGTCTCCGGGCGTGACCTGGCCGCCTTCGCCGCCTATCTCGGGGTCGGGGTGGCGCTGCCGGGGACGCTGCTGTGGCGGGGGCTGACCGGGGGCGGGCGGTCCATGGCCGAGGACCTGGCGGCGGGGCTGGCGCTCGGCTACGCGGTCGAGGTGCTGGCCTACATCCCCGCCCGGGCCGCCGGGGCGCCGCTGCTCGTGGTGGTGCCGCCGGCCGCCGTGCTGTGCGCGTTCGCGTTCGTGCCCCGCCTGCGGCGGCACTGGCGGGGGCCGGCCGTCAGGGAGCGCCTGCCGGGATGGTGTGCCTGGGTGCTCGCCGGGATCGTGGCCTACCTGATCGCATGGAGCACGTTGTTCCTGTACCGGCTGCCGGTCGGCACCGCGTACGTGGACATGCCGTACCACCTGTCGCTGGTCGGCGAGGCGCGGCACCACTTCCCGCTCACCCTGCCGTCCGTGCTGGGCGAGCGGCTGTCCTACCACTGGTACGTCTACGCCGAAATGGCCGCCACCAGCTGGGTCACCGGGATCGAGCCGGTGACGCTGGTCTACCGGCTGTCCACGCTACCGATGGCGGCGGCGATGGTCGTGCTGGTGGCGGTGCTCGGGCGGCGGCTGGGCGGGAGCTGGGGCGCCGGGGTGGCGGCGGCCGGGGTGACGTACTTCCTGTTCGGGCCCGTGCTGGTGGAGGGCGCCGAGTTCACCTCGCGGTCGATGTTCACCGTCTGGGCCAGCCCCACGCAGACGTTCGGGGCGCTGCTGTTCGCTCCCGTGGTGTTGCTGCTGCTCGGCGGGCCCCGGTCGCGGTGGGCGGCGCTGGGGGTGCTGCTGCTCGCGCTCACCGGGGCGAAGGCAACCTACCTGCCGCTGCTGCTCGCGGGGCTGCTGCTCGTGGTGGTCGTGCGCGGGGTGGTGGAGCGGCGGGTGCGGGGCGAGTGGCTCGCGGCGGCGGGTGCCACGCTGACGTGCCTGGCGTTCGCGCAGTTCGTGGTGTTCGGGCAGCGGGCGCAGGGGACGGTGCTCGCGCCGTTCGCGGCCATGCGGGCGTTGTGGGAGACGGTGGCGGGCGTCGGGACGCCCGTCGCGGTGCCGGTCGGCGAGCTGGTCGTGCTGGCCGGGGTGCACCTGTTCTGCCTGGCCTGCGTGTGGGGCGGGGTGGCGGGGCTGGGGCGGCGGGCGCTGGAGCCGCCCGTGCTGCTGCTGCTCGGGATCGGGGCGGCCGGGATCGGCGCGGCGGTGCTGCTCGGGCATCCGTCGCAGTCGCAGCTCTACTTCCTCGAAGGGGCCCGGCCCTACCTGTCGATCGCGGCCGTGTGCGGGGTGCTGGCGGCGCCGCGCGTGCCGTGGGCCCTGGCCGCGTGCCTGCTGGGGCTGGGGGCGGGGGGCGCGCTGGTGGCGTCGGGGCTGGAGTTCTCCGGCGGTACGGCGGCGCGGGTCGTGCTGCCGTACCTGGTGCTGGCGGCGGGGGCGCTGCTGCTGTGGCGGCGCGGGCACGTGCTGGCGGTGGTGGCGCTCCTGACGGGGTACGCCGTCCCGGCCTCCGTCCAGGAGGTGGCCGGGCACGTCCTGCCGGAGGAGGACAAGCGCGAGCGGCTGATACCGGAGGGGGCGCTGGAGGCGGGGCGGTGGTTGCGGGCGCACTCCTCGCCCGATGACGTGGTGGCCACCGATCTGCACTGCCGCTACCGGTGGTGGCAGGTGTGCGACAGCCGGCACTACTGGGTGTCGGGGTTCACCGAGCGGCGGGTGCTGGTCGAGGGGTGGGCGTACGCCGAGAGCACGCTGTCGCGGGCCCGGTCGTTCGAGGGCTCCTACCTCGCGGTGCCGTTCGCGGATCCGCCGCGGCTGGCCGCGAACGACGCGGTGTTCCGGGAGCCCTCGGCGGAGAACGTCCGCCTACTCGCCCAGAAATACGGCGTCAAATGGCTTTTCACCGGGATAAATCCGGAATTGGGGAAATTTGCCCGGCTTCGATTCCGGAATGCGACCTCCTCGGTCTACCAGCTCCCCGAATGGTAAAGATCTTTCCGGTTCTCGGAATGGTGAGGAGAAATCGTACGCGCCCCGCTGGACGCCCCGAGCAACATTTCCGTGGACCCACGGCCACGAGCAAGATCAGGGGAGTCTATGGACACGCGTGCCGCCATGGAGTCGAGCCCCCGCATCCTCGACCCGGCGACCCGGCTCGCGAGCGTCGACATCGTCATCCCGGTGCTCAACGAGGAGCGCGCCCTGCCCGGCTGCGTACGCACGCTGGCCGCCTTCCTCGACGGCTTCCCGCTGCCGTGGCGCATCACGATCGTGGACAACGGCAGCACCGACGCCACCTGGGTGATCGCCACCGCGCTGGCCGGCGAGCACGAGGACGTGTACGCCCGGCGGCTGGACATCCGGGGCCGGGGCGCCGCGCTGCGGGCGGCCTGGCAGGACAGCCCGGCCGACATCGTGGCGTACATGGACGTCGACCTGTCCACCGACCTCGACGCCCTGTTCCCGCTGGTCGCCTCGGTGGCCAGCGGCCACTCGGAGATCGCCATCGGCACCCGGCTGGCGCACGGCTCGCGCACCCGCCGCTCGCTGCGCCGCGAGGTGGTCTCACGGGGGTACAACGCCCTGCTCAGGTACGGCTTCGGGGTCCGGTTCAGCGATGCCCAGTGCGGGTTCAAGGCGGCCAGGACCGACGTGGTCAGGCCGCTCATGGGCAAGATCGAGGACGACTCCTGGTTCTTCGACACCGAGTTGCTGCTGCTGGCCGAGCACAACGGGCTGCGGGTGCACGAGGTGCCGGTCGACTGGATCGAGGACGCCGACTCCCGCGTCCGCGTCGTCAGGACGGCCATCGACGACCTGAAGGGGCTGGCCAGGGTCGCCTGGTCGATGTCGACGGGCCGGGCGGAGGTCGAGGTCGCGCGGTCCGAGCCGACGCCCACGCATCCGGACGCGGTGCTCACCGGCCGCCGGGCGGTGACCATGGCGAAATTCACCTCGATCGCCGCCATAGGTGTCGTCTCGGTCATGCTGTACGCGCTCATCTTTCTCCCCCTGCGCGAACTCTGGTCACCGGCGGCGGCGAATCTCGGCGCGCTCGTCCTGACCGGGGTCTTCAATGTCGAGGCCAGTCGGCGGTGGGCGTCCGGACGGCGCGGCGCGGCTCATCTCCGCGCGGCCGCGCTGTTCGCGACCGGCTTCGTGCTCACCACCGCGGCCGTGCTCACCCTGCCCGCCGGCACGGGGCGGCCGGTGGAGGTGGGGGCGGTCGTGGCCACGTACGGCCTGCTCACCCTGTTCCGCCTGGCCGCCCTGGACCGCCGGGTCTTCTCCCGTACAAGGAAATAGCTGATGGAAACCTCTGAGCTCCGCCGCCTGATCACCCTTGAGGACACCCACTGGTGGTACCGCGAACGCCGGGCCATCCTCCGCAGGGAGCTGCGCGAGCTGGGCCGGCCGGGGCGGGCGCTGGACATCGGCGCCGCGGGCGGCGGCAACACCAGGGTGCTGGTCGAGGCCGGCTGGGACGCGACGGCGACGGACAATTGCGAGGCGGCGGTGGAGACGGCCAGGCAGCGCGGGCTCAAGGCGGTCCACGCGGACGCGCGGGCACTGCCGTTCGAGCCGGGGAGCGTGGACCTGGTGACCGCGTTCGACGTGCTGGAGCACATCCGCGAGGACCACCTTGCGGCCGCGGAGATCGCCAGGGTGCTGGCGCCCGGCGGGCACGCGCTGATCGCGGTGCCGTGCGACATGGCGCTGTGGTCGGCCCACGACGACGCCGTCGGCCACGTACGCCGCTACGACCGCGACTCGCTCACGGTCGTCGTCGAGAAGGCCGGGCTGACCGTGGACCGCATCTGGAGCTGGAACGTGCTCCTGCGCCCGCTCGTGGTCCGGCACCGCCGCCGCTCCAGGGGCAGCGACCTGCGCAAGACGCCCTTCCTGGTCAACGCCGGCCTGTCCGCGATCGTCCGCGCCGAGCGCTACCTGCCGGTCAGGTCGCTCAAGGGCGTGAGCCTGTTCCTGCGGGCCCGCCGGGGGAGGCCGACTCCCGGATGATTCCCCGCGCGGTGCCCAGAACGTGACATCGACCGGTCGCATGGGCCGGTGGCGTTGGCTTTAGGCTGTGACATGTGGTGATTCATGCCCTACTCGCGGCCTCCCTGGCCTTGACCTCGCTGCCCGCCCAGGCGGCCGCCGTCGACTGTGACCGGGTCAAGTGCCTGGCGCTGACCTTCGACGACGGTCCTGGCGCACAGACGCCCGCCCTGCTCAAGGCGCTGTCCAAGGCGGGCGCCAAGGCCACGTTCTTCCTGGTGGGCAAGCGGGTGGAGGAGCGGCCCGAGGTGGCCAGGCAGATCGTCGCGAAAGGGCACGCGATCGGCAACCACACCTACTCGCACGCGTCGCTGCCGACGAAGCTCGACCACGAGATCGCCGAGGAGCTCGAGGTCACGCAGGACGTGATCGAGCAGGCCACGGGGCGGACGCCGACGATCTACCGCCCGCCCTACGGGCACACCGACGAGCGCGTGCTCGGGCTGGCGGCGCAGAGCGAGCTGGCGGAGATCCTGTGGACGGGCACCACGCTCGACTGGCAGCTCCGCGACACCAAGAAGATCAAGGCCGCCGTGCTCAAGCTGGCCAAGCGTGACGGCGTGATCCTCATGCACGACGTGGTGCCGCAGACCGTGAAGGTCATGCCGGAGGTCGTCAAGGAGCTCAAGAAGCGCGGTTACCACCTCGTCACGGTGCCGACGCTGCTGCGCGGCAAGCGACCGGTGCCAGGGGTCAGCTACTTCTAGCAGTCTCCCGGCAGTACGGATTGGATTCATGGGGAGTGACACCAGGCCCAGGCCGTGGGTCGCGCTCGCCATCTTCCTGATCATCCAGGCGGTGCTCGGATGCTGGTGGGCGGCGTTCTATCCCGGCCTGTTCAGCCGCGATTCCGTCCTCTACCTCAGCCACACCGTGGTCGGGCCGTGGGTGAGCGATCACTCGGTGGTCTACGACGCGCTGGTGTGGCTGAGCTTCACCCGCACGGGCGACCTCGGGGCCGTCACGTTCGCGCAGACGACGGCCATGGCGGGGGCGCTGACGTACCTGGCGCAGTCGCTCAAGCGGCTGGGCGCGCCGCGCCTGCTGACCACTGTGGTGGCCGTGCTGATGCCGCTGGCGCCGCCGGTGGGCGCGTTCACGGTGACGTTGTGGAAGGACGTGCCGTTCACGATCTGCGCGGTGGCGATCGCGGGCACCTGCGCGCGGATCGCCGCCCGGCGTGCCGTCACCGTGCCCGCCCTGGCCGGGCTCGGGGTGCTCTTCACCCTGCTCGGGCTCTTCCGCGCGAACGGCTTCCTCGTGGTGGGCGTGGCCGTCGTGGCGCTGGTCGTGATCGTCCGGACCATGCGGGTGCGGCTGCTGCTCGCCGGCACCTTAGCCGCCGCCCTCCCGCTCCTGCTCACCAACCTGGTGTTCCCGCTGTACGGCATCGCGGCCCCGTCCAGGACGTACGTCTACCACACGGCCTACGGCGACATCGCGGTCGCCTACCGCGAGCGCCCCGACCTGTTCACCCCGCAGGACATCAGCCTCATGACGTCGGTGGCGCCGCTGGAACGGTGGTGGGAAGGCGGCACCTGCTACACGATCAACCCGCTGATCTGGCGGCGCGACTTCAGCTGGTGGCAGGCCGACGCGCACGCCACCGAGCTGCTGGGCCTGTGGCGGCGGCTGCTGGTCACCGAGCCCCGGACGATCGTGGACGCCCGGTTGTGCCGGGGGGCGATCGCGTGGCGGCCGGTGCAGGACGAGTCGGCCACCGGGGGGATGACGTACCGGTTCTCGCGGCGGCCCAACGCCGACACCTACGTGGGGCCGGGCAAGGTGGCGGACTTCCCCGGGCGGTGGGTCTACTCGCTGCGTCCGCTGTCCATGGAGCTGAACCGGGTGGCCGAGCCGTGGTTCGCCGGGGCGCTGGCGCCCGAGTACGACTGGGTGCTGTGGCGGGGGGCCTCGTGGTCGTACCTGTCGTACCTGGCCGTGGCGCTGGCGGCGTGGGTGCTGCGGAACCGGTACGTGCTGGGGGTGGCGGCGGTGGTGGCGGGGCAGCAGCTGGCGATCCTGGCCAACATCTCGGCGCAGGACTTCCGGTACATGGCCTCGCCCATCCTCGTGGGGGCCCTGCTGGTGCCGCTGCTGCTGGGGAGCTTGGGGCGGCTGCCGGCCCGCCTCGTGACGCGCCCGGCGACGGGCCTGGGGGCGCGCCGCCCACCGGCTGCTCCCGTGTCTCCTCCACCGGAACCCGCCGCGGCCGGCGAGGAACCGGCGGACGGGCAAGCGGAGGACGGGGCATCGGAGGACGGGGAGTCGGAGGACGACGCGCCCACCGAGCCCATCGAGGTCCAGGCCCCCCGGGACCAGGGGTGACTATCCGACGGTCACCGTCATGAGGTCGCGGCCCACGGTGAGCGGACCCGCGTAGCCGCCCCGGCGTACGTCGTCCGCGAACTCCTTCTCGCCCGCCTCGTCGGCCGGATCCGGGATGAGGTGGGTGAGCACGAGCCGCCGGACGCCGGCGCGCCCGGCCAGGCCGCCGAGGAAGGACCCAATGGCCAGAGCCCGGTCGGCGAGGTAGAGCCGGGCCTGGTTGGCCACGAGGGCTCACCACGACGACCGTGGCGCGCAGGAGCAGCACGGGCAGGAAGAAGTTCGTGGCCTCGCCCGACAGGACGGTGATGGCGGCGGCCCCGGCGGTCAGCGCGAACCCGCCCGCCGCGGGCCAGACGCCGCGGGCCAGACGCTGCGGGCCAGACGCTGCGGGCCAGACGCTGCGGGCCTGGCGCAGCCGGTGCACCGCGACCAGCGCGGCCACGCACAGCCCGGCCGACAGGGCAGGCGCCGGCCGGGCCGTGGTCGCGTAGAGCAGCGTGAACCCCACCGCGGGGGCCGCGGTCTCGGCGACGTGCAGCCCGACCCGGCACAGCGAGACCCGCACCAGGCAGGCGCTCATCGACGCCGCCCGCACCTTCCTGGCCGAGCGGGGCATGGCCGAGGTCAGCATCCAGGAGCTCACCGAGGCGGCCGACGTGGGGTTCGGCTCGTTCTACAACCATTTCGGGAGCAAGGATCCGCCGCGCCATGGACGCCGGGCGCTTCCGGCTCGGCAACCCGTACGTCGCGCTGGCCGGGGCCGGCGGCTCGATACTCGGCTTCCTGCAGCTCTGGCTCGACCACCCCGACCTGGTGGACGAGAGCTCGGCGGACGAGCTGGCCGAACAACTGCTGCGCATGTACGGCATGAGCCTCGAGGAGGCCCACGCCATCGCCCACCGCCCGCTACCTGACGGCGCCTGACCGTTCCGTAGGCTGGCCCGCATGCTGATCCTGGAACGCGCGGTCGCGGATGCCGGCCTCAGCGCCCTGCTCGACGCCGCCTTCGCCGAACTGGTCGCCAAATACGGCCCCGAGGGCCGCTCCACCGTCCACGCCGACGCGAGGTTCCTGGTGGCGGTGATCGACCGGCTCGCCGTCGGCTGCGGCGCCGTCCAGCCGGCCGAGGGCACGACCGGCGAGCTCAAGCGCATGTACGTCGCCCCCGGCCACAGGGGGCGCGGCATCGCCAGGTCCCTCCTGAAGGCGCTGGAGGGCCTCGCGGTCGAGATGGGGTACGACCGGCTGCGCCTGGCCACCGGGGTCCGCCAGCCCGAGGCCATCGCCCTCTACGAGAGCGCCGGCTACGAACGGACCGCCCCCTACGGCAAATACGTCGATGAGCCCCTGACCCTCTGCTACGCCAAGAGCCACCTGATCTAGGTTCTGGCTACCAGCCGCCCCGGTGGAGCTGCCCGCGCACCGCACCGCCGGGGAACTCGGCGGTGTGCAGGTTGACGTACCAGCCTCTGGGGTTGTTCCGGATCCGGCTCGCGACCGCGGCCGGGGCGGTGCCGGTGCCGGCGACGCCGTTGACCCCCGCCGGGAGGCCGTTCTTGTCGGTGAAGAAGCCCACGGCCACCGGCCCGTTCTTGCCCCGCACCCCGCGATGGATGTGCGCGTTCGCCGGCCGGGCGATGCCCTCCCAGGCGGTGGCGAAGTGCACCTTGGTGCCCTTCACCCAGACGAGCCAGGCCGCCCGGCCGTCCCGGTCGCCCACCTTCGTACCCGGTGCCGGCACTTCCTGCCTGCCGTCGGCCAGCGCGGTGAGCGTGGTGTGGCCCGCCCCGCCGGCCAGCACCGATTCGAGCGACACGGGCCGGATCCGGTGCAGCTGAGCCCGTACGGCACCGCCGGGGAACTGTCCGGTGTGCAGGTTGGCGTACCAGCCTTGCGGGTTGTTGACGATCCTGGCGAGCAGGGCCGTGTCCTTGACCGTGACGGTGCCCTTGACGGCCCGGAGCGTCGCGGGCAGCGCCTCACCGAAGAACGGGACCCTGACGGCGCCGTTCCGGCCGGCCTGGCCCTGGTGGATGTGGAACCCGGTCGGGGCGGCCACCCGGTGCCAGCGGACGGCGTAGTCGACCCGCGTGCCATGGATGCGGAACACGGCGATAGCGCTGCCGTTCCCGTCGCCGGCCTTCGTCCCCGGGGCGGGCACCTCGTTCCTGCCCAGCAGCGTCGCCGCCACGTACACGGGGGTGTTGTGCGTCTCCGTACCCACCTGCGCGAGTGCCGGGCTCAGGGAGCCGGCGATCAGCGCGGTGGCGAGCGCGAGGCCGGGGACGGTGAGGGTGCGCTTCATGGTTGACCCTTTCAGCGGTGGGTGACGCACGGTTGTACGCCCCACGCCACCCGCCGGGTTCAACCCTCGAACGAGGACAATTACCCACAGCCCCGGAAACGCCCCGATCGCGGCCGGCCGCGCGCGGTCAGCGGGCGCCGTAGCGGCGCCCGGCCACGCGCGGATCAGCGGGCGTCACCCTCGGAGGCGCGCCCGCGCCGGCGTCACGCCCGGAGGCGCGCCCGCGCGGCCGTCACTCCCACTCGATGGTGCCCGGGGGCTTGCTGGTCACGTCGAGCACCACGCGGTTGACCTCGCGGACCTCGTTGGTGATCCGGGTCGAGATGCGTGACAGCACGTCGTAGGGCACCCGCGCCCAGTCCGCCGTCATCGCGTCCTCCGAGGTCACCGGTCGCAGCACCACCGGATGCCCGTAAGTGCGCCCGTCGCCCTGCACCCCCACCGACCGTACGTCGGCCAGCAGGACCACCGGGCACTGCCAGATCTGGCGGTCGAGGCCGGCCCGGGAGAGCTCCTCGCGGGCGATCGCGTCGGCCTCGCGCAGGAGGTCGAGGCGGTCGCGGGTGACCTCGCCGATGATGCGGATGCCGAGGCCGGGGCCCGGGAACGGCTGGCGCCAGACCATGGCGGCCGGCAGGCCGAGCTCCTCGCCCGCGCGCCGGACCTCGTCCTTGAACAGCGCCCGCAGCGGCTCCACCAGCTTGAACTGCAGGTCCTCAGGCAGGCCGCCGACGTTGTGGTGGGACTTGATGTTGGCGGTGCCGGTGCCGCCGCCGGACTCGACCACGTCGGGGTAGAGGGTGCCCTGGACCAGGAAGTCGACCGGGCCGTCGGCCATGATGGCGCGCTGCTCGTCCTCGAAGACGCGGATGAACTCGCGGCCGATGATCTTGCGCTTCTCCTCCGGGTCCACGACGCCTTCGAGGGCCTTCAGGAAGCGGTCGGAGGCGTCGACGACGCGCAGCTTGACGCCCGTCACGGCCACGAAGTCGCGCTCGACCTGCTCGGCCTCGCCCTTGCGCAGCAGGCCGTGGTCGACGAAGACGCAGGTGAGCCGCTCGCCGATGGCACGCTGGACGATCGCGGCGGCCACGGCGGAGTCGACCCCGCCCGACAGCGCGCAGATCGCGCGGCCGTCGCCGACCTGGCGGCGCACGGCCTCCACGGAGTCCTCGACGATGTTGAGCATCGTCCACGAGGGACGGCAGCCGGCCGCCTCCAGGAAGTGCCTGAGCACCGTCTGGCCGTGCTCGCTGTGCAGCACCTCCGGGTGGAACTGCACGCCGAAGAGGCCGCGTTCCACGTGCTCGAAGGCCGCGACCGGCGTCTCGCGGGTCGAGGCGGTCACCGTGAAGCCCTCGGGAGCCGCGGCCACGCTGTCGCCGTGGGACATCCACACCGTCTGGCTCGTGGGCAGGCCGGCGAAGATGACGCCCTCGTCGAGCACCTCCAGCGAGGTGCCGCCGTATTCGGCGACGCCCGTGCGGGCCACCTCCCCGCCCAGCGACTGGGCCATGGCCTGGAACCCGTAACAGATGCCGAACGTCGGCACGCCCGTGGCGAACAGCCCGTGCGGCACCGGCGGGGCGCCCTCGGCATAGACCGAGGAGGGGCCACCGGACAGGATGATCGCCTTCGGGTTCTTGGCCATCATCTCCTCGACCGACATGGTCGAGGGCACGATCTCGGAGTAGACGTGGCACTCGCGCACCCGCCTGGCGATGAGCTGCGCGTATTGAGCGCCGAAGTCGACCACCAGAACTGTGTCGAATTCAGACACCGTGAGAACCCCCCAAAGGCGAAATGCGGTAACCACAGTGTATCGGCCTTGCGTCTTACACCTGGCCTGGCACGGTCCGACGTGCTAACACAGAACGATGGATCTTGTCTGGCCGGCGGCGGCGTGGGCCCTGTGGGCCGCCACGCTGGCCGCCGCCTTCAAGGCGTCCAGCCGGCACGAGGCCCGGCGGCAGGCTCACGAGGAGCCGGTGCCCGCCCCCGTGGCCGAGCTCTTACGCGGCATGCGGGCACAGGAGGTGTTCCACGCGGCGCTGGTCGAGCTGGCCGGGCGCGGCTGGGTGACGATCGAGGGCGACCGCCTGTCGGGCAACCCGCCCCCGGACGAGCCGCTGCGGCCGTACGAGCGGTGGGTCCTGGACCGGGTACGCGCCCGCCTCGCGGGAGCGCCCGCGGCACCCGTGACCGCGCTCATGCCCGAGGCCTCCGACCTCGACGGCGGGTTCCTGCCCCTCGTCCGCCGGTGCGCCATCGAGCTGGGGCTGGCGCGGCGGCGCTGGCCGAGCATGGTCGTGCCGGTGCTGCTGGCGGCCGCGCTCGTCGTCCCCTGGTACGCCACCGTCGCGGCGGCCGGCCTGTCGTGGCCCGGGATGATCGCGACGATGGTGTGCCTGGTGGCCGGAATCGGGCTGCTCATGGGCGGACGGGGGTTCGTGCCGACGGCGGGCGGCCGGGAGGTCGCCGAGTCCGGCCCGGCCAGCCCCGGGCAGGAGTGGATCTTCACGGGGAGCGGCTGGCGGGACGGCGAGATCCAGCCGGCCGAGGCGCTGCCGCACGGCTCGGGGCGGCAGGAGGTCACCGGGCACGTCGTCAAGCGGTGGGTGGAGTCGGACCGCTGCTTCATCGCCCTGCACGACGGCAATTCGCGCAAGGCCACGGCGTTCCAGGTGGAGGAGGGCCTCTACCACGACGTGCTGCCGGGCGACGCCGTCAAGCTGCTGGTCCGGCCGCGCAACGGCACGGTGGTGCGGGTGCTGGCCCACGACCGCCACTGGTGACCGGCGATGCGGGCGCCGGCCCCCGACCGCCGCTGGTGACGGTCACCGGATCGCCGCTGATGACCGTCGGCGGAGCGCCGCCGGTGGCCGTCAGCGGATCCCTGGCAGGTGGCCGGTCAGCAGGGTCTCGGTCTGGAGGCGGAGCCGGGCGGCGTACTTCGGGTCGGTCAGCAGCAGGAACCGCTCCTCGTGGATCGCCGTCACGACCAGGTCGGCCACCTCGGACGGTTCGATGCCGCCCTCGGCCGCCCGGCTGACCGACTCCCGCGAGTCCACCTCGTCCGGCGTGGGGTCGGTGACCATGCTGGGCGGCCGGGTGCGGTCGGAGTCGCCGATGCGGGTCCTGACCGCGCCGGGACACAGCGCGCTCACCCGCAGCTTGGACCCCGTGGCGGCCAGGTCCTGGGCGAGCGCCAGGGAGGCGGCCAGCGCGGCGTACTTCGTCACCGCGTACCCGCCCGCCCCCGGCGTCGCGAACAGCCCGGCCACCGACACCGTGTTGACGATGTGCCCCTCGGTGTCCTGCTCGATCATGCGCGGCACGAACTCGTGGATGCCGTGCAGCACGCCCCACACGTTCACGCCGAGCAGCCAGGCGAAGTCCTCCGCGGCGCGCGTCCACATGTGGCCGCCCTGGAAGACGCCGGCGTTGTTGCACAGCACGTGCACGGCGCCTAACTCCCCGAAACACCGGTTGGCCAGGTGCCGCACGGCCGAGGCGTCGGACACGTCGGTGATCTGGGTGAGCACCTTGGCGTCCCCGGCCAGCGCGGCCGTCCGCGCGAGCCCGCCGTGGTCCACGTCGGCGAGCATCAGGGCCATCCCCTCGGCCGCGAACCGGAGGGCCAGCGCCCGCCCGATGCCGCTCGCCGCGCCCGTCACCACCGCGACCTTGCCGGAGAGCTCGCGCACGAACAAACCTCCCTAGCGACCGACGCCAAAGGATGTTCCCGATCAGCCCGAGACGCTACAGGATGGCGTCGATCAGGCCCAGGGGCGGCGAGCCGAGATCGAGCAGGGCCTTGTGGAAGCGCTGCAGGGTGAATCCGGCGCCCCATTCCTTGCGGGCCCGCTCGCGCAGGTCCAGGATGAGCAGCTTGCCCCAGGTGTACCGCCCGTACGTCGGGTCGAACGACGCCCGCCGTGCCTCCGACAGCGCCGCCGGACCCGTCAGGTGCGTGTCGGACTCGAAGCGCCGGGCACCGTCCTCGACCGTCATCTGGCCGGTGTGCACGCCGATCGCGCAGGCCAGCCGGGTGACGCGGATCAGCGCCTCCACCCACACGCCGATCTCGAAGCGCGGGTCGCCGGCCTCGAAGCCCTCCTCGACGCACAGCTCCTCGGCGTAGTGGGCCCAGCCCTCGACGAACGCCATCGACTGCAGCTGCCTGCGCACGTCGGACGGCGCCCGCCGCAGCGCCCTGGCGTGCGAGAAGTGCCCGGGCGCGACCTCGTGCACGTTGATCGCCGGCAGCGTCGTACGGCTGAAGACCTCCAGCCATTCCTCCTGGTCCTGCTCGGGCCAGGTGGGCTCGGGCGGCGTGATGTAGTACCACGAGGGGCCGTCGGGCTCGCCCGGCGAGTTCCACGCCATCATGGCCATCGCCCAGCGGCGCGACTCCGGCGCCGGCCCGACCAGGCACTCGCCGTCGTGGTAGGGCACGAGGTCCTTCTCGCGGGTGAACGCGATGGCCTTCTCCGTGCCGATCCGCGCGGCCTCGATGACGCCGTCGGCGTCGGGGTGGTCCTTGACCAGCTCCCGTACGACGTCGAGCGACGCCCTGCCGGTCTCCCCCAGCTTGGCGCAGGAGTCGGCGAGCAGCGCCATCAGCCGGTCGCGCTCGGCGTCGGCCCGCTCCGCCAGCCTGCCGAGGTCGACCGGCAGCCCTTCGGCGGTGCCCATGAGCCTGGCCAGCGCCTCGCCGCCGAGCGCCGCGTCGGGGTCGCCCTCGGCCGCGGCCCGCTCGACGTGGGCGACGAGCCTGCCGTGCGCCTGGAGCGCGGCCTCGTCCGTGACGCCCGCCGCCAGGCCCCTGGTGGCGCCGAGCAGGGACGTCGCGACGGGTGCCGGCACCTGGTCGAGCGAGGCGATCGCGTGGTCCACGGCCTCGGGCCAGAGCGCGAGGTGGGCCGCCTTGGCCGCGGCGCGCTCCTCCTCGGGGCCGTAGTCGCGGTCGTAGCAGGCCAGGTCGAGGTTGGAAAGGTGGATCAACGGGTTCTTGCGGTGCAGCTCCAGCTCGCCGAGCTGGGTACGCAGACTCTCCTCGAACACCTGTAGGTGCCTGGCGTCGTGCGCGTCCTCCGGCGCGGGGCCCTGGCCGAGACGGGCCAGCCCGGTCCGTACGCCGTCGGGCGACAGGTCCTGGATCCGGCCGTCGTACTCGTGCCTGCCGCCGCCCTCGCGCGCCTCGGCCACGAACAGGTCGGTGATGGCTCGCAGCCTGGCGTCAAGTTCACTCATGCCGCCGACGCTAGCGCACCGCCCTTATGGGCTTAAGTACCAATAAATGCGGCGCATTGGGGTCTTCCCCGGTGCAGGATGAGCCGCATGGCCTTGCAGATCACCACGCTCGCCGAGCGTCCCGAGTTCGCGTCGTCGTTGTGGGACATGGACCACACGTGGCGGGAGTTCATGATGCACGACCCGCTCGCCGACCTGTACTACGCGTGGATCACGACGTCCTACCAGGAGTACGTGCTCGTGGCCGACGACGACGCCGAGCCCGGCCGGCTGGTGGCGCGGGGCTGCATGATCCCGTATCCGTCGGACGGGGCCGCCGGGCTGCCCGACGACGGCTGGGACGGCGTGATCAGGGCCGGCTGGCTGGCCCGCGAGCGCGGCCGGCCGGCCGACGCCGTCTCCGCCCTGGAGATCACCATCCGCCGCGACCAGCTGGGCAAGGGCCTGTCGGCCCTGATGGTGGCGGCGATGCGCGACTGTGCCGCCCGCCACGGGCACCGCGAGCTCGTCGCACCGGTACGCCCCAGCGCCAAGCACCTCGAACCGCACACCCCCATGTCCGAGTACGCCTTCAGGACCCGTCCCGACGGCCTGCCCCACGACCCCTGGTTGCGCGTGCACGTGCGGGCGGGCGCGAAGATCGTCAAGGTGGCGCCGCGGTCCATGGTGGTGCCGGGCACACTCGACGAGTGGCGCACCTGGACGGGCCTGCCGTTCGACCGCACGGGACCGGTCGAGGTGCCGGGGGCGCTGAGCCCGGTGCACTGCGACGTGGAGCACGACCACGCCGTCTACGTGGAGCCCAACGTCTGGGTCACCCACCCGCTGACCTGACCAGGCGCCGCAGCTTCTCCTCGTGCTGCGCGACATCCAGCCCTCGCTCGGCCGCCCACGCGTCGTCGTGGCAGGTCGCCAGGTGCCGCTCGGCCGCGTCGCCGATCAGCGACACCACGGTGCCGCTCTCCCCTCTGGCCCGCATGCGGTCGATCAGCTCCAGCGCCGCCCAGAGCGCGGTGCCCGACGAGCCGCCCACCGGCAGCCCCGTGACCTCCCTGATGTGCCTGGCCGCCGCCACGCCGGCCGCGTCGGGGACGGGGATGACCAGGTCGACGAGGTCGGGCCGGAACCCCGGCTCCATGCGCGGGCGCCCGATGCCCTCGATCCGCGAGGGCATGCCGGTGGCGTAGTCGGGCACGTCGAGGGTCCAGCCCGGGAAATAAGCCGAATTTTCGGGATCCGCGACCGCGACCCGGCAGCTCCGGCCGTGGGCCCGGATCCAGCCGCCCAGCGTGGCCGACGTCGCGCCGGTGCTCGCGCCCGTCACCACCCAGTCGGGCCGCACCTGCCCGAACAGCTCCGCCGCCAGGTCGTGCTCGGCCGCCCGCCCGAACTGGTCGAGGAAGTGACCCTCGATCTCCCGCGCCGCGTCGTAGATGGCCGGCGGCGGCGTCACGAACCGGCATTCGCCGCCCAGCTCCTCCACCGGCCGGGCCCGCGCCCGGCTGTGCTCGCCCGGCATGACCACGATGTACGGCAACCCCAGCCGCCGCGCGAACCACGCCTGCGCCACGGCCGCGTTGCCGCCCGTCGCCTCCACCACGGTCGTGCCCGGGCCGACCAGCCCGTCGAGGACGGCCCGGCGGAACAGCGCCCTGGCGTGCCGGTGGCGCAGGCTGCCGGTCGGGTGCACGGACTCGTCCTTCAGCAGCAGCCTGATCCCCGGTGCCCGCACGGGGAAGTCGATCAGCGGGGTGGGCTCCCCCGCCGCCAGCACGTCCAGGGCTCGCGCGTTCCAGCTCACGATCCCACCTTGTCAGGCGGGAACCGGGAAAACCGTCCCCGTTCGCCAGGAGCCGATCACGAGCCGATCAGCAGCCGGTCAGGAGAGCTCCGCGCGCTCGCCCGGCCCCGGTTACCGGTCAGCCGAGTTCGGTGCGCTCCCCCGGCGTCAGCAGCCGCACTCCGCCGATCTCCAGGACCGCCGTGGGTCCTCCGGCGTAACGGATCTCCATGTCAGCTCACGACGTCCCGGGACGAGCGGTTATTCCATGGAGCAACGCGCCGGGAGCCCCGGACGGCACGGCGGGGCGGCGCGGCGCGACGGGCGCGACCCGCGCGTACGGCGACCCGGTCGCCGGGCGCGGATCCGGTTCACCGGCGTTCGGCCAGAACGACATGGCCCGCTCGGCCTGGGCGGTGATGGTCAGCGAGGGGTTGACGCCCAGGTTCGCGGACACGGCCGAGCCGTCCACGACGTGCAGGCCGTCGTGGCCGTACACGCGGTGGTAGGCGTCGATCACCCCGGTCTCCGGCGAGTCCCCGATGGCGCAGCCGCCGAGGAAGTGGGCCGTCGTCGGGATGTCGAACAGGTCCAGCCACGTCCCCCCGGCCACCCCGCCGATCTCCTCCGCCGCGTGCCGCACGGCCTCGTGACCGGCGGGGATCCAGGTGGGGTTGGGCTCGCCGTGGCCGCGCGCGGAGCGCAGGCCCCACCGGGTGCGGCGGACGGTGATCGAGTTGTCCTTGGCCTGCATGACCAGCGCGATCAGGGTCCGCTCGGACCAGTGGCGCAGGTTCAGCAGCCGCAGGGCCCGCAGCGGCTGCCGGGCCACCTCGCGGGCGAACGCGCGCAGGCGCGGCCGGCCGCCGTCCACGAGCAGGGTGCGGAGCAGGCCCATGGCGTTGGAGCCGTCGCCGTAGCGGACGGGTTCGATGTGGGTCTCGGGGTCGGGGTGGATGGAGGAGGTGATGGCCACGCCGCCGTTGAGCTTCTCGCCGGCGACGGCGGTGCGCTCGAAGCCGAGCAGCGCCTCGGAGTTGGTCCTGGTCAGCGCGCCGAGCCTGGCCGACAGGCGGGGCAGCGTCCCGTCGGCGCGCAGCTTGTGCAGCAGCCGCTGGGTGCCGTACGTGCCGGCCGCGAAGACCACCTGACCTGCCAGGAACGTACGGCGCGAGCGCACCGACCCGGTCCGGCGCGCGAGCACCTCGTAGCCCCCGGACGGCAGGGGCCGCACGGAGGTGACCGTGCACTCGGGATAGATTCGCGCGCCGGCCCGCTCCGCGAGGTACAGGTAGTTCTCGGTCAGCATGTTCTTGGCGCCGTGGCGGCAGCCCGTCATGCACTCGCCGCATTCGAGGCACCCGCGGCGCGCCGGTCCGGCACCGCCGAAGTACGGATCGACGCCGTCCTCGCCGAAGTAGACGCCCACGGGCGCGAGGCGGAAGGTGTCCGGCACCCCCATCTTCGCCGCGACCCTGCTCATGATCTCGTCGGCGCGGGTGAAGGTGGGGTTCACGACCGCGCCCAGCATGCGCCTGGCCTGGTCGTAGTGGGGGGCCAGCTCCGCCTTCCAGTCGGTGATGGCGGCCCACTGGGGGTCGTCGAAGAACGGGGCGAGCGGCTCGTACAACGTGTTGGCGTACACGAGGGAGCCGCCGCCGACCCCGGCGCCCGCCAGCACCATGACGCCGGTGCCGCGCTCGCCGCGCAGCACGTGGATGCGCTGGATGCCCTTCAGCCCCAGCCACGGCGCCCACAGGAAGTCGCGCACGTGCCAGGAGGTGGCCGGCAGCGTGGCGGCGTCGAAGCGGCGGCCCGCCTCCAGCACGCCGACCTTGTAGCCCTTCTCGCTCAGCCTGAGCGCCGCGACGCTGCCGCCGAAGCCCGACCCGATGACGATCACGTCGAAGCTCATTTGAGCCGGAGCCTCCGCATCGCCTTGAGCGTGCCCGCCAGGGTGCCGGCCCACTTCTCGTACGGCATCCCGAACGGCGGCTCGAACCCCAGCCACCCCGCCTGCGAGGCCACGGCCTTGGCCTCGGTGTAGCGCAGCAGCCCCTCGACGCCGTGCCTGCGGCCCAGCCCGGACGCCTTCATGCCACCCATGGGGGCGTCGTAGGAGGCGTACGCGGAGGCGTACCCCTCGTTGATGTTGACCGTGCCGGCCCGGACCCGGGCGGCCAGGCGGCGGGCGCGCGGACCAGATGGAGGCGTTGAGGCCGTAGATGGTGTCGTTGGCCAGCTCGGCCGCCTCGTCGTCGGTGGCGAACGGGTAGAGCGCCACCACGGGGCCGAACGTCTCGTTCCGGCACAGCTCCATGTCCTCGCCGACGCCCGTGAGCACGGTCGGCTCGTAGAACAGCGGTCCGAGGTCGGGCCTGGCCCGGCCGCCGGTCAGCAGCGTCGCGCCCTTGGCCACGGCGTCGTCCACGTGCGCGCTGACCGCGTCGAGCTGGCGGCGCGAGGTGAGCGAGCCCATCTGCACCGACCAGTCGTGCCCGGCGCCGAGCTTGAGCGCCCTGACCTGCGCGACGAAGCGCTCGGCGAAGGCGTCGAACACGGACGCGTGCACGTACAGGCGCTCGATCGACAGGCAGAGCTGGCCGGCGTTGGTGAAGCAGGCGCGGACGGCCCCCTGGACGGCCACGTCCAGGTCCGCGTCGTCGAGCACCACCATCGGGTTCTTGCCGCCGAGCTCCAGCGAGCAGCCGATGAGCCGCTTGGCCGCCTCCTCGGCGATCTTCCGGCCGCCCCGGGTGGACCCCGTGAAACCCACGTAGTCGGCGTGGTCGAGCAGCGCGTCGCCGATCTCGGCCGGCTCGCCCAGCACGACCTGCCAGATCTCGCGCGGCATGCCCAGCTCCGCGAGCAGGTCGATGGTCCAGAGCGTGGACAGGGCGGTCTGGGTGTCCGGCTTGTGGACGATCGCGTTGCCGGCCAGCAGCGCGGGCACCGCGTCGGTGACGCCCAGCGCGAGCGGGTAGTTCCACGGGGTGATCAGCGCGACCACGCCCTTGGGCCGGCGCAGCTCCGTCACGCGGGTGGCGCCGGGGAAGACGCCCTTGCGGGCGCGCGGGGCGAGCAGGCGGGGGGCGCGGCGGGCGTAGTAGAGGCTGCAGCCCGCGACGTCGAGCACCTCCTCGAAGGCGTGCTTGCGGGCCTTGCCGGTCTCGTTCTGGACGATGTCGAGGATCTCGTTCCTGCGGTCGAGGATCGCGTCGTGCAGCAGCAGGAAAGGTTCCGCCCGCGCGGCCGCGGATTTCCCGGCCCATTCGAGCTGGGCGGCCCTGGCCTTCTCGTACGCCGTACGCACGTCTTCGGCGTCTGATATGGGCAGCTCAGCGAGGGTTTCCCCGGTAAACGGGGCAATGATGGGCCGTGTCCTGCCACTGGACGTCACCTGCATGCCAGAAGGATATTCCGTGGTACTACCCGCGGGTAGTTTTTGCGGATCCGTTGCATAGCGACAGAATCCCTTCATGGCAACCTTCGCTCCGCTCCGACCCGGAGATCCACAACGGCTGGGGGGCCTGGATCTCCTCGGCCGGCTCGGCGAGGGCGGTCAGGGCGTCGTCTACCTCGCCAAAGACCCCTCGGGCAGCAACGTGGCCGTCAAGTGGCTGCGGCCGGACCTGTCGGGCGACCAGGTGAGCGTGGAGCGATTCCTGCGCGAGGTCCAGGTGGCCCAGCAGGTGGCGCCGTTCTGCACCGCCGCGGTCCTGGGCACGGGCGTCGAGCAGGACCGGCCGTTCATCGTCAGCGAGTTCATCGAGGGGCCCTCGTTACAGCGGGTCGTGCAGGAGGAGGGGCCGCGCACGGGCTCGGTCCTGCACCGGCTGGCCATCGGCACGGCCACCGCGCTGGCCGCCATCCACCAGGCCGGGATCGTGCACCGCGACTTCAAGCCGGCCAACGTGATCATCGGGGCCGACGGGCCGCGGGTGATCGACTTCGGCATCGCGCGGGCCCTGAACGCCACCTCCACGATCAGCAGCATGGTCGTGGGCACTCCGTCGTACATGCCGCCCGAGCAGATCATGGGGCACACCGTCGGCCCGGCCGCCGACATGTTCTCCTGGGCCAGTGCGATGATCTTCGCCGCCTCCGGGCGGGCGCCGTTCGGCAGCGACACGATGCCCGCGGTGATCAACCGGGTGCTCAACCAGCAGCCCGACCTGGGCGCGCTGGAGGAGGGCCCGCTGCGCGACGTGGTGGTGGCCTGCCTGGCCAAGGACCCGGCCCAGCGGCCCTCCGCCGAGCAGGTGATCATGCGGCTGCTGCAACAGCCGGCACCGAACTCCGGCATGCTCGCGCAGGCCGCGGCGGAAGCGGCCCCCGCGCCGCCCTACCCACCCCCTCCCAACCAGTACGGCCCCGCGTCCAATCCGCAGAGCCCGCCGTTCGGTCCCCCGTCCGGGCCGATGTCCGGCCCCGTTCCCTACGGGGGCCCCGTCCCGCAGGCGGCGCACCATCCCCAGGGGCAACCGCATCCCCGGGTCCCGTGGCAGCAGCAGCCCACCCTGCCGCCCTACGGGCAGCAGGGCCCCTACCCCAACCAGCCACGCAGGAGCGGCAAGGGCCCGCTGATCGCCGGCATCGCGATCGCGGTCGCGCTGCTGGTGCTCGCCGGCGTGATCGTGGTCATCCAGATCGACAAGGCGTCGGTGGCGGGGCCGATCGGCACCGGGACGCCCGGACGATCGAGGACCACGGGCGGGTCCAGCCCCTCCGACACGTCCAACCCGTCCGCCGCCGACCCGTCCGCCACGGCGAGCCCGTCGGTCACGCAGGCGGCGGTGCCGCGCACCGGCACCAAACGGGCGCTGCCCGGCGAGACGGTCTCCCTCTACGAGAACCCGGCCGACAACATCGTCCTGACCTCCTACGAGGTCTTCGACAAGAAGAAGGACGACTGGATCGACTACGCGCGAAACTCGTTGCGCGGCACGTTCACGAAATACCAGCAGAACTGGGAGTCGATGGTCTCCCCCGACGGCCGCTACCTGGCCGGCCGGGGCAGGAGCTACAGCTCCGACGACTTCGACTTCATCGTCATCACCGACCGGCAGACGGGCGAGCGCTCCACGGTCAAGACGGTCAAGGAGCCGCTGATCAGCAGCATCCGGGCCTGGTCGAAGGACGGCTCCAAGATCCTGCTCAACACCGAGAAGAAGAGCGGCGACAAGTGGCTCTATCTCGGCTTCGTCATCGTGGACGTGGCCACGGGCAAGGCCACCGTGGTCAACGTCAACGACACCTCCATCCGCGCCACCGCCTTCGGCTTCGACGGCGACGACGAGGGCGTGGTCAACGTCTACGGCGACGAGAAGAACCAGGGCCTGCGCTTCTTCAACCTCCAGGGCAAGGCCACCCGCTCGCTGCCGGGCATCGGCACGATGTCCGCCGACACCCAGGACATCTTCTCGCCCTCGGGCAAGCTGTTCGTCACCAACTGCCCCAACGGCGGTGACGGCGACCACTGCGTCTGGGACTCCACCTCGGGCGAGCGGGTGCGCAAGTTCTACTCCGAGTGCGACAAGGTGCTCGGCTTCTACGACGAGAGCCACCTCTACTGCTGGGAGCAGGACAACAACGACAAGGACGAGATCCAGGTGATCGACTTCCAGGGCAACCTGCTGCGCAAGATGCTGGACGTGCCCGACGACGTCGACTTCAGCCCCGCCTTCACCTTCAGGCCGGCCGCCGGCTCCTGAACCATCCCGGCCGCCCAGCCGTGATGGAGGGCATGAACACGCTGATCCGTACGGCCGTGACCGCCGCGGCACTCGCGGCGGTCACGACCGCCTGCACCGCTTCGACGGGAGGGACCCCGGACCCGCCGCCCCCGAAGGTGAGCCTCGGCGCCGTCCGCCTGGTGGCCTACAGCAGCTGCGACGACCTGCTGGCCGGCCTGCGCGAGAAGGCCAGCGCGAACGTCACCCCGTACGGCTTCGGCAACGTCATGCCCTTCGCCGCCATGGAGGACACCGCGGCGAACGTTCCCCAGGGCAAGGGCAGGGCCGCCACGCCCGAGCACTCCACGACGAACGTGCACGAGGCCGGCGTGGACGAGCCCGACCTGGTCAAGACGGACGGCAACCGGATCATCACGGTCGCGGACGGCACGCTGCGGATCATCGACACGGCGACCAGGAAGGTCACCTCGTCGCTCAAGCTGACCGAGGGTGACAACGCCGGTCCGGGCGTACCCGCCGACCTGCTGGTCTCGGGTGACCGGGCGCTGGTGCTCATGCGCGGCGGCGACATCATGTACAAGTCGTTCGCCCCGCAGGCCGACACCCGCTACGTGGTGGTCGATCTGGCGGGCGAGCCGAAGGTCCTGAGCACGATCAGGCCGCAGGGCTCGTACGTGGACGCCCGGATGATCGGCTCCACGGTCCGCCTGGTCACCCGCAGCCAGCCGAACATCGCCTTCCCGGAGCCCCAGGGCGAGACCACCGAGGCCCAGCGGCTCAAGGACAACCAGGCCACGGTACGCCGGGCACCGGCGGAGGCCTGGCTGCCCAAGATCGAGATCACCGACGCGTCGGGCGCCGTCAGGAGGGACACGGTCAAGTGCGAGCGGGTCAGCCGCCCCGCCGACTACACCGGCACCTCGATGCTGACCGTGCACACCATCGACCTGGCGCAGGGCGTCACCGCGGCCGGCACCGACCCGATCAGCCTGGCCGCCGACGGCGACGTGGTCTACGGCACCGGCCAGAGCCTGTACGTGGCCAGCAACCCGCGCTGGTGGATGCCGGTGGTGCGCCCGCTCCCGGTCGACGAGCCCCCGGCCACCACCACGTCCGACGGCGTGGCCCCGGCCGAGGAGCCCACCCCCGGCGAGCCGAGCGTGTCCGCACCCCAGGGGTCGAGCACGGGGTCGAGCACGGGGTCGAGCACGGAGTCGAGCACGGTGCCCAGCCCGGTGCCCAGCCCGGTGCCCACGCCGACGATCCCGCCGGAGGAGACGGAGGTGCACCGGTTCGACATCACCTCGCCCGGCGCGCCCGCGTACGTGGCCTCGGGCAAGGTCCCGGGACGCCTGCTCAACCAGTACTCCCTGTCCGAGCACGAGGGTCACCTGCGCCTGGCCACCACCCTCAGCTCCGCCGACGGCAGGACCAGCTCCAGCGCCGTCTACGTCCTCAAGGCCGACACCATGGCCAAGGTGGGCGAGGTCGGCGGCCTGGGTGAGGGCGAGCGCATCTACTCGGTCCGGTTCATCGGCGCGGTGGGCTACTGCGTCACGTTCCGGCAGGTGGACCCGCTCTACACGCTCGACCTCCGCGACCCGGCGGCGCCGAAGGTGACGGGCGAGCTGAAGATCACCGGCTATTCGGCGTACCTGCACCCCGGCTCCGAGGGCCGCCTGATCGGCATCGGCCAGGAGGCCAGCGAGCAGGGCAGGACGCTGGGCACGCAGGTCTCGCTGTTCGACGTCAGCGACCCGGCCGCCCCGCGCCGGCTGTCGCAGTACTTCCAGAAGGACTCGGGCTCCGGGGCCGAGTGGGACCCGCACGCGTTCCTGTACTGGCCGAAGACCGGCCTGTCGGTGATCCCGCTGAACAAGCAGAACGAGTCGGGCGCCCTCGTGCTCAGGATCGACGACTCCGGGGTGAAGGAGCTCGGCATGATCAAGCATCCGGCGCAGCGTCAGGACGGCCGGTACGCGTACGATCCCGGCATCCAGCGTTCGATGATCATCGGCGACTCGGTGTGGACGGTCTCGTACGAGGGTGTCCAGGTCAACGACACGGCGACGCTCGCCTCACAAGCGTGGATTCCACTCCGTTAAGCAACCAAAGAGTGCCGGTTCGTAGCGAACCGGCACTCTTTTTATGGACTTATCCCGACAAATGGTGAAAGCTTTACTAACACTGTCATGTCGGATCGGGTGGATCCTGTCATAGCGGGGTGCTCCCGGTCCACGACCGAGAAAGGGCCCACGCTGCCATGCGATCACGCACCCCCCTGCTCGCATTGCTCGTCAGCGCGCTGGCGTTACTCGCGGCGCCGCTACCCGTCTCAGCAGCCGCCCCTGAGGGCACCTACATCGTCCAGCTCAACCCGTCGATGCGCGCGCCGCGCGGAGCCGCCGAGGACCAGGTGGCCCAGCACGGCGGGCAGCTCGTCGGCGTGTACGAGCACGCCTTCAAGGGCTACACCGCCCGGCTGAGCGCGACCGCCGCCGAGCAGCTCAAGCGGAACCCCAACGTGCTCAGCGTGGAGCCCGACGCCGAGGTCACCGCGTTCGTCCAGACCGTCCCCACGGGCGTACGCCGGATCTTCGGCCCCAGCAACCCCAACCTGGACATCGACGGCACCGACGACATACGCATCGACGTGGACGTCGCCGTGGTCGACAGCGGCGTGGACAACACCCACCCCGACCTGAACGTGGTCGCCCGCGCCAACTGCCAGACCGGCGCCTGCGTCAACAACGCGGGCACGGACGACAACGGCCACGGCACGCACGTCGCGGGCACCGTCGGCGCCATCGACAACACCATCGGCCCGGTGGGCGTCGCACCCGGCGCCCGCATCCACGGCGTGAAGGTCCTCAACGCGGCCGGTTCCGGCACCCTGTCCGGCATCGCCGCGGGCATCAACTGGGTGGTGGCGCGCGCGTCCACCATCGAGGTCATCAACCTGAGCCTGGGCTGCAACGGCTGCACCAGCAGCGCGATCAGCACGGCGATCACCAACGCGGTCAACGCCGGCATCGTGGTCGTGGTGGCCGCGGGCAACAGCCACACGAACACCTCCTCGTTCTTCCCGGCCAACCACCCTGACGTGGTCACCGTCTCCGCGCTGACCGACAACGACGGTTTGGCCGGCGGAGCCGGGGGCAGCACGCTGTCGTGCCGCAGCGAAACCGATCAGGACGACACCTCGGCGTTCTACTCCAACTACGGCTCCACCGTGGAGATCACCGCGCCGGGCACCTGCATCTACTCGACCTGGCGGGGCGGCGGCTACAGCACGATCAGCGGCACGTCGATGGCCAGCCCGCACGTGGCCGGCGCGGCCGGGCTGCTCACCTCGGGCGCCAACAAGCCGACGACGCGGGCGGGCGCGCTGGCGGTGCGCAGCACGCTGATCTCCACCGGCAACTCCAACTGGACCGACGACTCGGGCGACGGCGTCAAGGAGCCGCTGCTCGACGTGCACGACGCCACGCGCTACCCGCCGTCGTGACCTTCGTGAGGTAGAGAACCATCCTGGAACGGGCGGTCCGCGGACCCCGCAGCGCCGCGGGCCGCCCCTCCTAATCGGCCAGCTCGCGCGCGACGTCGAGATGGCCGGCGTGCCGCATGTACTCCTCCAGCACGTGGAACATGATCCAGCCCAGCGTCGGCGGCTCGTGCGGCGGCTGGAACCTGCCGATCCGCGAGGCCACCTCGGACAGGCTCGCCCGCGCCACCACCTGCCTGGACCGCTCGCACTGCGCCAGGTAGAGCTTCCTGATCTCCTCGTAGGACTCGCTCGCGACCAGCCCGCCCTCGGCGTCGCGATCGCCCTGGGCGTCCTCGATCGGCTCGCCCGCGAAGTCCCACACGAACCAGCGCCGCTCCATGTACGCCAGATGCTTGAGCATCGCCAGCGGCGTCCACCCGGAGGGCACCCGGCTCACCCCGGGCTCGGGGAACCCGTCGAGCGCCCGCAGCACCTCGGCCCGGTAGTGGTCGAGGTATCCCGACAACAACTCCCGGGGGTCGGACAACTGGCGGGACGGCTCGCTCATGAATGCTCCGGCGCGACGACGGGGACGATCTCCGGCGCGCCGAGCCTGATCGCGTCCGCCTCCTGGTCGGAGTCCTGCTCCTGCGAGCGGCGTTCGGACTCCACGCGCTTCGAGTAGTATTCCACCTCCCTCTTCACCTGCTCGCCGTCCCAGTCGAGCGGCTTGGCCATCAGCTCGGCCGCCTCCTGCGCCACCGCCATCCCGCGGTGGAAGGTCTCGATGGAGATGCGCGTGCGCCGGGTGAGCACGTCGTTGAGATGCCGGGCGCCCTCATGGGTGGCGGCGTAGACGATCTCGGCCCGCAGATAGTCGTCGGCCCCCGTCAGCGGCCGGCCCAGCGACGGGTCGCGCTCGATCAGCTCCAGCACCTCGTCGATCAGCGAGCCGTAGCGCTGGAGCAGGTGCTCGATCCTGGCCACGTGCAGGCCGGAGGTCTGGGCGATGCGCCCCCGGGAGTTCCACAGCGCCTGGTAGCCCTCGGCGCCCACGAGCGGGATGCGGTCGGTGCACGAGCGCGGCACCCGCTGGTCGAGCCCGTGCGCCACGGCGTTCACCGCGTCCTGCGCCATGACCCGGTAGGTGGTGTACTTTCCCCCGGCGATCATCACCAGCCCGGGCACGGGATGCGCCACCACGTGCTCCCTGGACAGCTTGGAGGTCTCGTCGGACTCGCCCGACAGCAGCGGCCGCAGCCCGGCGTAGACGCCCTCGACGTCGTCGCGGGTCAGCGGCACGGACAGGACCGCGTTGACGTGGTCGAGCAGGTAGTCGATGTCCGTGCGGGAGGCGGCCGGGTGGCTCTTGTCGAGCGTCCACTCCGTGTCGGTGGTGCCGATGATCCAGTGGCGGCCCCAGGGGATCACGAAGAGCACCGACTTCTCGGTGCGCAGGATGATGCCGGTCAGCGAGTGGATCCGGTCTCTGGGCACGACGAGGTGGATGCCCTTGGAGGCGCGTACGTGGATCTGGCCGCGCCCTCCCACCAGCTCCTGGATGTCGTCGGTCCAGACCCCGGTCGCGTTGACCACCTGCTGGGCGCGTACTTCCAGCTCCTCGCCGCACTCCAGGTCGCGCACCCGCACGCCGGTGACCCGCTCGCCCTCCCGCAGGAACCCCACCACCTGCGCCCGCTGCGCGATGTGCGCGCCGTAGGTGGCCGCGGTGCGCAGCGTCGTCATGACGAAGCGTGCGTCGTCCACCTGCGCGTCCCAGTATTGGACGGCGCCGGTGAAGGCCGACTTCTTCAGCGCCGGCGCCAGCCGCAGCGCCCGGGACCTGGACAGGTGCCGGTGCCCCGGCACGCCGCGGGTGAGCCCGGTCGCGAGGCCGAGCGTGTCGTAGAGCGCGACTCCCGCGCCGACGTAGGGCCGCTCCCAGGCGTAGTGGGTCAGCGGGAACAGGAACGGCACCGGCCTGACCAGGTGCGGCGCGATGCGCTGCAGCAGCAGGGCGCGCTCCTGCAGGGCCTCGCGGACCAGCTCGAAGTTGAGCTGCTCCAGGTAGCGCAGCCCGCCGTGGATCAGCTTGGACGAGCGCGAGGAGGTGCCGGAGGCGAAGTCACGCGCCTCGACCAGAGCCACGTCGAGCCCGCGCGTCGCGGCGTCGAGCGCCACCCCCGCCCCCACGACGCCGCCCCCGACCACGACGACGTCGAACTCCTGCGCCGCCATACGTTCCAGGGCCTCGGCCCGCTCCGCGGGCCCGAGCCGGGCCGCGCTCCTTCCCGACGCCATAACTCCCCCTGGGACGGCACTGTCGCCTGCGCTCCATTCCTACCCGCGCAGGACTCGACCTGTAACGCCGGAGTCGGTCAGAGACCGGCGTAAAACCCCTCGCTCCGCCACACACGGCGTTTACCTCGCAAGAACCGACCGGCCGGAACCCCGCGAGAGCCGCTCAGGCGCGTACGACCTTGACTCCCGCGTCGGTGAGCTGGCCCGCGAGGGCGTCGGAGAGCCGCGCGTCGGTGACGAGCGTGTCGATCTGGTTGATCGGGCAGATGCGGGAGAAGGCCCGCTTGCCCACCTTGGACGAGTCGGCCACCACCACGACCTGGGCGGCCCGGCTGATCAGCAGGTGGTTGACGCTGGCCTCGCCCTCATGGTGGGCGGAGGCGCCCAGCTCGACGTCCAGCGCGTCGACCCCGAGGAAGGCCACGTCCAGCGTCACCTGCTCCAGGACCCCGTTGGCCAGTGGCCCGATGAGCTCGTACGACTGCTGCCTGGCCACCCCACCCGTCACCACGATCTTGACGTGCCGGCGGACGGTGAGCTCGGCGGCGATGTTGAGCGCGTTCGTGACGATCGTGAACCCGGTCTCCAGCGTGGAGAGGGTGGCCAGGGCCCGCGCCAGCTCGGAGGTGGTGGTGCCGCCGTTGAGCCCGACCACGGCGCCGGGCGTCACCAGCTCGGCCGCCGCCGCCGCGATGCGGTGCTTCTCGTCGGCGTGCCTGGCCGTCTTGTAGCGCAGCGGGAGGTCGTAGCTGACGCTCTGGGCCACCGCGCCGCCCCGGGTGCGCATGAGCATCTGCTGCTGGGCGAGCTGGTCGAAGTCCCGCCTGATCGTGGCGGTGGACACGTCGAGCGCCCGGGCCGCCTCCTCCACCGACAGCCTGCCCTCCTGCGCCAGCAGCTCGAGGATGGCGTTCCAGCGGTCGTAGCGGGACACGAAGGCCTCCCTGAAGGGACGAGGTCAGGAGCAAGCGTGGCACAACCTGGGGCGCCAGACCACCGGTGTTCATAACTGCTCTTTCCTGATATAAAAAACGCAGAAACAATCAATCATGGGAGGTAAGTGGTGACCACCCACACCGAGGCCGAGATCGCGTCCCAGCCGTCGTGCTGGCGCCGCGCCGTGGCGAGCGTTCCCGCCGACGCGCTGCCGCGCCAGGGCGAGCGGGTCGCCGTCGTCGGCTGCGGGACGTCGTGGTTCATCGCGATGGCGTACGCGGTGCTGCGCGAGCGGGCCGGGCACGGCGAGACCGACGCGTTCGCCGCCTCCGAGTTCCCCTCCGGGCGCCGCTACGACCGCGTGCTGGCGCTGTCGCGCTCGGGCACCACGACCGAGGTCCTGGAGCTGCTCACCAGGACGACCGGCACGAGGACCACGGCCATCACCGCCGACCCCGACACGCCGATCATGACGGCCGCCGACGAGGTCGTCGTGCTCGACTACGCCGACGAGAAGTCGGTCGTGCAGACCAGGTTCGCCACCACGCAGCTGGCCATGCTCCGCGCCGGCCTGGGCGAGGACCTCACGCAGGCCGTCGCCGACGCCGAGGAGGCCGTGGCCGCGCCGCTGCCCGACGAGCTGGTCAACGCCGAGCAGTTCAGCTTCCTCGGCACCGGCTGGTCGGTCGGCCTGGCCCAGGAGGCGGCGCTGAAGATGCGCGAGGCGTCCCGCTCGTGGACGGAGGCGTACCCGGCGATGGAATACCGGCACGGCCCGATCAGCATCGCCGCCCCCGGGCGGGTGACGTGGATGCTCGGCACCGCCCCCGAGGGCCTGCGCGCGCAGGTCGAGGAGACCGGCGGGGCGTTCTTCGAGACCGGGCTCGACCCGATGGCCGAGCTGATCCGCGCGCAGCGGGTGGCCGTGGCGCGGGCCTTCGCCAAGCAGCTCAACCCCGACGAGCCCATGCACCTCACGCGATCTGTGATCCTTTCTTCATGAGCCTTACTCTTGCCGACGCCAGGATCGTGACGCCCGAGGGAGTTCACGAGGGGTGGCTGACCATCGAAGACGGCCGCATCACGCATGTCGGCCACGGATCCGCCCCGGGTCCCGGCCTCAGCCTGGGCGGGCGGCACGTCGTTCCGGGGTTCGTGGACATCCACAACCACGGCGGCGCGGGTGGCTCCTTCCCCACCGGCGAGCCGGACAAGGCGCGTGACGCCGTGGCACTGCACCGGCGCCACGGCACCACCACGACCATGGCCAGCCTGGTCACCGACTCGATCGAGGGGTTGACCAGGGCGGCGTCGGCGCTGGCCGAGCTGTGCGAGGAAGGGCTGCTGGCCGGCATCCACTTCGAGGGCCCCTACATCTCCAGGGCCCGCTGCGGCGCGCACGACCCGACGCTGCTGCGCGAGCCGTCGACGCAGGAGTTCGCCGGGCTGGTGAAGGCCGGGCGCGGGCATGTGCGCATGGTGACCGTCGCGACGGAGCTGCCGGGTGCGCTCGACATGATCAGGACGGCCGTGGCGGAGGGCGTGATCGCGGCCATCGGTCACAGCGACGCCGACTACGAGCAGACGATCGCCGGCATCGAGGCGGGCGCGAGCGTGGCCACGCATCTCTACAACGCGATGCCGCCGCTCGGGCACCGCGCGCCCGGTCCCGTGGCGGCGCTGCTGGACGACGAGCGGGTGACGGTCGAGCTGATCAACGACGGGGTGCACGTGCATCCGGCCATGCTGCGGCTGGCGTACGAGGTGGCCGGGCCCGGCAGGGCCGTGCTGGTCACGGACGCCATGTCGGCCACCGGCCTCGGCGACGGCGACTACGTGCTGGGCTCGATGCGGGTGCGCGTGGACGACGGCGTGGCCCGGCTGGTCGAGGGCGGCTCGATCGCGGGCTCCACGCTGACCATGGACGTCGCGTTCCGGCGCGGGGTCCAGGAAGTGGGCATGTCGCTGCCCGACGCGGTCCAGGTGGCCTCGCTGACGCCCGCGCGGGTGCTCGGCCTGGCCGACCGGATCGGCTCGATCGCCGTCGGCAAGGCGGCCGACCTGGTGGTGCTCTCCGATGCCCTGGAGGTGGACGGCGTGTTGAAGGACGGCGTCTGGATCACGGAGCCCTGATGATCCTCACGGTGACGCTCAACCTCGCTCTCGATGTGACCTACCAGGTCCCCCGCGTGGACTGGGACGGTGTCAACCGGGTCAGCGCGGTGCACAGGCGCGCGGGCGGCAAGGGGGTCAACGTGGCCAGGGTGCTGGCCGCGCTGGGCCACGACGTGCTGGTCACGGGGCTGGCGGGCGGGCCGACCGGGGAGGCCGTCGAGGCCGACCTGCGGGCCGCGGGGCTGCCCGCAGCGCTGCACGGCATCGCCGCCGAGTCCCGCACCACCCTGGCCGTCTCCGACGCCCCCGCCCCAGGAGACGTCTCGCGTACGGCGCTGTTCAACGAGCCCGGCCCCGAGGTCACGGCGGCCGAGCTCGACGGCTTCACCCGCCGCTACGAGTCGCTCGTGGCCGCCACCGACGCGGTGGTCATCTCGGGCAGCCTCCCGCGCGGCGTCCCGGCCGACACCTACGCCGGCCTGGCCGCCATCGCGGCCGACCGGGGCGTCCCGGCCATCGTGGACGCCGACGGCGAGCCCCTCAGCCACGCGCCCAAGGGCCGCCCCTCCATCGTCAAGCCCAACGCCGAGGAGCTGGCCAGGGCCGTGCCCGGCGGCACCCCGGCCGAGGGCGCGCACGCGCTGCGCGGCCGGGGCGCCCAGGCCGTCGTGGTGTCCATGGGCGCCGACGGGCTCCTGGCCGTGACCGGGGAGGGAACGTTCCGGGCGCGGATGCCGTACACCGTGCGAGGCAACCCGACCGGGGCCGGCGACTCGCTGGTCGCCGGGCTGGCGCTGGGCCTGGTGGAGCGGGCGCCGTGGCCCGACCGGCTCCGGAGGGCCGCCGCGCTCGGCGCCGCGGCCGTGGCCACGCCCGTGGCCGGGGAGTTCGACCCCGACGTGTACGCCGACATACACCCCCAGATCACCATCACGTAAGGAGCCGGCCATGCCCCTCGCCACCATCGGCGACATCGTCACCCAGTCACCCGCGGGGGTGGGCGCGTTCAACGTGATCCAACTTGAGCACGCCACCGCCATCGTGACCGGCGCAGAGGCCCTCGGTCTGCCGGTCGTGCTGCAGATCAGCGAAAACTGCGTGCGCTACCACGGCTCCCTGGAGCCGATCGCGCTGGCCTCGCTCGCGGTCGCCCGGCGGGCCGAGGTGCCCGTCGCGGTCCACCTCGACCACGCCACCGACCGGGCGCTGGTCGAGCAGGCGGTGACGCTGGGGCTGGGCTCGGTCATGTACGACGCCTCGGCCCTGCCCGACGAGGACAACGTCGCCGCCACGGCCGAGGTGGCGGCCTGGTGCCACGAGCGTGGCGTGTGGGTGGAGGCCGAGCTGGGCGAGGTCGGGGGCAAGGACGGCGTGCACGCGCCCGGCGCCCGTACCAAACCGCACGAGGCGGTGGACTACGTGACCAGGACCGGCGTGGACGCGCTGGCCGTGGCCGTGGGCACCTCGCACGCGATGACGACCAAGGACGCGGTGCTGGACCTGGAGCTCATCGCCGAGCTGCGCGCGGCCGTGCCGGTGCCGCTGGTGCTGCACGGCTCTTCCGGGGTGCCCGACGACGTGCTGCGCGAGGCCGTACGCCAGGGCATGAAGAAGATCAACATCGCGACCCACCTGAACAAGGCGTTCACCGGGGCCGTCCGCGACTACCTCACTCACGACGAGCGGGTCGTGGACTCCCGCAAATATCTCAAGGCCGGCCGCGACGCGGTGGCCCGCGAGGTCACCCACCTGCTCGGCGTGCTCACGGGCTGAGCTCCTTGCGCATCAGCACGGCGGCCCGGCCCTCGATGCCTTCCCGGCCGGTCTCGACGTAGCCGAGCGACTCGTAGAGAGCGATGTTGGCGGCCATCCTGACGTTCGTGTAGAGGCGCAGCGCGCGCAGGCCCAGCCTGCGCGCCTCGTCCTCCGCGTACGCCATCAGCGCCCGCCCGATCCCCTTGCCGTGCAGCTCGGGGCGGACCGCGACGTTCTCCACCAGCAGGACGCCGTCCTCGGGAACGAGCACGACGAGCCCTTCGAGCCCGTCGGTGACGTGCACCCGGCCCGCGGCGACGAGCGCGGCGTAGTCGGCCTCCATCGGCAGCGGCCGCATGCCGATGACCTCGATCCACGGCGTGTAGGCGTCGCGGACGAGCCGCTCGACGGCGACGACGTCGCTCTGTTCGGCCAGTCTCATGCGCTCAATCTTGCCAAAACCCGCTCGATCTGGCGCTGGAAGGTGCCGGGCGGGTTGCGCGGGTGCTCGTGGGAGAGCAGGAAGAACCAGACCAGCGCGTGCGCCTTGCGGCACTCGCGCATCCGCCGCTCCTCCTGCGGGCTCAGCTCGAACCGGCGCGCGATCTCCACCTCCCCGTCCACCCACATCGACACGTGCTCGGCCAGCTCCGCCAGCTCGAACGCCACGTCGCTGCGCCCGGAGTCCTCGAAGTCGACGATGCGTACGCGGGTGCCGTCCCACAGGAAGTTGGCCAGGTTGCCGTCGCCGGCCCCGAACACCGGCGTGACTCCCGCCTCGCCCGGCGACCAGCTCTCCAGCCACCGCAGGCCCTCCTTGACGGCCCGGTCCGCCGACGGCTCCCTCGGCTGCCACGCCGCGCACCGGCTCCTGACCCAGTCGACGATCGCCTCGCGCTGCCAGGGGCGCACGGGGAGGGTCCGCAGGACGTGGCCGGGCACCGCGGTATGCAGCTCGCGCAGGGCCTCGGCCATGGCCGACACGTGCTTGGCACGAGCGAACAGCCCGCGCAGCGGCACCCCGTCGATCCTCGACATGGTCACCACGCCGTCGTCGTACGCGATCGGCTCGGGCGCGAGATCCGGGGCGTACTCGGCCAGCAGGTTCAGTGCCCGCCATTCGCGCTCGGCCGCGCCGGGCTTGCTGTCGACGTACCGCTTGACCACGCGGTCGCCGTCGTAGTCCAGCTCGTGCGTGTGCTGAAGATCAGCCATTCCCGCATGCTAGGGCCAACAGCCGCTCGACGGCGCCGGACACGAGCCGGTGCACCTCCTCCTCGCCGAACACGCGATACTCCGCCGACGCCGGCGGGTTCCCGTAGTCACGCGAATGGACGATGAGCCCGTCCCTGACGCGAACCTGCCCCGATGCCCTTCCCGGCCCTCGAACCGGGTCGCGATGCCCGGCTGCGCGAACGGGATCGCCGAGCCCGGCCACCGCGCACCCACCTAGGCCGACACGTCACGCGCCCACGCGGGCCGACACGTCACGCATCCGCCGGGTCGGCGCGTCACCAGGGCAAGGGCGCCCCGTCCTGGAAGAACCCCCCGGTAGGCCCGTCATCAGGCAGGTCGGCGGCCCACAACACGCTCCTCGCCCCCTCGGCCACCGGCCGCCCGCCGGCCCCGCCCATGTCGGTCGCCACCCACCCCGGGCAGACCGAGTTGACCAGGACGCCCTCCCGGTGCAGCTCGGCCGCCAGGATCCTGGTCAGCGCGTTCAGCCCGGCCTTCGACACCGCGTACGCCGGGGTCCCCGCCCCCATCGAGGCCAGCGACCCCACCTCGCTGGAGACGTTCACCACCCGCGCGTGGTCGGAGGCCCGCAGCAGCGGGAGCAGGGCGAGCGTCACCCGCCACGCGCCCAGCAGGTTCGTCTCCAGCGCCTCCTGGACCACCGTCAGATCCGCGTCGGTGGCCCGCTGCCAGGTGTCGTAGTGAATGGCGGCATTGTTGACCAGCACGTCCACCCGGCCGTGCGCCTCCCCGACCTCCCCGGCGAACCTCTCCACGGACCCCGGGTCGGACACGTCGAGCTGCCACGCCCCCACGGACTCGCCCAGCTCACTGGCTGCCTTCTCCGCCTTGCCCAGATCCCTGGCCGTCAGCACCACGAGGTCACCGGCCAGCGCGAGCTGCCTCGCCACCTCGCGCCCGATCCCCCGATTGGCCCCCGTAACCACGCAAACCCGGCCGCCCGCCATCACATCCTCCTCCGCAGGAACTCCCGCTCCACCTCGTTGCCGGACCGCGCGATGGCCGCCTCGTACGCCGCCACGGCCTCCCCCTCGCGCCCCAGCCGCCGCAGCAGGTCCGCCCGCACGGCATGCAACAGGTAATAGTCCACCTCGAGCCCGTCGACCACCCGCAACGCCGCCGCCGGCCCCTCGACCTCGGCCAGGGCCACCGCCCGGTGCAGCGCCACCACCGCGGTGGGCGTGAAGGTCAGCAGCAGGTCGTACAGCCGCAGGATCTGCCCCCAGTCGGTGTCCCCCGCCCGCGCCGCGTCGCTGTGCACGGCGTTGATCGCGGCCTGCACCTGGCACGGCCCCGGCTCGTCGCGGCGCAGGCACGCCCGGACGATGGCCTGCCCCTCCTCGACGAGCCCCCGGTCCCACAACCCCCGGTCCTGCTCGGCCAGGGGCACCAGCTCCCCGTCCGCCCCCGTACGCGCCGGCCGGCGCGACTCGATGAGCAGCATCAGCGCCAGCAGCCCCAGCACCTCGGGCTCGTCCGGCATCAGCTCGGCCAGCAGCCGCCCGAGCCGGACGGCCTCGGCGCACAGCTCCTCGCGCACGAGCCGATCGCCGGAACTGGCCGTGTACCCCTCGTTGAAGATCAGGTAGACCACCGCCAGCACCGACCGCAACCGGTCGGGCAGATCGGCGTCGCCCGGCACCCGGTACGGGATGCGCGCGTCCCGGATCTTGTTCTTCGCCCTGACCAGCCGCTGGGCCATGGTCGGTTCGGGCACGAGGAACGCGCGAGCGATCTCGGCGGTCGTGAGCCCGCCCAGCAACCGCAGCGTGAGGGCCACCTGCGCGTGCACGGCCAGCGCCGGGTGGCAGCAGGTGAAGATCAGCCGCAGCCGGTCGTCGCGCACGGGCCCCTCCAGCGGCGGCTCGCCGGGCGCCTGCAGGAGCGCGGCCTGAGCGTGCTTGTCCGGGCGGGCCGACTCCCTGCGCAGCCGGTCGATGGCCCGGTTGCGTGCGGTGGTGATGATCCAGCCGGCCGGGCTCGGCGGCACCCCGGCCTCCGGCCACTGGCGCACCGCCACGGCGAACGCCTCCTGCACCGCCTCCTCGGCCAGGTCGATGTCGCCGAAGACGCGTACGAGCACGGCGACCGCCCTGCCGTACTCCTCACGGAACACCTGCTCGACATCCGGCATACCGCCTTACCGTAGTGCCCGCCGCTCACCTCCTACACGAACGCCGGGCACCCGGATCGACAGGCTCACATCTGCCGGGCCATGGCCTCCACGGCGTTCTTGGCGTTGAGCAGCGATGCCCCGGTGACCTCGCGGTAGATCTTGATCGCCTTGATCATCTTCCCGTTCCGCAACTCCTGGTAGAACTGCGGCGGCAGCTCCGGCCCGCCGGGGACAGAGTCGATGAAGGCGGGATCGATGCCGAGGTGACGCTGGAGGTACGCGACCTGCTGCTCAAGCCGCGCGATCCTCTCCTCAAGGGATTCCATGCCAGGAACCCTACGTAAAAGGCCGCTCCCAATCGCATGGGAGCGGCCCGAACCAGGATCGGCTTGGCCGGTCAGCGCTGGGTCGGCGCGACGACGACCTCGACGCGCTGGAACTCCTTGATGTCGGAGTAGCCGGTCGACGCCATGGTCCGCTTCAGCGCCCCCATGAGGTTCATCGACCCGTCCGCCACGCTCGACGGCCCGTGCAGGATCTGCTCCAGCGTCCCCACGGTCCCGAACGCGACCCGCCGCCCGCGCGGCAGGTCGGGGTGGTGCGCCTCCGACCCCCAGTGGAACCCGTGCCCGGGCGCCTCGGCCGCGCGGGCCAGCGGCGAGCCCACCATCACGGCGTCGGCCCCGCACGCGATGGCCTTGGCGATGTCACCGGAGGTGCCCATGCCGCCGTCGGCGATCACGTGCACGTAGCGGCCGCCCGACTCGTCCATGTAGTCGCGCCGCGCCGCCGCCACGTCCGAGATCGCGGTGGCCATCGGCACGGCCACGCCCAGCACGGTACGCGTCGTGTGCGAGGCGCCCCCGCCGAAGCCCACCAGCACGCCGGCCGCGCCGGTGCGCATCAGGTGCAGGGCCGCGGTGTACGTGGCGCAGCCGCCCACGATGACCGGCACGTCGAGCTCGTAGATGAACTGCTTGAGGTTGAGCGGCTCGGCCCGCCCCGACACGTGCTCGGCCGAGACGGTCGTGCCGCGGATGACGAAGATGTCGACGCCGGCGTCGATCACGGCCTTGTGGTATTGGACCGTACGCTGCGGCGACAGGCGCACGGCGGTGGTCACCCCGGAGCCGCGGATCTCCTCGATCCGGCGGCCGATCAGGTCTTCCTTGATCGGCGCCGCGTAGATCTCCTGGAGCCGCTTGGTGGCCGCCTCCTGGTCGAGGGAGGCGCACTCCTCCAGCAGCGGCAGCGGGTCCTCGTACCTCGTCCACAGCCCTTCGAGGTCGAGCGGCGCCAGACCGCCGAGCCGGCCGATCTCGATGGCGGTGGCCGGCGAGACCACGCTGTCCATGGGAGCGACGACCACGGGCAGCTCGAACCGGTAGGCGTCGATCTGCCAGGAGATCGAGACTTCCTCCGGGTCACGGGTGCGCCGCGAGGGCACCAGGCCGATCTCGTCAAGCGCGTACGCCCGCCGCCCGGTCTTCCCCCGGCCGATCTCCACCTGCTGAGTCATGAACTTACCTTCTGTGATAGTTCGGAGCTTCCACGGTCATCTGGATGTCGTGGGGATGGCTCTCCTTGAGGCCCGCCGCCGTGATCGGCATCAGCTCGCAGTCGGTGTGCATCTGGCCGATCGTGCGGCAGCCGGCGTACCACATGCCCTGGCGCAGCCCGCCGATGAGCTGGTGGGCGACGGCGGCGACCGGGCCGCGGTAGGGGACCTGGCCCTCGATGCCCTCGGGGATGTACTTGTCCTCGCCGCCGACCTCGGCCTGCGCGTAGCGGTCCTTGCTGAAGGAGGTGCCGCCGCGCTCGCGGTTGCGTACGGCGCCGAGCGAGCCCATGCCCCGGTACGACTTGAACTGCTTGCCGTTGATGAAGATCAGCTCACCGGGCGACTCCTCGCACCCGGCGAGCAGCGAGCCCAGCATGACCGTGTCGGCCCCGGCGGCGATCGCCTTGACGATGTCGCCGGAGTATTGCAGCCCGCCGTCGCCGATCACCGGCACGCCGGCCGGCGCGCACGCCTTGGACGCCTCGTAGATGGCCGTGACCTGCGGCGCGCCGACCCCGGCCACCACCCGGGTGGTGCAGATGGAGCCCGGGCCCACACCCACCTTGACCGCGTCGGCCCCGGCGTCGACCAGCATCTGGGCGCCGGCCCTGGTCGCGATGTTGCCGCCGATGACCTGGACCTTGCTGTTGGCCTTGATCTTGGCGATCATCTCGGCCAGCCCCTTGGAGTGACCGTGGGCCACGTCCACGACCACCACGTCCACCCCGGCCTCGATCAGCGCCTTGGCGCGCAGCTCGGCGTCGCCGCCGACGCCCACGGCCGCCCCGACGATGAGCCGGCCGTCGGCGTCCTTGGTGGACAGGGGGTACTGCTCGCTCTTGGTGAAGTCCTTGACCGTGATCAGGCCGCGCAGCCTGCCCTCGGCGTCCACGAGCGGCAGTTTCTCGATCTTGTTCTTCCTGAGCAGGGCGAACGCGTCGTCACGCGACACCCCCACGGGCGCGGTGACCAGCGGCATCTTGGTCATGACCTCGCGCACGGGCCGCGACTGGTCGTTCTCGAAGCGCATGTCGCGGTTGGTGACGATCCCGACGAGAGTGCCGGACATGTCCGTGACGGGCACCCCGGAGATCCGGTACGTGGCGCACAGCCGCTCGACGTCGGCCAGCGTGTCGTCCGGGCTGCAGGTCACGGGGTTGGTGACCATGCCGGCCTCGGACCGCTTGACCAGATCGGCCTGCTGGGCCTGCTCCTCGACCGACAGGTTGCGGTGCAGGATGCCGATGCCGCCCTGCCGGGCCATGGCGACCGCCATGCGGGCCTCGGTGACGGTGTCCATGGCGGCGGAGACCAGCGGGATGGACAGCGTGATGTCCTTGGACAGGCGAGATCGGGTGTCGGCCTCGCCTGGTTGGAGATCTGAGTATCCGGGCACCAACAGCACGTCGTCGAAGGTCAAACCCATCTCGGTGAACTTGGACATGCTGCGGCCCCCTCCTGCCGTTGCGCTGATTCAGCTAAGTCTAGGGCCTGCCTCCAAAACACATCGGCACCGGGCACACGACGCCCGGAAAGCACCGATGCCGAAAGCACGATGACCCCCACGGGGGGTCGCGTTCAGCGACCCCCCGCAGGCAGCAGTTCTGCGCCTACGGGGGGTCGCGTTCAGCGATCCCCCGCAGGCAGCAGTTCTGCGCCTACGGGGGATCGCGTCCAGCGATCCCCCGCAGGCAGCAGTTCTGCGCCTACGGGCGATCGCGTCCAGCGACCCACCACAGCCAGCGGTTCCCCGCGCCTGCGGTCCGTCGTACTTCCGGCATCAAAAAGTGCCGGGGGATGGGACGGTCGGTGATCCGTCCCATCCCCCGGCCACCGGCATCCGGGCGATGGCAGTGCACCGCACCACCGAACCCCCCTCCGCGTCCTGATGGCCGTGACCGCCGCGCCTTGTGTGGATGCCGACGCTAGGTAAAGCCTGCGTTACTCAACGGAACAACGCAATGTGAAAACGTGCAATTGCACGAAGTTGCACGGCGCGGCGGCCGAGTCGGCGGAACGAGCGGACAGAGGCCGGATGCGGGGTTATTCTCGCGGCACGCCCGTGTCCCCCCAACGGAGCCGCCCATAATGCGCAATGAGCCGCGAATCATGTCTGATCCCTTCGAGACCCTGGGCCTCGACCCGGCCCAGACGGCGCTCTACTCCGCGGTGCTCCGCCTGCACAAGGCGACCAGGACCGATCTGGCGCAGGCCATGGACGGCACCGTGGAGAAGGTCGGCCGCCAGCTCGACGACCTCGTGAAGCTGGGGGTGATCGACGAACAGAGCGGCCAGTACCTGGCCAGACACCCCGCGGCGGCTCTCGGCCGGGTGATCGCCGAGCGCCTCGACCGGCTGGCCGAGGAGAGCCGGATGATCGACTCGGCGCTCGGCTCGATCCGCAGCCTGATCCGCGACTACGACGCCGGCCGCGACTACCGCAGCGGCCCTTTCACGGTCGAGATGGTGAGCGGGGCGGACATCCTGTACGAGAGCGTGGTAGGCATCGCCGTTCAGTGCCAGACGCCGCCGATGCCATTACTCACGGCGGTTCCCGACGAACGCACCATGACAGACTTTGCACGGAAATTTGCGGATCCTTGGATTGACGCGCAAAAACGAAACCTTCTCACCGTTCATACGATCATTCCGGTCTCCACACTCACGGTCCCCGGCGTTCGCGAACAGCTCACCCGCCTCATCGAATCGGGCGGCAAGGTGCGCACGCTGGACCGGGTGCCGAGCTGGTTCCTGACCGCCGGCGCGGAGGTGGCGGGCATGCCCGCGCACTGGGGCGGCAACCTGCCCGACCACGCCTACAACTTCTACCTCGTCCGCACCTCCGTCGTGGTGGGCGTGCTGCGCTCGCTCTTCGAGGAGTTGTGGGCCCGGGCCATGCCCCTTCCGTGGGGCAGCAGGCGCGACGGCATGGTCCAGGTGCTGCGCCTGGCCGCGCAGGGCATGTGCGACGACTCGATCGCCCGCCAGCTCGGGCTGTCGGTACGCACGGTGCGGGGGAGGTTCGCCGACGCCATGACCGAGTTGGGCGCTCAATCCCGCTTTCACGCAGGTGTGGAGGCTGCCAGACGGGGATGGCTGAGGTAATCCCCACCGCTGGGGCCGCTTCGGTCATATGGTGGGAAGGTGCTGGAAGACGTCCCCCGCGATCCGTTCGCGGACGACCCTAACGACCCTTCCTCGGCGATGGGCGCCCTCGACGACGCCGAGCCGCTCACGGCAGCCGAACGCGACGAGGCCATCACCGACCTCGCCGACGTCGAGGTCTTCCGCTCCCTGCTCGAACCGCAGGGGGTGCTGGGGCTCGTACTCGACTGCCCGGAATGCGGCGAGCAGCACTTCTTCGACTGGGAGCTGCTGCGCGGCAACCTGAAACAGATGATCGAGAAAGGCCAGCCGCAGGTCCACGAGCCGGCCTTTCACCCTGACCCCGCCGACTACGTCAGCTGGGACTACGCCAGAGGCTATGTCGACGGCGTCATCGACACGGAGGAGCGCCGCTGACCGACATCCTTCCGCAGCGCGGCCAGCAGCCGCGCCGCCACATCGCCTGATCCAGGCGTCTCTCCACGACCGAGCGCGTCGAGCAGCGCGTCGGTCTCCTCCTCTGGCGTCAAGCCGACTCCAGCTCGGCCATCTGCCGCAACCTCGCCAGCGCCCGATGCTGGGCGACGCGAACCGCACCCGGTGACATACCGAGTACATTACCGGTCTCCTCGGCGGACAACCCCGACACCACCCGCATCAGCAGCAACTCGCGCTGGTTGTCGGGCAGCCTGGCCAGCAACCGCCGGGCGTGCTCCACCTCGATGTACCTGACCACCGTCTCCTCTGGCCCCGGCCCGTCGTCGGGCCCGTCGGGCAGATCCTGAGTGGGTACGGCCGAGCGCACCGAACTGCGCAGCGCGTCGGCCACCTTGTGCGAGGCGATCCCGAACACGAAGGACGCGAATGGCCGCCCCATGTCCCGGTATCGCGGCAACGCGGACAACACCGCGATGCACACCTCCTGGGCTACGTCATCGGCAATGTGATATTGCCCTGAAACCCTGCCCAGCCTGGCGCGGCAATACCGCACCACCATCGGACGCAACTCCCCGAGCAGAGATTCGATCGCACTGCGATCTCCCTGCACGGCGAGGCTCGTCAGTTCCCTAAGGTCGGAGTCATCCGTCCGTGCCGGAAGTCTCGACGCGAGCCTTACCCCAATTTTGGCGTCGGCGACGCTTCCCTCGCTCACGATAGGCATGATGCCCGCACTGATCCTGCCTGTCGTCATAGCGAACGGCTACGGATTGGTCACATTGAAGCGACGATAACCAGCAGTAATCAACCGACCACACTAAGCCTTAATATTGACATAATGTTTCACTTGATAACCCGGAATGCACGATATTTGTCAGACCGCCGACGCTTATGGCCCGCACCCGGTTTACTCCAATAATCCACCTTTTCCCACACTTCCCCCCATCCCGCCCACAACCTCCCCGGGTACAAATGCGAACCCATCGCAACAAGGTAGGCACCGCAGCGACCATCAGACGGCAGACCCACCGGCGCGATCACTCGGATTCGTCACGCGCGTCGAGCAGATCCAGGTACCCCCGGACCGCCTCCCACAGATGATGCTCCGGATACCGCCCCAGCCCCCGGTGCTCCCGCCGCCACCGCCGGTCCCAGTACGCCTCGTGCACGGCCCGCAGGTGCTCCAGAGCGGTCCCCAGCTCCCCCTCGACCTCGGCCACCCGCCCCTCGCCACCACCGGCGGCGCCGCGTACCGACTCGAACCGCCGCTCCCGCAGCGCCTCGAGCACCCCCTTCTCGACCCCTTCGAGCGACCAGAACCGTACGGGCTCCCGGATGCGATGGTTGGCCACCGGATCCCGATGGGACCGCCACCAGTAGGCGATCCCGCCCTTGTCCAGGCGCAGGAAGTCCACCAGCCAGGCCGTGCCGGGCGGCTGGGTCTCCCAGGCCACCTCCTCGGGCGGCAGGTTCAGCACGAGGACGACCTCGACGGCGTCGATGGGATCGGCCCCGTCGAGCAGGTCGCCGAACACGTACGCCGCCCGCAGGAACGGCTCGTCCGCCGGGACGCGCCTGGTCCGCTCGCACTCCTCGGCGAGCATCCGCAGCCGCTCCACCGCCCGCGCGTACCGCATCCCGCCCCGCCTCCCCACATCGAGCCCGCGACCAGCGTACGGCCCCTCACGGCCCCCGGAACGCGTACGGAAGAACCGGTCAGTGGCCGTGGCCGTGACCGTGACCCTGGCCGCCGGCCGGGGCCTCCTCCTCGGGCTTGTCCACCACGAGCACCTCGGTGGTGAGCAGCATGCCCGCGATCGAAGCCGCGTTCTGCACGGCCGACCGCGTGACCTTCACCGGGTCGATGACGCCCTGGTCGAGCAGGTTGCCGTATTCGCCGGTCGCGGCGTTGAGGCCGTGACCCGCCTCCAGCTCGGCGACCTTGTGCGTCACCACGTAGCCCTCGAGACCGGCGTTCTCGGCGATCCAGCGGGCCGGCTCCACCAGCGCGCGGCGCACGACGCCGACACCGGTGGCCTCGTCGCCCGTCAGGCCGAGGTCGTCGAGCTCCTTGGAGACGTGGATGAGCGCGGAGCCACCGCCGGAGACGATGCCCTCCTCGATCGCGGCGCGCGTCGCGGAGATCGCGTCCTCGAGGCGGTGCTTCTTCTCCTTCAGCTCCACCTCGGTGGCGGCGCCGACACGCAGCACGCACACACCGCCGGCGAGCTTGGCCAGGCGCTCCTGCAGCTTCTCGCGGTCCCAGTCGGAGTCGGACTGCTCGATGGCGAGCTTGATCTCCTTGACGCGGTCCTCGATGGCCTGCGCGTCACCGGCGCCGTCGACGATGGTCGTGGCGTCCTTGGTGACGACGACGCGGCGGGCCGTGCCGAGCACCTCGAGACCGACGTGCTCCAGCTTGAGGCCGACCTCCTCGCTGACGACCTGGCCGCCGGTGAGGATGGCCATGTCCTGCAGCATCGCCTTGCGGCGGTCACCGAAGCCCGGGGCCTTGACGGCCACGGAGGTGAAGGTGCCGCGGATCTTGTTGGTGACCAGGACGGCCAGGGCCTCGCCCTCGACGTCCTCGGCGACCACGAGGAGCGGCTTCTTCGTCTGGGCGATCTTCTCCAGCAGCGGCAGGAAGTCCGCGATGGAGGAGATCTTGCCCTGGGTGAGCAGGATGTAGGCGTCCTCGAGGACGGACTCCATCCGCTCGGGGTCGGTCACCATGTAGGCCGACAGGTAGCCCTTGTCGAACTGCATGCCCTCGGTGAACTCGAGCTCCATGCCCATGGCGTTGGACTCTTCGACGGTGAGGACACCGTCCTTGCCCACCTTGTCGAACGCCTCGGCGATCAGGTCGCCGATCTGCGCGTCCTGAGCGGAGATCGTCGCGACATTGGCGATCTCCTTCTTGTCCTCGACCGGCCGGGCGCTGGCGAGCAGCTTGTCGCTGATCGTCCTGGCCGCCTTGTCGATGCCGCGCTTGAGCGACAGCGGCGAGGCGCCGGCCGCCACGTTGCGCAGGCCCTCGCGGACCATGGCCTGGGCCAGGACGGTCGCGGTGGTGGTGCCGTCGCCCGCGATGTCGTTGGTCTTGGTGGCAACTTCCTTGGCGAGCTGGGCGCCGAGGTTCTCGTAGCGCTCCTCCAGCTCGATCTCACGAGCGATGGTCACACCGTCGTTCGTGATCGTCGGCGCACCGAACTTCTTGTCGATGACGACGTTGCGGCCACGCGGGCCGAGGGTTACCTTCACGGCGTCCGCGAGGGCGTTCACGCCACGCTCGAGCGCGCGGCGGGCGTCCTCGTCGAACTCCAGGATCTTCGCCATTGCTGAATGTCCTCTCCTAGCGTCGAAAGCCCCGGCCGCCCTCAAGAGCGCCCGGGGCTCGACACATCCGGCCTACTTCTCGATGATCGCGAGAACATCGCGGGCGGAGAGCACGAGGTACTCCTCGCCGCCGTACTTGACCTCGGTGCCGCCGTACTTGCTGTAGAGGACGATGTCGCCCTCAGAGACGTCGAGCGGAATCCGCTTGTCGCCGTCCTCGTCCCAGTTGCCCGGGCCCACCGCAAGAACCTTGCCCTCCTGCGGCTTCTCCTTGGCGGTGTCAGGGATGACCAGGCCGGAAGCGGTGGTCTGCTCGGCCTCAAGCGGCTGAACCACAATGCGGTCGCCGAGCGGCTTAACGGGAACCTTGGTGGCGGTCGTCACGATCGGACCTCCCCTTCAGATTTGAATGATCTAGAAGAGGCGACCAGCTGGGCCTGCCGTCGCGGGTGTCAGACCTGCCTCGTCGCACGTTGGCACTCTCAAGGGGAGAGTGCCAACAGGAAACATATGCAAGAGGGGCTTGACAGTCAACACGAACGCGTCTGCTGAGAGCGATCAGACCGTAATCAGACGGTAGAGCTCCCGCGCGTCCCCTGCGTGACGGGTACGTGTCCGGTGCCGCTAACGTCAGGTGACGTGGACCTGGACGCCTTCGCCGAGTTGCTCACCCCGCGCGGCCGGCGGGCGCTCGTGGAGGCCGGAGAGCTGGTGGGCGCCGATCCGGTCGCCGCCGCGACCACCCTGCGCAGGACGTACGACGCCGGGCTCACCTCCGCCGCCCTCACCCAGGCCGGGCTCAGGCAGCGGGCCAGGGCAAAGTTCGGGCAAGACGCCGGCAAAATGTATTTCACGTCACACGGCCTGGAGCAGTCCACCCGGGCGGAGGTCGCCGAGCACCGCGCCCGCCGCCTGCTCGCCCTTCGCCCCGCGGGCGCGCCGCACGTCCTGGACGCCTGCTGCGGCGTCGGCGGCGACCTCCTCGCGCTGGCCCGCGCCGGCTGCACCGTGACCGCCGTGGACACCGACCCGCTGACCGTCGCCGTGGCCAGGGCCAACGCGGAGGCGTTCGGCGTGGGCGAGCGGGTGACGGTGACGGTCGCGGACGCGGCCGGGGTGCGGCCCGAGGACTACGACGTGCTGTTCGCCGATCCGGCCCGGCGTACGGGCAGGGGCCGCACGTTCGACCCCATGGCCTACTCCCCGCCCTGGCCCGTGGTGCTCGACCTGATCTCCCGGGCCGCCCTGGCGTGCCTCAAGGTGGCCCCCGGCATCCCGTACGAGTTCATCCCCGAGGGCGCCGAGGCCGAGTGGATCTCCTACAAGGGCGAGGTCAAGGAGGCCACCCTCTGGACCGGCCAGGGCGGAGGCCGGCGGGCCACCCTGCTGCCGGGCGGCCACACCTTGACCGCCGCCGGAGTCCAGGCCCCGGTCGGCCCCGCCGGCCGCTACGTCTACGAGCCCGACGGCGCCGCCATCCGCGCCCACCTCGTCGGCGAGGTGGCCGAGCTCGTCGGCGGCAGGCTGCTCGACCCGATGATCGCCTACATCACGGCCGACGACCCGGTGGACTCCCCGTGGGCCACAAGATACGAAATAGAGGACATTCTTCCTTTCTCCCTGAAAAGACTTCGCGCCGCACTCCGTGACCGACAAATCGGCAATGTCACCATCAAAAAGCGCGGCTCCGCCATCGACATCGAACGCCTCCGCGCCGACCTGCGGCTCAAGGGCGACAACTCGGCGGTCATCATCCTGACCAGGATTATCGACAAACCATCGGTTCTCATCTGCAAGGCCCTCTCACCTGGCTGAACCCCCAAATCCGGTCATCCGCGCGTTAACCGCGATCTTTTCCTTCGCCACTGACGGACCTTGATCGAAAGGCTAAGGTGGGCGGGCGGGAGTTCTCCCCCCTAATGCGGTTGACCGCGTTCTCGCTCTTTCAGAAATGAACCGGACCTTACCCCACCGCTGCGCGGCAGACCGTCGGCGAGCGAAGGAGCTTTCGGTGGACCATTCCAACCACACCACCCTTCTTCAAACGGGCGCTTACGACGCCGTCCCCAAGAGGATGCGGGACCTCCTCGCGCGCGCCGCCCAGGACCACGTGTACGAGCAGCGCACCCAGGGCGCCGTGCTCGACGAGATCCGCCAGCGGCTCGAAGGCATGGAGTGGCTCCTGCGGGAGGTGCGAGAGCGCGAGCTGGGGGGCCTCAGCGGCACTCTTGAGTCGGTGAGCGGGCGGCTCGAGGAGATCTCCGCCAAGCCGCCGATGTGGGCGGAGGGCCTTGCGCAGCACGTGGAGGCCGTGCGCGACCACGTGGACGCCGTGGGCGAGAAGGTGGGCCACGTCGACGCCCGCGTGACCCCGGTCGCCGAGCTGCCGAGCCTGTGGGCCGACTTGGGGACCGTGGGCGAGAGCGTGGACGAGGCGCTGAGCCGGCTGCAGTCGGTGCTCGACACCACTGACGGCATCACCAAGGGCATGTCCGACTTCGCGGCCACGCTGGCCGGCCTCAACTCCAGCATGGAGGCCGCCGCCAGCCGCTTCACCCGGCTCGACAAGTCGATGGCCGAGCTGGCCGACCGTACCGACCGGGTCGAGGCCGTGGTCAACGACATGTCGGACGGCGTCGGTGAGCGCCTGGCGGGCACGGCCGAGCAGCTGGCGAGCAAGGTGGACGCCGCCGAGCAGCGCTTCACCGTCCGGCTGGACGAGACCGACAAGCGCCTGACAGCCCGCCTGGACGACGCGGACCAGCGGCTGACCGTCCGCCTCGACGAGACCGACCAGCGGCTGGCCACGGCCCTCCTGGAGGCCGACGAGCGCCTGGTGAGCCGGCTCAAGGAGGCCGACGAGCAGCTCACCGGCCGCCTGTCCGGTGTCGAGCAGCGGCTCACCACCAGGCTCGACGAGACCGACCAGCACCTCGCGGTGCAGCTCGGGGAGAGCGAGCAGCGCCTGACGGCCCGGCTCAGCGGCGTGGACGCCCGGCTCGACCGGGCCGAGGGCAAGCTCATGGGCCTCGACACCAGGCTCACCGGGTTCGACAGCCGGCTGGAGTCCGCCGACGAGTGCCTGGCCGACATCGACACCCGGCTCGACGGCATCGACGGCCGGATGAGCGGCGTCGACAAGCGGATCCTGTCCATGGACGGCCAGCTCGGCGCGGTCGACAAGCGGCTCGGCACGCTCGACGGTCACCTGGGCCGCCACGACGACCGCTTCGACGCCCTCGACGTACGCGTCGACGCCCGCTTCGCCTCGCTGGACGAGCGCCTGGTCGCCACCGGCCAGCACGTCAGCGAGAGCGCCACCCGCAGCGAGGGCCGCTTCAACAAGCTCGACAACCAGATCGACGCCATCGACGAGCGGCTGGTCGAGGCCGAGGAGCACATGACCGGCCGCTTCGACGCCATCGACACCCGCTTCAACGGCCTCGACACCCACATGAACGGCCTGGCCACCCGCGCCGAGCAGGCCGGCGAGCACCTGGAGTCGGTGGACGACCGCATCGAGGCCGTCAACCAGCGGATGAGCCAGCTCCCCGCCACCCTGGCCATCCCCGAGCGGGTCGGCGAGCTCATCCAGTCCCACACCGGCGAGCAGGCCGAGCGCCTGACCGCCGCCGCCGACGCGCTCACCGACCTGGTCAGGTCGCGGCCCGACCGCGACGAGCTGGCCGGGACGGTGTCCGGCATCGTCCAGCCCGCGACCGAAGACCTGAACAAGCGCCTGGGCGCGCTGGAGGAGACCATGCTGGCCCTGGCGGAGGCCCTGCTGCGCCCGACCCGGGCCAAGGACTGAGCGCCGCTGTGAGACGGCTCACAGCCGTTCCTGTCACGTCCGGGAGGTCATGACCGTCCGTTGCTCGGAGCGAAAGGAGAGCAACGGATGTTCATCAAGATCACAGTGGTCGTGGCCGCGGCGACGATGCTCGTCGCCGGCGTGTGGATGCGGATCGATCCGACGGGCTTCGCCGCATGGGCGAACTGGCCCGACCACGTGCACTTCCTGCACGATGCCGGTGTCTTCCAGATGGGCATCGGCCTGATGATGTTGTGCGCCCTGTGGTGGCGCGACGTGATCGCGGTGGTGCTGGCGGGCTACGTGTTCACCAACACCTTCCACGCGATCAACCACCTGCTGGACCGGCACCTGGGCGGCAGCGACTCCGACTGGTGGCAGATCGGGCTCTTCTCCGTGCTCGCGGGCGCCGCGCTGGCCGTGCGCCTGCGCGCCCTCCGCGGGCGCGAGGAGCCCGGACGCGCACCGTCGTGATCTGCGGCGAGGAGCTCAGACGTGCACCGTCGTGATAGGCAGCGATGAGTCGGCCGGGATCTCCAGCGTCGAGGGCGTGATGCCGGCCGCGACCAGGTCGGAGCCCAGGGCCGCGACCATGGCGCCGTTGTCGGTGCACAGCCCGGGACGGGGCACGCGCAGGCGTACGCCCGCCGCGTCGCACCGCTCCTGGGCCAGCGCCCGCAGCCGGGAGTTGGCCGCCACCCCGCCCCCGATCAGCAGGTCGTGCACGTCGTATTTCCGGCACGCCTGCAGCGCCTTGCGGGTCAGCACGTCCACCACGGCCTCCTGGAAGGAGGCCGCCACGTCGGGCACGTGGATGGACTCCCCCGCCGTCTCCCTGGCCTCGACCCAGCGCGCCACGGCCGTCTTGAGCCCGGAGAAGGAGAAGTCGAGCGTGCCGTCGTCGATCTTGCCGCGCGGGAAGGAGATGGCCGTCCCCGAACCGTCGCGGGCGGACCGGTCGATGTAAGGTCCGCCGGGGAACGGCAGCCCCAGCACCCGCGCCACCTTGTCGAACGCCTCTCCGGCCGCGTCGTCGACGGTGGAGCCGAGCGAGATCACGTCCTCGGCCACGTCGGGCACGAGCAGCAGCGAGGAGTGGCCGCCCGAGACGAGCAGGGCGATGCACGGCTTGGGCAGCGGCCCGTGTTCGAGCTGGTCGACGGCGACGTGGGCGGCGAGGTGGTTGACACCGTAGAGAGGGACGCCGAGGCCGAGCGCGTAGGACTTGGCCGCGGCCACGCCGACCAGCAGCGCCCCGGCCAGCCCGGGGCCGGCCGTCACGGCGATGGCGTCGATGTCGGAGAACTTCAGCCCGGCCGCGGCCAGCGCGGCCTCCACCGTGGGCGTCATGGCCTCCAGGTGGGCGCGCGAGGCGACCTCGGGCACCACGCCGCCGAACCTGGCGTGCTCCTCCATGCTGGAGGCGATCGTGTTGGCCAGCAGCGTGTGGCCCCTGACGATGCCGATGCCGGTCTCGTCGCAGGACGTCTCGATGCCCAGGACCAGGGGTGCGTCAGTCACCTAGCTTCCTTCTCATCATGATCGCGTCGGTGCCGTCGTCGTAGTAGCGGCGGCGGGTGCCGATCTCCTCGAACCCGAAATGCCGGTAGACCGCCTGCGCGCGCGGGTTGTCGGCGCGTACTTCCAGGAAGATCTCCCGCGCGCCCCTGCGGCTCGCCTCTGCCAGCAGCGCGGTCAGCAGCGCGCTGCCGATGCCCGTGCCCTGGTGCTTCTCCAGCACCGCGATGGTCTGCACGTCGGCCTGGTCGGCCGCGGCGGCGAGCCCGGCGTAGGCGACGATCTCGTCGTCCACCAGGGCCACCACGTAGTGGCGGGAGCGCGGCATGTCGGCCAGCTCGCCGCGCATCATGCCCTCGCTCCACGCGTCGAGCGGGAACGTGGCGCGCTCGATGGCCATGACCGCCGGCAGATCGGCCTCGGTCATCGGCCTGAGGTTCACGCCGTCACCCTCTTGGGCGCTCCCGGCGCCACGGCGTCGGGTCTGCGCAGGTAGATCGGGCGCGGCGGGTCGAGCGGGATGCCCTGGGCCAGCCGCTCGGCCGCCAGGGCGGCCAGCGCGCCGGCGTAGGGGTAGGGCGGCGCGTCGCCCCCGCCCCCCAGGAGGTCGGCGTAGAGCTGGGCGCCCGCGCCCACGACCGGCAGCCCCTCCACCGGCACGTCGGCGGGCCGGTCCACGAAGGGACCGTCGAGCCGGGTGCGCGGATCGGAGTAGCGCGCCCAGAACACTTCCTTCCGCCGCGCGTCGGTGGCGACCAGGAAGGGCCCGGTGAGCCCGCTGCCGTAGGCGACGGCGTCGAGCGTGCAGATGCCGTACGCGGGGGCGCCGAGGGTGGTGGCGAGCCCCTGCGCGGTCATCAGCCCGACGCGCAGCCCGGTGTAGGGACCGGGGCCGCTGCCCGCCACGATGGCCGTCACGTCGCGCGGCGACGCGCCCGCCTCACCCAGGACGAGCTCGATGGTGGGCGCGAGCAGCTCGCCGTGTCGCCGGGCGTCGATCGTCGTCGACTCGGCGAGCACGCGCTCCCCGTCGTGGAGCGCGGCGGTGACGGCGGGCGTCGCGGTATCAAAGGCCAGGACCAGCACGACTGTTTAGCCTACCCGCCGGATGGGTCACGCCCAGCCCGTACGCCGCTTCAGCCAGTCGAGGGCCACCACTCCCTGGGCCCGCTGGAACGCCCTGATCGTGGGCAGGCCGGGCGGATCGGGCTGGCGGCCCTGCCGGACGAGGTAGCCGGTGACCGCCGCCACGACCTGGGTGACCGGGAGGCCGGGCAGGTCGAACAGCTCGTCGGCCGAGGGCCCGCCCTGCATGCTCACCGAGGGCAGCATGCCCACCGTGTCGAACCAGGGCGCGCCGCGGCAGGCCCACGGCCAGTCCACGACGTAGACGCGGTCGTCGGTGAGCAGGATGTTGTCGGCCCGCAGGTCGGCGTGGACCAGGGTGTCGCCCGCCGCGGCCGCGGCCCAGCCGGACTCCAGCTCGGCCAGCTCGCCGAGGTGGCGCAGCGCCCAGGGGTCGAGGCCCGAGGTGTCCTCCTTCAGCAGGCGGCGCCAGCCCTGGAACGCCTGCCCGAACACCTCCCCGATCTCCGGGGCGTCGATCGGGGACGGCGTGAGCGCCTCCGACATCTCCTTGACGGCCGCCAGCACCCGGTCGAGCTGGTCGCGCCGCCACGGCAGCTCGGGGTGCTCGGCCTCGACGTCCTCGAAGACCAGCGCGACCCACCCCGCCAGCTCGAAGCCGGTCAGCAGCCTGGGGGCGGGGACGGACTCGGGCAGGGCGGCGGCGATCTTGAGCTCGGCCTGGTAGATGCGCACGGTGTCGGCGTTCGGCTCGGGACCGACGGCCTTGACGAAGGCGCGCCTGCCGTTGTCCGTGCGCAGACGCACTGCTGCGGCCGGGGAGAAGCCGCCCGGCTGCGTGTCGGCTCCGGTCACGCGGCCGCCGAGGAACTCCTCGACCGCGGCGCGCACCCCCGGGTGCACCTCGTGCCAGGGCAAGCGGGTCCCGGCGGCGGGCGGGTTGGCGGTCATGTGCTCTCAGATCTGGGATGCGTACACGATGACATTGTCGAGGTATTCGCCCTTGGCGTAGTCGAACTTGCCGCCGCACGTTACCAGCTTGAGCCCGTCCTCCAGGTAGACCCGCTTGGCAGGGAAGCTGTCCTTGTGCACCTGCTCGATCGAGTCCACCTTGTACCGCACGACCTTGCCGTCGCTCCGCTCCACCTTGACGGTCTCGCCCTTGCGTAACTGCCTGAGCTTGTAGAACACGGCCGGAGCCGTCTTGGTGTCGACGTGGCCGATGATCACCGAGGCGCCCTTCTCGCCGGGGACGGCGCTGCCGGTGTACCAGCCGGCCACCTTCGGCTTCTCGTAGGGCGGCAGCTCGACCTCGCCGTTCTTCTGCAGGTCGAGCTTCATCAGGTCGGCCTCGACGTCGATCGAGGGGATGTCGATGCTCTGGGGCACGACTGCTGCGGCAGGGGTGGTGCCGGTCTGCATGCTCTTGCCGAACGCGACCAGCAGCAGGCCCGTGACGGCGCCGGCGAGCACCACCCGTCCAGGGCGGGCCATGATCTACGCCCGGCTGCGACGCTTGATCGCGTAACCGACGCCACCGGCCAGGGCCAGGGCGATGAGCACTCCTGCCGGGCCGAGCGGGATCGAGGACTCCTCGGAGGCGTCCTGTGCGTACGTGCCGCCGCCGCCGGCCCTGGGCGCCCTGGTGGGCAGCGTGGTGGTCGGCTCGGCCTCGGCATCGGCCGCGACCACCCTGAGCGTGGCCCGGCCCAGGTCGTTGGTGCCGTCGCACTTGACGTCGACGCGGTAGCTGCCGCGCCGGATCGTTCCCGAGACCTGCGCCTCGCCGCGCACCCAGGGGGAGCCCGCGGCGGGGGTGGCCGTCGAGGTGGGGGTGATCGAGGCCGCGGGGACCGGGTTGAGCGTGACGCCGTTGATGAACGCCCTGGACGTGGCGGTGCCGGTGTGGGCGGGCCCGCCGGTCGGGACCGGGCAGTTGGCCAGGATCCACACCCTGGACGTCTCGCCGGCGGTGACGCGGTCGGGGTTGAGCTGGACCGAGATGGTCTGCCTGGTCGTGGTCGTCCGCGGAGTGCTGGTCGCCGTGGTCGTCGCGGTGGTCGTGGCGGTGCCCGTGGGGGAGGCCGTGCCACTGGCCGTGGGGGTGGGTGTGCCTGTTGGATCGGTCTCCGCCGAGGCCGTGCAGCCGGTCAGACCGACCATGACGATGGCTCCCGCGTACGCGACTCGCCTGACCCTGAGCACCGGCCGCACCCCACTTTGCCGTCTTGCAACCCAGCATCCACCAAAAGTGTGGATGTCGCCCCTCCTGATACCCAGAAATTCTGGGCGAATCCCTGACCAACGATCATGATTTATATCTTCGGCCTGGTAAGTCAAGGGTGCCAGCTATACCCGGGTTTGACGGGCGTTTTAGCCTTCTGGCGGATCAGACGGCGTGTCGGACCACCTGGGGCCCACACCTCGCAGCGTGACGATGCGGGCCTCGTCGCCCGCCTCGCGGTCGATGTGGATTTCCAGCCGGTCGTCGGCCAGCCCCTCGACCAGCCCCTCGCCCCACTCCACGACGGTGACCGACTCCTCCAGCGAGGCGTCCAGGTCGAGGTCGTCCACCTCCAGCTCGCCGCCCAGCCGGTAGGCGTCAGCGTGGACGAGCGGCGGGCCCTGGCGCAGCGAGGGGTGCACCCTGGCGATCACGAACGTGGGCGAGGTGATCGGGCCGCGTACTTTGAGGCCCTCGGCGATGCCCTGCACGAGCGTGGTCTTGCCCGCGCCGAGCGGGCCCGACAGGACGAGCAGGTCTCCGGGGCGCAGGCGGGCGGCCAGGCGGGCGCCGTAGGCCCGCATGTCGTCGGCGGTGGCGAGCCTCATCAGAGCTCCACCCGCTTCACCAGGTCGCGCAGCGCGTCGTTGACGATGCCGGGCCGCTCCAGCTGGATCAGGTGGGAGGTGTCGGGCACCTCGGTGAGCTGCGCCTTGGGCAGGGCGGCGGCGATGGCCTTGCTGTGGTCGGGCGGGGTCAGCCAGTCGCGCTCGCCGACCAGGATCGCGGTGGGCACCGGGTCGAGCACGTGGAGGGCGGAGAGCTTGTCGTGGTTCATCAGCGCCGGGTAGAAGTCGGCGAACACCTCGGTCGGCGTCGCCCTGATCATCGACTCGGCGAAGTCGACCACGGTGGGGCTGATGTTCTTGGAGTCGCCGAAGCCCATGTAACGAGTGATCAGGAAGGCGATGTCGCTGCCCACGTGGCGGGCCCGGTCGGCCAGCGCGCCCCGCTTGCCCAGCATCGAGACCGTGGAGGGTGCCACCTTGTGCACGGCCTTGGACAACATCGCGGGCATGCCCAGCGTCAGCTCGGCGAGCTTGCCGGCCGAGGTCGCGATGAGCGCCACCGCGCGGATCTTGTCGCCGAACAGCTCGGGGTAGCGGTCGGCCAGCGCCATGATCGTCATGCCGCCCATGGAGTGGCCGACCAGCACGCACGGGCCGGGCACGTACTGCCGGATCACCTCGGCCAGGTCCTCGCCCAGCCGGTCGATCGTGCTGTCCTCGGCGGTCGAGCGCTGGGAGCGGCCGTGCGAGCGCTGGTCCCAGAGCAGGATCCGGTAGTTGTCGCGCAGGTCTTTCCGCTGGTAGTGCCACGACTCCAGGCTGAGGCAGTAGCCGTGGCAGAAGACGACCGTCAGCGGCGCGTCCTCGGGGCCGTCGACCTCGATGTGCAGGGCCTTGCCGTCAGAGGTGACGAGCGTGCGCTCCCTGCCCCTCAGCTCACCGAACGGCTCGCTCGCCTCGGTGTCGGGACGCAGCCTGATCCGGCCCACCGCGTAACGTTTGGCCAGCGCCGCCGCCGCGACGCCGGCGGAAGCCGCACCGACGAGCGCGCCGGCGATCCCTACCCTGCGCCGTGTTGTCGTCGTCATGTCCCCGATCCTTCTCCGCTCATGGCCGCCGCGATGTGCCCTTCATCACTGCCGGTAAACCCGGGGCACGCGCGCGCCGATCCTGGTCACGATCTCATGCGTGATCGTGCCGAGAGTATCCGCCCATTCCTGGGCGGTCGGCTCGCCCCCGTCACCTGGCCCGAACAGCACGACCTCGTCGCCCGCCGAGAGCGGGTCGTCACCCATGTCGATCATGAACTGGTCCATGCACACCCGGCCGGCGATCAGCCTCCGGCGGCCGCCCGCCAGGACCTCGGCCCGGCCCGTCGCGTGCCGGAGTATGCCGTCGGCGTATCCGAGGGGGACGAGGCCGAGCGTGGTCTCGCGCTCGGTGGTGTAGAGGTGCCCGTAGGAGACGCCCGCGCCCTCGGTGACCCGCTTGACCAGGCCCACCCGCGCCACGAGCGTCATGGCCTGCCGGAGGCCGAAGTCGCCCAGCTCGGGGATGGGGCTCAGGCCGTACATCGCGATGCCGGGCCTGACCAGGTCGTAGCGGGCGGCGGGGAGCGTGAGGGCGGCGGCCGAGTTGGCGATGTGCCTGATCACGTGGGAGCCGGCCGCGCCGGCCTGCTCGGCCAGCTTGAGCGCGGCCTCGAAGGCTTCCAGCTGCCGCTCGATCGACGGGTGGCCCGGGATGTCGGCGCAGGCGAAGTGGGACCAGAGCCCGACGATCTCGACGACGCCCTCGGCGCGCAGCTCCAGCGCCCTGGCCAGCAGCTCCGGCCAGGCGGCGAGCGGGGCGCCGCCCCTGCTCATGCCGGTGTCGGCCTCCAGGTGCATGCGCGCCGTGCGGCCCGTGCGCCGGGCGGCGGCGGCGATCTCGTCGAGCAGCCGCACGTCGGCGGCCGACAGCTCGATGTCGTGGGTCAGCGCCTCGTCGAGCGGCTCGCCCGGGGTGATCAGCCAGGACAGGATCGGCGCGGTCACGCCGCGCTCGCGCAGCTCCAGGGCCTCCCTGACGAACGCGGTGCCGAGCCGGCCCGCGCCTCCCCGCAGCACCGCCTCGGACACCGGCACCAGGCCGTGGCCGTAGGCGTCGGCCTTGACCGCGCCCATGAGCTCCGCCCCGCCGACCCGCTCCTTGAGCAGGGCCACGTTGTGCCTGATGGCGGCCAGGTCCACCCGGGCCTGGGCGGGCGTGTCCATCGAGGAGTACATCCTTCTAGTGTGGCAGCTCCCGCACGTGGCCGAGCGCGATTCCCGTCGCTCGCCCGTCACGAACTCGCGCTGGTCACGGCACGGATGGCCGCCGGGACCGCGGTCGCCACGTCGGCGGCGGCCAGGGGCGCGCCGTCGGCGGCCAGCCGGCCGGCCAGCCCGTGCAGGAAGGCGCCGCAGGAGGCGGCGTCGTAGCAGCTCAGACCCTGGGCGAGCAGCGCGCCGGCCACGCCGGACAGCACGTCGCCGGTGCCGCCGGTGGCCAGCCAGGGCGTGCCGGTGACGTTCACGCGCACCGGCCTGGAGTCCTCGGCCACCACGGTGGTCGAGCCCTTGAGCAGCACGGTCACGCCCAGCTCGGCCGCCGCCCGGCGGGCGTGCTCCAGCCGGGCCGCCTCGATGTCGTCGCGGTCGGCGCGGATGAGCCGGGCCAGCTCCCCGGCGTGCGGGGTGAGCAGGACCGGGGCGGACCGGCGCAGCAGCCCGCGGTCCCTGGCCACCAGGGTCAGCCCGTCGGCGTCGATCAGCACGGGCACGTTGGAGGCGAGCACCCTGCCCGCCAGCTCGTACGCCCAGTCGTCGGTGCCGAGGCCGGGCCCCAGCACCCACGCCTGCACCCGGCCCACCTGCTCGATCGAGGGCTCGTCCAGCAGCGTGACGACGGCCTCCGGCCAGTGCGCGCGCACCTGGTCGACCGGCGCCCGCCGCCCGGCGTAGCGGACCATGCCCGCGCCGCCCCGCAGCGCGCCGCCCACGGCCAGCACGGCCGCGCCGGTGAACAGGTCGCTACCGGCCGCGACGCCCAGCACCCCCCGGCGGTATTTGTCCGACTCGTTGCCCGGCCGTGGCATCAGGTCGTCCACGTCGCCGCCGGTGAGCGCGGCCACGTCGGGATCAGGCAGGTACGCCCCCAGCCCGATGTCCACCAGCTCGACCTCCCCCGCGAAGGCGGCACCGGGATCGACCAGCAACCCCGTCTTGAACGCCCCCATGGTCACGGTCACCCTGGCCCGGACGGCCGCCCCGGCCACCTGCCCGCTGCTCGCGTCCACGCCGCTCGGCACGTCGACGGCCACGATCGTGCCCCTGGCCGCGTTCGCCTCCTCGGCCAGCCCCGCGTACGGCTCCCGCAGCGCCCCCGACGCCCCGATCCCGACGAGCCCGTCGACGATCAGGTCGGCCCGCTCCAGGGCCGAGCGGTCGACGACCCGCCCGCCCGCGTCCAGCAGCGCCCGCAGGCCCGCCTCGTGCGTCTTGGACCCGGCCAGCACGGCGCCCACCCAGGCCCCGCGCCTGGCCAGCCGCTCGCCCGCGTAGAGCGCGTCGCCTCCGTTGTCGCCGCTGCCGACGAGCAGCACGACCCGTTTGCCGTAGACGCGGCCCAGCAGGTCGGCGCAGGCGGCGGCGAGCCCGGTGGCGGCCCGCTGCATGAGCGTCCCCTCGGGCAGCAGCGCCATGAGCGCGTGCTCGGCGCCCCGGATCTGGATGGCGGAGTAGGCAGTGCGCATGATCCGAAGCTATCCCTCCGCGATCACATAGGCCACGGCCACGCCCGCGTCGTGGCTGAGGGAGATGTGCCAGCGCTGGACCCCGAGGTCGTAGGCCACCTCGGCCACCTTGCCGGAGACCCGCAGCTCGGGCTTGCCGAGCTCGTCGCAGCGCACCTCGGCCTCCAGGTGCCCGAGACCCTTGGGGGCGCCCAGTGCCTTGGCCACGGCCTCCTTGGCGGCGAACCTGGCGGCCAGCGAGTGCACCGGCAGCGGCCGCTCGACCTCGGTGAAGAGCCGGTCCTTGAGCTGCGGTGTACGCGCCAGCGCGGCCTCGAAGCGGGCGATGTCCACGACGTCCACGCCGATACCCAGGATCATCGTCCCAGCGTACTCAGAACGGGCCGCGCCCCCACGGCCCCCAGATGGCGATGGACATCCCCTGTTTGGCCTGGATGTTGACGTAGAGGGTGTGGCCGCCGGGACCGAACGTGGAGCCGGCGAACTCCGCCCCCTCGTCGCCGGAGATCGGCGCCAGGCGGCAGAAGTCGAAGATCTCCCCCGCCTTGCTGAGCCCGCGCAGGTAGTTGTCGCCGTCGCCGTCCTCGCACAGCACCAGCGTGCCGCGCCTGCTGACCGTCACGTTGTCGGGCAGGTCGAGCACGGACGAGCGGGGCGACTCGTAGGCGAGCTTGAGCCGCCCGCTCCACGTCTCGTACGCCCACACCTGCCCCCGGCCGTTCCCGAACCCGTCGGGCGCCGTGTCGCCCGGCGCGGTGGCCCCGCCCTGCGTGGAGACGAAGTAGATCGTCCCCTGGTGGTGGACGGCCCCCTCCAGCCTGGCGAAGATGGCCGCGCCCTCCTCCCGGCCCTGCCTGCCCACCGCCTGGGCGGCCTCGTCGTAGGAGGGCCTGCCCTTGAAGGCGGGGTCGGGGTCGTCGATGTCCACCCAGCGCGTCTCGTACGCGGCGCCGGGCGCCTGCCCCACGGACAGGTTCTTGCGGTCGGCGCCCTTGACGGCGAGCATCTGCAGCCGGCCGCCGTCGAGCAGCCGCCCGGCCAGGACCGGGTGCTTCGGCGGCAGATAGCGGTAGAAGCCGGACGGAAAGCTGTAGTTGTCCTCGGTCAGGTAGATCGCGCCCGAGGAGGGGTCGAAGGCGGCGGACTCGTGCGGGAAGCGCCCGGCCGACCGGATCGGCCTGGCGGTGGCGGCGCGGCCGACCGGCACCTCGAAGATGTAGCCGTGCCCGCGCTCGAGCCTGGCGTTGTCGCCGCCGGAGAAGTCGCCGGCCACGTCGGGCCCGTTGACCGTCTCCTCGCAGCTCACCCAGGCCCGCCAGACCATGGGGCCACCCGAGCAGTTCATCATGGTGCCGTTCAGCGAGGGCGCGCTCTTGATCACCTCGCCGTAGCGGGTGACCTGCAACGTGGAGGTGCCGCCCCCGGCCATGCGGTCGTAGGCCTTGTCCCTGTCGCCGAACGCGCCCACGGGCCCGTTGACCTCGTGGTTGCGGATCAGGACGGTGCTGTCCTTCGGCCCGGCGAAGGCCGCCATGCCGTCGTGCCGGCCCGGGACCGTGGACCCGTCGCTGAACTTGTCGCCGGCCACGCTGAACGAGCGGTATTTGAACCCGTCCGGCAGGTGCAGCCGCGCCTTCCCGTCACGCAGGTCGCGGACGGGACGCAGCGGGCCGTAACCGGGTACGGGCCTGGCCCCGCCATGGGCCCCGGCGCACGCGACCCCCGCGAAGGGCCCGGCGATGCCGGTGACCACGTTGGTGATGAAGCGACGACGGTCCACGGAAAACCTCCCGTCCGGACAGTAGCCGCCGACCCACCGTTGCATAACGGATTTGGGGAAGGCCCCCCTTCTTTCCCCGAACTGGGTCTCGGTAATCCCACGTCTTTATCCACAGGCTGTGGATTCACGGGGACCGCCCCGGACACGATCCGGTTTGTCGCACATCGCTACGCTGCCTAGGTGAACAACGGCTACGTGGAACTGAGCAGGGAGCAGTGGAGCGAGCTCCGCAAGAACACGCCCTTGACTCTCACCGCAGACGAGCTGGAAGAGCTACGCGGCCTCGACGACCCCATCGACCTCACCGAAGTCACCGACATCTACCTCCCTCTGACCCGGCTGCTCAACCTGCACTTCACCGGGTCCAAGCAGCGCAGCAGCGTGCTGAGCGCGTTCCTCGGCCATCCCGAGCAGCGCGTCCCGTACATCCTGGGCATCGCGGGCAGCGTCGCGGTCGGCAAGTCGACCACGGCCCGCCTGCTGCACACCCTCCTGGCCCGCTGGCCCGAGCACCCGCACGTGGAGCTGATCACCACCGACAGCTTCCTCTACCCCAACGCGGTGCTCGACGCCAAGAAGATCATGCATCGCAAGGGTTTCCCGGAGAGCTATGACCGGCGGGCGCTGGTCAGGTTCGTGGCGGAGGTGAAGGCGGGAGCGGCGGAGGTGCACGCACCGGTCTACAGCCACCTCGAGTACGACATCGTCCCCGGCACCACCCAGACCGTGAAAAGTCCCGACATCCTGATCATCGAAGGACTCAACGTCCTCCAGCCCGCCCCGCCCACCTCCCTCGCGGTCAACGACTACTTCGACTTCTCCATCTACGTGGACGCCAAGGTCGAGGACATCCGCTCCTGGTACATCGACCGCTTCCACAAGCTCCGCCGGACCGCCTTCGAGGACCCGAAGTCGTACTTCCGGCACATCGCGGAGCTGTCCTACGACGAGGCCACGAACTTCGCGGTCAACGTCTGGCGCGACATCAACGAGCGCAACCTGGTCGAGAACATCGCCCCCACCAGGGGCCGGGCCGACCTCGTCCTCAAGAAGGGCGTAGACCATTCCGTACGGCGGGTACGCCTCCGCCAGACCTGAACGCCTCCTCGAACAGATAACGGGCGAACCTGCCACCGCACTCCTGGTCGTCCACGTCGGCGAACCAGCACTCCTCACCGTGGTCATGGCACCTGTACCGGATCATGTGAGGAAGCCTCGGGTAATCGCGTCAACACATCGTCAACGTCCGATCGACGACAATGGGGCGCGTGCTCCATCTACGACTGATCATCCCGGCCGCGCGCACCGACGAGGTGACGACGGTGTTGGAGGACTGCCCCGGCGTCACCAACATCGTCGTCCTGCCGGGCGCGGCCCGCGAGCCACGCGGCGACGTGATCCTGTGCGACGCGGCCAGAGAGTCGGCCAACCAGGTGCTGACCCAGCTCAAGTGGCTGGAGACCGAGGGGTCGATCGCCGCCGAGCAGGTCGATCTGTCGCTGTCGAAAGTCGCCGAGGACGCCGTCAAGGAGGCGCCGGGCGAGCCCGACGACGCGGTGATCTGGGAGGAGCTGGCCCAGAAGGTCTACGCCGACACCCGTGTCACGTGGGCCTACCTGGCCTTCCTGGCCATCGCCACGCAGCTCGCGGGCATCGGCGTGCTGCAGAACTCCCCCATCCTGATCGTCGGCGCGATGGTGCTCGGCCCCGAGTTCGGCGCGGTCGCGGCCATCTGCTTCGGCCTGCTGCGCCGCAGGGGCCACCTGATCGCGACCGCGCTGCGGACGCTGGTGATCGGGTTCGCGGTGGCGATCGCGATCACCTACGCCTGCGCACTCGTCTCTTACTGGCTCGGCTGGATCGACCTCGGCAACCTCACCAGGAACGAGGAGGTCCAGTTCATCGTCAAGCCGGACCGCTGGTCGTTCATCGTGGCGCTGCTGGCGGGCGCGGCCGGGGTGCTGTCGGTCACGGCCGGCAAGTCCTCGGCCCTGATCGGCGTCTTCATCTCGGTCACCACCGTGCCCGCCGCCGGCTACGCGGCCGTCGCGCTGGCGCTGAGCGACTGGAAGGAGGTCGCGGGGTCGGTCTCGCAGCTCGCCGTGAACATCGTCGGCATGGTCATCGCGGGCACCGTCACCCTCCTGGTCCAGCGCAGATTCTGGCCTCAAGTAGGACGGCGTTCATCCGTATGACCGAGGCGCCGGCCATGGCGGCCCCGGTAGTGTCCGGCACATGCACATCCTCGCCACCGAGGGGCTGACCAAACGTTTCCCCACCGTCACCGCGGTCGACCAGCTCACGGTCACCGTGGGCGCCGGGGTCACCGGTCTGGTCGGGGCGAACGGCGCCGGCAAGTCCACGCTGATCAAGATCCTGCTCGGCCTGCTGCCGCCCACCGCCGGCGCCGCGCGCGTCCTCGACCTGGACGTCACCGCGCAGGGCGCCGAGATCCGCAGGCTCGTCGGCTACATGCCCGAGCACGAATGCCTGCCCCCCGACGTCTCCGCCACCGAATTAGTCGTCCACCTCGCCCGCATGTCCGGGCTGCCACGAACCGCCGCCCGCGAGCGCGCCGCCGACGTCCTGCGCCACGTCGGCCTGGCCGAAGAGCGCTATCGCGCCGTCGGCACCTACTCCACCGGCATGAAACAGCGGGTGAAGCTGGCCCAGGCGCTCGTCCACGACCCCAAGCTCATCTTCCTCGACGAGCCCACCAACGGCCTCGACCCGCGCGGCCGCGACGAGATGCTGACGCTGATCAGGCGCATCGGCACCGAGTTCGGCATCAGCGTCCTGGTCACCTCCCACCTGCTGGGCGAGCTGGAGCGCGTCTGCGACCACGTGATCGTCATCGACGCCGGGCGGCTGCTGCGCTCGTCCGCGATCGGCGAGTTCACCCAGGCCACGCAGACCGTGACGGTCGAGGTCGACGAGGGCCTCGACGAGCTGGCCGCCCGCCTGGCCGCCGACGGGCAGACCGTCTCGCGTCAGGGGCGCCTGCTGGTGATCAAGGTGCTGGGGCCCGAGACGTACGACGCGATCCGCGACGCCGCCGTCGACCTGGACCTGTGCCTGATCCGCCTCGAAGAGGGCCGCCACCGCATCGAGGACGTCTTCAGGGATGAGGTCGCACATGTCTGAGATTTACGACATCGGCTATCGGCACTACGACGGTCCCCGGCTCGGCCGGGGCTACTCGGCCAGGGCGCTGGCCGTGCACAGCCTGCGCGGCATCTTCGGTCTCGGCCGCCCGGCGCGCAGCAAGGTCGTGCCGTTCGCCCTGGTCGCCATCATGATGCTGCCGGCGGTCGTGAACATCGCCATGATGGCGCTGGTGCAGCAGCGCGGCATCCCCTACAGCGGGTTCGCCGTGGTCATGCAGGCCGTGGTGGCGATCTTCCTGGCCGCGCAGGCGCCCACCGTCGTCGCGCCCGACCTGCGCCACCGCGTGCTGCCGCTCTACCTGTCGCGCCCGGTCTCCGTCGCCGAGTACGTCGGCGCCAAGGTCGTGGCCATGACCGTGGCGGTGTTCGCGCTGGTCGCGGCTCCGCTCACGCTGATCTTCGTGGGCGAGCTGGTGGTGGACATGCCGGGACCGCCGGCCACCGGCGAGTTCCTGGGCGCGGTGGTGATGGCGCTGGCGCTGGCGCTGCTGCTGTCGGCGTTCGGGCTGGCACTGGCCTCGTTCACGCCACGACGCGGGCTCGGCGTGGCCTCGGTGATCACCGTCTACCTGCTGTCGTTCGGGTCGGTCCCGCTGATCTACGGCACGCTGTACTCGTCGGGCAACGAGTCCGTGGCTTCCTGGGCGTGGCTGATGAGCCCGTTCTGGCTGGTCGACTCCGTACAGGTCTGGCTGTTCGACACCCCGCGGCACTCCATCGAGAGCGCGCCCTACCCGAACGGCCCCGCCTCGGCGGCGGTGCTGGTGGTGCTGATCGGCCTCGCCCTGCTCGCGCTGGGGCTGCGCTACAGGAAGGCGGCCGCGCAATGAAGATCGAGCTCTCGCAGGTCTCCCGCTGGTACGGCAACGTGGTGGCGGTCAACGACGTCACGATGACCATCGGCCCGGGCGTCACGGGCCTGCTCGGCCCGAACGGCGCGGGCAAGTCGACCCTCCTGCACATGATGGCCGGCTTCCTGGCCCCGTCGGGCGGCACGGTCACGCTGGACGGCACCAAGGTCTGGAAGAACCACCACATCTACCGAAATATCGGCCTAGTTCCCGAAAAGGAGGGCGTGTATGGCTTCCTGACCGGCTGGCAGTTCGTCCTCTCGGCCGCCCGCCTGCACGGCCTGGGCAACCCGGAGGAGGCCGCCCGCAAGGCCCTGGCCACGGTGGAGATGGAGGAGCCCAAGGACCGGCGGGTCGAGACGTACTCGAAGGGCATGCGCCAGCGCGTCAAGGTCGCGGCGGCGCTCGTCCACGACCCGCCCGTGCTGCTGCTCGACGAGCCGTTCAACGGCATGGACCCGCGCCAGCGCATGCACCTCATGGACCTGATCCGCGCCATGGGCACGGCCGGCAAGACGATCCTGTTCAGCTCCCACATCCTGGAGGAGGTCGAGCGGGTCGCCCAGCACATCGAGGTCCTGGTGGCCGGGCGGCACGCGGCGTCCGGGAACTTCCGCGAGATCAGGCGCCTGATGACGGACCGGCCCCACCTGTTCATGATCCGCTCCAGCGACGACAGGAAGCTCGCCGCCGCCCTCGTACGCGACGACTCGACCGGCGGCATCGCGCTGCGCCCGGAGGGCCTGGAGGTCCAGGCCACCGAGCTCCGCCGCTTCACCCGTCTCCTGCCCCGGGTCGCCCAGGCCGAGGGTGTGCGCCTGCACCAGGTCTCCCCGGCGGACGAGGACCTGGAGAGCGTCTTCTCCTACCTGATCAACAGGAGCACCTGACCATGAACACAGTCGTCGCCGGCATCACCTACCGGGCCCTGCTGGGCCGCCGGCGGATCCTCCTGCTCCTGCTGCTCCCGCTGGCCCTGATCGGCCTGGCCGTGATGCTGCGCGTGTTCGGCGCCGACGACCAGCGCACGACCGTCCAGCTCATGGAGAACTTCGCGCTCGGCACCATGCTCCCGCTGCTGGGCCTGATCGCCGGCACCGGCGTCATCGCCCCGGAGATCGACGACGGCACGATCATCCACCTGATGTCCAAGCCGATCTCCCGCCCGGTCATCGCCCAGACGAAGTTCCTGGTGGCGGTCACGCTGCTGGCCTTGTTCGCGACCGTGCCGACGTACGTGGCGGCCTGGATCCTGGTGGGCAACGAGGACGGCATCGCCCCAGGCTTCGCCGTGGGCTCGCTGGTGGCCGGCATCGCGTACGCGGCCGTCTTCCTCCTGCTCGGCGTCGTCACCCGGCACGCGGTCACGATCGGCATCGTCTACGCCCTGGTCTGGGAGACGCTGGTGGGCAACCTCATCGCGGGCGCCCACAAGTTCTCGATCCAGCGCTGGGGCCAGTCGATCGCCGACCAGATCAGCGACTCGGCGTTCCTCAAGACGGACGTCACGCTGGGCTTCGCCGTACCGGCCCTGCTCCTCGTCACCGTCGGCGCGGTCCTCTGGGCCGGCCAGCGGTTGCGCGCCTTCTCGCTCACGGGCGACGAGTAGACATGGATCCGGCCCGCGGGAATCCCCGCGGGCCGGATCCGAAATGTTCAGACGCAGGCCGTACGCACCACGTCGGCCAGCCGGCCCGCCACCTGCGTGGCGTGCTCCTCCGACGCGGCCTCGACCATGACCCGGATCATCGGCTCGGTCCCGCTCGGCCTGATCAGGACCCGGCCGGTCTCCCCCAGCTCCGCCTCCGCCTCCGCCACCGCGGCGACGAGTTCGGGCACCGAGGACTTGCCCTTGTCCACGTCCTTGACGTTGATCAGGATCTGCGGCAGCGGCGTCATCACCGCGGCCAGCTCCTTCAGCGGCACCCCCGACTTGGCCATCACGCCCAGCAGGTGGAGCGAGGTGAGCAGGCCGTCACCGGTGGTGGCGTGGTCGAGCATGATGACGTGGCCCGACTGCTCGCCGCCGAGGTTGAAGCCGTCGGACTTCATCCGCTCCAGCACGTAACGGTCACCCACCGCGGTCTCCACCACGGTGATCCCGGCATCGCGCATGGCCAGCTTGAAGCCGAGGTTCGACATCACGGTCGCGACCACGGTGTCCTTGGCCAGCAGGCCCTCGCCGTGCATGGCGGCGGCCAGGATGGCCATGATGTGGTCACCGTCGATGATCGAGCCCGTGTGGTCGACCGCCAGGCAGCGGTCGGCGTCGCCGTCGTAGGCCACGCCCAGGTCCGCCCCGCGCGAGATGACCACCTGCTGGAGCTTGTCCAGGTGGGTGGAGCCGTAACCGGCGTTGATGTTGAGGCCGTCGGGCCGCGCGCCGATGGCCTCGACCCTGGCTCCCGCGCGCACCAGCGCCTCCGGAGCCACCATGTGGGCGGCGCCGTGGGCGCAGTCGACCACGATGTTCAGGCCGTCGAGCGTGGCACTCATCGTGGTCAGCACGTGGGAGATGTAGCGGTCGGCCTCGCCGTACGCGTCGCGCACGCGGCCCACGCCGGAGCCGACCGGGAAGCTCCACTCCTCGCCCAGCCGCCGCTCGATCTCGTCCTCGACCACGTCGGACAGCTTGAAGCCGCCGCGGGCCAGGAACTTGATGCCGTTGTCGGGCGCGGGGTTGTGCGACGCCGACAGCATGACGCCGAGGTCGGCGCCGAGCGCGGCGGTGAGGTGGGCGACGGCCGGGGTGGGCAGCACGCCGAGGCGCAGCACATCCACTCCAGACGCCGCGAGGCCGGCGACCACGGCGGCCTCGAGAAACTCTCCCGAGGCACGCGGGTCCCGGCCCACGACCGCTACCGGACGGCGTCCGGTAGCGGCGAACGCGCCTGCATCGCCGAGGACATGAGCCGCCGCCACGGAAAGATCCATGGCGAGCTCGGCTGTGAGGTCGCGACCCGCGACCCCACGTACCCCGTCGGTGCCGAAAAGGCGCGCCAATTTAGCGCTTGCTGTACTGCGGAGCCTTGCGGGCCTTCTTGAGGCCGTACTTCTTCCGCTCCGTGGCGCGGGCGTCACGGGTGAGGAAGCCGGCCTTCTTCAGCGGCGGCCGGTTGACTTCGACGTCCAGGATCGCCAGGGCGCGGGACAGGCCCATGCGCAGCGCGCCGGCCTGGCCGGTCACGCCGCCGCCGTCGATGCGCGCGATGACGTCGAACGCCTCCTCGGCGCCGAGCACCACGAAGGGCTCGTTGACGATCTGCTGGTGGACCTTGTTGGGGAAGTAGACGTCCAGCGAACGACCGTTGATCGTCCACTTGCCGGTGCCGGGGACGATGCGCACGCGGGCGATCGCCTCCTTACGGCGGCCGGTGCCGTACGAGTTGCCCGTGGTGACGGGCTTGCGCACGGGAGCGTCAGCGCTGGCGGCGGACTCGGTGGTGTACTCGGACGGGAAGTCCTCGCTGGAGACTTCCTCCAGCTCGGCCGTCTCTACGACCGTCTCGACACCGGTGGGCTCAGCCACGGTTCTCCTCTAACTCTTTCGAACTACTACTGGGCGATCTGGGTGATCTCGAACGGCACCGGCTGCTGGGCCTGGTGCGGGTGCTCGGAACCCGCGTAGACCTTCAGCTTCTTGGCCATCTTCCGACCGAGGGAGTTCTTCGGCAGCATGCCCTTCACGGCCTTCTCGACGGCCTTGTCGGGGCGCTTGTCCATGAGCTCGCCATAGCTGACGGAACGCAGACCGCCCGGGTAGCCCGAGTGGCGGTACGCCTTCTTCTGCTCACGCTTGTTACCGCTCAGCGCGATCTTGTCGGCATTGATGACGATGACGAAGTCACCCGTGTCGACGTGGTTCGCGAAGATCGGCTTGTGCTTGCCGCGGAGCAGGGTCGCGACGTGGCTGGCCAGCCGGCCCAGCACGACATCGGTCGCGTCGATGACGTACCACTGACGCTGGACGTCGGCGGGCTTCGGTGAGTACGTGCGCACGGTCGTAGCCTTCTTTATGCTCGCGTCTTCGGCGCTGTCGGATGCGACAGCCACATTTGTCGGTCGGTGCGGGCACACGACGGCCCGGACCTTCCGTCTCCGCAACACGGGAGATGACGCCGGACGCGCCGCGCATTGGTCGCGCTGGACCTATGCACACAACGAACCTAAGCTACCCGCCCAATGGCGTGCAGGTCAAAGTGACCGGTAACCCGAAGCGAGTCTACCCGACCGCAGAACGGTTCGATTTCGTTTCCCTGGGACCTCTTCTTTCCCAGGACCCGACATCCCTATCGTTAGCGGCGGTATGTGGCAGAACACTCACACCCGGCAAACCCAGCGGGGCCCACGGCGCCGGAGCCACCTGGGTGTGCTGACCTGCCTCATGGCGGTCCTCTTCACGGGCGTGCTGATCGGCCGGCTGATCGACGACGCGGAGCCGGCCCCCCACATCTACCTCAACGAGACCGCCCCGCCCGCGGCCGCCACCGCCAACCCCGCGCCGACGGCGGCGAAGAAGGCGCAGCCGCAGGTCGACCGGATCCCCCGGGGTGTCACGACCAAGAAGATCCCGAGCGAGGCCGCCACACCCAGGCCGACCAGGACGCCCGAAGGGCAGATCCCCGGCTTCAACTCGCACGACGACCCCGCGGTGCTCGGCGACCAGGACGACGGCGTGCGGGTGCTGGCCGGCATGGCGTACGAGGTCGTCTCCCTGACCAACACCGCCCGGGCCAGGCGCGGCTGCGGGCCGCTCAGGGTGGACGACGGGCTCACCCGGTCCGCGCGTACGCACTCGCTGGAGATGGCCCGTACCGGGCGGCTCTCGCACAACTCCCCCGACGGCGCCTCGCCCTGGGATCGGATGGAGCGCGCCGGATACCGCTGGGGCGCCGCCGAGAACATCGGCGCCGGCTACAGCACGCCCGATGAGGCGGTACGCGGCTGGATGGACAGCCCCGACCACCGCAAGAACATCCTGGACTGCCGCCTGAAGGCCATCGGAGTCGGCGTCGCCTCCGGCCCCGGCGGGCTGTGGTGGACCCAGGACTTCGGAACCCAATGACAAACCTCACGGTAATGTCTCCGCATGGGTTCTCCCCAAGAACGTGAAAACGGCACGGGCGACGCTCCCTTCGCCCCCTTCGGCCCCGGCCCCGCCGGCGGCGCCCCCTACGGGATGGGTGGCTCCCCCAGGAGCGGCCCGCCCAACGGCGGCGGCCCCGCAGGCGGCGGACCCGCGGACGGCGGCCCGGCAGGTCGTCGCCCCGCAGGTGGCGACCCCGCGGGCGGCAACCTAGGGGGCGCATTCAACGGCGGCGGCCCGGCGGGCGGCGCCTTCAACGGCGGCGGTTCCACCGGCGGCCCGTTCAACGGCGACGGACCCGCGGGCGGCGGGCCCGCGGGCCCGTTCAACGGCGGCTCGTTCAACGATGGCCCGTTCAACGGCGGCTCGTTCGACGGCGGCGCGCCGATGAGCGGCGCGCCCGGCGACGGCGGGCCCTCCCGTGGCCGGCGAGGCCGCGGCGGTAGCCACGCGGGCGGCCCCCCGGCGCCCGGCACCTTCGGAGACGACCCATTCGCCGCAGGCCCCGCAGGCGGCCAGCGGCCCGGCGGCCCCCCTGGCGACGGCTCGTTCGGAGGCGGCTCGTTCGGCGCAGGCCCCGCAGGCGGCCCGTCCGGTGGCGCCCCGTCCGGTGGCGGGCCGTCCGGTGGCCGCCCATCCGGTGGCGGCCCTTCCGGCGGACGCGACCCCTTCGGCGGGGGTGACGCGTTCGGCGGCGGCGGAGGCGCGTTCGGCGGCGCACCGTCCGGCGACGGTCCGGGAAGCGGCGCCCCAGGAGCCGGCGACCCCTCGGACGACGGCCCCGCGACCGGCAAGTCCCGCCGCTCCCGCAAGGAGCGCAAGGGCAAGGACAAGGAAGCCTCCGCCGACGACGGCTCCACCAAGGAAGACGCCGCCGGCGACACCACGAGGGCACCACAGAGCAAGGTCGGCTGGAGCCCCTACGACGAGGGCAAGCGCTCGCGCGCCCCGCTGTGGGCCGCGCTCAGCGGCATCGCGGTGCTCGGCCTGCTCGGCGGCGGCCTCGCGCTGATGTGGAACACCGACGACCCAGTCACCGCCGAGACCACCGCCGCACGCCAGACCTCGGCGCCGCTCCCCTCACCCCCACCCGGCAAGTACGGCTACGCCGCCGAGCGCAGCACCGACCCTGACCCGATCTCGGTCAAGGAGGTCTTCGGCTCGAAGAAGAAGCTCTCCGTCTCCGGCCGCAGCTACGAGATGACGATCACCAGCAAGGACAAGAAGTGCACTGACGGCGCCCTGGGCGACGCGCTCCACAAGGCGCTCAAGGCCGCCAAGTGCACCCAGTTCGTACGCGCGAGCTTCCGCGACAAGGACGGCAAGGTCATCGGCACGGTCGGCGTGGCCAACCTCAGCTCCAGCAAGCAGGCGAGCAAGGTGGCCAAGGCGGGCGACACGAAGAACTACGTCAAGCCGCTGGCGGGCAAGGACACCGTCACCAAGTTCCTCGGCTCGGGCAGCGGCGGCGCGAAGATCTCGACGTACGGCCACTACGCGATCTTGTACTGGTTCCAGAACAAGGACGGCACCAAGCCCGACTCGAAGGGGTCGAAGCGGATTTCCGAGGCCATCAACGACATCACCAAGGCCACCTTGTTCCTGGCCCTGGACAACCGGGCACTCACCGGAAGCCGGCTGGGCTGAACCGGGCATTGAGCGTCAAATGTGCCTGAAGGGGATGCCGGATGCCTCTGGGAACACCCATACCGACATAACGATCTCGCTACTCTCGCTAGGCTCCAGCTATGCGTGGCCAGGAACCCGGGTCTGAGCACGATCGCAGGGAAGCCGACCGCTCGGCCGTCCCCGCGACGCCACCGCCGAGCTTCGGCCAGACCAGCGGGCGAGACGTTCCACCGGCGTCCACACCGTCCGATGAGGCGGCGGACGCCGAGGCGCGTCCCGTCCCTCCCGTCTTGCAGGGGCCCCCTCCGCCGGATCTGCCCGATCTGCCCGGTCCGGAGGGGCCGCCCGGCGCCCAGCCGTGGGAGGTGCCGGGCGGCGACGACGACGTCCCGTACGACTGGTTCTCCGACCCCACCAACCCCGAGGTGATCCCACCGGAGCCCTTCGGCGCGCCGCAGCCCGGCCACCGACCGCCGGGCCTGCCGCACGAGGAGCACCAGCCGTTCGTCCCGGCACAGGCCGGCCAGCACGCCTTCGGCCCGCCACACACCGACGCCCCGCCCTTCGGCGCACCCGAGACCACCCCCACGCCCTTCGGCACACCCAATCCGGACCACGCGCCCTTCGGCGCACCCGAGCCCGACCATGCCACCTTCGGCACGGCCAATCCGGACCTCGCGCCCTTCGGCACGCCCGAGCCCAACCCCGCTCCCTTCGCCGCGCCTGAGCCCGACCACGCGCCTTTCGGCCCGCCCGAGACGGACCACACGGCCCTCGGCACGCCTGAGACCGGCCACACGGCCTTCGGCACGCCCCAGACCGACCACACGCCCTTCGGGGTCGAGGCCGGCCACGCCTGGCCCGGCGAGCCGCACACGCCTCAGGCAGCGAGCGACCAGACCCAGCCCGGGCGGCTCCACGACATCCGCCCGTGGGACGAGCCGAAGCAAGCCCCCGGCGAGCAGCCCGGCAGCTGGCCGGTCGAGCCGGTGGTGCCCGGTGCGCCGCCCTGGGAGCCGCCGCCCGCGTTCACCGCCGCCGCGGCGGGCATGCCGGTCTGGCCCGCGCCCGTCACCGACCCGAACGCCGTGCCGCCGTGGCCGGCCGCCACGGGCGAGCTGGTGGCCGAGCCAGACGCCGACGAGCCGAGCCCGCCCTTCGACCCGAACGCCACCAACCCGGAGGGCTTCACCCGCCCGGCCCACTTCTTCGCCCCGAACGCCGCAGAACGGGACACCGCCCAGCACCCCACGGCAGCCCAGCACCCGGCATCCGGCCCGAACCCAATTCCGAACCCGAACCCGAACCACCCCACACCCGCCCAGCCGGGCACCCCACAGCCCGACAGCACCCACACGGACCCGGACACCACGCAGTCCGCCACCGTCCCCCCGGCCCCGGCCCCGGCCGCCCCGCACCTCCCCGAGCCCGACGACTCAGGCGACACCCGGCCGGGCCTCCGGCTCCCGGCAACCGCCCACTCAGACGACTCGGAAGCGGCCCGACCGGACACCCGGCCACCGGCCCCGGCCGGGCCCGACGCCACACCCGACCGCAAGGTCCCCCTGTCCGCCCCCGTGGCGGAGCACGCCGACACCCGCCCCGCCGTCCCCAACGACCCCGCCCGGCAGCAGGACGACACCACCCGGCCGGCCCACTACTTCGACCCGAACGCGGCCAGGCGCGACCCCGCCAACCCGTCCATCCGCCCCCCGGAGCCCGGCGACGTACCCGTCTGGCCTCCCATCCCCCCTGCCGGTGACAAGCTGCCCGAGCTCCCGTTCTCCAGAGACACCTGGGGCCAGAAGGCCTCGACCTCCCTCGACCTGCCCACGCCCCCCACGGGCGGCCCCGCGTTCCCACCGGGAGCGTTCAAGCAGCCTCCGTTCCAGACCCCGCCCCCACCCCCGCCTCCGGGCAAGAGCAAGCGGGCCCTGCTGGTGACGCTGGGGGCGCTGGCGCTGGCCGGCGTGGCGACGGGCGGATTCTTCGCCTACCAGACCGTGAGCCCCGGGACGCCCACGGCGGCCGAGTCCCGCCCCGCCGTGTCCACCCCGCCGACCGACACGGAGCCGTCCGCCGCCCCGCCCGCCGACGGGGCCGGCACGTCCGTGCTCAACTCCGAGCAGACCGACCCGCAGAAGCTGTCGCTGTCGGAGGCGTTCCCGAAGAAGAAGGTGAGCGCGGCCGGCACGACGTTCACCAGGGTCAAGGCAGACATGGAGACGACCTGCGACAAGGCCGCCACCGGGGACTTCGCCGACGCGCTGAAGGAGCAGAAGTGCAGCCGCGTGCTGCGGGCCACGTACGTCGACAGCAAGCGCCGCTACGCCGTCACCACCGGCATCGCCGTGCTGCCTGACAAGGACGCCGCCGCCACCGCCGACCAGGCGAAGAACCTCTCCCGCAACATCTGGTTCCGCCCGCTCCCGGGCGCCTCCGGCTCGGGCGGCGAGCGCGTGCACATCGCCGGCGGCTACGCGGCGGGCCTGGTCTGGGGCCGCTACATCGTCTTCAGCTACGCCACCCACGCCGACGGCCACACCCCGGCGGCCAAGGAGAAGACGCTGCCCAAGGTCAGCGGCGCGTTCCGCGACCAGACCTCGCTCGTGCTGGAACGCCGCATCACCGGCAACTGATCACTCGGACGCCGTACGCACTCGCCGCGTGGCCTGGGCCCGCGCGGCGAGCTCGGCCTCCGGCGGGTAGCCGACCTCCTCCAGGCACAGCCCGTGCGCCGGAGCCACGTGCACGGCGGAGTCGCGTACGGCCCGCGTCAGCACCTCGCCCGGCCACTCCACCGGCCGCCGCCCGTCCCCGGCCGCCAGCAGCGACCCGACCAGCGCCCGCACCATCGAGTGGCAGAACGCGTCCGCCACCACGGTGGCCACCAGCACCCCGTCCGCCTGCCGCACCCAGTCCAGCCGCTGCAGCTCCCGGATCGTCGTGGCCCCCTCGCGCTTCTTGCAGAACGCCGCGAAGTCGTGCTCGCCGAGCAACCGCGCGGCGGCCGCGTTCAGCGCCCCGAGATCCAGCGGCCGGTTGTGCCAGACCACCTCTCGCCGCCGCAGCGGGTCGACACCGCCCGGGCCGTCACCCACCCGGTACGCGTACCGCCGGAACATCGCCGAGAACCGTGCGTCAAAGCCCTCAGGAGCCACCGAGACCCGATAAATCCGTACATCTGGCTCCAGGACCCCACCGAGCCGTCTCACGAGCGCAGAGAGCCGCTCATCGACGCCCAGCGGCCCCCGGTTCCCGTCGAGCTCGCCCAGCGACCCCTCGGCCACGTCCACGTGCGCGACCTGCCCCCGCGCGTGCACCCCCGCGTCGGTACGCCCCGCCACGGTCAGCTCGGCCGGCCCGCCGAGCCGCAGGATCCGCCCGAGCGCCTGCTCGATCTCCCCCTGCACCGTACGCAGCCCCGGCTGCCTGGCCCATCCCGAGAAGTCGGTCCCGTCGTACGCGAGGTCGAGGCGGAGCCGTACCACGATGATCCTCCCTAGATATGGAAAACGGGCCCGAACCCCCGCAAGGGGATCCGGGCCCGTCTCGTCCGGCCTGGAAGATCAGGCCTCGTCCTTCTTCGCCTCGGCGGGAGCCTCAGCGGCCTCGGCGGCCGGGGTCTCCTCGGCGGCGGCCTCGGGAGCCTCAGCAGCCTCGGCCTTGGCCTCGGCGGCCTCCTCGGCCTCCGGCGCCTCGGTCTCCTCGGCGGCCGGCGCGGGCGCGGCGGCAGCGGCGGGAGCCTCGGTGCGGCGGGTCGTGACGCCGTTCAGCGGCTCGGTCACCAGCTCGATGACCGCCATGGGGGCGTTGTCGCCCTTACGCGCACCGATCTTGGTGATGCGGGTGTAGCCACCGGGACGCTCGGCGAACGTGGTCGCGATCTCGGTGAAGAGGTGGTGCACGACGCCCTTGTCCCGAACGACGGTCAGGACCTGACGCCGGTTGTGGATGTCGCCCTTCTTCGCCTTGGTGATCAGGCGCTCCGCCAGCGGGCGCAGGCGCTTGGCCTTCGCGACCGTCGTACGGATCTTGCCGTGGCGGAACAGATCGGTGGCGAGGTTCGCCAGGATCAGCCGCTCGTGCGCCGGGCTGCCGCCAAGACGTGCACCCTTGGTGGGCTTGGGCATGGTCTTTCTCCTCCTGGATTAACCCGCCCCGGCCGTACCAGGTACCGGAGTCGGGCCGGACCGCGGTCGCTCGCGCGGTCCGTTATTGAACCCCGCGCCGCACGGCGACGCGGGGAAAAGCGAAGATCAGTACTGCTCGGTCTCGACGTACGCGCTGTCGTCGTCGTCGTAGCCGCCGCCGGCCACCGCGCTCGGGTCGAACCCGGGCGGGGAGTCCTTGAGCGCCAGCGACATCTCGTGCAGCTTCTGCTTGACCTCTTCGATCGACTTGGCGCCGAAGTTCCTTATGTCGAGCAGGTCCTGCTCGCTGCGGGCGACGAGCTCACCCACGGTGTGGATGCCCTCGCGCTTGAGGCAGTTGTAGGAGCGAACGGTGAGGTTCAGCTCCTCGATCGGCAGCGCCAGGTCGGCGGCCAGGGCGGCGTCGGTCGGCGACGGGCCGATGTCGATGCCCTCGGCCTCGACGTTGAGCTCGCGGGCCAGGCCGAAGAGCTCGACGAGGGTCTTGCCGGCGGAGGCCACCGCGTCGCGGGGCTTCATCGCGGGCTTGGTCTCGACGTCGAGGATGAGGCGGTCGAAGTCGGTACGCTGCTCGACTCGGGTCGCCTCGACCTTGTAGGTGACCTTGAGCACCGGGGAGTAGATCGAGTCGATCGGGATCCGGCCGATCTCCTGACCCGGCTGCTTGTTCTGGGCGGCGGAGACGTAGCCGCGACCGCGCTCGACGGTCAGCTCCATCTCCAGCTTCGCCTTCCCGTTGAGGGTGGCGATGCGGAGCTCGGGGTTGTGCACCTCGACACCGGCCGGAGGCGCGATGTCGGCGGCGGTGACCTCACCCGGGCCCTGCTTGCGCAGGTACATCACGACCGGCTCGTCGTGCTCGGAGGAGACGACCAGCTCCTTGAGGTTGAGGATGATGTCGGTGACATCCTCCTTGACCCCGGGAACGGTCGAGAACTCGTGCAGGACGCCCTCGATGCGGATGCTCGTCACGGCCGCGCCCGGGATGGACGACAGCAGCGTGCGACGCAGCGAGTTGCCGATGGTGTAGCCGAAGCCCGGCTCCAGCGGCTCGATGACGAATCGGGACCGGGTCTCGTCGATCGACTCTTCGAGAAGAGTCGGACGCTGAGCGATCAGCATGTTCGGGTTCTCCCCTTTTCGTGTGGCGCCCGCTATATGACGCCACTCCGATAAACAGCCTAGCCCGGGTGCGGTCTCCCACACCCGGACCGGACGAGTGACTACTTACTTCGAGTAGTACTCGACGATGAGCTGCTCCTGGACCTGGGTGTCGATCTGCTGGCGAACCGGCAGCTGGTGAACCAGGACGCGGAGCTTGTCCGGCACGACGCCGAGCCACGCGGGAACCGTGCGCTCGCCGGCGGTGGCGCGAGCCACCTCGTACGGCAGCAGGTTGCGCTTGGTCTCGCGGACCTCGATGATGTCGTGCTCGCGAACGCGGTAGGACGGGATGTCGACCTTCTTGCCGTTCACCAGGAAGTGCCCGTGACGGACCTGCTGGCGGGCGGCGTCGCGCGACTGGGCGAAACCGGCGCGGTAGACGACGTTGTCGAGACGGCTCTCCAGGATCTGGAGCAGCACCTCACCCGACTTGCCCGTCTTGCCCGCGGCCTCCTCGTAGTAGTTGTGGAACTGCTTCTCGAGGACGCCGTAGATGCGCCGGGTCTTCTGCTTCTCGCGAAGCTGAAGCTGGTACTCGGTGTCCTTCGGACGACCGCGGCCGTGCTCACCCGGCGGGTAAGGACGGATCTCGATGGGGCACTTGGCGGACTCACACTTGCTGCCCTTGAGGAAGAGCTTGGTCTTCTCGCGACGGCAGAGCTTGCAGTCCGCGCCCGTGTAACGAGCCATTTCTCTGTATCTCCTGGGCTAATTCAGACGCGGCGGCGCTTCGGCGGCCGGCAACCGTTGTGCGGAACCGGGGTGACGTCCTGGATCGAGCCCACCTCGAGGCCGGTGGCCTGCAGCGAGCGGATCGCGGTCTCACGGCCGGAGCCGGGACCCTTGACGAAGACGTCGACCTTGCGCATGCCGTGCTCCATGGCGCGGCGAGCGGCGTTCTCGGCGGCCATCTGAGCGGCGAACGGGGTGGACTTACGGGAGCCCTTGAAACCCACGTGGCCGGCGCTGGCCCAGGAGATCACGTTCCCGTTCGGGTCGGTGATCGAGACGATCGTGTTGTTGAACGTGCTCTTGATGTGGGCGTGCCCATGAGCGACGTTCTTCTTCTCCTTGCGGCGCACCTTCTTAGGCGCACCCTGGCGGCTCTTAGGAGGCATTCTTTGCCTTCACTCCTGAGGTCTTCGGTCCCGCGGCTGCGTGGACTACTTCTTACCGGGCTTCTTCTTGCCGGCGACGGTCTTCTTCTTGCCCTTACGGGTGCGCGCGTTGGTCTGCGTGCGCTGACCGTGCACGGGCAGGCCCTTGCGGTGCCGGATGCCCTGGTAGCAACCGATCTCGATCTTGCGACGGATGTCGGCCTGAACCTCACGGCGCAGGTCACCCTCGATCTTGAAGTTCGCCTCGATGTAGTCACGCATCGGGACGAGCTCGGTGTCGCTGAGCTGGTGGACCCGGAGGTCACCGCTGACACCGGTGGCCTCGAGGATCTCCTGGGCGCGGGTGCGGCCGATTCCGTAGATGTAGGTGAGAGCGATCTCCAGCCGCTTGTCGCGGGGGAGGTCGACGCCAACCAGGCGAGCCATGGTCGGGCATTCTCCTTCTTTGTGGCGGAGGTCTTGCGCCTCACAACCCCTCCCCAATGCCCGGGGTGAGGGCCCCGGCCTCCGACCGGGGGTCTCCTGAGTGGTTCGACCGGAGTCGCCTGCTCAGGCGTGACACGCGATTACTGACTCAGGCTCCTCATGCGTCGAGCCCGCTCCCTGATGGGGCGGACTCGGAGGAGCCTTGCGGCGACTAACCCTGGCGCTGCTTGTGGCGCAGGTTGTCGCAGATCACCATGACGCGACCGTGCCGGCGAATCACCTTGCACTTGTCGCAGATCTTCTTGACGCTCGGCTTTACCTTCATTGTCCTTCGTGTTCCTCAGACGTTGCTTCCTTGCGAGCGAAGCTCGCGCCTCACGGCGGAATGTCCTCGCTACGCTGCGGATTCAGTCGTTACTTGTATCGGTAGACGATCCGCCCACGACTAAGGTCGTAGGGGCTCAGTTCAACGACAACCCGGTCGTCAGGCAGGATCCGGATGTAGTGCATCCGCATCCGTCCGCTGATGTGGGCCAGGACCTTATGGCCGTTGTCGAGCTGAACCCGGAACATGGCGTTCGGGAGCGACTCGACCACAGTGCCCTCGATCTCGATGGCGCCGTCTTTCTTGGCCAAAATTCCTCGCGTTTCACTGATCGGTCGTCTGAGGCTCCGGTTCACTACGCAGCCGCGACCTTCACGCTTCGAAGAGAGCGACGATCAGCGAAGATCGCCGACGCGTGATAGTCATAGTGAGCCGACTAAGGAGTGTACGACACCTGAGCCCAAAACGCGAAACGCGTGCCAGGTGTCCTGACACAACCATGTAAGAGTGTACCCCACGCTCCGCGCGACAGCCCCCACTCCGGCATGGCGGAAGGCCCGCCGGAGATTCTCGGCGGGCCTTCCGCGGAACGGGGGCCTCCTAGTAGATGCGGTGCGCCGAACCGCAGTACTTGTCCTTGCCGCCCCAGCAGGTGTAGGTGTAGATCTTCGAGATCCCCTTGCCCGACCAGGTCTTGTCGTACGAGCCGTTCCACTTGCGGTAGAACTTGTGCCACTTGCCGCCGGAGTAGTACTTGAACCAGACGTAGCCGTACTTCGGCGAGTACTCCTTGCCGTACCACCGGGTGTAGACCTTCTTGCCCGACTTGTAGGTCTTGCCGTAGGTGTAGGCCTTGTTGTTGCTGGAGTAGTACTTGCCCCAGCTACCCATGGAGCCGGTCGCCTGAGTGGCGGTCGTGGTGGCGGTGGTGGCCTGGGCGGCGGGGGCGACAGCGAGTCCGGTGACGGCGATCGAGCCGGCGAAGGCGGCTGCTGCAAGGACCTTACGCATTTGGTTTCCTTCGTGAGTGGTGTTCTCGACACACCTCACGTTAGGAATCCGGACGTATCCGGACTGCGGACGAATGCACACAGTGCACTAGTGCACAAAGTCCTCAGGAGCGCTTCGGATGGCCGTTGCCGAAGATGGTGCTCATCAGCAGGATCACGCCCCACGGGCCCATGACCCACAGCGGCCACGGATAGACCAGGTCACCCGACGTGATGCTCACGATCAGCCAGATCACCCAGTTGATGCCGCTGGCCACGGCCCAGGCGCTCCAGGCCGCCATCATCCCCGAATGCATGCGGCGCTGCTCCGGCGCCGGCGCGGGGGCCGCCCTGGCGGGCAGGTGGCGCATGTCCACATCGGGCAGGTCAACCGTCAGCTTGGCCAGCTCACCGTAGGTCTTGCTGCGGTAGAGCTCCTCAAGCCGCTCGTTGAACTCCTCCATCGTGATGCGGCCCTGCGCGGTGTGCTCGCGGAGGATGGCGGCGACACGATCGCGGTCGACGTCGGAGGCACGCATCTCGGGGCTGTTCGCCATCCCACCCACTCCCGGCTAGTTCTGCAGTTGGGTCAGGCGCTCTTTGCCCCCGTCCAGGGCGGTAAGCACCCAAGGACCATTATGTGTCACGGCGACGCTGTGCTCGAAGTGTGCGGAGTGCTTGCCGTCAATCGTGACCACGGTCCAGTCGTCGGCCAGCACGCGGGTGCGCTCGGTGCCCAGGTTCACCATGGGCTCGATGGCCAGGCACATGCCCTCCTCCAGCACCGGGCCGCGGCCGGGCTTGCCGTGGTTGGCGATCCACGGGTCCATGTGCATCTCGGTGCCGATGCCGTGGCCGCCGTACTCGGGCGGGATGCCGAAGCGGCCCTGCGACTTCACGTACCGCTCGACCTCGTAGCCGATGTCCGACAGGTGGCGGCCCGGGGTCAGCGCGGCGATGCCGCGCCACATGGCCTCCTCCGTGATCCGCATCAGCTCGGTCAGCTTGGGGTCCACCTCGCCGACCGGTACGGTCACCGCCGAGTCGCCGTGCCAGCCGTCCAGGATCGCGCCGCAGTCGATGGAGATGATGTCCCCCTCGCGCAGCTTGCGGGCGTTCGTCGGGATGCCGTGCACCACCTCGTCGTTGACCGACGCGCAGATGGTCGCGGGGAAGCCCTGGTAGCCCTTGAACGACGGGATCGCGCCCTCGTCCCTGATCGCCTTCTCGGCGATGACGTCGAGGTCGAGCGGCGTCATCCCGGGCTCGACGGTACGCCTCAGCAGGTCGAGCGTGCGCCCGACCACCAGGCCGGCCGAGCGCATCTTCTCCAGCTGCTCCGGCGACTTGATCTGGATGCCGTGTCTGTTGCGTTTGAACATCTCTTGCCCCCCTGGGTCTCAACGGGCCACGGTGGGAGCCCAATTCCCCCCACAATAGCCGCGAGGTGGCACGGAAACCCGTGCCACCTCCGCAAATCGGTCGTGCTTCGGCTATCCCATGAACGGCCGGATCGCGTCCATGGCACGTTGCGTGACCTCTTCGACCGGTCCGGTCGCGTCGACGCCGACCAGGATGTCCTCGTCGGCGTAGTAGGAGACCAGCGGTGCCGTCTGCTCCTGGTAGACCTCCAGGCGGTGCCTGACGGTCTCCTCCTTGTCGTCGTCACGCTGGAACAACGCGCCCCCGCACGCGTCGCACCTGTCGTCCTTCTTGTCGTCGAACTCGACGTGCCAGATGCGCCCGCACTGGCTGCAGGTGCGCCGGCCGGCCAGTCGCCTGACCACCTCGTCGTCGTCGACGACGAGCTCGAGCACGAGGTCGAGCGCCTGGCCCCAGTCCTTGAGCATGTCGCGCAGGATCTCAGCCTGCGCGACGTTCCTCGGGAAGCCGTCGAGCAGGAAACCGTCCTGCGCGTCGTCCTCGGACAGACGGTCGCGGACCATGGCAATGGTGACCTCGTCGGGCACCAGGTCGCCACGGTCCATGAACGTCTTGGCCAGCTTGCCAAGGTCCGTGCCGCCCGAGACGTTGGCACGGAAGATGTCACCTGTCGAGATCTTCGGGATGGACAGGTTCGATGCGATGTACTGGGCCTGTGTCCCCTTACCCGCTCCGGGGGGCCCGACCAGAACGAGACGCACTACCGCAGGAAACCTTCGTAGTTACGCTGCTGCAGCTGGCTCTCGATCTGCTTCACCGTGTCCAGGCCGACGCCTACCATGATCAGAATGCTCGTCCCTCCGAACGGGAAGTTCTGGCTCGCACCGGCCACCGCAAGCGCGACGATCGGGACCATGGAGATGAGACCCAGATAGAGCGCGCCAGGCGCGGTCAGACGGGTGAGCACGAAGTTCAGGTATTCAGCCGTCGGACGGCCGGGACGGATGCCCGGAATGAAACCACCGTACTTCTTCATGTTGTCGGCGACTTCAGCGGGGTTGAACGTGATGGACACGTAGAAGTACGTGAAGAAAATGATCAGCAGGAAGAACGTGGCCATGTAGATCGGCGTGTCGCCGGTGGCCAGGTTCTGCGAGATCCAGGTGATCACCACGTTTTCGCTGGTCGAGAAGAGCGAGGTGACCAGCTGAGGCAGGTAGAGCAGCGAGGACGCGAAGATGACCGGGATGATGCCGGCCTGGTTGACCTTCAGCGGGATGTAGGTGGACGTGCCGCCGTACATCCTGCGGCCCACCATGCGCTTGGCGTACTGCACCGGGATGCGGCGCTGGGCCTGCTCGACGAACACCACGGCGGCGATCATGAAGACGCCGACGACCAGCACCACGGCGAAGGTGAACTTGTTCGCCTGGAAGATGTTGGCCAGCTCGGACGGGAAGACCGCGACGACCTGGGTGAAGATCAGGATGGACATGCCGTTGCCGACGCCACGGTCGGTGATGAGCTCACCGAGCCACATGATCACGGACGTACCGGCGGTCATGATGATGACCATCGTCACGATCTGGAAGATGTTGTCGGGGTCGAGCAGAACGTCCTGCTGGCAGTTCGGGAAGAGCTGGCCGGTACGGGCCAGCGCGATGAAGGCGGTCGACTGCAGGACGGCGAGCCCGATGGTCAGATAACGCGTATACTGCGTGATCTTGGTCTGGCCGGCCTGGCCTTCCTTCTTCAGCGCTTCGAGACGTGGAATGACGACGACGAGCAGCTGCAGAATGATGCTCGCCGTGATGTACGGCATGATGCCCAGCGCGAACACCGAAAGCTTCAGCAGCGCGCCGCCGCTGAACAGCTGGACCATCCCGTAGATGTTGCCGGTTTCGCCACTACGGGCCTGATCGAAACAGGCGGCGAGGTTCTGGACGTGGACTCCCGGAGTCGGAAGAACCGAGCCGAGACGGAAAAGCGCGATGATGCCCAGGGTGAAGAGCAACTTCTTGCGCAGGTCCGGTGTCCGGAACGCCCGGGTAAACGCGGTCAGCACGGTCCCTCCTGCGCGCCTTTACGGCGGTGTGAGTATGCGATGGTGCGGGGATCTGCCATCTGAAGTCTCATGTCAAACGAGCCGGACAGAAGCCTGCCGTCTCGCGAACTCTAACGCACTACGGGCGTGGGGGCCCATTGTCAAAGCCCCCACGCCTCGTAATAGCTCTTACAGCTCGGTAACGGAACCACCTGCAGCGGCGATCTTCTCCTTGGCGGAGGACGAGAAGGCGTGAGCCTGCACGTTCACCGCGACGGAGATCTCGCCGGTGCCGAGCACCTTCACGAGCTGGTTCTTGCGAACAGCACCCTTGGCGACCAGCGTCTCGACGGTGACTTCGCCACCCTCGGGGAACAGCTCGCCGATCCTGTCAAGGTTGACGACCTGGTAGGTCGTCTTGAACAGGGCGTTGGAGAAGCCCTTGAGCTTCGGCAGACGCCTCTGCAGCGGCACCTGGCCACCCTCGAAACCGAGGGGGACCGTCGTACGGGCGTGGCTGCCCTTGGTGCCGCGACCGGCCGTCTTGCCCTTCGACGCCTCGCCACGACCCTTGCGGATCTTGGCCTTGTTGGAGCCGGGGGCAGGACGCAGGTCGTGAATCTTGAGCGGAGCCTTGTCAGTCATGACTAGTCGACCTCTTCCACCTCGACGAGGTGCGTCACCACGGAGACCATCCCGCGAATCTCGGGACGGTCCTCCTTGACGACGACATCGCCGATTCGCTTCAGGCCAAGCGAACGCAGCGAGTCACGCTGGTTCTGCTTGCCACCGATCTTCGAGCGAACCTGAGTGATCTTCAGGCGTGCCATGACTAGCTCACCGCCTTCGCCGCCGCGGCCTCCGCGATGCCTTCGCGCTGAGCCTTCAGCATCGCCGGCGGAGCGACGTCCTCGATCGGCAGGCCACGACGGGCGGCGATCTCCTCGGGGCGCGAGAGGCCCTTCAGAGCCGCCACGGTGGCGTGCACGATGTTGATCGGGTTGTCCGAGCCGAGCGACTTGGACAGCACGTCATGGATGCCGGCGCACTCCAGGACCGCGCGCACCGGGCCACCGGCGATGACGCCGGTACCGGCCGAGGCCGGACGCAGGAAGACGACACCCGCCGCCTCCTCGCCCTGCACGGTGTGCGGGATGGTGCCCTGGATCCGAGGCACCTTGAAGAAGTGCTTCTTCGCCTCTTCGACGCCCTTGGCGATGGCCGCGGGGACTTCCTTGGCCTTGCCATAGCCGACGCCGACCAGGCCGTTGCCGTCACCGACGACCACGAGGGCGGTGAAGCTGAAGCGACGACCACCCTTCACGACCTTGGCCACTCGGTTGATCTTCACTACGCGCTCGATGTACGAGACGCCCTTGTCGGCGGCGCCACCGCGGCGATCGTCACGACGGTCCCGCCGCTCGCCACCGGTGCCGCCACCGCGACGCGGAGCTGCAGCCATCAGTGGTTCCTCATCTCAATTGCGGTCATCAGAATTCGAGCCCGCCTTCGCGGGCGCTGTCCGCCAGAGCAGCGATGCGCCCGGCGTAGCGGTTGCCACCGCGGTCGAAGACGACCGCCGTGATCCCGGCTTCCTTGGCCCGCTGAGCGAGGAGCTCGCCGACCTTCTTGGCCTTCTCCGTCTTGTCCGCCTCCAGCGTGCGCAGCGAGGGGTCCATGGTGGACGCGCTCACCAGCGTGTGGCCGACGGTGTCGTCCACGATCTGGACGAACATGTGACGGGTCGAACGGTTCACGACCAGACGCGGGCGCGCAGTCGTACCGACGACGTTCTTGCGGACGCGGCGGTGACGGCGGGCCCGCGAGACGGTGCGGGCAGCCGTGTGCTTGCTGAACGCAGTCTTCGGAGCCATGCCTACTTACCAGCCTTTCCGACCTTGCGGCGGATCTGTTCGCCCTGGTAACGCACGCCCTTGCCCTTGTACGGGTCAGGCTTGCGCAACTTGCGGATGTTGGCCGCGACCTCGCCGACCTTCTGCTTGTCGATGCCGTCCACGTGGAACAGGGTCGGCTTCTCGACGCGGAAGGTGACGCCCTCGGGGGCGTCGACGATGACCGGGTGGCTGAAGCCCAGAGAGAACTCCAGCTGCGTCGGCCCCTTGGCCTGGACGCGGTAACCCACGCCGACGATCTCAAGGCTCTTGGAGTAGCCCTGAGTGACGCCCTGCACCATGTTGGCGATCAGCGTCCGGGACAGACCGTGCAGCGCACGGACCTTGTTCTCGTCGTTCGGGCGGGTGACGGCGATGGCGCCGTCCTCGTCGCGAGCCACAGCGATGGGCTCGGCGACCGTGTGAGAAAGCGTGCCCTTCGGGCCCTTGACCTGGACATCCCGGCCGTCGATCGTGATGTCTACGCCGGTGGGCACAGGGATGGGCAGCCGTCCGATTCTCGACATGCTGTGTTCCTCCCCTCTACCAGACGTAGGCGAGGACTTCCCCGCCCACACCACGCTTGCCGGCCTGCTTGTCGGTCATGAGACCGGCGGACGTCGAGATGATCGCGACGCCCAGCCCCCCCAGGACTCGAGGCAGGTTGTCCTTCTTTGCATAAACCCGCAGACCGGGCTTGGAAACCCGGCGCAGGCCCGCGAGCGACCGCTCACGGGTGGGCCCGAACTTGAGCTCCACCACGAGGTTCTTCCCAACCTTGGCGTCCTCGACGGTCCAAGCCTGGATGTAACCCTCCTGCTGGAGGATCTCGGCGATGTGCGCCTTGATCTTCGAGTACGGCATCGACACGCTTTCGTGGTACGCCGAGTTCGCATTGCGCAGACGTGTGAGCATGTCTGCGATCGGGTCGGTCATCGTCATGGCCAGTGGCCTTCCTCGCCGCGGTTTCCAGTCGGTGAAGCGCGATGCTCTACCGGTGGACCTACGGCGTGGTCACGGACGCGGAGTGCGTCCTGTCTTCTACTACCGAATATGAGTGCCTGAGGGGCGGCGCGAGACCGCCCCTCAGGTTACCTACCAGCTCGACTTGGTGATGCCGGGCAGCTCGCCCCGGTGCGCCATCTCGCGGAAGCACACGCGGCACAGCCCGAACTTGCGGTAGACCGCACGCGGCCGGCCGCAGCGCGAGCAACGAGTGTATGCCCGGACCTCGAACTTCTGCTTGCGCCCCGCCTTGGCGATCAGCGACTTCTTCGCCATTGGATCAGGCCTCCTTGAACGGGAAGCCGAGGAGCTTCAGCAGCGCCCGGCCCTGGTCGTCGTTCTTCGCCGTGGTCACGATCGTGATGTCCATGCCCCGCGGCCGGTCGACCTTGTCCTGGTCGACCTCGTGGAACATGACCTGCTCGGTCAGACCGAAGGTGTAGTTCCCGTTGCCGTCGAACTGCTTGGGCGACAGACCGCGGAAGTCCCGGATACGGGGCAGCGCGAGCGCCAGCAGCCGGTCGAGGAACTCCCACATGCGGTCGCCGCGCAGCGTGACGTGAGCGCCGATCGGCATGCCCTCGCGCAGCTTGAACTGGGCGATGGACTTGCGCGCCCGGACGACGGCCGGCTTCTGGCCGGTGATCGAGGTGAGGTCGCGAACGGCACCCTCGATGAGCTTGGAGTCGCGAGCCGCCTCGCCGACGCCCATGTTGACCTTGATCTTGGTCAGGGCCGGGATCTGCATGACGTTCTCGATGCCGAACTGCTCGCGAAGCTGGGCCGCGATCTCCTCGCGGTACTTCGTCTTGAGTCGCGGCGTCGGGCGCTCGGTCTCAGTGGTGGTGGCAGTCATCAGCTGTCCTCACCCGTCTCGTCGGCCTTGTTGTCGACCTTCTCGTCGTCGGCCTTCTTCTCGGCGGGCTTGTCGTCCTTGAGCTTCTTCACGTTGGACACGTGGAGCGGAGCCTCCATGGTCTGCACGCCGCCGGTCTTGGCGCCGCGCGGGCCCTGGTGGGTCTCCTTGGTGTGCTTCTTGATCATGTTGACGCCCTCGACCACCACGCGGTCCTCGCGCGGCAGCGTGGCGATCACACGGCCCTTGGCACCCTTGTCCTTGCCGGCGATGACCTGAACCAGGTCACCCTTCTTCACATGCAGCTTCGGCATTACAGCACCTCCGGGGCGAGCGAGATGATGCGCATGAACTTCTTGTCGCGCAGCTCGCGGCCGACCGGGCCGAAGATACGAGTGCCACGAGGGTCACCGCTGTCCTTGATGATGACCGCGGCGTTCTCGTCGAAGCGGATGTAGGAGCCGTCGGGCCGGCGGCGCTCCTTGACCGTGCGGACGATGACGGCCTTGACCACGTCGCCCTTCTTGACGCCCGTGCTGCCCGGCAGCGCGTCCTTGACAGTGGCGACGATGACGTCGCCGATACCGGCGTAGCGTCGGCCCGAGCCACCGAGAACACGGATGCAGAGAATCTCCTTCGCACCCGTGTTGTCGGCGACCTTGAGCCGCGACTCCTGCTGGATCACGTCTGAACTCCTGTTAGTCGCGCCGGTTCTCCCGCGGGGGCTGCGCCCCCGCGAACCCCCGAAAAGCTCCGTGCTTCGCACGCTTCCAGAGACTCGAAGCAGAGCTTCGAACCCCCCGAAAAGCTCCGTGCTTCGCACGTTTCCAGAGACTCGAAGCAGAGCTTCGAATCCTCGGAAAGCTCCGTGCTTCGCACGTTTTTCCTAGGGTTCGAAAGCGGAGCTTTCGAACCCTCAGCAGCTACGTACTTCGCACGTTTTCTGGGATTCGCGAAAGCGGAGCTTTCGCGTGAGCCTGGCGGAACCTGTCATTGTCTTGTTCCCCCGGCCACAGCGCCCCGTAGGGCGCCGCACCGCAGGCGACGCGAGGCCGGGAGGCCCCGCGTCCTTGGACGCCGTCATGGGGGCTCTGAGAGCCCCCACGAGGCGCGGTGCAACAGAGAGGGCCCGGCTTACTTGGCCTTCTCGAGGATCTCCACGACCCTCCACCGCTTGGTGGCGGAGAGGGGGCGGGTCTCCATCAGCAGCACGCGGTCGCCGACGCCACAGGCGTTGGCCTCGTCGTGCGCCTTGTACTTGGTCGTACGGCGGATGACCTTGCCGTACAGACGGTGCTTGACGCGGTCCTCGACGGCGACGACGACGGTCTTGTCCATCTTGTCGCTCACCACGAGGCCCTCACGAACCTTGCGGAAGTTCCGCTGCTCGTTCGTCGTCTCGGTGGTCTCGGTCTCAGCCATCGCTCGTCTCCTTCTCGACCGTGACGATGCCCAGCTCGCGCTCGCGCATCACGGTGTAGATACGGGCGATCTCGCGGCGGACGGCACGCAGCCGCCCGTGGCTCTCCAACTGACCGGTCGCTGCCTGGAAACGGAGGTTGAACAGCTCCTCCTTGGCTTCCTTGAGCTTCTGGACGAGGGTGTCCTCGTCCTCCACTCGCAGCTCGCCGGCGGTCAGGCCCTTAGCCATCACGCCTCACCCACTTCACGCTTAACGATCTTGCACTTCATCGGCAGCTTGTGGATCGCCCTGGTGAGCGCCTCACGCGCGACCGACTCCGCCACGCCGGACAGCTCGAACATCACGCGTCCGGGCTTGACGTTGGCGATCCACCACTCCGGCGAACCCTTACCGGAACCCATGCGGGTCTCGGCGGGCTTCTTCGTGAGGGGACGGTCGGGGTAGATGTTGATCCACACCTTGCCGCCACGGCGGATGTGACGGGTCATGGCGATACGAGCGGACTCGATCTGGCGGTTGGTCACGTAGGAGTGCTCAATCGCCTGAATGCCGAACTCGCCGAACACGACCCTGGTGCCGCCCTTGGCGGCTCCGCTGCGGTCAGGCCGGTGCTGCTTGCGGTGCTTGACCCTGCGCGGGATCAGCATGGTCAGCTCCCTTCAGCACCCGGCTGCGCAGCCGGGCCGGTCTCGGGGGCGGCCTGCGAGGCCGCCTCGGTGCGGGGGGCGCGGTCGCCGCGGCCACCACCACGACGGGGGCGGTCACCGCCACCACGACGCGGACGGTCACCGCCGCCGCCGCCACCGCGACGGTCGTCGCGGTCACGACGCTGGCCGGCACGAGCGCCGGCGGCAGCCGCCTCACGCTCGGCGCGGCTCGTCGGAGCCTCGCCCTTGTAGATCCAGACCTTCACGCCGATGCGGCCGAAGGTCGTACGGGCCTCGTAGAAGCCGTAGTCGATGTCCGCGCGAAGGGTGTGCAGCGGCACGCGACCCTCGCGGTAGAACTCCGACCGGGACATCTCGGCGCCGCCCAGACGACCGGAGCACTGGACACGGATGCCCTTGGCGCCGGACTTCATGGCCGACTGCATCGCCTTGCGCATGGCGCGGCGGAACGAGACACGGCTGGACAGCTGCTCGGCGACGCCCTGGGCGACCAGCTGAGCGTCGATCTCGGGGTTCTTGACCTCGAGGATGTTCAGCTGGACCTGCTTCTTGGTCAGCTTCTCCAGGTCGCCACGGATACGGTCCGCCTCGGCGCCGCGGCGGCCGATCACGATGCCGGGACGCGCGGTGTGGATGTCCACCTGCACGCGGTCCGTCGTGCGCTCGATCTCGACCTTGGAGATGCCGGCCCGCTCCATGCCCTTCTGCAGCATGCGGCGGATCGCCACGTCCTCGGCGACGTATGCCTTGTACAGCTTGTCGGCGTACCACCGGCTCTTGAAGTCGGTCGTGATGCCGAGGCGGAACCCGTGCGGGTTAACCTTCTGGCCCACTATCGGGTCCTTCCCTTCGGCTCGCGGGACTCCACGATCACGGTGATGTGGCTCGTCCGCTTGTTGATCCGATAGGCGCGACCCTGTGCACGCGGACGGAACCGCTTCAGCGTCGGGCCCTCGTCGACCCACGCGCGGCTCACGACGAGCGTGCTGGGGTCGAGATCGAAATTGTGCTCGGCATTCGCCATGGCGGAGCTGAGCACCTTGTAGATCGGCTCGCTCGCCGACTGGGGAGCGAACTGCAGCACGGCCTGCGCCTCCGAAGCGGGCAGCCCGCGAATAAGGTCCACCACGCGGCGGGCCTTGAGGGGCGTGACACGGACGAACCGCGCCTGAGCCCTGGCTTCCATCGCTTTCTCCTACTTTCGGGACGCTTACCGCCGGCTGCGGCGGTCTTCCTTGACGTGGCTGCGGAAGGTACGCGTGGGGGCGAACTCTCCGAGCTTGTGACCGATCATCGACTCGGTGACGAACACCGGGACGTGCTTGCGGCCGTCGTGCACGGCGATCGTGTGCCCGAGCATGTCGGGAACGATCATGGAGCGCCGCGACCACGTCTTGATGACGTTCTTGGTGCCCTTCTCGTTCTGGACGTCGACCTTCTTCTGAAGGTGCTCGTCCACAAAGGGACCCTTCTTAAGGCTACGTGGCATTTCGGCTGCTCCTACCGCTTCTTCCTCTTGGACCGACGGCGGATGATCAGCCTGTCGCTGGCCTTGTTCGCCTGACGGGTACGGCCCTCGGGCTTGCCCTTGGGGTTCACCGGGTGACGACCACCGGAGGTCTTACCCTCACCACCACCGTGCGGGTGGTCGACGGGGTTCATCGCGACACCACGAACGGTCGGGCGCTTGCCCTTCCACCGCATACGGCCGGCCTTGCCCCAGTTGATGTTGGCCTGCTCGGCGTTGCCGACCTGGCCCACCGTGGCGCGGCAGCGCACGTCGACCATGCGCATTTCGCCGGACGGCATACGCAGCGTGGCGTACGTGCCCTCCTTGGCGAGCAGCTGGATCTGGGCGCCCGCGGAACGGCCGAGCTTGGCGCCACCGCCCGGACGGAGCTCCACCGCGTGGATGAAGGTACCGGTCGGGATGTTGCGCAGCGGCAGGCAGTTGCCCGGCTTGATGTCGGCGGCCGGGCCGTTCTCGATGCGGTCACCCTGCTTGAGACCCGTCGGCGCGATGATGTAGCGCTTCTCACCGTCGGCGTAGTGGAGCAGAGCGATGTTGGCGGTGCGGTTGGGGTCGTACTCGATGTGAGCGACCTTCGCCGGGATGCCGTCCTTGTCATGCCTACGGAAGTCGATGATCCGGTAGGCGCGCTTGTGACCGCCGCCCTGGTGGCGAGCGGTGACTCGGCCGTGTACGTTGCGGCCGCCCTTGCTGTGAAGGGGTGCAAGCAACGACTTCTCAGGGGTGCTGCGGGTGATCTCGGAGAAGTCCGAGACACTCGATCCGCGGCGACCCGGAGTCGTCGGCTTGTATTTACGGATGCCCATCTTTTTCGTTCATCCTTCGTCGGTTACATGGGTGAGCCCGCCGCACCGGAGTGCGACGGTCTCAGCCCCGCGGACCTCTCGGCCCACTCACTTCTATGGCTGTCAGCCGATCTGACCGAAGATGTCGATCCGATCGCCCTCCACCAGGCTCACGATGGCGCGCTTGGTGTCGGGACGCTTGCCGAAACCGGTACGGGTGCGCTTGCGCTTGCCCTGCCGGTTGATGGTGTTCACGCTGGTGACCTTGACCCCGAAGATCTGCTCAACGGCAATCTTGACCTGGGTCTTGTTCGCGGTCTTCCGCACCAGGAACGTGTACTTGTTGTTCTCATCGATCAGGCCGTAGCTCTTCTCAGAGACGACCGGCTTGATGATGATGTCGCGCGGGTCGGCGATCTTCTCCATCAGGCGTCTTCCTTCCCGCCACTCAGCCGCGACACGACCTGGTCGTACGCCTCCTGGGTGAAGACCACGTCGTCGTGCACGAGCACGTCGTAGGTGTTGAGCTGCCCGGCGTCCAGCAGGTGGACCTCCGGAGCGTTGCGCAGGCTCAGCCAGGTCAGCTCGTCGTCCGCGTCGACCACGACGAGGACGCGGGCCGACTCGGTGATCTTGCGCAGGGCCTCCAGGGCGGCCTTGGTCTTGGGCGTCTCGCCCGTGACCAGGGAGCTCACCACGTGGACGCGACCGCCGCCGGCCCGGTCGGAGAGGGCGCCACGCAGGGCGGCGACCTTCATCTTCTTGGGCGTCCGCTGCGCGTAGTCACGCGGGACGGGGCCGTGCACAGTGCCACCGCCGGTGAACTGCGGCGCACGGGTCGAACCCTGACGGGCGCGGCCGGTGCCCTTCTGGCGGTACGGCTTCTTGCCACCGCCGGAGACCTCACCACGGGTCTTGGCCTTGTGGGTGCCCTGCCGGCGAGCGGCGAGCTGGGCCACGACCACCTGGTGGATCAGCGGAATGTTGACCTTGGCGCCGAAGATGTCTTCGGGCAGGTCAACCGTGCCGGTCTTCGCGCCGCTGGCGTCGAGGACGTCAATAGTGGTGCTCACTTGGCAGCCCCCTTCTTGGCAGCGGTACGGACGAGGACCAGGCTGCCGTTGGCACCGGGGATCGCACCCTTGATCAGGATGAGACCGTTCTCGGCGTCCACGGCGTGAACCTTCAGGCTCTGCACGGTGGTGCGGACGTTACCCATCCGGCCAGCCATACGCAGACCCTTGAAAACGCGGCCCGGGGTGGCGCAGCCACCGATGGAACCCGGCGAGCGGTGCTTGCGCTGCGTACCGTGCGACGCGCCCAGACCACCGAAGCCGTGCCGCTTCATGACACCGGCGAAGCCCTTGCCCTTGCTCTTGCCCGTCACGTCGACGAACTGGCCGGCCTCGAAGGTGTCGGCCAGCAGCTCCTGGCCCAGGGTGTAGTCGCTCGCGTCGTCGGTGCGGATCTCCGCGAAGTAACGGCGCGGGGTGATGTCGTGCTTACGCAGGTAGTCGCCGAGCGGCTTGTTGACCTTCCGGGGGTCGACCTGCCCGAACCCGAGCTGGATGGCGGAGTAGCCGTCCTTGTCGGCAGTGCGGACGCGGGTCACCACGCACGGACCGGCCTCGACCACGGTCACCGGCACCATCCGGTTGTCCGCGTCGAAGACCTGGGTCATGCCGAGCTTCTTGCCCAGGACGCCCTTGATCGTCTTAGCCATGTCAGTGCGTTCCCTCAGAGCTTGATCGAAATGTCGACACCCGCGGGGAGGTCGAGCCGCATGAGCGAGTCAACCGTCTTGGGGGTCGGGTCGATGATGTCAATCAGCCGCTTGTGCGTGCGCATCTCGAAGTGCTCGCGGCTGTCCTTGTACTTGTGCGGCGAGCGGATGACGCAGTACACGTTCTTCTCGGTCGGCAGCGGCACCGGGCCTGCGACCTTCGCGCCAGTCCGCGTCACCGTCTCGACGATCTTCTTGGCCGAGCTATCGATGACCTCGTGGTCATAGGCCTTAAGCCGGATGCGGATCTTCTGTCCCGCCATAATGGCCTCGGTGTCCTTCGCTGTCGTCTGAAAAAGTATCGTGCGGCCTGTTGCCGCTGTGTGTTCATGCAGGTCGAACCCGCACTGACCCCACGAGGCAGACGTAGTCGATCTGCCTTTTCTTCCGTGATCCGGCAGTGACTTCGGTCACTGTGTCTCCACCGCCGGCCGAAGCTACTGCTGGATCACGGCGCCTTGCATGGGGCCTTACGTGGTGCGGCGGTCGGTCCCGAGGTCCGGGGCCGACCGCCGCCCCGACGGTCCAGCTACTTGATGATCTTGACGACCCGGCCGGCGCCGACGGTACGGCCACCCTCACGGATCGCGAACTTCAGGCCTTCCTCCATGGCGATGGGCTGGATCAGCTCAACGCGCATTTCGGTGTTGTCGCCCGGCATGACCATCTCGGTGCCCTCGGGGAGGTTCACCACACCGGTCACGTCAGTCGTACGGAAGTAGAACTGCGGGCGGTAGTTGTTGAAGAACGGCGTGTGGCGGCCGCCCTCGTCCTTGGACAGGATGTAGACCTGGCCGGTGAACTCGGTGTGCGGGGTGGTCGTGCCCGGCTTGATGATGCACTGGCCGCGCTCGACCTGCTCGCGCTTGATACCACGGAGGAGCAGAGCGGCGTTGTCGCCGGCGTGACCCTCGTCGAGCATCTTGTTGAACATCTCGATGCTGGTGACGGTGGTGGTCGTCTTCTCTTCCTTGATACCGATGATGTCAACCTGCTCGTTGACCTTCACGATACCGCGCTCGATACGGCCGGTGACGACCGTACCGCGACCGGTGATCGAGAAGACGTCCTCGACCGGCATGAGGAACGGCTTGTCCGTCTCACGCGGGGGCTCGGGAACGTTCTCGTCCACGGCGTTCATGAGCTCGACGATGCTGTCGGCCCACTTCTCGTCACCCTCGAGAGCCTTGAGGGCGGAGACGCGGACGACGGGCAGGTCGTCGCCGGGGAACTCCTGAGCGGACAGAAGCTCGCGGACCTCGAGCTCGACGAGCTCGAGGATCTCCTCGTCGTCGACCATGTCGGCCTTGTTGAGAGCCACGACGATGTAGGGGACGCCGACCTGGCGGGCCAGGAGGACGTGCTCCTTCGTCTGCGGCATCGGGCCGTCGGTGGCGGCGACCACCAGGATGGCGCCGTCCATCTGAGCGGCACCGGTGATCATGTTCTTCACGTAGTCGGCGTGACCGGGGCAGTCAACGTGAGCGTAGTGACGCTTCTCGGTCTGGTACTCGACGTGCGCGATGGAGATCGTGATGCCGCGAGCCTTCTCCTCGGGCGCCTTGTCGATCTTGTCGAACGGGGTCGCCTTGTTGAGCTCGGGGAAACGGTCGTGAAGCACCTTGGTGATCGCCGCGGTCAGCGTGGTCTTGCCGTGGTCGATGTGCCCAATGGTGCCGATGTTCATGTGCGGCTTGGTCCGCTCGAACTTGGCCTTAGCCACTGGTTCTCTCCTTGAGAATCTGACTGACTTTCGTCTACACACTCGGGCCCGGGAACTCCCGAAACCCTTGGCGGTGGGGTGGCTCTCACCACCCCACCAGGGACCAGGACTGAAGTCCTGGTCCGATCCCTCGCGGGACCGGACCGGGAACTACTCGCCCCGGGCCTTCGCGACGATCTCCTTGGCGATGCCCGGAGGCACCTCCGAGTAGGAGTCGAACTGCATGCTGTAGCTCGCGCGCCCCTGCGTCTTGCTACGCAGGTCACCCACGTAGCCGAACATCTCAGACAGCGGCACGAGCGCCTGGACGACCTTGGCGCCTGCCCGGTCGTCCATCGCCTGGATCTGCCCGCGGCGACCGTTGAGGTCACCGATGACATCACCCATGTAGTCCTCGGGCGTGGTGACCTCAACGGCCATCATCGGCTCGAGAAGAACGGCGTCCGCCTTGCGCGCGGCCTCCTTGAAGGCCATCGAGCCGGCGATCTTGAAGGCCATTTCCGAGGAGTCCACGTCGTGGGCCGCACCGTCGGTCAGCGTAACCTTCACGCCCACCATCGGGTAACCGGCCAGCACGCCGAACTCGGCGGCCTCCTGCGCGCCCGCGTCGACCGACGGGATGTACTCCCTCGGGACGCGGCCACCGGTGACCTTGTTCTCGAACTCGTAGCCGTCGTTGCCTTCGCCCAGCGGCTCGAGGTTGATGATCACCCGCGCGAACTGACCGGAACCACCGGTCTGCTTCTTGTGGGTGTAGTCGATCTTCTCCACCTTGCGGCGGATGGTCTCGCGGTAGGCCACCTGCGGGCGGCCCACGTTGGCCTCGACCTTGAACTCGCGACGCATACGGTCGACGAGGATCTCCAGGTGAAGCTCGCCCATGCCCCAGATGACGGTCTGACCGGTCTCCTCGTCACGACGGACCTGGAAGGACGGGTCCTCCTCGGCCAGGCGCTGGATCGCGATCGACAGCTTCTCCTGGTCGCCCTTGGTCTTGGGCTCGATGGCGACGTTGATGACCGGAGCCGGGAACGTCATCGACTCGAGCACGACCTGGTTCGACGGGTCGGACAGGGTGTCGCCGGTCGTGGTGTCCTTCAGACCCATGACGGCGACGATCTGACCAGCGATCGCCGACGGGCGCTCTTCGCGCTTGTTGGCGTGCATCTGGTAGATCTTGCCGATCCGCTCCTTCTTACCCTTCACAGAGTTGATGACCTGTGAACCGGTCTCGAGCGTGCCCGAGTAGATGCGGATGTAGGTGAGCTTGCCCAGGTGCGGGTCGCTGGCGATCTTGAAGGCCAGCGCGGAGAACGGCTCGGTCGGGTCGGCGTGCCGCTCGATCACCTTCTCCTCGTTGCCGACCGCGTGGCCCTTGAAGGCCGGGATGTCGGTCGGGGCGGGGAGGTAGGCGACGATCGCGTCGAGCAGGGGCTGAACGCCCTTGTTCTTGAACGCGGTGCCGCACAGGACCGGGTTGATGGCGCTGGCCAGCGTGGCGCGGCGGATGGCCGCCACCAGCTGCTCCTCGGTCGGCTGCGTGCCTTCGAGGTAGAGCTCCATCAGCTCGTCGTCGTTCTCGGCGACGGTCTCGATCAGCCTGTCGCGCCACTCGCGGGCGGCGTCGACGTGGTCGGCCGGGATGTCGACGACGTCGTACATCTCGCCCTTGGCCGCCTCGGCGGACCAGATGAGACCCTTCATCTTGATGAGGTCGATGACGCCCTTGAAGTCGGCCTCAACGCCCCACGGGAGCTGGATGACGGCCGGGGTCGCGCCCAGGCGGCCGATCATCATGTCGACGCAGCGGTGGAACTCCGCGCCGACACGGTCCATCTTGTTCACGAAGCAGATGCGGGGCACTTCGTAGCGGTCAGCCTGGCGCCACACCGTCTCCGACTGCGGCTCGACACCGGCGACGCCGTCGAACACGGCGACCGCGCCGTCGAGGACGCGGAGCGAACGCTCCACCTCGATGGTGAAGTCGACGTGACCCGGAGTGTCGATGATGTTGATCGTGTGACCGACCCACTCGCAGGTGGTCGCGGCAGACGTGATCGTGATGCCGCGCTCCTGCTCCTGCTCCATCCAGTCCATCGTGGCTGCGCCTTCGTGGACCTCACCGATCTTGTAGTTGATACCGGTGTAGAACAGGATGCGCTCGGTCGTGGTGGTCTTGCCCGCGTCGATATGGGCCATGATCCCGATGTTTCGGACCTTGGCCAGGTCAAGAGCGGTCTGGGTGGCCACTTCTCTCGCGTCCTCGTCGTCTCGTCGAACCCACTACCAGCGGTAGTGAGCGAAGGCCTTGTTGGACTCGGCCATCTTGTGGGTGTCCTCGCGCTTCTTGACGCTCGCCCCGAGGCCGTTGCTGGCGTCGAGGAGCTCGTTCATGAGGCGCTCGGTCATGGTCTTCTCGCGGCGGGCGCGGGAGTACTGCACCAGCCAGCGCAGGGCCAGGGTGGTGCTGCGCGCCGCGCGCACCTCAACCGGCACCTGGTAGGTCGCGCCACCGACACGACGGCTGCGGACCTCGAGAGTCGGCTTGACGTTGTCAAGCGCGCGCTTCAGGGTGACGACCGGGTCGTTGCCCGTCTTCTCCCTGCAGCCCTCGAGGGCGCCGTAGACGATCGACTGCGCGATGGAGCGCTTGCCGTCCAGCAGCACCTTGTTGATCAGGGCGGTCACCAGAGGCGAGCTGTAAACCGGGTCAGCCATGAGCTGACGACGGCCAGGAGAACCCTTACGAGGCATTGTTAGCTCTTCTCCCTCTTCGCGCCGTAGCGGCTACGGGCCTGCTTGCGGTTACGGACACCCTGGGTGTCGAGCGAACCGCGGATGATCTTGTAGCGAACACCAGGCAGGTCCTTCACACGACCGCCACGCACGAGCACGATGGAGTGCTCCTGCAGGTTGTGACCCACACCCGGGATGTAGGCCGTGACCTCGATGCCGTTCGTGAGCCGAACGCGGGCCACCTTGCGCAGTGCCGAGTTGGGCTTCTTCGGAGTCGTGGTGTAAACGCGCTGGCACACACCGCGCCGCTGCGGACTCCCCTTGAGGGCAGGAGTCTTGGTCTTGGAGACCTTGTCCTGCCGGCCCTTGCGGACCAACTGCTGAATAGTGGGCACTGCCACTCCGTTTCGTGCCTTGGCCGGTGTTACGTCGTTGGGTCTTGCATTTCGCAGGTTCTGCCGGTGTCATGACCTGCTGGTTTATCTTGTCTCGGCGCCCCCGCGCTCGGGCGTGTCGCGCTGTTCACACAGACACATCCGCGAGGATTACGAGCCAGGAAGCCGTCCCGCGCCCGCAATGAGCGCACGGTCGAGAGCCCGCAAGAAGACGGGCACGATGCTCAAGACTACCCAGGCCCTGGCGACACGTCAAAACGGCGCGGCAAAGCGGATAAGCCTTGCCACTCCGGGTCGCCCGGGGCCTATTTCATCCAGCCCATCTACAGCTCCGCAGACATGATATAGCCCCCTGGGGTGTTCCGCCCCCAAGTCCACGAACCGCCATCCACCCGTAACTTCCCATTGCCCGGCCGTAGGCGTGGGCGGTGCCCGCCTGACCACCGACACGGCCCACAGAGCGTCGTAACGGCGGCTCACCACTGACGGGCTCAGAGGCCGTCTCCCTGGAAGGCCCCCGGCCCCGTACGGCGTCTGGGGCGGCCACGGCTCCGCCGTAACGGGACAAAGGCCGGAAAGCGAACACGCCCGGGCCTCTCGGCAGAGAGTCCCGGGCGCGTCACCTACAGACGACTAGGAAATCACCTGTTGTACTGGCCGAAGTCGTACTCCTCCAGGGGGACGGCCTCGCCGCTGCCCGTGCCGAAGGTGTAGTCGGCCGCCGAGCCGTCGTAACCGCCGACGGTGTACATCGCGGCCTTGGCCTCCTCGGTCGGCTCCACCCGGATGTTGCGGTACTGCGGCATGCCGGTACCGGCCGGGATGAGCTTACCGATGATGACGTTCTCCTTCAGGCCCAGGAGCGAGTCGGACTTGGCGTGGATCGCCGCGTCCGTCAGGACCCTGGTCGTCTCCTGGAAGGAGGCCGCCGACAGCCACGACTCGGTGGCGAGCGAGGCCTTCGTGATGCCCATGAGCACCGGACGGCCCGCGGCCGGCGAGCCGCTCTCCGCCACCGTCTCACGGTTCATCTGCTCGAAGCGCGGACGCTCGACGAGCTCGCCGGGCAGCAGGTCGGTGTCACCGGACTCCAGCACGTTCACGCGCTTGAGCATCTGCCGCACGATGATCTCGATGTGCTTGTCGTGGATCGACACACCCTGCGAGCGGTAGACCTGCTGGACCTCCGCCACCAGGTGCAGCTGCACGGCCCGCGGGCCGAGGATGCGCAGCACCTCGTTGGGGTTGACCGCACCGGCGACCAGCTGCTGGCCGACCGTGACGCGCTGGCCGTCCTGCACGAGCAGGCGGGAACGCATCGAGACCGGGTAGGCGATCTCCTCCGAACCGTCGTCGGGGGTGATCACGATCTTCCTGGTCTTGTCGGTCTCGTCGATCCGGACCCGGCCCTCGGCCTCGGAGATCGGGGCGACACCCTTGGGGATGCGCGCCTCGAAGAGCTCCGTGACACGGGGCAGACCGTGGGTGATGTCGGCGCCGGCCACACCACCGGTGTGGAACGTACGCATCGTCAGCTGCGTGCCGGGCTCACCGATCGACTGGGCGGCGATGATGCCGACCGCCTCGCCGACGTCCACGAGCTTGCCGGTGGCCAGCGAGCGGCCGTAGCAGGTCGCGCACACACCGATCTTGGCCTCGCAGACGAGCGCGCTGCGGGTGCGGACGGTCTCGACGCCGGCCTCGACCAGCTTCGTCACGTGGTTGTCGTTGATGTCGACACCCGCCGGGACGATGATCTTGCCGTCCACCTCGACGTCCTCGGCCAGGATGCGGCCGTGCACGTTGGACTCGGCGTTCTCCGCCTTGACCAGGTTGCCCGACGCGTCGCGGTCGGCCACGTGGAGCGGGACCGCGCGGTCGGTGCCGCAGTCGATCTCGCGCACGATGACGTCCTGCGCCACGTCCACCAGACGACGGGTCAGGTAACCCGAGTCGGCGGTACGCAGAGCGGTGTCGGCCAGACCCTTCCGCTGACCGTGGGTGGAGATGAAGTATTCCAGCACCGACAGGCCCTCGCGGAACGAGGCCTTGATCGGCCGCGGGATCGTCTCACCCTTGGTGTTGGACACCAGGCCACGGATGCCGGCGATCTGCCGGACCTGCATCTTGTTACCACGGGCGCCGGAGTTGACCATCATCCAGACCGGGTTGGTCGCCGGGAAGGCGTTGACCATGTCGGTCTCGACGTCGGCCGTCGCGTGCGTCCAGATCTCGATGAGCTCCTGACGGCGCTCCTCGTCGGTGATCAGACCGCGCTCGTACTCGCGCTGGACCTTGTCGGCCCGGCGCTCGTAGTTCTCCATGATGTCGGTCTTGTTCGGGGGCGCGACGACGTCCTCGATCGAGATGGTGACACCGGAACGGGTCGCCCAGCGGAAGCCGGCGTCCTTGAGCGCGTCGAGCGAGTTGGCGACCTCGATCTTGGGGTAGGTCTCCGCCAGCTCGTTCACGATCGTGGACAGCTGCTTCTTGCCGACCTGGAAGTCGACGAAGGGGTAGCTGTCCGGCAGCGTCTGGTTGAACAGGCACCGCCCGAACGTCGTCTCCAGGCGGATCGCGTCGCCCTGCTCCCAGCCCTCGGGGGCCACCCACTCGCGCGGCGGCAGGACGTCCTTCAGCCGGATCTGGATCTTCGCCTGGATCTCCAGCTCGCGGCGGTCGAAGGCCATCTGCGCCTCGGCGATCGAGCCGAACACGCGGCCCTCACCCTCAGCGCCGTCCTTCTGGGTGGTCAGCCAGTAGAGGCCGATGACCATGTCCTGGGTGGGCATCGTCACGGGCTTGCCGTCGGCCGGCTTGAGGATGTTGTTGGTCGAGAGCATCAGGATGCGAGCCTCGGCCTGGGCCTCAGCCGACAGCGGCAGGTGCACGGCCATCTGGTCGCCGTCGAAGTCCGCGTTGAACGCGGTGCAGACGAGCGGGTGGATCTGGATGGCCTTGCCCTCGACCAGCTGCGGCTCGAACGCCTGGATGCCCAGGCGGTGGAGCGTCGGAGCACGGTTGAGCAACACCGGGTGCTCGGTGATGACCTCTTCGAGCACGTCCCACACCACGGGGCGGGCGCGCTCGACCATCCGCTTGGCCGACTTGATGTTCTGCGCGTGGTTGAGGTCCACGAGCCGCTTCATCACGAACGGCTTGAACAGCTCCAGCGCCATCTGCTTGGGCAGACCGCACTGGTGCAGCTTGAGCTGCGGGCCGACGACGATGACCGAACGGCCGGAGTAGTCGACTCGCTTGCCCAGCAGGTTCTGGCGGAAACGACCCTGCTTGCCCTTCAGCATGTCGCTGAGGGACTTCAGCGGCCGGTTGCCGGGGCCGGTGACCGGGCGACCGCGACGGCCGTTGTCGAACAGCGCGTCCACGGCCTCCTGCAGCATCCGCTTCTCGTTGTTCACGATGATCTCGGGCGCGCCGAGGTCGAGCAGACGCTTGAGGCGGTTGTTCCGGTTGATGACCCGGCGGTAGAGGTCGTTGAGGTCGGAGGTCGCGAACCGGCCACCGTCGAGCTGCACCATCGGGCGTAGGTCCGGCGGGATGACCGGGATGCAGTCGAGCACCATGCCGCGCGGCGAGTTGGTCGTGTTGAGGAACGCCGACACGACCTTGAGCCGCTTGAGCGCGCGGGCCTTCTTCTGGCCCTTGCCGCTGCGGATGGTCTCGCGCAGGTTCTCGGCCTCGGCGTCGAGGTCGAAGCTGATCAGGCGGTCCTGGATCGCCTGCGCGCCCATGCCGCCCTTGAAGTAGCGGCCGAAGCGGTCACGCATCTCGCGGTAGAGCAGCTCGTCGCCCTCGAGGTCCTGGACCTTGAGGTTCTTGAAGCGGCTCCAGACCTCGTCGAGCCGGTCCAGCTCGCGCTGGGCCCGGTCACGGAGCTGACGCATCTCGCGCTCGGCGCCCTCGCGGACCTTGCGGCGCTGGTCGCCCTTGGCGCCGGCGGCCTCGAGCTCGGCCAGGTCACCCTCGAGCTTCTTCTGCCGGGCCTCGACGTCGGCGTCACGGCGCTGCTCGATGTGCTGCCGCTCGACGGAGATCTTCGCCTCCAGCGAGGGCAGGTCACGCTCACGCATCTCGGTGTCGACATGCGTGATCATGTACGCCGCGAAGTAGATGACCTTCTCCAGGTCCTTCGGGGCCAGGTCGAGCAGGTAACCGAGGCGCGACGGGACGCCCTTGAAGTACCAGATGTGCGTGACCGGCGCGGCCAGCTCGATGTGGCCCATCCGCTCACGACGCACCTTGGCGCGAGTCACCTCGACGCCACAGCGCTCACAGATGATGCCCTTGAAGCGGACGCGCTTGTACTTGCCGCAGTAGCACTCCCAGTCGCGGGTCGGGCCGAAGATCTTCTCGCAGAAGAGTCCGTCCTTTTCCGGCTTGAGAGTCCGGTAGTTGATGGTCTCGGGCTTCTTGACCTCGCCGTGCGACCACTGACGGATGTCGTCGGCGGTCGCGAGGCCGATCCTGAGCTCGTCGAAGAAGTTGACGTCTAGCATTTTGTGCGATCTCCCCCTCAGACTTCTTCCACGCTGCTCGGCTCACGCCGGGACAGATCGATGCCGAGCTCCTCCGCCGCGCGGAAGACGTCCTCGTCGGTGTCGCGCATCTCGATGGACATGCCGTCGCTGGAGAGCACCTCGACGTTGAGGCACAGCGACTGCATTTCCTTGATGAGGACCTTGAAGGACTCGGGGATGCCGGGCTCGGGGATGTTCTCGCCCTTGACGATGGCCTCGTAGACCTTCACGCGGCCCAGGACGTCGTCGGACTTGATGGTCAGCAGCTCCTGCAGGGCGTAGGCGGCGCCGTACGCCTCCAGCGCCCAGACCTCCATCTCACCGAAGCGCTGGCCACCGAACTGGGCCTTACCGCCGAGCGGCTGCTGGGTGATCATGGAGTAGGGGCCGGTCGACCGAGCGTGAATCTTGTCGTCGACCAGGTGGAGCAGCTTGAGGATGTAGATGTAGCCGACCGCGATCGGGTACGGGAACGGCTCGCCGGAGCGGCCGTCGAACAGCCGGGCCTTGCCGCTCTGCTGCACCATCCGGTCCCCGTCGCGGTTGGGGATGGTGCTGTCGAGCAGACCGACGATCTCCTCCTCGTGGGCACCGTCGAAGACCGGCGTGGCCATGTTGGTGCGCGGAGCGACCTTCTCGAAGCCCTTGTCACGCAGCCGCTCGGCCCAGGCCTCCTGGATGCCCGAGATGTCCCACCCTCTGGCGGCGATCCATCCGAGATGGGTCTCCAGGACCTGGCCGACGTTCATTCGGCCGGGCACGCCCAGGGGGTTGAGGATGATGTCGACCGGGGTGCCGTCCTCCAGGAACGGCATGTCCTCGACCGGCAGGATCTTGGAGATGACGCCCTTGTTGCCGTGGCGGCCGGCCAGCTTGTCGCCGTCGGTGATCT
>NZ_JBGNUW010000021.1:0-220623 GCF_041950495.1 Nonomuraea sp. MTCD27 | reverse complement strand
TCACGCCCTCGAACTGCTGCCGCAGCCGCTCGGGGTACGGGCCGAACCCACCGATCGGCAGGTAGGGCTCGATGAACTCCCACTCCGCGTCCGTCAATTGCACTCGCGTCACGCAAAACGATCTACCAGATCGGACCCCGAAACGAGGGCGGATCCCGCAGATTGATCACAACCAAATACACGCCCTAGCCGCCGCTCTCCCTGTCGTCATCGTCGTCGACGGCCAGGACGTTCGTCCTGATCGTGAAGAACGTGATCAGCGCCGCCACCACCATCATCCCGGCGCTGATCAGCATGGCCATCCGGAACCCGGCGTCGAACACCGGCGGGTTCTCGAACGCGTCGCCCACCAGCCCGACCAGCGGCGGCACGGCGGCCACGGCCAGCAGGCTGCCGGTGCGCGCCACCGCGTTGTTCACCCCGCTGGCCGTGCCGGCGTAGCGCTCGTCGGCGGTGGCCAGCACGGTCGCGGTCAGCGGCGCGACGGCCGCCGACAGGCCGAGCCCGAAGACGAACACCGCCGGCAGCACCAGGAGCAGGTAGGACGAGCCGAACCCGATCATGCTCATGAGCAGGAACCCGCCGGCCGCCACCAGGATCCCGATCGTCATGGGCCAGCGCGGGCCCACCCGCTTGGCCACGTCGCCGGCCCGGGCCGACAGCAGCATCATCAGGATCGTCGTCGGCAACATCGACAGCCCGGCGGCGATGGGGGAGAACCCCGACACCACCTGGAGCTGCACCACCAGCAGGAAGAACACCACGCCCATGGCCGCGTACATGATCAGCGTCACCACGTTCACCGCCGTGAACACGTGGTCGCGGAACATCCCCACCGGCACCAGCGCGTCGGGTGACCTGCGGATCTGGACCACCACGAACGCGACCCCCAGCGCCACCCCGGCCAGCAGCGGCGCCGGGGCGCCCTTCTCGATCAGGCCGTAGGTGATGCCCGCCAGCGCCAGCGCCGCCAGCACCGACCCGAGCACGTCGAACCGCCCGGCCGCCCGCTCGTCCTTGCTCTCCGGCACGTGCCGCAGTGTGACGAACACGATGAGCGCCGCGAACGGCAGGTTGATCAGGAACGCCCACCGCCACCCCGCCGTCTGCACCAGCCACCCGCCCAGCAGCGGGCCGATGGCGCTGGCCACGCCGCCGAGCCCCGACCACATCCCGACGGCCCTGGGGCGGTCGTGGCGCACGAACGACGCCTGGATGATGGCCAGCGAGCCCGGCGTGAGCAGCGCGCCGCCGATCCCCTGCAGGGCGCGCGCCGCGATGAGGAACTCGATGTTCGGCGACAGCCCGCACAGCGCCGAGGCCACCGCGAACCAGACGGTCCCGATGAGGAAGAGTCTGCGGCGGCCGTAGCGGTCGCCGAGGGAGCCGCCCAGCAGGATCAGCCCGGCCAGGGTGAGCGTGTAGGCGTTGATCGTCCACTGCAGGCCGTCCATGCGGGCGTCGAGCTCCCGCCCGAGGAACGGCAGCGCCACGTTCACCACGGTGCTGTCGAGCAGCGCCAGCCCGGAGCCGAGCACGGTCGCCAGCAGGATCCAGCGGCCGCGTGCCGACTTGAGCTCGACATGATCGTGGAGCTCTTCCGGGTGGTATGTCATGGAACGATCCTCCCACCCGCCATCAGTGGTACGTCCCCCGGGTATCTACGCGTTGCCCAAGGCCCGCAGCACGAACTCCGACACCAGCTCCCCGGCGCGCTCCACCGTCACGTCGCCACTGATCAGCGGCACCCGCTCGGCCCCGATGACGGCGAGGACCATCCGCGCCGTGGCCGCCACGTCGAGCACCCGGAAGTCGCCGGCGTCGATGCCGCTCTCCAGGATCTCCACCAGGATCCGCTGCATGGGCGCGACGTGCTCGGCCAGCCGCTGGTAGGCGTCGGGCCCCAGCGCCGCGCTGAGGTCGGCGGCGCCCGGATGGGGGTGGGCGAGCAGCCCCGTGAGCTGCAGTCGCACGAACACCCGCAGCCGGTCGGCGGGGGAGGCCCCGGCGGGCAGCTCCCGCTCGTAGCTGTCGATGAAGTATTGGGTCACGCGCTCGGTGAAGGCCAGCAGCAGCGCCGCCTTGTCGGGGAAGTAGTTGTAGAGCACCGTGCGGGTGATCCCGGCCTCGCCGGCCACGTCGGTCATGGAGATGGCGTCGATGCCCTGCACCCGCGACAGGCGCGAGACGGCCTGGAGGATCCGGTCGCGCGTCTGGGCGCGGTGCTCGCCGATGGTGGCGGCCGAGATGCGGGGCATACGCCCATCGTAGGCCGGACTCGGCGCGGCGTTCCGCGTAACTCGGATGAGAGCCGTACTACGACGTCCTCGGCGCCGTGGGCCGGCGTAAGTGGAGCCCGCACGGTGACACCCTCGACTGGGTGCGGTTCACACGCGGTGCGTCTCCGCGCTCTAGGAGGCGTTCGTGAACCGGCGGCTGCGGCGCAGCCGGTATCAGGCCGACGAGGAGCTCAGTCAGGGCCAGGCCGCCCGCGACCTGCGCGATCTCGCCGCCAAGGGCTGGTTGCAGCCGTACGGGGAGACGAAGGGCCGCTATTACCAGGCGGGGCCCAGGATGGCGCGGCTCAAGGAGGGCTTCGCCGAGCGGACCGTTCCTCTGCGCGACCCGTACCGGTAGGTCGGATGGTCGGCCGTCCGGCTTCTCCCCCCCGGGCGACGGTCAGGCGGCGGCCTTGACCACGTGCCTCAGTTCGGCCAGGACCTCCGCGTTGAGCTGGTAGGCCAGCCGGACCTCGCTGATCATCCGCTGCTGCTCGCGCTCGTCGAGCTCCAGGCCGAGCACGTCGAGGCGCGAGCGGTATTCGTTCTTGAAGCGCGGCAGGCTGCCCAGCTCGTCGAAGATGTAGAAGTCGACGCCCCCGCCCTTGGCGTAACCGTAGATCTTCTGCAGCTCCATGCGGATGAACTGGCCGCCCGACAGGTCGCCGAGGTAGCGGGTGTAGTGGTGGGCCACGTAGCCGCCCGGCCAGTCGGCCACCTGGTGGATGCGGGCCATCAGGGTGCGGGTGGACTTGGACGGCGCGATCCGGTCGCGCCAGCCGGGGCCGTAGACCGTGGCGAGGTCGCGCTCCAGCGCCGGCTCCCGGTAGAGCTCCGGGAACACGAACCGGCCGGCCACCGGGTGGTCGCTCAGCTCTCGTGACACGCCGTCGAGGGCGGTGTACGCGAAGTAGTGCTGGGCGACCATCTCGCCGTATTCGTGCTCGCTCAACCGCCCGGCCATCAGCGCTGAGAGATATCCCTCGGACTCGGCCGACTCGTGGTCGGCCCAGGTGGCATTCCTCAGGGTCTCGGAGAACGACGTGGTCACGGCCCACCTTTGCTCGTGCTGGCGTTTCATGACGAAGTGTCACAAACGTCGGCGTCCGGCGTCAAGCTGATGACGACACCATGTCATCAAAGCTTGCCTTCCCTCTCACGTACCCAGGAACGGAGAAGCCAAGAGCTCTCGAGCTCGCCCGGCGTCGGCCGTACGGTATGCGTATGGGCTGGGTGCGTGCGGAGGAGGCCGGCGCGGTCGGCGCGGTGCGCAGGAAGGCCGTCGCCCTGGCCGAGGCGGCCGGCTTCGACCAGCTGCTCGTCAGCCGGCTGGCGGTGGCCGTCAGCGAGGCCGTGTCCAACCTGGTCAAGCACGCCAGGGAGGGGGCCGCGCTGGTGCGGCCGCATCCCGAGGCGCCCGCCACGGTGGAGCTCATCGCCCTGGACCGCGGGCCGGGCATGGCGGACGTGGCCCGCGCGCTGCGCGACGGCTACTCCACCTCCGGGACGCTGGGCATCGGCCTGGGCGCCATCTCCCGCAGCGCCTCCGGCTACGACGTGCACTCCCTGCCCGGCAAGGGCACCGTGCTGGCGATGTACTTCACCGCCGGCCGCACGGCCCGCCCGCCGCTGCGGGTCAGCGGCGTCACGCGGGCGGGCGGCGACGGGTTCGCCGTCCACCGGGCCGGCCCGGTCACGACCGTGCTGGTCTGCGACGCGGCCGCGCGCCTGCTTCCCGAGGTGGGCGGGCAGGAGCCGCAGGCGGTCGTGGCGCGGCTGCGCGCCGCGACGGCCGGTGCCGGGGGGATCGCGGTCGCCCGCGTCGAACCGGGCCGCGTGTCCTTCGCCGGGGTCGGCGACGTCTCCGGCTGGGTCGTGCACGGCGGGCGGCGGCGGGGGCTGACGCCCGGGGACGGCGCGCGGGGGTACGCGCTGCCCGCCCATGCCACCGTGGTCCTGCACACCGGCGGGCTGGCCGGCCGCTGGGACCCCGCGGCCCTGCCCGGCCTGTTCACCCGCACCCCGGCGGTGATCGCCGCCGCGCTGATGCGCGAGGCGGACGGCGGGGGTGACGACGTGTGCGTGGTGACGGTACGGCCGGGCCGGGACGACGCCTGAGCGGCCACCCAGGTCGTGCGCTCGGGCGGGCGCTCAGGTCGTGGGCTCAGGTCGTGCGCTCAGGTCGTGCGCTCAGGCGACGGCGTGCGCTCGGGCGGGCGCTCCGCGTAGTGGCAGGCGGCGTAATGGTCGCCGACCGCCTCCAGCGCCGGCTCCACCTCGGAGCACCGGTCGGTGGCCTTCCAGCAGCGCGTGTGGAAGCGGCACCCGGGCGGCGGCGCCACCGGGCTCGGCGGGTCGCCGGCCAGCATGATGCGCGAGCGCCCCCGCAGCCGCGGCTTCGGCACCGGCGCGGCCGACAGCAGCGCCATCGTGTACGGATGCGCCGGCGCCCCGTAAACCCCGGCCGCCGGCCCCATCTCCGCCACCCGCCCCAGGTACATCACCCCCACCCGGTGCGAGACGTGCCGGACCACGGCCAGGTCGTGCGCGATGAACACCAGCGCCACCCCGAGCGTCCGCTGCAGCTCCGCGAAAAGGTTCACCACCTGCGCCTGCACCGACATGTCCAGCGCCGACACCGGCTCGTCGCACACGATCACGTCGGGCTCCGTGGCCAGGGCCCTGGCGATCCCGACCCGCTGCCGCTGCCCGCCGGAGAACTCGTGCGGGAACCGGTGCATCCGGTCCGGCGACAGCCCCACCAGCTCCAGCAGCTCCCCGACCCGGTCCCGCATGGCCCGCGCGTCCCGGGCCAGCCGGTGCACGCGCAGCGGCTCGGCCACGATGTCGTGCACGGTCATGCGCGGGTTGAGCGAGGTGAGCGGGTCCTGGAAGACCATCTGGACGCGGCGCCGGATGTCGCGCGGCACGCCGCCCCCGGAAAGGCCGCGGCCGAAGAACGGGCGGCCGCGGAAGGCGACCTCGCCCTCGTCGGGGCGTTCGAGGCCGACGAGCATCCGGGCCAGGGTGGACTTGCCGCAGCCGGACTCGCCGACGATGCCGAGCGTCTCCCCGGGGTACAGCTCCAGGTCCACGCCGGCCACCGCGCGTACGGCCCCGCCCCGGGAGAGCAGGCCGCCGCGGTAGGTCTTGTGCAGGTTCGAGGCTGTCAACACCGGCTCGTGGTCAGGCGAGGGCGCCATCGAGCATCTCCTCCGAGTGGTGGCAGGCGGCGTACCGGTCGATCCCGGTGCGCAGGACGGTCAGCGGTGGCCTGGTGGTGCCGCACACCTCGCTGGCCCGGTCGCAGCGCGGCGCGAACGAGCACCCGGGCGGCGTCTCGGCCGGGCTCGGCGGGGCACCGGGGATGGCGCGCAGCTCCGAGGCCGGGCTGTCCAGGTCGGGGATGGCGGCCAGCAGGGCCGCGGTGTACGGGTGCGCGGGCAGGTCGTACAGCTCGCCGACCTCCCCGCTCTCCACGATCCGCCCCGCGTACATCACCGCCACCCGGTCGCTGACCTCGGCCGCCACCCCGAGATCGTGCGTGATCAGCAGCACGGCGGTGCCCAGCTCGCGCCGCAGCCGGTCGATGAGCTCCAGGATCTGCGCCTGCACGGTCACGTCGAGCGCGGTCGTCGGCTCGTCGGCGATGATCAGGTCCGGTTCGAGCGCCACCGCCATGGCCACCAGGATCCGCTGCCGCATCCCGCCGGAGAACTGGTGCGGGTAGTCGTCGATCCGCTTGGCCGGGGCCGGGATGCCCACCAGGCCCAGCATCTCGATCGAGCGCGCCCTGGCCTGCTTGCGCGACAGGCCGAGGTGCACCCGGTACAGCTCGCCGATCTGGTCGCCGATGCTGAGCACCGGGTTGAGGGCCGACAGCGCGTCCTGGAAGACGAGCGTCATCTCGCTGCCGCGCAGAGCCCGCCGCTCCTCGGCGCCCATCGCGAGCAGGTCGCGCCCGCCGAGCCGGGCGGCCTCGCAGCTCACCCGGACGTTCGGCTGGTCGAGCAGGCCCATGACGGCCTTGGCGGTGACGGATTTGCCCGAGCCGGACTCGCCGAGCAGCGCGAGCGTCTGGCCGCGTTCGATGGTCAGGTCCACCCCGCGCACGGCCGGGATCTCGCGCCCGTGGGCGGTGAACGTGACGTGCAGGCCGCGTAGCTCCAGGACCGGTGGTTCGCTCACCGCACCCCCTCCTCGATTGTGACGAAAGCTGGCGTAGAGATTGGCTTGGCTGCCGGAAAACAACTTCAATATTGTCTTTCGCGCCCGATCCTGGCAAACTTCCCGCAATTGAACAAGAGGGGTTACCAGATGCTGGAAGCTGCGAAGAGCTACAAGGGCTACCGTTCCTACGAGTACCTGGAGGCAGGTGTCGACTACCGCCGGTTCGACCTGGCGCCGGAGCTCGGCCGGGTCCCGGCGTACGCGGGGCCCGAGCTCACCTCCGAGCAGAGCGGGCGCGTACGCCGCCTGCTCACCGACAGCCTGGTCGTCTCGCTGCACGACCACCCGTCCGTCTTCCCCGACGACATCAGCGAGACCGTCGACTACAACCGCACCGCCCGCCACCACACCGGCTACGAGGGCCTGGCCCGCTCCGGCATGACGGTCGTCTTCGACAACCTCATGGACGGCACCTGCTGCATCACCAGCCAGGCCGGCTGGAAGTGGAACGACGTGGTGGCCGACATCGGCATGCGCCTGTCGGACCTCGCCCACCAGGACTTCCTGATCAAGGTCGAGCGCCTGGCCGACGTGCACCAGGCGCACGCGAGCGGCCGCATCGGCCTCGTGCTCGCCCTGGAGGCGGCCACGATGATCGAGAACGAGGTCGACCGGATCGACATGCTGTACGGCTTCGGCGTGCGCCAGATGGGCATCGCCTACAGCGAGGCCAACACGCTGGGCAGCGGCCTGAAGGAGCGCGGCGACGGCGGGCTGACCCTGTTCGGCGAGAAGGCCGTGCGCCGCATGAACAAGCTGGGCATCGCCATCGACGTCTCCCACTCCGGCGACCAGACCTCGCTCGACACCATCCGCCACTCGACCAGGCCGATCCTCATCACCCACGCGGGCGCCCGCTCGGTCTGGCCCACGAACCGGATGAAGCCGGACTCGGTCATCAAGGCCGCGGCCGAGCGCGGCGGCGTCATCGGGCTGGAGGCGGCCCCGCACACCACCCTGTCGCCCGACCACCCCAGGCACAGCCTGGAGTCGGTGATGGACCACTTCACCTACTGCGTGGACCTGGTCGGCATCGACCACGTGGCCTTCGGCCCGGACACGCTGTTCGGCGACCACGTCGGGCTGCACGACACGTTCGCCGAGCACCTGTCGCTCAACGAGGCGCACGCCGGCGTCGGCTACGAGAAGGTGCCCTACGTGGACGGCCTGGAGAACCCGGCCGAGTGCTTCTGGAACATCATCGCCTGGCTCGTCACCCACGGGTACTCCGACGACGAGATCACCAAGGTCGTGGGCGGCAACGTCATGCGCGTACTGGAAGAGGTCTGGATCTGATGAGACGTGCGGCTCTCCTCACCGCGCTGGCCGTCGCGCTTACGGCCTGCGCCCCCAGCGTCCCCGGCCAGTCCGGCTCGACCGGCTCCCAGGACGGCTCGCAGGCGCCGGCCTCGGCCGACCGGCTGACCATCGGCACGACCGCCGACGTGGTCAACTACAACCCCCTGGTCGGCAACAGCCGGACGGACTCGTGGGTCACCAACCTCATGTACCCGCACCTGACCCAGATGGACGGGACCGGCAAGCGCATCCCGTACCTGGCGACCGAGTGGTCGTACGCCGAGGACGGCAAGACGGCCACGGTCAAGCTGCGCGACGACATGAAGTGGTCCGACGGCAAGCCGGTGACCGCCGACGACGTCGTGTTCTCGATCACGGCCGTGCAGAAGGAGAAGTTCGGCGTGGTGGCCGGGCTCATCACGGCGCTGGACGAGGCCGAGGCCGTCTCGCCGACCGAGGTGCGGTTCAAGCTGAGCCGCCCCGACGGGACGTTCCTCGACAACGTGGGCTTCTGGCTGCCCGTCGTGCCCAAGCACGTCTTCGAGAAGGCGCCGAGCGTGCAGAAGTTCGCCAACGACAAGGACTGGGTCAGCGCCGGGCCGTTCAAGCTGACCAAGGTCGAGCGCGGCCAGCGCTACATCATGGAGCGGGTGGACGACTTCGGCCCCGGCACGCCGGCGGTCAAGGAGATCGTGTTCCGGGTCTTCCCCGACGTCAACACCGAGGTCCTGGCGCTGCGCAACGGCGAGATCGACCTGATCGGCAACGTGCTGCCGCCCGCCACCGCGACCGACCTGAAGAACGACCCGAAGGTCAAGCTGCAGCAGATCCCGTCGCTGGGCTGGGCGCACCTGCAGTACAACACCAAGCGCAAGCCGCTGGACGACGTACGCGTCCGCCAGGCCCTGGCACACGCCGTGGACTACGAGGCCATCAGGAACATCGCGCTCAAGGGCTTCGCCAAGTCCTCCAACTCCAGCGTCCTGACGCCGTCGCTGCCCGCCTGGACGGACCCGGCGTCGAAGGAGTACGTCTTCGACCCCGAGCAGTCCAAGAAGCTGCTGGCCGAGGCCGGGGCGTCGAACCTCAGCCTGAGCATGATCTACGACCAGGCCGACCCGAACATCGCCCGCTGGGCCCCCATGGTCCGCGACGCGGCGAAGAAGGCCGGGATCACGATCAAGCTGCAGGGCCTGGAGCGCAACACGTACCTGGACAAGACCCTGAAGCGGGACTTCGACATCTACGCCGGATCGTGGGCGGTCATGGACAACCCGCCCGCCAACCTGGGGCTGGCCTTCAAGACCGGCGGGTTCATCAACTACGCCCAGGTCAGCGACCCCAAGCTGGACGAGCTGATCGACCGGGCACAGCGGGCGCTCACCACGGAGGAGGCCAAGGCGCCGATCCAGGAGGCCGCGCGGATCATCCATGACCAGGTCTACGACAACGTCCTGTACGTGGAGACGTTCAACATCGCGCACTCCACGAAGTGGACCGGGTTCCAGCCGATGCCGAGCGAGCTGCTGTCCGTCCTGAACCCGCTCTCCCTCGCCTCGGCGAAGCCGGCGGGCTGATCGCCATGCGGTTCATCGGCCTCCGGCTGGCCCGCGGCCTGCTCACCCTGTGGTTCGCGGTCACGGTGACGTTCTTCCTGGTCCGCCTGCTGCCCGGCGACCCGGTGCTGGCCGTGGCCGACCCGAACATGACCGAGGAGCTGCGCCAGAAGCTGCTGGCCGACTTCGGCCTGGACAAGCCCCTGGCCGCCCAGTACGTCGACTACCTCGGCCAGCTCCTGCACGGCAACCTCGGCATGTCGTTCCGCCAGTCGATCCCCGTGACGACCGTGCTCATGGAGCGGCTGCCGTGGACGCTGATCCTGACGATGTCGGCCATGGCGGTGACGATCGTGCTGGGCATCCCGCTCGGCGTGCTCGCCGCCACCAGGGCCAAGGGGTGGGTGGACCGCGTCATCCAGCTCACCGGCGTCACCGCGCAGTCGCTGTTCGTGCCGAGCGTCGGGATCTTCCTCATGTACGTCCTGGGGGTCTGGCTGGGCTGGTTCCCCATCGGCGGCGCGGTCGATCTCGACGCCACCGGCTTCGCCGCGACGCTCAGCATGCTGCACCACCTGGTGCTGCCCTGCCTGTCGCTGGTGCTCATCCAGCTCGGCGGCTACGTGCTGACGATGCGGACCACGCTCATCGACGCGCTCGGCGAGGACTACGTCTCGCTGGCCAAGGCGAAGGGCGTGCGCCCGGGGGCGGTCGTGTGGAAGCACGCCCTGCGCAACGCGCTGCTGCCGACCACCACGATCGCCGGGCTCCAGCTCGGCACCCTGGTGGGCGGCGCGGTGCTGACCGAGACGATCTACGCCTACCCGGGCATCGGCCGCGCCATCTACGAGGCGGTGGGCCAGCTCGACTTCCCTGTCCTCCAGGGCGCGTTCGTGCTGCTCGCGGCCGCCGTCGTGGTGGCCAACCTGATCACCGACGTGGCCTACGGAATCCTCGACCCCAGGGTGCGTACCTCATGACGGCAGTCGCTGTGGAGCTCACGCCGCGCCGGCGGACCTGGGCCTCCTTCCGCCGCAACCCCCTCGGCGTGGCCAGCGGTATCCTGCTGATCCTGCTGGCCCTGGTCGCGATCTTCGCACCGCTCATCGCGCCCTTCCCCGAGGGGTACGGCGCCGACACCTCGCAGCCGCCCTCGGCCGCGCACTGGTTCGGCACCGACGACATCGGCCAGGACGTCTTCGCCCAGGTCATCTGGGGTGCCCGGGTCAGCATGGCGGTCGGCGTCAGCGCCTCCGTGCTGGCCATCGTCATCGGCCTGCTCATCGGCGTCAGCGCCGCCTACTTCCGGCGCCTGGACACGCCGCTCGGCGTGCTGGTGGACCTGTCGCTGTCGCTGCCCGTGCTGCCGCTGATGATCCTGGTGGCGGCGCTGGCCGGGCCCAGCGTGCGCACGCTGGCCGTGGTCATCGCGCTGTTCAGCTGGCCCGAGGTGGCCCGCGTGGTCCGCTCGCAGGCGCTGTCGATCGTGCCCATGCCGTTCGTGTCGGCGGCCAAGGTCGTCGGCGGCTCGTCGTTGTGGATCGTGCGCAAGCACCTGCTGCCCGGCGTGGTGCCCGTCGTCGGCGTGTCGGTGGTGCTCACCACCTCCCGCGCCGTGCTGGCCGAGGCCGGGCTGTCCTTCCTCGGCCTGGGCGATCCGAACAGCTGGTCCTGGGGCACGATCCTGCACAAGGCGCAGCAGTCGGGCGCGCTCGCCTCCGCCTGGTGGACCACGCTGTTCCCGTCGCTGGCCATCCTGCTGCTGGTCCTGTCCACGACCCTGCTGTCCGTGGCCTACAACGACGCTCGCAACCACAGGAACGACACATGACCTTCTCCCAGAGGCTGCCCGACACCTTCTACGCGGGCGCGCTCGACCGGGTCCGGGCTCTCATGGCCGCCGAGGGGCTGTCGGCGCTGCTGCTCGACGACCCGCTCGATGTCGCCTACCTCACCGGCTTCCACCACTTCCCGAACGAGCGGCCGGTCGCCTGCTGGCTGCCGCTCGACGGCGACCCGGTGCTGCTGGTGCCCGACCTGGAGCGGGAGTACGCCCAGGACCAGCGGGCCCGGGCCGAGATCGTGGCCTACCCGGAGTTCCCCGGGATCAGGTCGCCGTTCGCGGTGCTCGCCGGGCACGTACGCGTCCCCGGCACGGCCGGGTACGCGCCCTCCATCAGCGTCGCCCGTACGCGGGCGCTGGCCGAGGCGTTCCCCGCGACCCGCTGGAGCGCCTGCGACGCGGTCGGCCGGGTGCGGCTGCGCAAGCAGCCCGAGGAGATCGCGCTGCACGAGGAGGCCGCCCGCATCGCCGACCAGATGATCGAGGCCGGCGTCGAGCTGGTCAGGGCGGCCGTCGAGGCGGGCGGCGAGCTGCCCGCCGAGACGGAGCTGGCCGCGCACGTCATCTCGTACGGCTCCCGCCTCATGTACGCCGGGCACGAGGACGTCGTCGTGGTCCCCATGCTCACCGGCGGCCTGGTCTACGGCGGGCCCAACTCGGCCCAGCCGCACCGCCTGCCCGGCGGCGACCGGCTGCGGGCGGGGGAGACGTTCATGCTGTCGCTGGGCTGCGCGGTCGGCGGCAGGTTCGTGGAGAGCGAGCGCACGTTCGTCATCGGCGAGCCCAGCTCGCGGCAGGCCCGCTACTACGAGGCGGTCCGGGAGGCGCAGGAGGTCGGCACCGAGGCGCTGATCCCCGGCGTCACCTGCGAGGAGGCCAACCGCCGCTGCCTGGAGGTGATCGAGGAGGCCGGGCTCGCCGAGCACATCCGCCACCGGCAGGGCCACGGCATCGGGCTCGGCTTCCACGAGCCGCCCTGGCTGTCGGACGGCGACGCGACCGAGCTGGCCCCCGGCATGATCCTGTCCAGCGAGCCCGGCGTGTACGTGCCGGGCCACGCCGGCTACCGCATCTCCGACACCGTCCTGGTCACCGGGTCGGGGCCGCGCCGGCTGACGGCGTACCCGCGCGAGCTCACCGACGTCATCATCTGAAAGGGACCCGCTTTGCTCGTCGACATCAACGACAACCCACTCAACGTCGAGATCCTCGGCGAGGGCGAGAACGTGATCATCGCCCACCACGGCGCGCCGGGCCTCGGCTCGCTCGCCGAGCCCAGGAGCAGCTTCGGCCGGCTCGCCGACGCGTACAAGGTGGTCGTCTTCGACGCCCGGGGCTCCGGGGCCAGCGGCCTGACCGGCCCGTTCACGCACGAGCAGTGGGTGGCCGACGTCGAGGGCCTGCGCGAGTGGCTCGGCGCCGAGCGGGTGGTGATCGCCGGCGGCTCGTACGGAGGCTTCATCGCCATGGAGTACGCCGCCCGCCACCCGGACCGGGTGAGCGCCGTGGTGCTGCGCGACACCTCGGCCGACAACGCCAACCAGGAGCTGGCCACGCGCAACGCCGCGGCCTCCGCGCGGGTGCGGATCGACCGGGACAAGCTCGACCGGATCATGTCCGGCACCGTGCGCGACGACGACGACCTGCGCGACTGCTGGCGCGAGATCCTGCCCCTCTACGACCACGACTACGACCCGGCCGCGGTGGAGCGGCGGGTGGCCGCCACCCCCTACCACTACGAGACGCACAACTACGCCTTCGCCGTGAACCAGCCGAACTACGACATCAAGCACCTCCTGCCCGGCATCGAAGCCCCCACCCTGGTGACCGTCGGGCGGCACGACTGGATCACGCCTCCCGAGTGCAGCGAGCTGATCGCCCGCCTCATCCCCCGAGCCGAGCTGCGGATCTTCGAGAAGTCGGGGCACTCGCCGCAGGTCGAGGAGGCCGAGCTGTGGGAGGCCACCGTCCGCCAGTTCCTCGCCACCGCGCTGGGCGAGGTGCGAGCACGGGCCTGATCGCGCGATGATGCCCCCGATGGAAGATCTCGACGAACTGGACCGCAAGATCCTCGCCGCGCTCCACGTGAACGGCCGGGCCAGCTGGACCGACATCGCCCAGCTGCTCGGCATCTCCACCACCACGGTGGCGCGCCGGGCCCAGCACCTGATCGGCGCGGGCCTGGCCCGGGTGGCGGTGCTGCCGCACCTGGAGCACGAGGGGCCCGTCCACGTGTTCATGGTGCGGCTGACCTGCGCGCCCGGCAGCCAGCTCAGGGTCGCGGGACTGCTGGCCAGGAACCCCGACATCCGGTACGTCACCATCGTCACCGGCGGGTACGACATCGTGTTCGAGCTGGTCGCGCCCAAGCACCGCGACCTGTACTCGATGCTGGTCGACTTCGTCCACTCCGTGCCCGGGGCCCAGCAGAGCAACGCCGACCTGGTGCTGCACACGTACAAGGTCAGCTACGACTGGAGCGTCCCGGTGCTGGGGGACCGGGCGGCGCCGTTCGCGCTGCGGCGGCCCGCGCACATGTGCGAGCGCGGGCACCTCGACGACGTCGACCGGGAGGTGCTCGCGGCGATGCGCGAGGACGGCCGGGCCAGCTTCCAGTCCGTCGGCCGCCGCCTGGGCATCAGCGAGAGCACGGCCCGGCGGCGGCTGGAGGCCATGCTGGAGCGCGGCTGCGCCACGATCACCACGTTCATCCCGGCCGCCGCGCTCGGCTACGAGGCGGAGATCCTGTTCTGGCTGTCGGTCGAGCCCAGCATGCAGGACAGCGTGGCCGAACGGCTGTCGAACGAGCGCGGCGTGCGGATGATCGCCTCCATGCTGGGGCAGGCGTCGCTGATCTGCGAGGTGATCGTGCCGACCACGGCCGACCTGCACCATTTCACCTCCCGCACGCTGGCCTCCGTCCCGGGGATCCAGTCGTGGACGGCGGGCGTGCAGGTGCTGACCGTCAAGCGCGGCTTCCTCATGGTGCCCTGGGCCGAGGACCGGATCGCGGCGGCCCTGGCCGGTTGACCGCTCACAGGGGCGGGAACGGCAGGCCGCTCGTGTCCAGCTCGAACGAGCCCCGGGCCACGGCGAGCCGGCGGCCACCGCCGTCGGACGCCTCCGGCAGGAGCTCGACCGGCAGCGTGAAGCCGCGCCTCCTGGACGCCAGGCGGGGCCACTCGTGCACCTCCTCGATCGACCCCCCGCCCTGCTTCCTGAGCTCCGCGACGAGGGCCCGCTCGGCGGCGTCGCCCCACGTGTCCGGGGTGCCGGCGAACGCCGCCGGGTCCTCCTTGACGGCCGCCTCGTGGACGCCGCGCAGGACGGGCCCCGCCCGGCCGCCCGACACCATGTTGGCCGGGGCCCTGATGTGCCAGCGGTAGACCAGCGCCATGCCGCGCTCGGAGGTGACCACCTCCTTGACGCGGGCCGGGCGGGGCCCGTCCGGCGACGGCACCGTCCACGTGGGCGGACCGGCGGGCGCGTCCCAGGGGGTCTCGCCGATGTCGCGGATCCGCAGCCGCGCCATGGGCCACATCGCGCGGCGGAAGCCGTCCACGGTACGCGCGGCCATCTGGAAGCGGTAGAACCAGTGCCAGCCGCGGAACATGTCGTACTCCTCGACCGTGGCCAGCGGGCGCCGGCCGCCGCCCTCCTGGGGGACCGCGGGCCGGGAGGTGTACTTGCGCTGGTTCTCGTCGAACAGCGCCGCGCCGTTCGCGCCCCAGGCGAGGGCGACGTCGATCCCGAAACGCCCGACGGCCTCCGCGAACGCGACGCGGTCGGTGGCCTTGAGGTAGGCGAGGAAACCCGGCAGCTCGGCCTCGCCGACGGCGGCCCCCGGGGCGGGGCCGGCGGCCAGGCCCGCCGTCCAGTGGCACGGCCCCAGCGAGACGAACGCCCGGTCGTAGGCGTTGAGGCCGTCGAAGTAGCCGACCGCCTCGACCTCGCTCACCGCGCGCACCACCTTGTACGTGCTGAGGGGCGCGCGGTCGGCCGCGTCGAGCAGCTCCCGCAACGTGGGCCCCCGTCCGCCTCCGCCCTCGCTCCCGTCGTGTCCGGGGGCGGGCAGGAGGTGCTCGGGCAACATCTCGCCCTCCGGCCGCCACGTGTGCCCGAACTCCGGCCAGGACCGGGGCCCCTGCCAGTCCGGCGGGACGTCCGGGGGCGGGGTGCCCAGAACCCGCCAGTCGCCGGCCACGTCCAGCTCCGGGTGCGCGGGGGCGACGGGCGGGCGGGCCGGGCGCGGCCAGGTCCGGGTCAGGTCGCGGACGTAGAAGCGCGGTCCGTTCGCGGTGACCTCGCGTCCCCAGACGTTGCCCGCCCAGACGCCGCCCGCCTCGACGCTGCCTGCCTCGACGTCGTTCGCCCCGGCGTTGCCTGCCTCGATGTTGCTCGCCTCGGCGTTGCCCGCCCGGCCGTCGGTCATCCGGTGCAGGCGGTCCGGCTGGTTGTCGCGCAGGTCCCACGCCTCCACGACGATCGGGCAGCGCCGCCGCCGCTGCTTCCAGCGGCGCAGCACGAACCGGGTCCACGGGTTCACCACACCGGTGATCGGCTCCGCGTACCGCTCGTAGAAGCGGGCGGGCACCGGGACGAGCCGGTCCGACCAGCGGATCAGCTCGACTTCGGCGCCCGCGGCATGGGCGGCGGCGACCGTGTCCTGCACGCCGCGCGTCACCCCGAACCCGTCGGCGGTGACGCCGCCGACTTCGAGGACCTCGCCGTCCACGCACACCCGGAACGGCGGGGCGGCGGGGAACGCCGAGCGGGGCCCGGCCTTCAGCACGGGGGAGTCCGCCGCCATCCCCTCGGTGAGCGTCGCCCGGCCGGGCTCGCGCTCGGTGGCGGAGTCGGGCAGCGAGGCGTAGCGCTGGAACTCCATGACCGCCAGCCACGTGGCCGTGGTGAAGGTGGTCGCGTCCGCCGGGGCCAGCAGGAAGCCCAGCTCGCGCAGGTCCCGGTGCAGGTCACGGACGTGCGTGGTGCCCGTCAGCTCCGGCCGCTCCTGGCCGCCGTACCGGGCGGGCGCTTCGGGGGCCGGGTCCCGGTCGCCGGGCCGCAGGTCGTACTCGCCGTACAGGCCGGACGTGGGCCGGATGAGGGCCGCCAGCAGCCAGGCGAGCATCTGGTCGAGGTCTTCCAGCATGAGCCGTCACCTGCCGTGGATCGTCGTGGCACCGCCTCCTCGACGGTAGGCCCGCCCGCGCCTGCCCGCCCCAGGGAGCGCACTAGGGAAACCTCTGGGCGTCCGAGCCGCACAGCGTGGGCCCGTCTTCTCCCATCGGAAGCCCGTTGACTCCCGTTAGCGGGTGTAACGGTGCTTGGCCCCCGGCGGGAAGTACTCCGGGTCGCCGGCCTCCCGGAGCCGGATGAACGGCATCTGCTGCTGCTTGGGGACATAAGCCGCGAACTCGCTGTTGAGCCGCAGGAGCTGGGCGTGAATGGACGCGCCCACCGCCTGGGCCACCTCGTCGGACGGCTTCTCGCCGGGCATCAGCTCCACCGTCACCGTCAGGTGCCGGTCCCGGCGCTCGTCCTCGGCCACCTCCACCACGAACTTGCCGGTCACCGCCCCGCTCACCTCCGGCTGCTCCAGGCCGACCGCGATGTTCTCCGGGTAGACGTTCGCGCCGTAGTAGGACACGGTGAAGTGGCTGCGGCCGAAGACGTACACGAACGGGCGCTCGGGGCCCCGGGCGCGCGGCTCGAAGCCGCGCTCGCGGACGAAGCCCAGCAGGTCACGGTACGGGATGACGCCGCCCTCGTCGGCGATGTGGTAGCGGATGAGCGGGACACCGTTGTCGCCCGAGAACAGCAGCGTGCCCTCGTGCTCCTCGAAGAAGCGGACCCCGGGGTCGTACTGGACGAGGGTCGGCAGCCGGGACTCGCCGAACAGGTCCCTGGCCGTGCGCGGGCGGCCGGCCAGGAACCTGCGCAGCTCGACCGACAGCGGGGTCTCGTTGCCCAGGACGCCGGCGTCGGCGGTGCCGTACAGGGAGGCGATGCCGCGTACGGGGTCGGCGATCCCGGCCCGCTCGGCGACCAGCGCGCGCCACTCCTCGCTGAACACCTCGCCCGCCGTGACCAGCTTGACGTTCCAGTCCGCCCAGGGCAGGTCCTCGGTGTCGATGACGTTCTTCAGGAACGGCGGGTAGCCCAGCAGCACGACCTGGTCGAAGTGCGGGGCCAGCTCGGGGAGCACCCGCAGGATCTCCCGCCGGTCGGTGCCCGGGGCGACCACGGTGATCGGGTAACCGCGTTCGGCCAGGTGGCGGCAGCAGCCGACGGTGAACAGGCCGCCCACCCAGGTGCCGAGGGCGAAGCAGACCACGGCCAGGGTGCGGCGCTCGCCGGCGTCGAAGGAGTCCCTGAAAACCTCCTCGAAGCGGTCGGCGATCACCCGCTCGTCGCCGACCGAGCGCGGCCAGAACGACGGCACCCCGGTGGACCCCGACGAGACGGCGATCATGTCCCCGATCACACCGTCCCTGCACAGGTCGGGGAGGGGGTGACGGCTGGTGTAGTTCTCCTTGGTGGTCATGGGCAGGCTCGCGAAGTCGGCCAGGGTCACGATCTTCGACGGCTCCACGCCGTGCTCGGCGAGGAACCTGCCGTAGGCGGGGACGGTGGCCGCCACCTGATGGAAGAGCTCAACCGGGTCCATCCGCCGACTGTACGACGAGGGGGCGGGGGAGCGGAACGCGCATAAGATCGTTCTCTGTAACGAAACGAACGCTGAAAGTGATGACTCTGTGAATTCACGGGGGTGACTCACCACATGAGGATCATTGACCGGCTGTGCCCGGCTGGCGCGGCCTTACTGGGAGCGGCGGTGCTGGCGTTGAGCGGCTGCGAGGGCGGCCCGCCCGACCCGGTCGTGGACACGACGACGGCCTCGCACGACCAGGAGGAGCAGGCGCCGCCGAAGAAGGATCAGGGGCCGGCCGCGCCGGGGTGCCCGGAGGGCGGTGGTGACGCGGTCGACCCCGCCTGCCCGAGCGTCCGGGCGGGGGAGACCTCCGAGGGCGGCATCACCGAGCTGCCCACCGCCGAGCCCACCGAATCGTACGAGACTCCGACGCCCGATCCGGAACCAGAGCCGGAACCAGAACCCGAGCCGGAGCCGGAGCCGATGCCCGAACCAGAGGATTCATGACCGGAATCCCAGACAGCGAGCCCGGGAGCAGGGCACCAGACGGCTCCCGGGCCGGCGTCAAGATCGACCCGATCGCCCTCAGCACCTTCCTGCTCACCTCGTCCGCCACCGTCGTCATCTATGTCGGCTGGATCTACACCGACAGCTACCTGGAGCTGTTCCAGCTCAATGCCTCCGCCATCGGCTACCGGCTCGACGAGTACGCCCTGCGCGGCCTGAACATCTTCCGGTCCGACATCCTGCCCTGGCTGGCGGTGCTGCCGCTCGTCTGGCTCGCGATCGGCCTGCAACGCGACATCGCCCTGCGGCGGAAACTGCTCGGGGGCGGCGGCCTGGGCCTGACCGCCACCGGGCTGATCCTGGCGGCGGTGGCGCAAGGCGGCGGCTCGGTCAACACGATCCTGATCCTGCTCCTCATCGCGTTCGGCCTGCCCATGCTGGTCGCCCCCTTCCGGGACCGGCCTCTGGGACGCAGCGCGTTCATCATGGCGGCCGGTGTCGCCATCCTCTGCCTCCTCTGGAGCGCCGCCCTGTTCGCCCAGATCCGGGGCAGGGAGGCGGCGCGCGAGTTCGCCGCCGGCCTGCCCCGCCGCACCCAGGTCTCGATCTTCGCCAAGGACCAGCTCGCGCTGAGCGCCGTGGGCGTCACCAGGACCGACCTGCCCGAGGGGGCGTACCGCTACCGCTACGACGGCCTGCGCCTGCTGCTCAGCCGCGAGGCCAAGCACTACCTGGTGCCCGCCATGACGTACGAGCAGTGGCGGACCGGCTATGGGCGGACCATCCTGGTGAGTGAGAACGAGGCCATCCGCATCGAACTGCTGCCCGGCTTCCGCTCCGGATAGCCGTCACCGCCCGCGCTCCCCGCCCACCCTTACTCACCCGCCACCCTTACTCGGCCGAGCTCGCCCGCCCCCGCCTCACCGGCCGCGCGTCGCCCGCTTCGCCTCACTCGTGCCGCCTCACTCGTGCCGCCTCACTCGCCCGGCCGCACCAGCCCGCTCTCGTACGCGAACACGATCGCCTGGGCCCGGTCGCGCAGCCCGAGCTTCATCAGCACCCGCCCCACGTGCGTCTTGACCGTCTGCTCGGCCACGAACAGCTTCCCGGCGATCTCCTGGTTGGACAGCGCCTGGGCGACCAGCGTGAGCACCTCGGTCTCCCGCTCGGTCAGCTCCTCCACCCGCCTCCCGGTCGCCGGCCGGGGCGTGCCGAGCCGGGCGAACTCCGTGATCAGCCGCTTCGTGATCGCCGGGGCGATGAGCGCCTCCCCGGCGGCGACCACGCGTACGGCCTCGGCGAGCTGCGCCGCCGACGCGTCCTTGAGCAGGAACCCGCTCGCCCCCGCCCGCAACGCCTCGTAGACGTAGTCGTCGAGGTCGAACGTCGTCAGGATGAGCACCCTCGTCGAATCCTGGCGCGCCAGCAGCTCCCTGGTCGCCTCCAGGCCGTTCATGACCGGCATCCGCACGTCCATGAGCACCACGTCCGGGCGCAGCTCGGCGGCCCGCTCCACGGCCTCCCGCCCGTCGGCCGCCTCTCCGACGACCTCGATGTCCGGCTGGCCGCTCAGGAACACGGTGAACCCCGTGCGCACCATCCCCTGGTCATCGGCGATCAGAACCCGTATCAAGCGCTCTCCCTCTCCGCGATCGGCAACGTCGCGCGTACCTCGAACCCTCCGCTGGCAAGGGGCCCGGCGTCGAGCGTGCCACCGAGCAACGCCGCCCGCTCCCGCATGCCCACCAGCCCCTGCCCCGCCCCGCGCCCGGCCCTCTCCCCTGGGGCGGTGCCCGGTCCGTTGGTGATGCGCAGCCGCAGCTCGCCGCCCTTGCGGGCGACGTCCACCGCCACCGTGGCGCCGGGCGCGTGCCGCATCGCGTTGGACAGCGACTCCTGCACGATCCGGTACGCCGACAGCTCCACGGCCGGCGGCAGCCCGTCGAGCGTGCCGCTCCGCTTGACCAGCACGGCCAGACCGGCCGCACGTGCGTTGGCGATCAGCTCCTCCACCCGGTCGAGCCCCGGCTGTGGCGCGGTGTCGGTACGGCCATCCTGGTCGCGCAGGACGCCGAGCACCTGACGCAGCTCCGCGATGGCCTCCAGCGACAGCCCCCGGATCTCGGCCAGCCCCGCCTCCAGCTGCGCGGGATCGCCCGCCGCCTTGAGCGGCACCGCCTCCGCCTGGATCGCGATCACCGACATGTGGTGCGCGACCACGTCGTGCAGCTCCCGCGCGATGCGGGCCCGCTCCTCCAGCACGGCCTGCGCGCTCTCGGCCTGCCGGGTGCGCTGCTCCTCCTTCACCAGCTTCGCCGTGGCGGTGCGCCGGACGCGGACGTTGTAGCCGAACAGCACCGCGACAGACACGATGACGGCGATGAGCGGCATCGAGTTGGGATGGATCATCCAGGCGGCGAGCACCGTGATCACCCAGACACCCACGGAGATCCGCCGCTCGCAGCGGACGGCGACGGAATAGAGCACCATCAGGTAGGTGAGGATCGCCGACACGGGATAGGGCGGATCGCTCTGGACCAGCGTGATGTCGACCCACACGACGACCGGCATCCCGGCGATCGCCACCCGCCAGGCGGCCAGCGGCCACCGGTGGCGCAGCGCCATGGGGAGGGAGACGCCGATCGCCGTCAGGTAGGCGAAGAGCTCGGACACCGGCCCGGGCGCGTTCCCGTGGAGCGCGAGCGTACGGGCGGCCCCGGCGTTCCAGTCGAGCACCATGGAGAGGGTGAGCCCGTAGAGGACGATCGCCAGGACGAGATCGGCGGCCTGGACCAGGTTGTAGGTCCGGAACGGGACCAGGATGCCGAGCGGGCGCGGCACCGGATAGGTCAGGCGGGGCGTGGCGGCCGGAGGATCGGCGTCCCCCTGGAACAACGCCAGCCCGAACGGCCGCACGACCGCCGTCGCCGCCTGCCGCACCCGCCCGCCCGGCTCCGGCCGTTCCCCGCCCCCATCGCCACGACCCCCGGTGTCGGGACGGTCTCCGCCCCCATCACCACGACCCCCGGTGTCGGGACGGTCGCCGGCCCCGTCGTCAGGACCGCCCGCGTCAGGCCGGTCGCCAGCCCGATCGCCACGATCGTCCCTTCCCGCGCTTCGCAGGCGGCCGTGCGCGAGCGCCTGGCCGAGTTCGCGCACGCGCCGGACGAGAATCACCCGGTCAAGCTTAGGAGCCGCCCAGGCGGAAGGCGTCACACCCAGGTTTGATTCTTCCTCACCCTCAGGTATCGCTTACATGATTACGATCGCCCTGAGCGAACATCAGCAATGAAGGGAACAGCACCAGGCTCCGATGAGTTGAGCCGGTATAACTCAACCCTTTGGAGTTCGCATGAGTGAGAGCTTGATCCTCCCGGTCCTGCCGCTGGACGACGAGGTCGTCCTGCCGGGCATGGTGGTTCCGCTGGACCTGTCCGACTCCGAGGTGCGCGCTGCCATAGAGGCGGCCCGTGCATCCGGTGGCAACAAGCCACGGGTCCTCCTCGTTCCCCGGATTGACGGTCGTTACGGCGCGATCGGTGTCCAGGCCGTGATCGAGCAGGTCGGGAGGCTCCCGGGCGGTGAGCCGGCGGCAGTGGTGCGTGGCGTGAACCGCGTGCGCGTGGGCACCGGCACGACCGGACCGGGCGCCGCGCTGTGGGTCGAGGCCGACACGATCGACACCGTCGCGGCCGGCGAGCGCGCCCATGAGCTGGCCAAGGAATACAAGGCGCTGGCCACCACCATCCTGCAGAAGCGCGGCGCCTGGCAGGTGGTCGACCAGGTCAACCAGATCGACGACCCCTCGGTGCTGGCCGACAGCTCCGGCTACACCCCGTGGCTGACCACGGCGCAGAAGGTCGAGCTGCTCGAGGCCGCCGACCCGGCCGAGCGGCTGGCCAAGCTGATCGAGTGGTCCCGCGAGCACCTCGCCGAGCTCGACGTCGCCGAGACGATCCGCAAGGACGTCCAGGAGGGCATGGAGAAGCAGCAGCGCGAGTTCCTGCTGCGCCAGCAGCTCGCCGCCGTGCGCAAGGAGCTCAAGGAGCTCAACGGCGACTCCACGGAGACCGAGGAAGAGGACTACCGGGCCCGGGTGGAGGCCGCCGACCTGCCGGAGAAGGTGCGCGAGGCCGCACTCAAGGAGGTCGACAAGCTGGAGCGGACCCCCGACCAGTCCCCTGAGACCGGCTGGATCCGCACCTGGCTCGACACCGTGCTCGACATCCCGTGGAACGAGCGCACCGAGGACAACTACGACATCACCGGCGCCAGGGCCGTGCTCGACGCCGACCACACCGGCCTCGACGACGTCAAGGACCGCATCATCGAGCACCTGGCCGTGCGCAAGCGCCGCCAGGAGAAGGGGCTCGGCGTGGTGGGCGGCCGCCGCAGCGGCGCCGTGCTGGCCCTGGCCGGCCCTCCCGGAGTCGGCAAGACCTCGCTGGGCGAGTCCGTGGCCCGCGCGATGGGCCGCAAGTTCGTACGCGTCGCGCTCGGCGGCGTCCGCGACGAGGCCGAGATCCGCGGCCACCGGCGCACCTACGTCGGCGCGCTGCCCGGCCGCGTCGTGCGCGCCATCCGCGAGGCCGGCTCGATGAACCCGGTCGTCCTGCTCGACGAGGTCGACAAGGTCGGCGCCGACTACCGCGGCGACCCCACGGCCGCCCTGCTGGAGGTGCTCGACCCGGCACAGAACCACACGTTCCGCGACCACTACCTCGAGGTCGAGCTCGACCTGTCCGACGTGCTGTTCCTGGCCACGGCCAACGTCCTGGAGGCCATCCCCGGGCCGCTGCTCGACCGGATGGAGGTCGTCACGCTCGACGGCTACACCGAGGACGAGAAGGTCGCGATCGCCCGCGACCACCTGCTGCCCCGGCAGCTGGAGCTGGCCGGGCTGACCGCCGAGGAGGTCACGGTCGAGGACGCGGCGCTGCGCAGGCTGGCCGCCGAATACACCCGTGAGGCCGGCGTCCGCTCGCTGGAGCGCTCGGTCGCCAGGATCCTGCGCAAGGTCACGGCCAGGGACGAGCTGCCCGTCACCGTGCGGGAGGACGACCTGGTCGACTACATCGGGCGGCCCAGGTTCGTGCCGGAGTCGTCGCTGCCCGAGGCCAAGCAGCGCACCTCGGTGCCGGGCGTGGCCACCGGCCTGGCGGTCACCGGGGCGGGCGGCGACGTCCTCTACGTGGAGGCGTCGCTGGCCGACCCGGAGACGGGCGAGACGGGGCTCACGCTCACCGGCCAGCTCGGCGACGTGATGAAGGAGTCGGCCCGGATCGCGCTGTCCTACCTGCGCTCGCACGGCGCGGAGCTGGAGCTGCCGGTCACCGCGCTGAAGGACCGCTCGGTGCACGTGCACTTCCCGGCGGGCGCCGTGCCGAAGGACGGGCCGTCGGCCGGTGTGACGCTGACGACGGCGCTGGCCTCGCTGCTGTCCGGGCGGCTGGTCCGCGGTGACGTGGCCATGACCGGCGAGATCTCGCTGACCGGGCGGGTGCTGCCGATCGGCGGCGTCAAGCAGAAGCTGCTGGCCGCGCACCGGGCGGGCATCACCACCGTCCTCATCCCGGCCCGCAACGAGCCGGACCTGGACGACGTGCCTGAGGAGGTGCGCAAGGAGCTGACCATCCACCCGGTCAGCGACGTGCGCGAGGTCCTGGACATCGCGCTCGCCCCGGCTCAGGTCGCCTCCTCCACCGTGGCGGCCTGACCCGCAGGGCCACTGCCCCGCCGCACCCGGCCTCCCGGGGTGCGGCGGGGCAGTCGCCTGTCCACCCGCACCGCCGGGACCGCCGGGACCGCCGGGACCGCCGGGACCGCCGGGACCGCCTGCACTCAACCACCCCCTGCACCGCCGCCGCCCGTTCTGTGCGTCCTGCGCGGTTTGCGGGAGCTCGCCAGGGCCGCCGTCGGGACGGCCTCCTGACGGCGGAACGCGGGGCCGCCAGGCCGACCTGTGGCGGAGCGTGACGCGGATCACGAAACAGACGGGGAATACAGGGATCTCACCACGTCGTTAGCAACGGCGTGAACGAGGCATACGTGACCGACCGCAGCGCCCCCAGGGACGCGGCGTGTCGCTGCATGCGTATGGGGCGAATGCCGGCCCGTTAGAGCACTCCGTCCGCCCGTTCTCCTCGAAGGTCGTCATGATCACACCTGGTTTCGTGCTGCGCAGGCTGAGCCACCTGCCGTTCCACCCGGGCACCCGCTGACCCCGAGCCCTCTCTTCCGGTGATGTACGTTCCCGCGGCCCCGCTGGCGGCCGCGCTCAGTCGTGGGGATTTTCCGTGATCCAGGCTTCAGGCCTGCGCAAGCAGTACGGCACCACCGTCGCCCTCGACGGCGTCGACCTGCACGTGCGCGAAGGCGAGATCTACGGCGTGCTCGGTCAGAGCGGCGCCGGCAAGAGCACGCTCCTGCGCTGCGTCAACCTGCTCGAACGCCCCACCGCGGGCACCGTCACCGTCGCGGGCCAGGACCTGACGGCACTCGGCAGCGGCGAGTTGAACCGCGCCCGCCAGCGCATCGGCATGATCCACCAGCACTTCGCCCTGCTCTCCTCCCGCACGGTCGCCGGGAACGTCGCCTTCCCCCTGGAGGTCATGGGCGTGCCCAGGGCCGAGCGCGAGCGCCGCGTCGCCGAGCTGCTCGAACTGGTCGGCCTGGACGGGCGCGGCAAGGATCGTCCCCACCAGCTCTCCGGCGGCCAGAAGCAGCGCGTCGGCATCGCCAGGGCGCTGGCCGGCAACCCGGCCGTGCTGCTGTCCGACGAGGCCACCTCGGCGCTCGACCCGGCCACCACGCAGTCGATCCTCGCGCTGCTCAAGCGCCTCAACGCCGAGCTCGGCCTGACGATCCTGCTCATCACCCACGAGATGAACGTCGTCAAGAGCGTCTGCGACTCGGTCGCCATCATGTCCCGCGGCCGCATCGAGGAGTCGGGCGTCATCGCCGACCTCATCAGGACCCCCGGATCCCGCCTGACGAGGGAGATCTTCCCGCTGCCCGAGCCCGCGCCGGCCGGTTCCGTGACGCTCACGTTCACCGGCGATCCCCGGCAGCCGGTGGTGTCGGAGGTGGTCAGGAAGTTCGACGTGGACCTCAGCATCCTGGGCGGCTCCATCGAGGAGCTGGCCGGGGGCTCGGTCGGCCGCCTGCGGGTCGCGCTCGACGGCGCCGACTCGACCGCCGCGCTGGCGTACCTGCGGGACTCCGGACTGATCGTCGAAGTGGCTGGGGAGGCCGCGTGACCTGGGAAGAGATGCTGCCGCTGCTGTGGCCCGCCACGCTGGAGACGGCGCAGATGGTCGGCTGGTCCACGCTGTTCACCGCGCTGCTCGGGCTGCCGCTGGGCGTGGCGCTCGTGGCGTTCGACCGGGGCGGGCTGCGGCCGGCGCCGGCGTTCAAGTCGGCGCTCGGGTTCGTGGTCAACGTCGGGCGGTCGCTGCCGTTCATCGTGCTGATGATCGCGATCATCCCGTTCACCAGGCTGGTCGTCGGGACCACCATCGGGACCGCCGCGTTCGTGGTGCCGCTGACCGTGGGCGCGGTGCCGTTCTTCGCCCGGCTGGTCGAGACGGCGCTGCGCGAGGTCGGCGCGGACGTGGTGCAGGCGGCCCAGGCCATGGGCGCGAGCCGGACCACGATCGTGCGCAAGGTCCTGCTGCCCGAGGCACTGCCCGGCCTGGTGGCGGGCCTCACCGTGACCGTGGTCGCGCTCATCGGCTACTCCGCCATGGCCGGCACGCTCGGCGGCGGCGGTCTGGGCGACCTCGCCGTCCGGTACGGCTACCAGCGCTTCGAGACGCTGCTCATGATCGTGACGGTCGTGCTGCTCCTCGTCATCGTGCAACTCCTGCAGAGCCTGGGCGACTGGGTCGCTCGGCGCCTATCGCATAAGTAAGGAAAAATCATGAAAATTCACCGCCTTGTGGGTGCCGTCGCGCTGGCTCTGTCGCTCGCCGCATGCGGTACGTCGCAGTCGGCGACGGAGGCGGGCACCAAGACCGCCGAGTCGGCCGACACCGTGCTGAAGATCGGCGCCAGCCCCGTGCCGCACGCCGAGATCCTGAACTTCGTCAAGCAGAACCTGGCCCCGGCCGCCGGGCTGAAGCTGGAGATCGTGGAGTTCACCGACTACGTCCAGCCCAACGTGCAGCTCGAGGAGGGCCAGCTCACGGCCAACTTCTTCCAGCACAAGCCGTACCTCGACGACTTCAACGCCACCAAGGGCACCAAGCTGAGCTTCGTCGCGCCGGTCCACCTGGAGCCGCTGGGCCTGTACTCCAAGAAGATCACGAACGTCTCGGCGCTGGCCAGTGGCGCGACCGTGGCCCTGCCGAACGACGCCACGAACCTGGGCCGCGCGCTCAAGCTGCTCGCCGACAACGGCGTGATCACGCTCAAGGACGGCGCCGGCACCGCCGCCACCGAGCGCGACGTGACCGGGAACCCGAAGAACCTGCAGTTCAAGCCGCTGGAGGCGGCGCAGCTCCCGCGTTCGCTGGAGGACGTCGACGCCGCGGTGATCAACGGCAACTACGCCATCGAGGCCGGGCTCAAGCCCGCCACGCAGGCCCTGGTGCTGGAGAAGACCGCGGGCAACCCGTACGTCAACGGCCTCGTCGTCCCGGCCGGCCACGAGAAGGACGCGAACATCGTGACCCTCGGCAAGCTCCTTCAGGACCAGAAGGTCAAGGACTTCATCGAGCAGAAGTACGAGGGCTCGGTCATCCCCGCGGAATGATTTCGAGTACGCCAGGGGAAAGATCGGGAATATCGCCTTGTCGATCCTTTTATGGCGTCAAGTGAATTGAAAGCGGCGCGCAATGCGGCGGGCGTACCAAGACGGGGTCAGCACAACCTCTCCCGAGGAGGCCCCGAAGTGCGATTCGTGTCACGAATCATGCTGGGTGTCACGGCCGCCGCATTGGTGGCGATAGGCGCTCCGGTCGCCGCGAACGCGACGACCACTTCCGCAACAACCGCCACATCCGCCTATGTCGTCGACTGGGGACCCTATTTCTCCGGCGACCACAAGGCCAAGGCCGACGGGCATGTGGCCGTCGAGAAGAAGCGCTTCAAGCACTGGTCCTGGAAGTGGGAGCCGGTCAAGAAGTGGGTCTGCAAGAAGGATCACAAGGGCGAGCGCCACTGCAAGTGGGTCGTCAAGAAGGTCAAGAAGTGGACGTGGGAGTGGCGGTTCAACCACTTCTACACCGTTCACAGCACGCTCACCAATGACAAGTGGTGGGGCAAGAAGAAGTGCGCGTGGGAGACGTTCAAGGTCGTGAACAAGGACGGCTCCTCGTACTTCAAGAGCTTCTCCTTCTGCGGGAAGCACTCGGCGCACTTCTCCTTCTCCGGTAAGAACGCCGCCCACATCTACGTGGACGTGAGCAGGGGCGACCGGCACCGCCCGACCGGCTACCACTCCGGCTGGAAGGACGTCTACCACGCGGCGGCCTGACCGCCCATTGAGCCGCGGCCTCGACGGCGAGGCCGCGGCTCTCGGCGTGCCGGGAAACGGGTTCTGGCGCGGCGGGCGATCAACCGAATAGTGTTCTGGTCATGTATCCGGGAGCCATCGCAGCAGTCACCCCAGACAAGCCCGCTGTGATCATGGCGGGCTCCGGGCAGGTCGTCACCTACCGCGAGCTGGACGAGGAGTCGAACCGGCTGGCCCACCTGTTCCGCGCGGCCGGGCTGCGGCCGGGTGACCACATCGCCTTCATGCTCGCCAACCACCCCCTCTTCCTGGCCGTCGCCTGGGCGGCGCACCGCTCGGGCCTGTACTACACGCCGATCAGCTCGCGGCTGCAGACCGACGAGCTGGCCTACATCGTGAACAACTGCGGCGCCCGGGTGTTCCTCTCGAGCGCGGACCTGGCCGGCGTCGCCACCTCCATCACCGCCACCACGCCGGACGTCGAGCTGCGGCTCATGCTGGACGGCGTGGCCGAGGGCTTCGAGTCGTACGAGGAGGCGGTGGCCAAGCAGCCGGTCACCCCGATCGAGGACGAGTGCACGGGCATGGACATGCTCTACTCCTCGGGCACCACGGGCCGGCCCAAGGGCGTCAAGCTGGCCTCCACGCACGGCCCGCTCGACGAACCCGGCATGCTGCTGCAGCTCATCAAGGGCCTGTTCGCGCCGTCGGAGGACAGCGTCTACCTGTCGCCCGCGCCGCTCTACCACGCCGCGCCGCTGCGCTACAGCCTGACGTTCCAGCGGCTGGGGGCCACGGTCGTGGTGATGGAGCGCTTCGACCCGGAGCAGTACCTGGCGCTGGTGGAGTGGTACAAGGTGACGCACTCGCAGCTCGTCCCCACGATGTTCATCAAGATGCTCAAGCTGCCCGAAGAAACCCGGACAAAATACGATCTTTCCTCCCTCCAGTACGCCATCCACGCCGCCGCCCCCTGCCCCGTCCCCGTCAAGGAGCAGATGATCGGCTGGTGGGGCCCGATCATCCACGAGTACTACGCGGGCACCGAGGGCAACGGCTTCCTCTACGTCGGCCCCCAGGACTGGCTCCAGCACAAGGGCACGGTCGGCCGCTCGCTGCTCGGCGTCGTGCACATCTGCGACGAGGACGGCAACGACCTGCCGCCGGGCGAGCACGGCACGATCTACTTCGAGAACGGCGGCCGCTTCGAGTACCACGGCGACCCCGCCAAGACCCGCTCCTCCCAGGACCCGCTCGGCCGGGGCTGGACCACGCTGGGGGACATCGGCTACCTGGACGAGGAGGGCTTCCTCTACCTCACCGACCGCCGCTCGTACATGATCATCTCCGGCGGGGTGAACATCTACCCGCAGGAGGCCGAGAACGTGCTGTCGGTGCACCCCAAGGTGGCCGACGTGGCGGTGTTCGGGGTGCCGGACGAGGAGATGGGGGAGCAGGTCAAGGCCGTGGTCGAGCCGGTGTCCATGGACGAGGCGGGACCGGGGCTGGAGGCGGAGCTGATCGCGTACTGCCGGGAGCACCTGGCCCACTACAAGTGCCCCAGGTCGGTGGACTTCCGGCCGGAGCTCCCCCGCCATCCGACAGGCAAGCTCTACAAGCGGCTGCTGCGGGACGAGTACTGGCCCGCGGAAAAGTAAAATCTGGAAATTTCTTCCGGCGCGGCACCCCTGGTCCTGACCTCGATCGATAAGGCCGGCATCAGGGGTCGACACCCCCCTGGATCACGGGCTTAACGTGCGCTTACGCGACTCTTGACACCCTTGAATCATCGGGATTTGAGGAGATGACAGATGAACGCGAACGAGCCTCGCGAGCAGGGCACCGGCGGGTGGAGCCAGTTCGGCGCCACCCCGCCGGCCGCCGGGGGCTTTCCCCGGCGGGACACGATCGCCATGGAGGTGCCTCCGCCTCCGCCTCCCGCGCCGCCCAAGAAGCAGCGCTTCACCGTGGGTCAGAAGGCCATCGCCGGGCTCGCCCTGGCCGCCATGGCGGTCGGCGGCGGAGCCGTGGGGGCCGTCGTCGCCACCTCGTTCCAGCCCGAGACGGTCGCCGGCAGTAACACCGGCGCCCCCAGCCCCGTCTTCAAGTCGGCTTCGGCGCAGCTCACGGTCGCCGAGGTGGCGGCGAAGGTGCAGCCCTCCGTCGTGATGATCCAGGGGCAGACGGGAGAGGGCTCCGGCGTGGTGCTGTCGGAGGACGGGCTCATCCTCACCAACAACCACGTGGCCGTCGGCGCGGGACAGGGCGGGCAGATGACCGTCAAGTTCAGCGACGGCAAGACCGCCAAGGCCACCGTCGTCGGCACCGACCCCGCCACCGACCTCGCCGTCATCAGGGCGGAGGATGTCTCCGGGCTGACCAAGGCCACGCTCGGCGACAGCGACCAGCTCAAGGTCGGCGACGCCGTGCTCGCCATCGGCAGCCCGCTCGGCCTCGACGGATCCGTCACGGCGGGCATCGTCAGCGCCCTCGACCGCACGCTCAACCTCGGCAACGACCAGCGTCAGCAGATCCCGCCCGGCTGGGGCCAGGAGCAGCAGAGCCAGGCCGCCCCCACCACGATCGGCGGCGCGATTCAGACCGACGCCTCGATCAACCCGGGCAACTCCGGTGGTGCGCTGGTGAACGCCGCGGGCGAGCTCATCGGCATCAACACCGCGATCGCCTCGGAGGCCGCGGGCGGCGGCGTCGGCTTCGCCATCCCGGTCAACACCGCCAAGCAGGTCTCCGAGCAGCTCATCAGCAGCGGCAAGGTCAGCCACGCCTTCCTCGGCGTGAGCGTCACCGACGCGACGGGCGACGTCCCGGGCGCCCTCGTCAGGCAGGTCACCGACGGAAGCCCCGCCGAGAAGGCCGGGCTGCAGCAGGGCGACCTGATCACAAGAATCGGCGACAAGGCGGTTGACGGAGGCGATACGGTTGTCGGGCAGGTCAGAGGTTTCAAACCAGGGCAACAGGTCAAGATCACATATATGAGGGACGGCGCGACCAGCGAGGTCACCGTCACTCTCGCGGAGAACAAATAACAGGACCCCCTCATGGACGGGTGTGCCGTCGAGATCGCTGCGGACTCGGCGGCACACCCCCCCAATCCAGACCCATCCGGTCGGGAGGGTCAGGAGAAGCGCCGGCCCTCGTCGCGGCGATAGGCCCAGGCGGCCCCCGCCGCCGCGGCCACGGTCCACACGGCCAGCGCCACCAGCGCCACCGGGTCCGGCGTGGTGCCCGCGGTGATCGCCCACAGCAGCTCCGCCACGCCTCTGGTCGGCACGTACGGCGAGACGACCGCGATGAAGTCCGGCAGCATCGCCGGGGGCAGCAACAGCCCGCCCACGATGGCCATCGGGAAGAACAGGGCCTGCGACATCGCGATCGCGCCCTTGGCCGTCATCACGAAGCCGATGAACAGGGCCATCAGCATGAACGGGATGACCCCCACGACCAGCACGCCCAGCCCCAGCAGCAGCCGCACCGGCGTGGTCGTCGCCTCGGTGAGGAACACCGCGACCAGCAGCACCGGCACCACCGACACCAGTGTGACGGCGAGCGTGGCCAGGATCCGGCCGGTGAAGCGGGGGAGCGGGCCGGCGGGGAGCGTGCGCAGGTACGGGTTCCACGGCTGCTCGCGGTCCTGGGCCACGGTGATGCTCAGCCCGATGAGCGCCCCGGCCATCGCGCCGAAGAACATCAGCGAGCCCGTCGCCATGGTGGCCGGCCGGGGATCGTCACCCGCCAGCGGCACCACGAACGCCACCATGGAGATGGCCGGGAACAGCGCCCCGGCCAGCAGGCCGATCGGCACCCTGAGCTGTTCCAGCAGGAGATAACGGGTGTGCGCGGCGACCAGGCTCGACATGCTCTGTCTCCTTCGAGGTGAGGGCGAGGAAGGCCTCCTCCAGGGTGGTCGGCCTGACCTCCAGGCCGGAGAACGGCGTGCCGCTCCGTACGAGCTCGACGACCAGCCGGTCGGGGTCGGTGGTCACCAGGTCGACCCGGCCGTCGTGGCGCTCCGTGCCGATCACGCCGGGCAGCTCGGGCAGCTCCGCGGCGACCAGCGAGACGCGGCGCACGCCCACGAGGTCGCGTACGGCGCGCACCGTGTCGTCGGCCAGCACGCGGCCCTGGCCGACCACCACCACCCGCTCGGCCAGCGCCTCGATCTCCTCCAGGTAGTGGCTGGTCAGCAGCACCGTGCCGCCGTCCTCGTGGAACGACCTGATGCCCGCCCACAGCGAGCGGCGCGCCTCGACGTCCAGGCCGGTCGTGGGTTCGTCGAGGAACACCAGCCGCGGCCTGCCCGCGAACGCCAGCGCCACGGCCAGCCGCCGCTTCTGCCCGCCGGACAGCCCGCCGACCTGCCGGCCGGCCAGATCATCCAGCCCGAAGCGGGCCAGCAGCTCGCCCCTGTCCGCCCTGTCGGGGAAGTGCGCCGACACGAAGTCGACGACCTCCCCGACGCGCAGCGTCTCGGGCAGCCCCGTCTCCTGCGGCGTCATGCCGATCCCGCGCCGCGCGACCGGGTCCTGGGGCGAGCCGCCGAACAGCTCCACGGTGCCGGAGGTCGGCCGGCGCAGCCCCACGAACAGGTTGATCAGGGTGGACTTGCCCGCGCCGTTGGGCCCGAGCAGGCCGACCAGCTCGCCGGCCCGGATGTCGAGCGAGACGCGGTCGAGCGCCAGCACGCCGCCGTAGCGGCGGGTGGCCTCGATCGCCCGGGCGAGGACCGTCATCCCATGCCTCCGGCGTTGTCGAGCAGGGCGCGGATCGCCTTGGTGTAGTCCTCGAAGGCCAGCCGGCCGCGCTTGGTGAGCGCCACGTAGGTGACGGGGGTGCGGCCCTTGTGGGTCTTGGTGATCCGGACGTATCCGGCCTCTTCCAGCTTGGTCAGGTGCACCGACAGGTTCCCGGCGGTCATGCCCAGCAGCTCCTTCATCGAGTTGAAGGCCATCTCGTCCCCGTCGCCGAGGACGTTGAGCGAGGCGATCACGCGCAGCCGCGCCTGCGCGTGGATCACCGGGTCGAGCTCGGGCAGCGCCTTGTCCGCCGTCACAGGCAGCGCCTCAGCCACAGCCCCGCGACCACGAAACCGCCGCCCAGCAGCACGGCCGTCAGGAGCGCGTGCCAACCGGCGCCGAGCAGCACGCCCAGCGCGTTGACGCCGGCGGTCCAGGCGCCGACGAAGAACATCGGCCAGTTGAGCCAGACCGCGCCGCCGGCCATGTAGAGGACGGCCACCACCATGAGCGCGGTGCCTCCCCAGAGCAGGCCGCTCTCATGGTCCGGCAGCAGCGAGCCCATCCGGAGGGCGATGACCACCATGAGCAGCATCCCGGCGAACCACGCGTAGCCGTACATCATGCCCCTGGCGGCCGAGTCGCCGCGGACCAGCATGTTCATCCGCACGATCCCGTACGCGGCCACCGCCCCCGCGACGAGCTGGGCGCCCATCAGCACGGCCACGGCCTGCATCTGCGTGATGGGCGCGTAGGACTGCCCGTACAGCCCGTAGTGCAGGAACAGCGCGCCGAAGCCGAGCAGCCAGGCGGCGCCCCATGGGACGTAGAGCAGCAGCGGATCGCCGTAGAGGCGTTTGACCGTGGCCACGCTCTGCTCGTCGATGATGCGGAGCGTCTCCTCGGGACTGCGCTCTTCGTCCACCATGCAAACTCCTCGAAATGACAAACTGGTTTGCATCGTAAACCTGATGGCGCCGCCAGCTCAATGCCGGGGCGGGTCCGAGAGGGTTACCGCCGGGTGAGGACCTCGGACTCCCACAGGTCGCGGTAGTAGCCGGGCACGGAGACGAGCTCGTCGTGCCGTCCCCGCTGGACGACCCGGCCCTCCTCCAGCACGACCACCTCGTCGACCAGCTCCAGCCCCTTGAGGCGGTGCGTGACGAGCAGCGTCGTGCGGTCCCTGGTCACGTCGAGCAGGTCGCTCATCAGCCGGTCGGCCGTCTCCTCGTCGAGCGCCTCGGCGGGCTCGTCGAGCAGGAGCACCGGCGGGTCGTACAGGAGCGCCCTGGCCAGCGCCAGCCGCTGCAACTGGCCGCCGGACACGGTCCTGCCGTCCTCGCCCAGCTCGGCGTCCCACCCGGTCCGCTCGACCCACTCGTCGAGCCTGGCGTCGCGCACGGCCCGCCGCAGCGTCTCGTCGTCGGCGGCGGGCCCGGCCAGGCGCAGGTTGTCGCGGAGGCTGGCGCGGAAGATGTAGGGGTCCTGGGTCAGGCCGGTCATCAGCGTGCGTACGTCGTCGCCGGACAGGTCCCGCAGGTCGGCGCCGTTGACCCTGATGCCGCCGGACTCGGGCTCGACCAGGCGCATGAGCGCCGCCAGCAGGGTGCTCTTGCCGGCCCCGCTGGGACCGACAATCGCGACCCGCTTGCCGGGGGTGAGCCGCAGCGACACGCCGTCCAGGGCGGGGCGGGCGGCGTCGGAGGCGGCGTGGCGGACCACGAGGTCGTCGATCTCGACGGTCAGCGGGGCCTCGGGGCGGGGCGCGGGCGCGGCGGGCTCGGTGACCGCCGGGGTGGCCGAGCGCACCTCGCGCAGCCGCCCCAGCGCGGCCATGATGCCCGCCATCCGCTCGCCCGCCGCCGCCAGCGGCAGCACCGGCTCGAAGGCGACCAGCGAGGTCAGCGCGAGCACGGCCGTGCCCACCGAATCAGCCCCCGCCGCCTGGGCGAGCAGGACGACGGCCGCCACGGTCAGCCCCTGCACGAGGGTGCCGCCGGCCAGCGCGGCCGCGTGCACGCGGGCCTGGCGGCGCTCCAGCGCGGCCAGCGACTCGTCGGCCGACAGGGCCTTGCTCAGGGCCTCGCCGTCGGCGCCGTACGCGGCCAGGTCGGCGGAGCCGTGCACCAGGTCGGCCACCCGGCCCGCCAGCGCCGCCCGCGCGGGGGCGATCCTGGCCGACCAGCGGCGGGCCGCGGCGGCCGTACCGGCGGGCAGCAGCACCCCGGCCACCACCAGCCCCGCCACCAGCACCAGCGCCGCCACCGGCAGGATCGTCAGCCCGATCACGACGGCGGCCAGCCCCGCGATCGCCGCCGCGGCGGCCGGCAGGAGGCAGCGGACGAGCAGGTCCTGTACGGCCTCGGTGTCGTCCACCATGCGGCTCAGCAGGTCGGCGCCGCCGTGGCGGGGCTGCTGGGGCGGGATCAGGGCCTGGTAGAGCCGCTCCCGGGTGCCGGCCTGGGCGCGCAGGGCGACGTCGTGGCCGGTGAGGCGCTCGGCGTAGCGGAAGACGCCCTTGCCGGTGGCGAACGCCCTGGTGGCCACGATCGCCACGCTGAGGGCGGCCAGGGGCGGCTGCTCGGCGGCCCGCGTGATCAGCCAGGCCGCGGCGGCGATCAGCCCCAGCCCGGCCAGGTCGGCCGCCGCCCCCGCCAGCACGGCCCAGCCGAGCCGCGTGCCCATACGCCGGTTCACCGCCCGCTCCCCTCACGCCTCGCCTCAGCCCGCTCCTGCCCCCTCCGACCGCCTCCGGCGCCCGGAGGCGGATCGACACCCCCCGCCGTACGCGCCGCACCCGCCGCGTCTGCCGCGGGCGCCGGGCCATCGTGCGCGAGCCCGTCGTGCGCTGGGCCGTCGTGCACCGGTGCCGCGCCCGCGTCGGCGATGCGCGCTTCGGCGGAGGCCGGGCGAGCGGCGGCGGCGACCGGTTGGGCGGCCGGTTGGGCGGCGGCCGGTTGAGCGGCTGATCGCGGTGCCGGCCGGGTGGCCGAAAGAGCGGTCGGCCGGGCGTCGGCACCAGCCGGCTGGATGGCGGGGGACCGGGTGGTGTCGGAGGTGATGCGGCCCTCGTGGACGCGGATGACGCGGTCGGCGAGGTCGATCATGGCTGGCCTGTGGGCCACGATGACGGCCGTGCGGTCCCGGGCCAGGTCCGAGGTGGCCGCGACCACCGCCGCCTCGCTGCGCCCGTCCAGCCGCGCCGTGGGCTCGTCCAGGAGCAGCGCCGTGGCGCCGGCCCGGCAGAAGGCGCGCGCCAGCGCGATCCGCTGCCGCTGCCCCGCCGAGAAGTTGGTCCCGCGCTCGCCCACCACCGTGTCGAACCCCTGGGGCAGCGCCGCCACGAAGTCCACGTGGGCCGCCGCGGCCGCCCGGCGGACCTCCTCCAGGGACGCCGCGGGCGCCCCGAGCCGGATGTTGTCGGCCACCGACGCCGCGAACAGGTGCGGCCGCTGCGCCACGAACGCCAGCCGCGCCCGCCAGCTCGCCAGGTCGAGGTCTCGCAGGTCCGTGCCGTCGATGAGGACCCGCCCCGCGGACGGCTCGACGAAGCCGAGGATGAGGTGGAGCAGCGTGCTCTTGCCCCCGCCGCTCTCGCCCACCAGGGCGACCCGCTCGCGCGGGCCGATGGTGAGCGAGACGTTCTCCAGCGCGGGGGTGTCCCGGCCCGGATAGCGTACGGTCACGTTCTCGAGGCGGATCTCCGGAGCCCCGCCGCCGGGGGACTCCCGGCGCCCCTCGCGCTCCCGCGGCTCCTCCGCCGACCGGTCCAGTACGGCGAAGGCCGCGTCGGCGGCGGCCACCCCCTCCATCGAGGCGTGGAAGCGCGTCCCCATCGCCCGCAGCGGCAGGTACGCCTCGGGTGCCAGCAACAGCACCAGCAGCGCCGTCGTCAGGTCCAGCGACCCCCCGAGCAGCCGCAGCCCGATCGGCACCGCCACCAGCGCCAGCGACAGCGACGCGCACAGCTCCAGCACCAGCGACGACAGGAACGCCACCCGCAACGTCCGCATGGTGGCGCCGCGGTGGGCGTCGGCGATCTGCCCGATGACCGTGGCCTGGTAGCGGGCCCGCCCGAACGCCCGCAGCGTGGGCAGGCCGCGCACCACGTCCAGGAAGTGGCCGCCGAGCCGCGACAGCGCCAGGAACTGCCGTTCGGTGACGGCCTTCGTCGTCATCCCGACCAGCGCGCCGAAGACGGGGATCAGGGGCAGCGTGATGAGCACGATCACCGCGCTCGCGAGGTCGGCCGCGAACAGCCGGATCAGCACGGCCAGCGGCACCACCGCGGCCACCGCGATCGACGGCAGGTAGCCGGTCAGGTAGGCGTCGAGCCGGTCCAGGCCGCGCCCCGCCAGCGTGACGAGCTCGCCGGAGCGGTGCGCGGCGAGCCGGCCGGGGCCCAGCTCGCGCAGCCGCTCCAGCAGCCGGTGCCGCAGGGCCGACTTCACGCCCGTCGCGGTCCGCCCGGCGAAGACACCCTGGGTCCAGGCCAGCAGCGCCCGTACGCCGACCACCGCCGCCAGCAGCGCCAGCGCGGCGGCGGTGAACCGGCCGGACAGCACCCCGGCCAGCAGCTCGGCCTGGACCAGCACGAGCAGCCCGGCCAGCAGCGCGGCGGCCATGGTGACACCGAGGTGGCGGCGGACCGAGCGCTCGGCCCGCATGAGTGCGAGGAGATCCTTGTGCACGTTCCCTCAGAAGAACGACGGGAGCCGGGAGACGTCCTTCCCTGGGCGGAAAGTGCGCCACACCCATACTTGCGCGCCCAGCATGATGGGTGCGAACGGCAGCACCATGACACTGAGCACATTCAACGTAGCCGGGGGCGCGCTGTGCTCCAGCAGGTACGGCATCGCGCCCGCGAGCACCCCCACCGCGGGCAGCGCGGCCACCAAACCCGAGACCAGCAGCACCCGCCCCGACCTGGTGGCGCCGAACACGCCCGGCGTCCGCCAGCCCAGGAACGTCCACCCGTGGAAGGCGAACAGCAGCGTCACCACCACGCCAAGTAGCAGCCCGACCGGGTGCACGGGGGAGGACTCGAACCCGGTGGCGGCCGCGTACAGCGCCATTCCCCAGCCCACGGACAGCCCCAGCGACCCGAACGCGATCGCCCCGTCCCACAGCCCGCGCCACGCGGAGCCGTCCAGCCTGCGCCGGAACCACAGCCCGGCGTCCCGCAGCACCCAGCACAGCAGCATGGCCACCACCAGCGGGTACAGCCCGAACAGCACCTCGCCCTCCAGCAGCGGGTAGACGCCGAACATCGTCCCGGCCACCGCCACCAGCCACACCTCGTTGGCCAGCACGTACGGGGCCATGGCGGCCACCATCCGGTCCCGGTTGGCGCGCGTCCTGCCCAGCACCGGCAGCAGCAGCCCGACCCCCAGGTCGAACCCTTCGAGCGCGAAGTAGCCGGCCAGCAGCACCGCGAAGAAGAAGAACCAGATCACTTCCATTGTCAGCACTCCTCAGTAGCCGGCTCAGTAACTCAGCGCGGGGGTCCGTGGCTCATCGGCGGCGGCCCCGAGGTCGAGGGCCCGCGGCCCGCGCCGGATCAGCCGGGCGATGAGGACGTAGTCGACGATCGCCAGCAGCCCCAGCACGGCCGCGAACCCGATGAGCGAGGCGGTCACCATGCCCGGCGTCAGGCCGGGCGACATGGCGTCGGCCACGGTGAGCTTCTCCCAGATCATCCAGGGCTGCCGCCCGATCTCCCGGGCCATCCAGCCCATGATCGACAGGGCGAACGGCAGCGGCGTCATCGCGATGAGGATCGGGTGCGTCCACCGCGCCCTCGGCAGGATGGAGATCATCGGCAGCATCACCAGCAGCACGACGAGCCCCAGCAACTGGCCGAACTCGATCATCAACCCGAGCCCGACGGCCGCCGCCACGTTGTGGTCGCCGAACTTGCCCTCCGGCACCCCGGCGAACTGCGCGTACCCGAAGCCCATCGTCAGGAAGATCCCGATGGCCGCCGTGACCACGCCCATGCGCAGCGACCGGGTGAAGAACTCCACCTCGGGGGCGCGCCGCCGCAGCCGCCACGCGCTGGCCCCCACCAGCACCATGCCGCCGGTGAACAGCCCGGCGCCGATCACGTGCGGGAAGGAGAAGATCAGGGCCTTGTTCGTGAGCAGGGCGCCGAAGTCGGTCAGCTCCATCCGACCGCCGGTGACCACGGCGCCCGCCGGGTTCTGCAGGAAGGAGTTGGCGACCATGATGTAGAACGCGCTCGCGTACGCCGTCAGCGTCACGACCCAGATGCAGGCCACGTGCGCCCACTTGGGCAGCCGCCCCCAGCCGAAGATCCACAGGCCCAGGAACGTGGACTCCAGGAAGAAGGCCACCAGCGTCTCCATCGCCAGCGGCGCGCCGAAGACGTCGCCCGCGTAGTGCGAGAGCCCGCTCCACGCCAGGCCGAACTGGAACTCCATCACCAGCCCGGTCACGATGCCCAGCGCGTAGTTGATGACGTAGACCTGCCCCCAGAAACGCGTCATGCCTTCGTGCAGCGGCTTGCCCGACCTCGCCCACCGGGTGTGCATGATCGCCACCAGCGGGGCCAGCCCCAGGGTGAGCACCACGAACAGGAAGTGCAGGCTGCCCGTCACCGCGAACTGCGTGCGTGCCAGATCCAGTACGTCCATACATCGCTCCGTTGTCGTGCCTCTCTATATGTAGAAAGCCTACATGTAGACTGGCTACATGAAGCACGGGTGTCTAGGATCGATGTCATGAATCCCGATGCGCTGCGCGGGCACATGGACGCGCTGCTGCTCTCAGTGTTGGAGCGAGAGCCGCTGCACGGCTACGCGATCATCGAGGCGCTCCAGGAGCGCAGCGGTGGTGCCCTCAACGTGCCCACGGGCACCGTCTATCCGGCCCTGCGCAGGCTGGAGCGCATCGGCTACCTGTCCAGCGAGTGGGCCACGGTGGGCGGGCGCAAGCGCCGCACCTACCGGCTGACCGACTCGGGCAGGAAGCAGCTGCAGGGGGAGCGATCGGCCTGGCGGGAGTTCACCACCGTGATCGGCGGCGTCCTGCGGGCCGAGGCCAGGGTCATCGGGTGAGGTCGGAGGCGGGTGCCCGGGTGATGCGTACGCAGCGCGTGGCGCAGTAGATCTGCATGCCCCACATGGCGGCGGTCACCAGGTTGGCCAGCACGCCCGGCAGGAAAGCGAGCGTGTTCGGCGCGTCCGTGCCGTATGACAGCAACAGCCCGAGCCCGGCCGTCACCGGTAGCGCCGTCCACACCAGCACGCCCAGCGACCTGGTCGCCACCCGCGGCCGGCGGATCCACCGTGCGCCCCGGCTCAGCGCGAACAGCACGAGCCCCCCGTAGAGCCCGGTGGCGAGCTGGATGATGTCCAGCAGCCGCGCGACGGTCACGTACCACGCCGGCCGGTTGATCCAGATGTCGTCGTGCGCCGGGTAGATCCGCCACAGCACCGACCACATGGCCACGGTGATCGGCACGCTGACGAACATCAGCACGCCCAGCCGCCGGCCGGAGGAGGCGGTCAGCTCGGACTGGTAGCCGGCCGCGATCTCGGAGACCTGCCCGAACTCCGCCACCGCCAGCCGCTCGGCCTCCGCCCGGTCGAGCCCGTCGGCCTCGAACGCGTCGGCGGTGTCGGTCAGGCTGTCGCGCGCCTCGACGACCATGTCGCGCTTGGGTCCCCGGGGCCCGGCCAGGGCATCCTCGAGTTCTGCCACGTAGTCGTCGATGAGCATGGCTCCCAGTGTACGGACGGTGATCCCCGGTCCCCATCAGGGAATTCCCTGATTTCCGCCCGAGCGGTTGTCGTGTAGGAAAAAGCCTACATATAGTGGCTGACATGCAAATCTCCTCCATCCTCACCATCACCGTGCCCGTCGCCGACCAGGCGAAGGCGCTCGACTTCTACACCGGCGTGCTCGGCTTCGAGGTCCGCACCGACAACCCGTTCCCCATGGGCCGTTGGCTCACCGTCGCCCCCAAGGGCGCCGAGACCGCGCTGCTGCTGGCCTCCTGGTTCCCGGACATGGCGCCCATCGGCGGCCTGGTCGTGGCCGCGCCCGACCTCGACGCGCTGGCCGCCCGGCTGCGCGAGCACGGGGTCGCCTTCGAGGGGCCGAGCGAGCAGGCGTGGGGCCGCCAGCTGCTCTTCCACGACCCGTTCGGCAACGGATTCGTGGTCAGCCAGGCGTGACGGCCGACCACGTCTTCGCCGCGCTGGCCAGCCCGGCCCGGCGCGAGCTGCTGCGACTGCTGCTCGACGAGGGCGCCCAGCCCGCCGGCCGGCTGGCCGAGCGGTTCGACATGAGCAGGCCCAGCGTGTCGGAGCATCTCAAGGTGCTCAGGGACGCGGGCCTGGTGGCCGAGACCCGCAAGGGCAGGGAACGCCACTACCGCCTGGAGGCGGCACCGCTCATGGAGCTGCGCGACTGGCTCACCCCGTACGAACGGTTCTGGCGGGAGAAGCTCACCGCCCTCACCACTCTGCTCGACGACATGGAGGACGACGATGTCCCACGAGAAGACCGCTGAAGATCTGCGCGCCATCCGGCTCGACCAGTTCATCGCGCACCCGCCCGCCAAGGTGTGGCGCGCGCTCACCGAACCCGAACTGGTCGCCCGCTGGCTCATGCCCAACGACTTCAAGGCGGAGGTGGGGCACCGGTTCACCTTCACCACGCAGCCCAAGAAGCAGGTCGGGTTCGACGGGGTGGTCCACTGCGAGGTGCTGCGGATCGAGCCGGAGAAGCTGCTGAAGATCAGCTGGAGCGACGGCAAGCGGGCCGACTGGACGGTCACCTGGCGGCTGGAGCCCGAGGGCAGGGGCACCCGGCTGTTCCTCGACCACGAGGGCTTCGACCCGGACGACGAGGTGCAGCAGCTGTCCCGGCGGATCATGGGCGGCGGCTGGCCCCGCCACTTCGGCGCCATCGAAGCCATCGCCGCCGACCTCTGACCCGCCACCCACCCGCGCGCCCACCCGCGCGCCCACTCGCGCGCCCACCCCGGGCCCGTCCCGCTCCGCCCGTCCGGTGGAAGCGGCAGGCGGGAGCACGCTCGGGCGGCTTCCGCCGGTTCGGCCGAAGCCGCGCGTGGGAGCACGCTCGGGCGCTCCCGCCCGTCCGGTGGGAGCGGCGCGGGTGGAGGGGCCGTACGGGTCAGCGGTGGACGGTTGGGTTCGGGGGAGCGGGGCGGTTGGTGGCGTGGGAGGCGGAGCCCCAGAGGACGGCGGCGGCCGTGATCGCCGCCAGCAGGGCGAACCAGGCCGCCGCCCGCCCCATGCGCATGCCGTACCCGCACAGGAGCCACGACACCGACAGCCACCACCCGTGGCCGGCCTGGCGCCGCATCTCCATGGCCGCGAACGCGAAGTCGGCCGAGGTGGCGCGGTCGCTGGGCCGCAGCCCCGCGTAGAGGGCGGCCAGCCGGTCGGGTGAGGTGCCCGGGTCGTCCGCGTCCGCCCGGCCGCGCACGCTGGACTCGTCGGCCAGCGCCCGCCTCCGGGAGAACCAGCGCAGCATCGGCCAGCGCAGGCTCAGCCGCACCCCGCGCGGCGTGATCGCGAACGTGCAGTCCTTGACCCGCACCCCCGAGGGATGGGACAGCCCGGCGAACCGGCACGCCGACAGGTCCAGCCCGGACAGCCCCAGGTCGGTGGCCTCGACCTGCCGCAGCGACGTCAGCATGGACGTGCCCCGGCCCGTCACGGTGGCCGGGCCGCGCAGCACCGCGCCCTCCAGGTCGGCCTGCGAGTCCGTGAGCCGCACCGTCGTGGCGCCCGTCACCTCCACGCCGCGCAGGTCCACGCCGCAACGCGCGACCGCCACGTCCAGCGACCCGTCGGCGCGGGCCCGGGTCGCCGAGAGCCGGCCGGTGGCCGACAGGTACGCGTCCGCGGCGAAGTGTGCCGCCTCGAACCCGGCGTGCCCGCTGACCTTGCGGAACGACAGGGTACGGCCGAAGCGCGCCCCCCTGAAGGCGGCCCCGTCGCCGAGCCGGGCCCCGTCGAAGGTGGCGTACCCGTCGAACCTGGCCCGCTCGCACGACAGCCCGTGACCGAAAACGGCCTGGCTGAACAGCGCGTCGCGGGACATCACGGCCCGGTCGAGCGAGACGTGCCCGCGTACGGTGACGCCGTGAAAGGACAGCTCGCGGATGAACCGGACACCGGCCAGCGACACGTTGCCCTCGAACCGGGCGCCGAAGAACGAGGCCAGCCGGTCGAACCTGGCGTTGTCCAGCGACACGTCACCGGCGAACGTCACCCCGGGCAACCGGACGTCGCCGGTGAACCTGGCCCGGTCGAGCCGGGTGCGTCCCGGTCTGCCTCCGGTGGCCTCCAGGATCCTGGTCAGCAGGTCGCTGGTGACGGTGGTGCCGCGCAGGTCGAGCAGGCGTCCGGGGGACATCTCGCCGAGCGCCGCGCCGAGCTGTTCCGGGGTGAGGTGGGCGAGGCAGAAGCCGGACGGCCGGCTTGCGACTCCGGTGCAGGCAGCCGAATACGCGCAGGTGACCCAGTCCATGCATGGGTGATACCCGCCGCGGCCCATGTCAAGGTTCGATGATTTTATGTTGTAACCACATTTATGGGGAAATATGCAGTCTAAATTCCCCGTAATGTGCCCGACATGCGTGCTACATCCCGAGCGTCCCTGGCCGCCCCGAGTGCGGTAGCCGGTGCCGCCGGACCGTGCGCGTCAAGGGCAGCTTGACAGCCGGCCGTCGTCCGCCGTTCGTGGACGATCCCCCGACGGGGGAACGCCTGCCGCCTCCCCTCACACCGCCGCGCCCGGCGCCGGAGCATGGAATGCTGGTGGAGGGTACGTGGTTGAAAACGGATGCATTTGCAGCTACGAACAAGCGAGGAGCCACTTGTGGCGACCATCGAAGTAACCGAGAAGAACTTCAACGACATCGCCGACAAGGGGATCGTGCTGCTCGACTTCTGGGCCGAGTGGTGCCCGCCGTGCAAGAAGTTCGGCCCGATCTTCGAGCAGGCGTCGGACAAGCACGACGACATCACCTTTGGCAAGATCGACACGGACGCGGAGCAGGGGCTCGCGCAGGGGTTCGACATCACCTCGATCCCCACGCTGATGGCCATCCGTGACGGCATCGTGGTTTTCGCCCAGGCAGGTGCTATCCCGGCGCCCGCGCTGGACGACCTGATCCGGCAGGTCAGGGCGCTCGACATGGACGCCATCCGGGCCGAGCTCAGCGAGGAGCTGAAGAACGCCCAGCAGAACTGACCCCGTCCCCGCGACCTGCCCCGCCCGTACGGCGGGGCTTTCGCGTTTCCGGGGCCGGTTCCCTCCGGGTCAGGGCTTGCGCCCGACCCCCACGTAACCGAAGTCGATGCCGTTGCCCGGGGCGGACGGGTCGTCCGGACGCCAGCCGTTCGGGAACGTCAGCCCCGGCTCGGCCAGCTCGTAACCGTCGAAGAACCGCAGGATCTGCTCGCGGGTCCGGAGGTTCAGCGCGGCCGTGGCCTTCTTGTAGATCTCCAGGGCCTGCGGGGTGGTGTCCGGTGTGGGGTCCACCGCGTGGCTGATCACCAGGTGGCTGCCCGGCGCGCTCGTCTCGCGCAGCTTGGTCACCACGTCGTAGGCGATGTCGTCCGGGATGAAGTGCAGGATCGCCAGCATCAGGAACGCCACCGGCTGGTCGAAGTCCACCAGCGAGCCCAGCTTGTTCAGCAGCTCGTCCGGCTCGCGCACGTCGGCCTGCAGGAAGTCGACGTTCTCCTTCCTGGCCAGCAGCGCCCTGCCGTGCACGCACACCACGGAGTCGTAGTCCACGTAGACCACGCGGGCCTCGGGAGCGATCTCGTGCGTGTTGCCCTGGGTCGGCAGGCCGGCGCCCAGGTCGACGATCTGCCGAACGCCCGAGTCCACCAGGTGCCGCACCGCGCGGCGCAGGAAGGCCCGGTTCGCCCGGGCGCCCTCCTTGGTGTGCGGGAAGTTCTTGAGGATCTGCTCCGCCGCTGCCCGGTCGGCCGCGAAGTTGTCCTTGCCGTCGAGGTAGTAGTCGTACATGCGCGCGACGTTGGGGACGTTTGGGTCGACCCCCTCCGGAGCACTATCCACGTCGTTATCTCCCGAAATATTGGTATCTTTCGGGGCGATCATAGTCGTGGGACCCGTCAATTCACCGGAATTCGCTTACGTCCGGCAATGAGACCTAAATCACTCAGGCCCCATGGGCGGGCCGGAGGGTGTCCGGCCCGCGCGCCAGGTCAGCCGCGGTAGAGCTCGGCCACCCGGAAGGCCAGGTCGAGCGACTGGCTGCGGTTGAGCCGGGGGTCGCACGCCGTCTCGTAGCGCGTCGCGAGGTCGGTCTCGCCGATCTCGTGCCCGCCGCCCACGCACTCCGTCACGTCGTCGCCGGTGAACTCGATGTGGATGCCGCCGGGGTGCGTGCCGAGCGACCGGTGCACCTCGAAGAAGCCCGCCACCTCGTCCAGCACGTCGTCGAGGCGGCGCGTCTTGTGCCCGCTCGGCGCCTCGAACGTGTTGCCGTGCATCGGGTCGCAGATCCACGCCACCCGTGCCCCGGTGGCGGTGACCTCCTTGACCAGCGCCGGCAGGTGCTCGCGGATCTTGGAGGCGCCCATCCGGGTGATGAACGTGAGCCGCCCCGCCTCGTTGGCCGGGTTGAGCTTGTCGATGAGCGCCAGCGCCTCGTCCGGCGTGGTCGTGGGGCCGAGCTTGACGCCGATCGGGTTGCGGATCTTGGCGAAGAAGTCGACGTGGGCCCCGTCGAGCTGGCGGGTGCGCTCGCCGATCCAGACCATGTGCGCCGACACGTCATAGGGCAGCCCGGTGCGCGAGTCGATCCGCGTGAGCGCGCGGTCGTAGTCGAGGATGAGCGCCTCGTGCGAGGAGTAGAACTCGACCGTGTGGAACTCCTCGGGGTCGGCCCCGCAGGCCCGCATGAACGCCAGCGCCTGGTCGATCTCCCTGGCCAGCTGCTCGTAGCGGCGCCCGGCCGGCGACTCGCCCACGAAGTCCTGGTTCCACGCGTGCACCTGCCGCAGGTCGGCGTAGCCGCCCTTGGTGAACGCCCGCGCCAGGTTGAGGGTCACGGCCGAGGAGTGGTAAGCCTTGAGCAGCCGCCACGGGTCCGGCTGGCGCGACTCGGCGGTGAAGTCGAAGCCGTTGACCATGTCGCCCCGATAGGCGGGCAGCTCGACGCCGTCGCGGACCTCGGTGCCCTTGGAGCGCGGCTTGGCGAACTGCCCGGCCACCCGGCCGATCTTCACGACCGGCACCCGGCCGGCGTAGGTCAGCACGATGGCCATCTGCAGCAGCGTCTTCAGCTTTTGGCGCACGTTGTCGGCGGTCGCGCCGGAGAAGGTCTCGGCGCAGTCACCGCCCTGCAGGACGAACGCCTCGCCACGGGCGACGGCGGCCAGCTGCTCCTTGAGCTGGTCGCACTCGCCGGCGAAGACCAACGGGGGCAGGCCGCCGAGCTCGGCGACAACCTTGTCGAGCTCGCCGCGGTCCGGCCAGTCAGGCTGCTGCGCCGCGGGGAGGGCTCGCCAGGAATCGAGATCCACGAGATTGCTGCTCACGAGATACGAGGGTATTCCACTGGCTCGACCCCACCGACCCCCTTGTCCACGTTGTGAGAATGCGGTTATACGCGTACGAACCCAGAGGAAGTCAAAGTTCCTTTACTGTCACGTGCTCGGGTCTGACACCGTGGCCGATGAAGCGCGCCGCCACCCGGTTGATCACCGGGATCCTCGTCAGGTCGCGCGGCATCCTGGAGGGGTCGAAGCGCCGTGACAGCGCGGGGCTGATCACCCGGTTCTGCACGAGCCGCTGGGCCGCCTGCGTGATCCGGGTCGGCAGCATGCGCCGCCGCTGCAACCGGTGGAGCGTGGACTCGGGGATCGGCGCGCCCGCCCTGAGCGGCCCGGCCAGCAGGTTGGCCGTGGCGACCGCGTCCTGCACGGCCAGGTTGACGCCCACCCCGAACACCGGCGACATGGCGTGCGCGGCGTCCCCGATGCACAGGAAGCCGGGCCGGTGCCAGCGGCGCAGCCGGTCGAGCGCGACCGTGAGCACGCTGACGTCGTCGAAGCCGGCGATCTGCCCGGCCCGCTCCGCCAGCCACGGCAGCAGCTCGGCCACCGGGCCGCGCAGGGCGTCGATGCCGCTTTTTCGCAGCGTGTCGTAGCCGCCCTTGGGGATCAGGTACGCCAGCTGCCAGTACGTCTCCCGGTTGATCGCGACCATCATGTGCCCCGACGACACGCGCAGGAACGTGTCGTCCCGGTCACCGGCGTGTCTGGGCAGCCGGAACCACACCACGTCCATCGGCGCGCCGAGGCTCTCGGGCACCAGCCCGGCCCGGCCGCGCAGCACCGAGTGCCGCCCGTCGGCGGCGACCGTCAGGTCCGCCCTGATCTCGTGCTCGCCGGACCCGTCCCGGTAGCGCAGCCCGCGCACGGCGCCGCCCTCGCGGATCAGGTCATGGGCCTCGGCGTTCATCAGCAGCCGGAACCCGGGGTAGCGCCCGGCGGCCGAGGTGATGAGCTTGAGGAGGTCCCACTGCGGCACGAACGCGATGTAGCCGTACCTGCCGGGCAGCCTGCGCAGGTCCGCCAGCCTGATGTCGCCGATGTCGGAGACCATCTTGAGCCCGTACGCCTTGCGGTGCGGGAGCTCCAGGAATTCCTGGGCCAGCCCGAGCTCGTCGAGCACCTGCAGCGTCGAGGGGTGGATCGTGTCACCCCGGAAATCCCGCAGGAAGTCGCCGTGTTTCTCCAGCAGCGTCACCTCGACGCCCGCCCTGGCCAGCAGCAGGGCGAGCATCGCTCCGGCGGGGCCGCCGCCCGCTATCACGCAGCCCATAATTCATCACCCCATGAAATTCTCGCACGTCATGTGAAAAGAGCAAGCATCAGAGCCATCCGGCGTGCCCGAACAGCCGAAGTACATGCGTGAGCCGCCTCTCACACCAGGGAGTGGACGATGAAGGACGAACTCCACACCCTCTCTGGCGCCTACGCCGTGCACGCACTGCCGTACGCCGAGTGGGTGCTGTTCGAGGAGCACCTGCACGCCTGTCAAGGATGCGCGGCCGAGGTGCGCCGCCTGCGGGAGACGGCCGCGAGGCTGGCGGAGGCGGTGGCCGAGCCACCGCCCGCCGGACTTCGGATCCGCCTCCTCGACGCCGCACACCGGTCACGGCCCCCCGATGCCCGGTCCGATCCCCGGTCCGATCCCCGGTCCGACGGCCGGTCCGCTGACCGGCCCGACGGCTGGCCCGGCCACTGGCCCGAGCGGGTGGCCGACGACAGCCCGACCGTCTGGAGACCGCCGAGGGAGCGCGCGCCCGCGGCCCTGCCGCCCGACGCCCCCACGATGGGCCTCCCGGGCGGCCTCCCGGGCGGGCGGCAGGTCACCGACCCGCCGACGCTCAGCCTGCCGCCGGAGGCCGCGTTCCGGATGGCGCCGGAGATCCCCGTGACCCCGGAGGGAGGGCAGGTGGTCCCGCTGCGGCGCAGGCGTACGAAGGTGCTGGCAGCGCTGTCGGCGGTGTCCGCGGCGGCCGCGGTCGCGCTCGGCGCGGTCGCCATCGACGCGCGCCGCGACCTGGGCGACCTGACCACCAGGAACGAGGAGATGATCGCCGTGCTGGCCGCCCCGGACGCCGAGACGATGCGGCAGCCCGTCACCACCGGCGGCACCGGCACGCTCGTCATCTCCCGCGCCGAGGGACGCATGGTGTTCACCTCGTCCGGCCTGGCCGACCTGCCGGACACGCAGGTGTACGAGCTGTGGCTGATGGGCCCCGACGGGCCGCGCCCCGCCGGCCTGCTCGACCGGAGCCGGGACGGGGTGAGCCCGCCCGTGGTGGTCACGCCGCTGGACCGCGACGAGCGCGTGGCGCTCACCGTCGAGCCCGCGCGGGGCTCGGACAAGCCCACGACCCAGCCCGTCATGCTGGCCGAGCTGCCCGAGGCGTGATCGAATCGGGATGGACTGCCGGGCCTGACGGACCGATAGTGCATCTCATGCGTACTTTCGCGGCCCTGGTGCTGGCCGCCGCCATGTTATGCGTGTCACCGGCCACCCCGGCGAGCGCCACCGCCGAACCGGGCTCCGCCACGGTCGTGCCCGTGCAGGTCACCGGCACGACGGCCAAACGATTCAACCTGATCATCATGGGCGACGGCTACACCGAGGCCGAGCAGGCCCGGTTCCGGGCCGACGCCGACCGGCACCTCAACGTGATGTGGTCGATCGAGCCGTTCAAGTCGTACCGGAACTACATCAACGTCTACCGGATCGACATCGTCTCGGGGGAGTCGGGCATCAGCTGCGACCCCGGTCTGGACGCGCCGCGCCGTACGACGCCGCTGAGCATGGGCTTCTGGGGCCGGTGCAACCCGAACAGCGTCCAGCGCCTGATCACCATGGACAACGCCGCCGCCACCCGCTACGCCGACCTGGTCACCGGCACCTCCTCCGGCAACCGGCAGATCCTCGCCCTCGGCAACAGCGGCACGTACGGCGGCGCGGGCGGCTCGTACGCCACCGCCTCCGGCAGCAACAGCATGTCCGCCCTGATCAGCCCGCACGAGCTGGGCCACTCCCTGGGCGGCCTGCAGGACGAGTACGACTACTACCAGCGCGGCGTCCCCGGCGGCGCCTACACCGGCCCCGAGCCGTCCAGCGCCCACCACACGCTGCTCACCGAGCAGGAGCTGCGCGACCAGCGCAGGAAGTGGTGGCGCTGGCTGGGCGAGCCCAGCGAGTCGGGCGGCCCGATCGGCCGCTACGAGGGCGGCCTGTACTACACCAGCGGTGTCTGGCGGCCGAGCGCCCACTCGATGATGAAGACCCTCGGCTACTACTTCGACCAGGTCAGCCGCGAGGTCATGGTGCAGCGCATCACCGCCAAGACCATGGTGATCCAGGACTCCACACCGACGGGCGCGCCGGTCGGCGCCGACCGGGTGCTCTGGGTCGAGCCGATGCGCCCCGTCAGCCACTCCCTGACGACCACCTGGAACGTGGACGGCAAGGACCTCCCCGGCGACCGCGACACGCTCGACCTGCGCACGCTCGGCCTGGCCCCGGGCACGCACACGGTCACCGCCACCGTCTCCGACCCGACCGGGTTCGTCCGCGACCCGGCGATCAGGACCGCCATCACCAGGACCCGCACCTGGACGGTGGACACCGCCCGCACCACCCCGCCGGACGGCGTCGAGCCCGCGTTCGTCTCCTCCACCCCCACCGACCGGCCGCTCGGCCGCGACGACGTCGTGTACGTCGAGACCACCCACCCCGCCGCGGCCGTGCCCGAGGTCACCTGGACGCTGAACGGCGACCGGTTCACGGGCACCGACCTGGACCTGGGCGAGCGCGACCTGAAGCCGGGCACGCACACGCTCACCGCCAGCCTCGGCGGCCGGACGCTGACGTGGACGGTCGACGCCACCGCGCCGGACACCGGGTACGAGCTGTCCCGGCCGCTGGCCAGGTCCGGCCACACCTACGTCTACAACGGCCCCTTCACCATGCGGCTCACCGGCTCCGACGACCGCGACGGGTACGTGGTGTCGGAGTCGCGGGTGGACGGCGACGGCTGGTTCAACTACTTCGGCTGGCCCACGTCCTCGGAGCTGCCGTGGACGTACTCCGAACAGGGCACGGTGATCGACTCCCTCGTGTACGGCAAGCTGCCGCGCGGCCGGCACACGATCGAGTACCGCTCCATCGACGCCGCCGGGAACTACGGCGAGCCGGAGGACTTCACCGTCACCACCATCGCCCCGCCGCCGGCGTGCACCCGCACGGTCACCGGCACGCACCAGGGCGCGCTCACCGTCGCCGACGGCGTCACCTGCCTGGACGGCGCCCAGGTCACGGGGGCGGTCACGGTCCGGCCGGGCGCCTCGCTGGTGGTGACCGGCGGCCGGATCACCGGCGCGCTCACCGCGGCCGGGCCCGCCGAGGTGCACCTGCTCGGCGCCCGCGTCAGCGGCGCGCTCGCCGTGAGCGGGGCCGGGAACCTGACGATCGTGGGCGCCGACCTGCGCGGCGCCGCGCTGCTGAGCGGCAACACGGCACCGGTCCTGTCGGGCACCATGGTCAGGGGCGCGCTCGCCTGCCCGGGGAACACGCCCGTGGACCTCGGCGTGCCGAACACGGTCAAGGGCGGCGGCCGGTGCGCCGACCTAGCGGACGGCCCCCGGGGCCGCGCGTACGAGGCGGTCCAGCACCTCTCCCAGTGAGGCGGTCGCGAGATCGCGGACCCTGGCGTACTCGTCCTCCGGGTACTGCCGGGGTCCGTTCTCGACCAGCAGGATCAGGTACAGGTAGGCCCGGTAGAGGTCGATCCGGATGCGTGCCGCCGGGGTGAGCTCCAGCGGCGTCACCTCGCGGTAGCCCGCCAGCAGCGGGTCGTCCTCCTTCAGCTCGCCGAAGATCGTCGGCGTGACGAACTCGGCGAGCGGGTCGCCCCAGAAGGCCCGCTCGTGGTCGATGATGGCCTGGATCCGCGGCGGGCCGCTCAGGTCGAGGAAGACGTTGCCCGCCCACACGTCGAAGTGCACCAGCCGCGGCGTCGTCACCTCGTCCAGCGCCGGCGCCGCGGCCTCGCACACGGCCATGATCTCCGCGGCCGGGCGCGGCAGCGGCGTCGGGTAGCGCTCGGTGTCGCCCAGCAGCGCCGCCACCATCGCCAGGAACGCCTCCCGCCACGTGGCGCCCACGATCCCGGCGTGCGGGTAACCGAACACCTCGCCCGTCACCGTGTTGAACCGGGCCAGATGCCCGCCCAGCTCCCGGCGCAGCGCGGCCTCGCCCTCGGGCTTGACGTCGTTCCACGACACCCCGTCGAGCGCGGCCAGCAGCAGGTAGTCGCCGCCCAGCACCGGGTCGTCGAACCCGGCCCGCAGCAGCCCGGCGACCGGCACGCCGGCCTCCAGCGCCAGGCCGATCGCGGCGGCCTCCATGCGCAGCAGGTTGCGCTCGTAGCTGAGCTGCTCCAGGTCGGGCGGGGGAGCCAGCTTGAGCACCGCCTCGCGCCCGTCGTCGAGCTTCAGCCGCCAGACGGCGTTGGCGTAGCCGTCGGTCAGCTCGGTGGCGGCGGTGACGCCCGTGCCCACCGCCCGCCGGACCAGCGCGTCCAGCTCTGCCTCCGATAACCGGCGCTTCGTCCTGCTGTCCACGGCACCTCCCTGTCGATGTCACATGGCGCCCCGCCCCCGCCCCCGCCCGGGACCGCGGCGGGCCGGGGCGCTTCCCCGTCAGGCGGACTCGCGGCGCACCAGGTGCGTGTCGAGGATCACGACGGGCTGGCGCAGCTCCCGGCCGTTGATGCGGGCCACCAGCAGCTGGGCCATCTGCCGGCCCATGGCCTCGGTCGGCTGGTGGACGGTGGTCAGCGGCGGGTCGGCGTGCAGCGCGGCCTTGGAGTCGTCGAAGCCGATCACCGCCACGTCGCCGGGGATCGCCCGGCCCGCGGCCTTGAGCACGCGCATCGCGCCCAGCGCCATCGGGTCGGACGCGGCGAAGACCGCGTCGAGCTCGGGATGCGTCCGCAGCAGCTCGGTCATCGCCGCCGCGCCGCTGTGCTCGGAGAAGTCACCGTAGGCCACCAGCTCCGGCAGCCCCGAGGGCAGCAGCGCGTCGCGGTAGCCCGAGAGGCGGTCGACGCCCACGCCCATGTCCTGGGAGCCGGCGATCGTGGCGATGCCGGTGCGGCCCAGGCCCAGCAGGTGCTTGACCGCCTGCCGGGCTCCTGCCCTGTTGTCCATGTCCACGTAGCTGTAGGGGTCGAGGCCGACGGGCCGGCCGCCGAGCACGGTCGGCACGCCCATCGCCTCGAGCCTGCCCGGCAGCGGGTCGGCGCCGTGCAGCGACAGGAGCAGCACGCCGTCGACGTGCTGCCCCGTCAGGTAGTGCTCCAGCCGCGCGTGCTCCTCCGGGGTGCGTGCCATCGCCAGGATGAGCTGCAACCCGGTCTCGGCCAGCGCCGAGCCGATGCCGCGGATGGTGCCCGCGAAGTACGGCTCGTCGAAGACCCGGAACTGGGACTCGGACACCACCAGCGCCACCGTGTCCGTGCGGCGCGTGACCAGGGCCCGCGCCGCACGGTTGGGCACGTAGCCCAGCTCGCGGATGGCCAGCTCAACGGCCTCGCGGGCCTTGGCGCTGACGTTCGGCGAGCCATTGATGACTCTCGACACCGTGCCCCGGCCTACCCCGGCCCGAGCCGCGACTGCCTCAAGAGTCGGTCGGTTCATGGCGCCTATTCTGCCGGATGATCTCCGAGTACCAGAGCGCGCTGTCCTTGAGCAGCCGTTCCTGGGTCTCGAAGTCCACATGTACCAGGCCGAAGCGCTTGCCGTAACCCCAGGCCCACTCGAAGTTGTCCATCAGTGACCAGGCGAAATAGCCCTCCAGGGGCACGCCCGCCTCGATGGCCTCCTTGCAGGCGCCCAGGTGCGCCTCCACGTACGCCTGCCGCTCCCGGTCGTGGATCCGGCCGTCGACGAGAACGTCGTCGAAGGCGGCGCCGTTCTCCGAGACCACCATCGGGATCGGCGGGTAGTCCCGCGCCACCCGGGTGAGGATCTCCACCAGGCCGCCCTCGTCGATCTCCCAGCCCATCGCGGTGACGGGCCGGCCGCCGTTGACGAAGGACACGTGCTCGCTGCCCACCCACGGAGAAGCCGAGTCCGTGGGGGCCGCCGCCGCCGACGCCCTGCCGCCTGGTGCTCCCGAGACCGTGAAGCGGCTGTAGTAGTTGACGAGCAGCACGTCGATGGGCGAACCGATGGTCTTCATGTCGCCCGGCTGGATGACCTCCGGGTCCATCCCCAGGTCGTCGAGCACGTCCTGCGGATACTGGCCGGTCAGCAGGGCGTCGAGGAAGAACCGGTTCTGCAGCCCGTCGATGCGCCGGGCCGCGTCCAGGTCCGCCTCGCTGTCGGTGGCGGGGGTGACCGCGTACAGGTTCACGCAGCCGCCGACCCGCCGGGCGCCCATCGCCTGGACGGCCAGCCCGTGCGCGAGGTTGAGGTGGTGCGCGCCCCTGATCGCGTTCTGCGGCTCGCGCCTGCCCGGGGCGTGCTCGCCCGAGGCGTAGCCGAGGAACGCGGCGCACCATGGCTCGTTGACGGTGCTGAAGGTGTGTACGTGGTCCTTCAGCGCTTCGTGCACCGCCGAGGCGTACTCGGCGAAGCGGTAGGCCGTGTCACGGTTGGGCCAGCCGCCCTGGTCCTCCAGCGCCTGGGGCAGGTCCCAGTGGTAGAGGGTCAGCCAGGGGTCGATGCCCTGCCGGAGGAGCTCGTCGGTGAGCCGCCGGTAGAAGTCGAGGCCCTTCTGGTTGACCGCGCCGGAGCCGGTCGGCTGGATGCGCGGCCAGGAGACCGAGAAGCGGTAGGCCGTCAGGCCCAGGTCCGCCATGATCGCGACGTCTTCCTTGAACCGGTGGTAGTGGTCCATGGCGACGTCACCATGATGGCCGTTGAGCACCCTGCCCGGGGTCTTGGTGAAGGTGTCCCAGATGGAGGTGCCGCGGCCGTCCTCGGCGACGGCGCCCTCGATCTGGTACGCCGACGTCGCCGCGCCGAACGCGAAGCCAGTGGGGAAGCGCAGGCCGGAACGCGTCTGTTCCTCTTGAGTCGTCACGCCTTGACCGCACCTTCCATGAGTCCGCCGACGATCTGGCGGCCGAATGCGATGAATACCGCGATGAGCGGAATGATGGACAGCGCCGTACCTGCGAAGATCAACGTGTAGTTCGTGGAGAACCGCTCGTTGAGGTTCGTGATCGCGGTCTGCACCGTCGGGTTGTCCGGGGTCAGCACGATCAGCGGCCACATGTAGTCGTTCCAGATGAGCATGAACGTGTTGATGCCGAGCACGGCCATGCCCGGACGCACGGCCGGCAGCACGACGTTCCACCAGATGCGCAGCGTGGCCGCGCCGTCGACCCGGGCGGCCTCGACCAGCTCCATCGGCACGGCCTGCCGGGTGTACTGGGTCATCAGGAACACGCCGAACCCGTTGAGCAGGTAGGGCAGGATCACCGCCGTGAGCGTGCCCGTCCACTCCAGGCTCACCATGAGCCGGTAGAGCGGCACCACGCCCATCTGCTGCAGCGGCACCGCCATCGTCAGCAGCACGAGCAGCAGCAGCAGGTTACGACCCTTGAAGCTGAGGTTGGCGAAGGCGAAGCCGGCCAGCGTGGAGATGATGACCACGGAGACGGTGACGACGCTCGCCACGATGAACGAGTTCGTCAGGCCGGTCAGGAACTTGGCGTCCTCGTTGTTGAGCACCGCGACGATGTTCTCGCCCAGGTTCCCGCCCGGCAGGAACACGGGCGGCACCGCGATCGCGTCGGCGTTGGTGCGCGAGGCGATGACCAGCATCCAGTACAGCGGGAACGCCGACAGGACGATGGCCACGGCCAGCATGACCCTGGTGATGATGGTCGGTGACCAGTTGGTCATTTCGTGCCCCCGATCCTGCGCACGACCAGGAAGTTGATGAGCGCGCCAACGAGAATGAGCAGGAACAGCAGCCAGGCGGCCGCGGAGGCGTAGCCGTAGTCGTACTCACGGAAGCCCTGCTTGTAGATGAACATGGCCACCGTCTGGAACTGTCCCTGCGACCCGCCGTCGGGGTTGCCGTTGTAGAACGTGATCGGCTCGGCGAACAACATCAGCCCGCCGATCGTGGAGTTGAGCACCACGAAGATCATGGTCGGGCGCAGCATCGGCAGCGTGATCTGCCAGAACTGCCTGCGCCGCGAGGCACCGTCGATCGCGGCGGCCTCGTACAGGTCGCGCGGGATCGTCTGCATGCCGGCCAGGAAGATGATCGCGTTGTAGCCGGTCCAGCGCCAGTCGACCATGGTGGCGATGGCGATCCACGACGGGATCCGCTCGGCCCGCCAGTTGGTGGTCTCCATGCCGAACTGGCCCAGGATCCAGTTGACCAGGCCCCAGTCGCGGGCGTACAGCTGCGTGAACACCACCGAGACGGCGACCACCGACGTCACGAGCGGCAGCAGCACGCTCATGCGGATCGCCAGGCGGAACCGGAAGCGCTTGTTCAGCGCGTTGGCCAGGAACAGCGCGAGCAGCATCTGCGGGACGGTGGCGAGCACGAACATGCCCACCGTGTTCACCACGGCCCGCCAGAAGTCGTCGTCCCCCAGCAGCGCGGTGTAGTTGCCCAGCCCGGCCCACTCCGTGGTCCCGGCCAGGTCGTAGTCGTAGAGCGAGTAGTAGAGCGTGAAGACCAACGGGAAAAGCCCGAAGGCGGCGAACAGCAGGAAGTAGGGAGACACCAGGGCGTACGGCATCGCCTTGACGTCCATTCTGGAACGCCAGCGGCGGCCGGGCGGGCGGTCACGGCGGTGGGTGTTCCGTGCCGCCCGCGGAAGGGTGTCGAGGCTCATAACAGACCTTTCAGCGGCAACATGCCCGGCCCGCTCCTGGCGGGCCGGGCGGGGAGATCAGCCCGCGGCCTTGACCGCGTCGTCGACCAGCTGCTGCCAGGCCTTGTCGTAGGGGACGGAGCCGTCGTCCATGCCCTGGATGACGGACTCGATGGCGTTCTTGACCTGGGCGTGCTTCACGCCGAGGAAGACCGGCTGGAGGCTCGACGCCGACTTGGCGAAGATCTCACCGATGGGGGCGTCGTTGAAGAACTCGTTCTTCGCGCCCTGCACGGCCGGGTCCTGCTGAGCCTTGGTGTTGCTCGGCATGTTCCCGAAGTCGGTGAAGATGCTCGCCTGCGTCGTGGCCTGCGTCAGGTAGTCGGCCACCTGGGCCGCTTCCTTCGGGTGCTTCGACTGCTTCGGCACGGCCAGCCAGGAGCCGCCCCAGTTGCCGCCGCCACCGGGCACCGCGGCCACGTCCCACTGGCCCTTGCCGGCGTCGCCCGCGTTGCCGCTGACCACGCCGAGCATCCACGACGGGCAACCGACCGTGGCGAACGCGCCCTTCTGGGTGCCCGCCGCCCACTCGTCGGTGAAGTTGCGCAGCTTGGCGGTCAGGCCCTGCTGGCTCATCTTCTGGGCGAAGTCGAAGCCCGTCTTCACCGCCGGGTTCTTGTCGACGATGAGGTTGTTGCTGGTGTCGAAGTAGCTGACGTTGCCGTTCTTGGCCGCCTCCTGGTAGAGCACCACCTGGTAGAGCGTGTTGGTGCCGTCAGCCCACTTGGTGTCCTTGACCTTCGACTGGAACTGCTGGCCGACCTTCATGAACTCGTCCCACGTGGGCCACAGCGCGCTGACCTTGTCGCGGTCCGTGGGCAGCCCGGCCTTCTTGAACAGGTCGGTGCGGTAGCAGATGCTCATGCCGCCGATGTCGGTGCCCAGACCGAACACCTTGCCGTCGGCCGCGACGCCGTTCTCCCACTTCCACGCGGGGAAGTCGGCCTTGCGCGACTCCAGGCCGTACTCCTTCAGGTCGGCCCACCACTCGCTGCGCGCCTTGGCCAGGCCCATGCCGCCCTCGTCGATGCCGACGACGTCGCCCGCGCCGCTGCCGGCCTGGAGCCACTGGATCATCTGCGGCCAGTACTGCTGCTCGAACTGGTCGGTCAGGTTCTCGTACTTGATCTGGATGTCCTTGTGCTCGGCGTTCCACTTGTCGACGGCGTTCTTGTAGCCGAAGTTGGAGCCGCCGCCGAACGTCTGGACGCGAATCGTGACCGGCTCAGCCGCCGCTGACGACGCTGGAGCGCTGGACTCCGGCGTGCTGCCGGAACCACAGGACGCGACGGCCAGCGCCGCCGCGGCCAGGGCCGAGGCCGCGGCAAGACCGCCGCGACGCTTGCTGATCATCATGGTGGACCCCTTCTCGGGTGAATGGTGGGGAGGTGCACCGCGGCACGCGCTCCGCCGCGGTGGGAGACTTTGGGAGCGCTCCCACAAAGGGTGCACTTGCGGGGTCTGGACGTCAATCCCGCGAAACGCAACCGTTACCTATGGTGCGGTTTACAACTGTGAAACCGGATTTTCCACGATAAATAGCCCAAAGAGCTGATTGGGAGCGCTCCCACCACAAGAGACATCTTTTGTGTCGCATCAAGGGCATGTCACCCGCACAGCCTGCCCTTGCCCCCGCTGACAACCGGCAGTCACGCCGCCGGGGGAGTGCGGCGGCGGGGCCGTCGCGTCCCGATCTCCGTCCAGATAGTGAGAAGATTTGTCTCGTGCGGTGGGCCTATCGCCGCCCCCAGAAGGCGTACGGGTCCCGCCCCGGCCGGAACCCGTGGGCCGCCGCCATGTCCGCCGCCTCCCGGAACCCGTGGGCCACGGACGAGGGGTCGTGGGCGTCGCTGCCGAAGGTGACCGCGTCCCCGCCTTCCTTGTGCCACCACCGCACGATCGCCGGGTTCAGCGGCAGGCGCGTGTTGATCTCCAGAGCCCGGCCCGACGCGGCGGTCGCCCGCAGCGCGTGCCGGAACTCCTCCTCGAACGCCGCCAGGTCGAACGGGCCCGCCGTCCGTTCCGGCCAGTAGCGGATCGGATAGTCGATGTGGGCCAGCACCGAGAACACGTCGCTCCCGGCGACGAGCCGGGCGACCTCGGCCAGGTAGTCCCGGACGACGTCGGCCGCGGCCCGGCGCTCGTAGTGGCCTGGCGGTTCGGCGAAGCCGTCGCCGATCGGGAGGCAGTGCAGGGAGCCGAGCACCAGGTCGAACCGGCCGGCGCCGAGCACCTTCGCGACGGCCGCGGTGTGCCGGTGGGGCTCCCCGAGCTCCAGGCCGGTCAGGATCCGCAGGTCCGGGAACAGGTCCCGGCACCTGTCGATCTCCTCCAGGTAGCCGAGCGCGTCGAACGCCGGAGGGGTCAGCCGCCCCTCCGGCGTGGTCAGCGTCGCGAGGTGGTCGTCGGGGTCGGGGACGATCGTCCAGACCGTGTGGTCGACGTGCTCGGTGAAGGCGATCGCCGGCAGGCCGAGGTGCACCGCCCGCGCGCAGGAGCGTTCCATCGAGCCCGCCGGGGCGTCCCAGGACCACTCGCTGTGCACGTGGCCGTCCAGTGATGGCGTCAAGGGTTCCACTACTTCCGACACATCGATCCAAGGGTCACAGGAGCAGCTCGCCCACCGTCTCGCCGTACAGCACCTCACCCGTCGGCTTGAAACCGAGCCGCAGGTAGAACCGCTCGGGCCCGCCCGTGCCGCGCTCCCACAGGACCGTGACGCGCCGATGGCCGCGCCGCCGGGCCTCCTCGCACACGGCCCGCACGGCGAAGCGGCCGTAGCCCTTGCCCTGCTCCCCGGCGGCCACGTTGAGGCGCCAGATGCCGCAGCGGAAGGCGCCGATCTCGTTGCCGGGGTCGAAGTTGCCCATGACGAACGCCACGGCCCGCTCCCCGTCGCGGACCAGGCGGGGCCAGGCGGTGTGGCGGGCGGCGTACGCCTCGGCGAGCGAGGCCATCACCGGGGCGACGAACGCCTCCTGCTCCGGGCTCACCTTGATGCCGAGGGCGGCGGAGAGGTTGCCTGGGGTGATCTCTTCGAGTCGTGGTGGCACGGGTCTCCTCACAGCTCCGGGGGTTTCGCCGCCGCGGCACGCTCCTCCAGGAGGGCGCGTTCGCGGGCGTTGCGGGTCATGCCCGCCGCCCGCTCGAACTCCGACCTGGCCTCCTCCATCCGCCCCAGCTTGAACAGCAGGTCACCGCGCACGCTGGGCAGCAGGTGATAGTCCTTGAGCGTCGGCTCGTCCACGATCTGGTCGAGGAGCTCCAGCCCGGTCGCCGGCCCGTACGCCATCGACAGGGCCACCGCCCGGTTGAGCTCCACGACCGGGGAGCGGGACATCCGGGCCAGCGACTCGTACAGGCTCGCGATCCGCACCCAGTCGGTGTCCTCCGCGTCGACGGCGCGGGCGTGACAGGCGGCGATGGCCGCCTGCAGGGTGTACGGCCCGGGCGTGCCGGCCAGCTCCTCGGCCCGGTCGAGCGCGGCCAGCCCGCGACCGATGAGCAGCCGGTCCCAGCGGGCGCGGTTCTGCTCCAGCAGGAGTATGGGCTCGCCGGACGGGCCCACGCGGGCGGCCGAGCGCGACGCCTGGATCTCCATGAGCGAGACCAGGCCGTGCACCTCGGGCTCCTTGGGCATCAGGCCGGCCAGCACGCGGCCCAGCCGGAGCGCGTCCTCGCACAGCGCGGGGCGCATCCAGTCGTCACCGGCGGTCGCCGAGTAGCCCTCGTTGAAGATGAGGTAGATGACCTCCAGCACGGACGACAGGCGGCCGGCCAGCTCCGCGCCCTGCGGCACCTCGAACGGGATCCGCTGGTCGGCCAGGGTGCGCTTGGCGCGGACGATGCGCTGGGCCACGGTGGACTCCGAGACCAGGAACGCCCGCGCGATCTCGTCGGTGGTCAGGCCGCCGAGCACGCGCAGCGTCAGCGCCACCCGCGCCTCCACCGACAGCGCGGGGTGGCACGCGGTGAACACCAGCCGCAGCAGGTCGTCCTCGATCTCGTCGACCTCGGGCAGCTCCTCCTCCAGGTCGAGGCGGTGGCCGAGCTCGGCGAGATTGCGCTGGAGGCGTTCGTTCCTGCGGATCAGGTCGATGGCGCGGCGCTTGGACACGGTCATCAGCCAGGCGCCGGGGTTGCGCGGCACGCCGGACGCGGGCCACTGCTCCAGGGCGGCGACCAGCGCGTCCTGCGCCAGCTCCTCGGCCAGGCCGACGTCGCGCACCATACCGGCGAGCCCGGCGATGAGCCGGGCCGCCTCGATGCGCCAGACCGCTTCGATCGCGCGATGGGTGTCGGAAGCCGTCACGGGCCCATGAGACCAGCCCCGCGCCCGCCGTCGCAACCCGGTCCGGTCAGGGGGTCAGGCGCCAGGGGGTCAGGCGCCGGGGTCGTCCACGCCGAGCCGCTGGCGCAGCGCCTCCTCGCGCTCGCGCTCCTCGGCGGGCATCGAGTCGTCCGGTACGTCCGAGGCGTCGAACACCCGCCACACGTCCAGCCCGATCCCGTCGTGCCCCGGCGGCACCGGAATCCGCAGGGCCCACTCGATGGCCTCCTCGCGCGACTTGACCTGGATCAGCCAGAAGCCCGCGATCAACTCCTTCGCCTCGGTGAACGGCCCGTCGATCACGCTCGCCCGGCCACCGCTGTAGGCGATCTGCGCCCCCTGCGAGCTGGGGTAGAGGCCCTCGCCGGCCAGCAGCACCCCGGCCTTGGCCAGGGACTCGTTGTAGGCGTGCATGTTGTCCACGAGCTCCTGGCTGGGCAGGACCCCGGCCTCGGTCTCCGCGCTGCCCTTGCCCACGATCATGAACTTCACCGCTGTGCTCTCCTCCGCTTCCGTGGCGGCCCCGGGAGCCGCCCTCACCCGACGCGTCGAACGGCCGCGCCGCGGATCGACACGCTCCCGGCGCGTTGTTCCGCGTTGTTTCCCGCCGAGCCCGGGCCGCGATGCCGTCCAGAACGTACTCGAGTCAGGTCTCGAACGGCTCCCGTCCGTAATAAATCTACAGTGTAAAGGCGGCCAGCTCGTCCAGGAAAGCGCGCGCCGTGGGCGCGCAGTCCTCCGGCGACGGGACGGCGAGGGCCAGCGTTCGGGTCATCGCCGGCTCCAGGGGCCGGGTGACCACCGAGCCGAGGTCGGCGGGCAGGCCCAGCGTGGGCACGATGCTGACCCCCAGGCCGGCGCCGACCATCTCCAGGATGGCGGCGGGCCCGCTCGCCTCGAGGGCGATGTCCAGCCGCACCCCCTCTCCCGTCGCCGCGCCGGTGATCAGCGGCCGGCAGCCGGCGGTGGTCAGGATGAACGGCTGGCCGGCCAGGTCGGGCAGGCGCACGACCGGGTGGGCGGCCAGCGGGTGCCCGGCCGGCAGCACGGCCACCATGTCGTGGGTGCTGAGGTGCGTGGTGTGCAGGCCGGGGGCGGGCAGGGTGACGACGCCGATCTCGGCGGCGCCGCGGTGCAGCCAGTCGCGGATGTCGTCGTCCACGCCCTCGAACAGGCGCACCCGGACCTGCGGGTAGCGGTCGGTGAAGGCGCGCAGCAGCTTCGCCACGATCGTGCCGGTGGCACTGGGCAGGCTGGCCAGGCGCAGTTCGCCGGTGATCTGGCCGTTGGCGGCGGCCACGTCGGCGCGGATGAGGTCGAAGTGCCGCAGCGCCTCGCGGGCCCGGGCGAGCGCGCGGCGGCCGGCCTCGGTGAGGGCGATGCCGTCGCGGTGGCGGACGAACAGGGTCGCCCCGAGCTCGCGCTCCAGCGTGGCGACGGCGCGGCTGACGGCGGGCTGGGACATGCCGAGGTGGTCGGCGGCGGTGGTGAAGCCGGCGTGGTCGGCGACCGCGACGAGCACTCTGAGCTGCGCCAATGTCATGCCGACATACCCTAGTTGGTATTTGACCGGGGCTGGAGCAGAACACGATGGTTATGCCATGACCACGCGAGAGACGATTGACGTAGACGGGCGGCGGGCCGGCTATCTGACGGCCGGGGAGCGGGGCCCGATGGTGCTGCTGCTGCACGGCACGTACTGGAGCCGGGTCTGGGCGCCCGTGATCGACCGGCTGGCCGCGGCCGGGCTGCGGCCGGTCGCGGTCGACCTGCCCGGTCTGGGGCGCTCGGAGGGGGAGTTGACGGTCGAGACGGCGGCCGTTCCGGCGCTGGCGGAGTGGGTGGCCCGCTTCGCGGCGGCGGTGGGGGCGGAGGAGCCGGTGGCCGTGGCCGGGCACGACATCGGGGGCGCGGTCGCGCAGCACCTGCTGGCCGCGGGGCCGGTGCGGGTGCGCAGGCTGGCGCTGGTCAACTCGGTCACGTACGACTCCTGGCCGGTGGCCGCGGTGGCCCGCTACCGCGACCCGGCGGTGGCCGCCGCGACGACCGCCGAGGACGTGCTGGCCGCGCGCCGCATCGCCGTAGGTGCCGCGCTGGCCCGTCCGGCGACGGAGGAGGAGCTGGCCGACTACCTCGACCCCTGGACCGACCCGCGGGTCTGCCGGTCGTGGCTGGCCCTGGCGGGCGCGGCCGACAGCCGTTACACGCTCGACCTGGTCCCGGCGCTGCGGGCCGACCGTACGCCGAAGCTACTGGTCTGGGGTGAGGACGACCAGTTCCAGCAGGTGCGGCAGGCCGAGCGGTTCGCCGCCGAGATGCCCGCCACCAGGCTGGTGCGCATCCCGAAGGCGGGTCACATCCCGATGGAGAACGACCCGGACGGGGTCGCCGGGGCGCTGGCCGCGTTCTTCCTGGAGTGAGCCGGGCTTATCCCGATGTGCCCGCATCGGTTTGACCCGCCGAGCGCGGCGGGGTTACCGTCAGGCACATGGCATACCAATGTGATCGCATTGGATTGGCGTGAGGGCCGTCAGTCTCGCCGGCCTGCTGCCGCTGGCCGGGCCCCGCCGCCTGCTGCCGCTGGCCGGGCCCCGCCGCCTGGTGCCGTTCGGCCTGTTCGGTGCGGGCGCGGCGACGCTGGGCCCGCTCGGCACGGTGCCGCTCGGCCGGCTGGTCTCCCACGGCGGCGCCGCGCCGCTGATCGCGTTGCTCGATGCGGGAGGCCCCGCTCCTGCTGGTGCTGGACGAGCCGACCGCCTCCCTCGACGCCCCGGCCGAGAGCGCCGTCTTCGCCCGCTACGCCGAGGCCGCCCGCCGCCACCCCGGGACCGTCACGCTGCTGGTCACCCACCGCTTCCCCACGGTGCGGACGGCGGACCTGATCGTCGTGCTCGACGGCGGCCGGGTCGTCCAGCGTGGCACCCACGACGACCTCGTCGCCCGCCCCGGCCCGTACGCCGAGCTGCATGCCATCCAGCGCGACGCCTTCACGGCGGCCGACGGGCTGTGACGCGGGGAGCGCCGCGGGTCATCGCGAGGCCCGCCGGAGCCTGAGCAGGGGTGCTGGTGAGCATGCCGCCACGCCGAGGACCGGTGCCCGGCACGCTCATGACGGGCATCGGCATCGCCGGGGGAAGCCGGGAAACGCGACGAGCGCGCGTCCCGTTCGGGGACGCGCGCTCGTCGCGTTCAGGGAAGGCGGGGGAACCCCCTCGGCCGGAGTCCGTCAGGCGCGGTACTGCGGGTAGCCGTAGCCGACGACCTGGGACTTCGGACGGATGCGCTCCTCGACCCGGCCGTTGCCGGTGTTGCCCTCGATCGTGGAGATGGTGCCGTTCTGGTTGTCCTTCACGACGAACCCGACGTGCTGGATGTCGCTGAGGCTCTTGCCGCCGTCCCAGGAGAAGAAGACCACGGCGCCGGGCTTGGCGACGGTGCCGAAGCGGTGGTTGGCGGCGAACCACTTGGCGTGGGCGACGGTGTAGGCGTCCCAGCCGACCTGCGGGCGGGCGCCGGTCTGCTCGCCGACCCAGGAGACGAACATCGAGCACCAGGCGGCGTTCAGGTACGCGGCGCGGTTGCCGCCGTCACGGGCGACGGTCTCGGCGGCGCGCTTGGAGGCGGCGTACCACTGCTGGTACTTGGTGCCGCCGCCGTAGGCGTTCTCGGAGGTGCCGACCTGGGCCCTGGCGAGGGCGAGGACCTGGTCCGCGGTGACGTTGACCTTGGTCTCCTCCACCCTGTCGCCGGCCTTGTGGGCGGCGATGGCGGTGTCCGGGTGCCTGGCGGCGGTGGCCGCGGCGACGCCGGTGGCGGTGTCGGCATTGGCGGCTACGGCGTTGGCGCCGAGGGCCGAGGCGATGACGGTGGCGCCGAGGACGGCGCGGGCGATGGTGGTCTTCGAGGCAGCGGAAATACGGTGCTTGGCCATCGAGGGGGTTACTCCTTGCTTCCATGCCGCTTACCGGGTTAGCTGACGGGTTCGGGCGTGGAAGCTGCCCTACGGCACCGGAGTGCCGATTCACCCCAAAGGACATGGGTCCCCGGTTCCGCGCGGACGCGGATTCAGCGGTCACAGGGCGATCCTGTGATTTGTCGTGCGATGGTCAGACATAGCCGGACAAACCGGACGTATGCCTCAAGTTGCCCCATAAGGTAATACATGAGGCAAGAGGATTACAAATCCATAAAAGCGCGGCTAGGCAAGTTGCCTGCGTGCGTCGGCCAGAAGCCCCATCATGGCAAGGGATTCGTCAAGCGGCATGATCGAGGATTCGGTCCTGCCTTCGGCCGTGGCGGCGCGGACTTCGCGGAGCTCTCCGGCGTATCCGTTGTCCGCCGGATCGAGCACGTGCTCTTCCGGCTCCATGGAGGGCCCGGTGAGCAGGATCCGCTGCGGGGCCCAGAACGGCGCCTGGATGTCCGCCCGCATCTGAGTACCTACAACACTGGCCTGGTTAGGGTAATTCCCCAGCAATGAGGTGGCCACGAGAGCATGCCTGCCACCGGGGTAGAGCAATACGCCGGCCGCCTCCGCGTCCACCCCGTTCGGGGCCAGGGAGCCGGTGATGCGCAGGTCAGCGGGCATGCCCAGGAGGAGCTGGGCCAGGCCGAACGGGTAGATCCCCAGGTCGAGCAGCGCGCCGCCGCCCAGCTCCGGCGCCCACAGCCGGTGCGCCGGGTCGTACGGCAGGGCGAAGCCGAAGCTGGCCTGCACGGAGCGGATCTCGCCGAAGCGCGGGTCGGTCGCGATCCGCCGGACGAGGGGGTTGAACCTCATCCACATGGCCTCCATCAGGAACACGCCCGCCTCGCGCGCCAGGCGCACCATCTTCTCCGCGTCGTCCACGGTCGCCGCCAGCGGCTTCTCGCAGAGCACGGCCTTGCCCGCGGCGATGGCGGCCTCGGCCACCCGCAGGTGCTGCGCGTGCGGCGTCGCGACGTAGATCGCGTCCACCGCCGGGTCGGCGCACAGCTGCTCATAAGAGCCGTACGCCGACTCCGCCCCCAAAGTCGTGGCCAGGGCCTGCGCCCTGGCGAGGTTCCTGGATCCGACGGCGGCCACCCGCATCCCGGGCTCCGCCACGATGGCGGCCCCCACGGTACGCGCGATGCCGCCGGTCGCCGCAATTCCCCATGTGAAATCTTGCACGCGGCAGATCGTATCCGGATGGTAAAAGGTGACTTATGGCGGCGTCATGTAACGGTAATTCCTTTACGTCACATGAGCCACTCCGGTCACTCACGTCATGTTGAAAGTCTCGGGATCGGGGCCGATGCGCCTGCTCCTGTTCATCGCGCCGATGGCCGCCATGTCCTCGGCGTCGAGGATGAAGCTGAACACGTCGATGTTCTCGGCGATCCGCGCGGGCGTCACGGACTTGGGGATGACCACGTTGCCGAGCTGCAGGTGCCACCGGAGCACGATCTGCGCGGGCGTCTTGCCGTACTTCTCCGACAGCACCGCCAGCGCCGGGTCCGCGAGCAGCCCCTTGCCCTGCCCGAGCGGGCTCCACGCCTCGGTGAGGATGCCGTTGGCCTCGTGGAAGGCCCGCATCTCCCGCTGCTGCAGGTAGGGGTGGAGCTCGATCTGGTTGATGGCCGGGGTGATGTCGGTCTCGTCCATGAGCCGGGTGAGCGTGTCGACGGTGAAGTTGGACGTGCCGATGGCCCTGGCCCGGCCGTCACGGTAGATCTTCTCCATCGCCTTCCACGCCTGCACGTACTTGTCCTGCTTCGGCACCGGCCAGTGGATGAGGAAAAGATCTACGTGGTCGAGGCCCAGCCGGGTCAGGCACTCGTCGAAGGCCGCCTCCGCGCGGGCGTGGTCGCCGTTCCACAGCTTCGTGGTCACGAATACCTTCTCGCGGGGCAGCCCGCTCGCGAGCACGGCCCGCCCCACGCCCTCCTCGTTGCCGTAGGCCGCGGCGGTGTCGACGTGCCGGTAGCCCGCTTTGAGCGCGGTCGCGACCGCGTGCTCGGCCTCGTCGGCCGGTACCTGCCAGACGCCGTACCCGAGCTGCGGGATCTGCACGCCGTCGCTGTTGAGCATGAGCGAATTCATACCCTCCATTGTTCACGTCGCGTTTCTGAGGGCTTAAGCCGGTGGGGCTAGCTTGAAGCGGTCGTGAACGGGCCATCACCCCGCTGGGAGGGCAAGGAGTGGTCGAACAGGCGTCGGCCTGGGTGGAGTCCCCGCTCCAGATGCTGTGCGCCGTCGAGGCCCACCACGCCGGGCTCCTCGGACCCGCGACGGCCATTGTGCCACGTGCGGGCCTGCGGCCCCTGAAGGCCACGCGGCGCGAGCTGCGCGCCCTGGGGCTCCCGGAGGGCCTCGAGCTGGCCGAGCCGCGCGAGCGCATGCCCAGGCGCGTGCAGGCGGTCGGAGACGCCTTCTCCGGCAAGGTCCAGCTGCGCTGGCTCACCTCCAGGCCCGGCCACATCGTCATCGTGGACGACGGGCTGGCCACGCTCCGGCTGCTGGAGCTGCTCGCCGCCGGCCCGTACCGCCCGCTGCTGCGCGCCCGCGCCCAGCCCACCCGGCTGCGTGCCGCGCTGGGCGTGGCGGCCGCGCTCCGGCTGCGCATGAGCAAGGTGTCGGTCTTCACCGCCCTGTCCGTGGACGACAAGCTCGAGGAGGCCGTCCGCCGCGCCGGGGTCGACCTCGTCCGCCACGACTTCGCCTGGTTGCGCGCCCAGCCGCTCAGCGCCGAGGGCCCCGCCGAGCGCACGGTCGTGCTCGGCACCTCGCTCGTCCGCAACGGCCTGGTGCACCGCGACCACTACCTGCGCTGGCTGACGGACCTGGCCGCGCGCGAGCCGCTGGCCTACTACCCGCACCGCCGCGAGGACCCCGTGGACGTCGCGCTGATCCGGGAGCGCCCCGGCATCACCGTCCACGACGCCGGCGTGCCCGCCGAGCTGACGCTGCGCGGGCTGGACGCCGGGCAGCGCGTGCTCAGCCTTCCCTCGACCGCGATCACCTCGCTGCGGGTGCTGCTCAGCCCGCGCGGTGTCGCCGTCGAGCCCGTGGACGTTCCCGATGACTGGTGGACCAGCAGGGCGGCCCCCGCCCTGCGATCACATTTGACTGGAGTGTCCGGGTGAGAGTGTTGGCGGTCGCCGACTCCGACTCGTATCTGAAATGGGCGGCCTGCCTGCTCGGTGACCTGCCTTCGGGCTGCGTGACAGAGCTGGTCGTGGTGCGCACCCCGATCGCCCCCTCGCCGGAGCAGATCGCCGCCGCAGTGGGCGGGCGGGAGGCGCCGCCGGTGCTGTCCGCGCGCTCCGTGCGGCGGCTGGCCGAGCGGACGCAGCCCGACGTCATCCTGGTGGCCTGCACGGGCCCGGTGGTGGACGTGCTGGTGGCCGAGGTGCTCAACGGGCTGCGCCCGCGGCCGGTGTTCGCCAGCGGGCTGCCGGGCATCTCGGTGCCGGCGACGGAGAAGGCATGGTTGTTCCGCAGCGGCTGCGACCTGTTCGTGGTGCACAGCGAGCGGGAGGTGGCCGAGTTCTCCGAGATCGCCGCCCGGCTCGGCGGGGGAGGGGCGGTGGGCCTGGCCCGGCTGCCGTTCCTGCGGCCCGAGCTGACCTCGCGGGGCGGCAACCGGGTGGTCTTCGCCACCCAGGCCAAGGTGCCGCGCGAGCGGGAGCAGCGCGAGCGGATCCTGCAGTCGCTGGCCGAGCTGGCCGGGCGGCGGCCGGACCTGGACGTGGTGGTCAAGCTGCGCGCGCTGGAGGACGAGCGGCAGACGCACAACGAGCGCCACCACTACCAGCGGCTGTGGCGGGAGATGGGCGAGCCGGGCCGGCTGGCGTTCGAGGCCGGCTCGATGCACGACCAGCTGGAGCGGGCGGCCGGGTTCGTCACGGTGAGCTCGACGGCGGCGCTGGAGGCCATCGCCATGGGCGTGCCGTCCCTGGTGCTGAGCGACTTCGGCGTGAGCGCCGAGATGATCAACCTGGTGTTCGAGGGCAGCGACCTGCTCGGCACGCTCGACGAGCTGGCCGCGGGCGGCTTCCACGACGCCTCGCCGGCCTGGTGCGCGGCCAACTACTTCCACCCGGCCGAGCGCAACGACTGGGCGGGGCTGCTGACCGGGCTGGCGATCGCCAGGCCGCGGGTGCCCGCCAGGTCGCTGCTCGACGGGCCGGAGCACGCGGCGGGGCGGCGCAGGGCCCGCCTCCGGGTGGAGGTGCCGCCCAAGATGCTCCGGGCGGGATACAAGGCCAAGCGCCGCATGCGCCGCTACCTCAGATCGCTGACCTGATCTTCCTGCGGATCCTGGTGAGGGCGCTGGGCTTGTCGGCGAAGCCCAGCGTCTCCAGGCGCTTGCGCTTGAAGTAGCGCGGATCGAAGTCGATGCTGTCCGGCCGCAGGTCCGGGTAGGTGTCGGCCTGCATGCAGTAGCCCACCGCCCGCACCAGCGCCGGCAGGTCCGTGACCGGCGGGCGGTCGAGGCCGCCCTCCGCCGTCAGCCGGGGCAGCAGCGCGTCCACGATCGTGGCCGGGATTCGGTTGCTGTTCTCGTACGGGGTCAGCCGCTCCAGCACCAGGTCCGCGCCGTACGACGCCACCGGCAGCCCGAAGTAGCGCTGCGCGGTCACCAGCCCGGTGGAGAAGCAGCCCACGACCAGCTCGGGCCGCAGCGCCGCGAAGCAAACCTCGGCCGGCACGCTCTCCCCGGCCACCGACAGGCGCACCCCTAACGAGCCGGCGGCGGCGCGCAGGAGCTGGGCGTGCCGCCGCCCGGCGGCCGGGTGCGGCTTGAAGACGACGTTGGTGCAGCCGCGGGCGGCCAGGGCCTTGAGCATCGTCTCGTGCAGCCCCGCCTCCTCCTCCGGCGTGACGATCTCCAGCGCCGACAGGTACTGGCCGAGGATGATCGCCTGCCCGGCCAGCATGTCGGGGGCGGTGGCGGTGACCTCGTGCACGATCGACAGGAACCGCTCGTCGGGCAGGATCTCGGGGGCGACGCCGTACTCGCTGAGCAGCAGCGGCTTCAGCCCCGGCACCAGGTCCAGGTGGATCAGGCGGCCGATGCGGCGGAAGATCTCCGCGGGCAGCGGGTCGCGGGTGGGGCCGTAGCTCATCAGCCCGTCGGAGTAGACCGTGATCGGGCAGTCGCGCACCAGCCCCGCGATCGTGCGGGCCGGCGGCACCGCGATCGACTCCAGCACCAGCTCCTCGACGCCCTCCAGGCCCCAGTGGGAGCTGATGAGGCGCTCCATCATCGGCACCTCGATGACGCGCGCCCGCCAGTCCGACGGGTGCAGCGGCGCGATGAGCTCGTTCCACGAGTGCACCTCGTCGAAGCGCGAGCGCAGCACGGCGAAGCCGGGCGTCTTGTCCAGCGGCGTGGCCACCTCGGGGATGGCCGCGTTGGTGGACACGACGAGCACGCGGCGGCCGTCGCCGAAGCGGCCGTCGTCGATCGCGGCCGCCAGCGACATCGCCCCGAACAGGGTTGAGGCGTAGAAGAGCTTCACCTAGGACTCCTCCCGGTCACGGCGGACCCGGACGTGCTGGCTTGGGGGCAGGTCGGGCACCAGGGCCCGCAACGTGGCCTCGCGTTCGACGGACATCCGCGCCACCGACTCGGCCACCAGCTCCGGCGGCAGCACCCGCACCATCTGCGCGCCGCGTTCCTCGAAGCGGGCCCGCAGCGCCGGGGTGAACCGGTCGCCGATCTCCAGGTGGTGGGCGAGCAGGGCGCAGAAGTTGCGGGCCGCCTTGGGCAGGAACTCCGGCTCCAGGTCCTTCAGGACCAGCTCGAACGCGTCGAAGAAATGCAGCTGGCGCTCGTCGCCCACCTGCGTCAGCGAGCCGGACACCAACCGCCGGTAGAACACCCCGGCCAGCGACACCACCGCGAACGAGGCCGCCTCCCGGTGCAGCCGCCAGATCCACGGCCGGTCCTCCGCGGTGTGCAGGGAGCCGGGGAAGTGCAGCAGGTCGCCCAGGGAGCGGCGGTAGATCCCCGCCCACGCGTACGGGTAGTCCACCATGGTCCGCACGCTCGCGGGCAGGATGGCGTCGCGGGGATCGAGCACCACGCCCCGCCGCGCCAGCGGAGCGCGGTGCACGACCCGTTTACGGCCCTCGACCTGCACGTGGTCGGCGCGTACGAAGTCGCAGCCGAGCCCGTCGATCGCCTCGACGAGCCGCGTCAGGTAGCCGGGGGCGAGCCAGTCGTCACCGTCCATGAACGTGACGTACCGGCCCGTCGCGGCCGACAGGCCCGTGTTGCGCGCGTCCGCCAGCCCCACCGGAGCGGGGTTGCGGACCACGGTCAGCCCGGGGAGGTCACCGGCGAAGTCGTCGATGATGTCCCCCGTGGCGTCCACGGACCCGTCGTTCACGACGATGAACTCGAAGTCGTGGCGCGCGTTGCGGGACAGGGAGGTGAGCGCGTCGGCGATGAAGCGCTCGCCGTCCCGTACGGGCACGACGACCGAGAGCGTGATCAATGTGCGTTTCTCCTGATGGGAACGGTCAGACGGTCACCCGGCGCAGGCGGGCCTTCGGAGCCTCCTCGCCGGGGAAGACGCGCTTGACGCCGTCGCCCATGGCCTGCTCGATGATGCGGATGTCGCGGACCAGGTGCTCCAGCCCGGACGGCTCCAGCGAGGCGGCGTGGTCGGAGCCCCACATCGTCCGGTCGAGGGTGATGTGCCGCTCCACGCAGACCGCTCCGAGCGTGACGGCGGCCAGGGAGATCTGCAGACCGCGCTCGTGCCCGGAATAGCCTACGGGGACACCGTACCGCTCCTTGAGCGTGGTGATCGTCCGCAGGTTCGCCTCCTCGGGAGGCAGCGGGTACGTGGACGTCGCGTGCATCATGATCAGCTTCTCGGTGCCGAGGATCTCGACGGCCGCGTCGATCTCCGACAGCGTGGACATGCCGGTCGAGAGCATGATCGGCTTGCCGGTGGCGGCCAGGGCGCGCAGCAGCTCGTGGTCGGCCACGCTGGCCGAGGCCACCTTGTGCACCAGGACGTCCATCTCCTCCAGGAACTCCACCGACGGCACGTCCCACGGCGAGGCGAACCAGTGCAGCCCGCGCTCGTCGCAGTATTTAGCGATCTGCCGGTACTCGTCCCGGCCGAACTCGGTGCGCTCCTTGTACTCCAGGTACGTCATCTCGCCCCACGGCGTCTGCCTGATCTGGCCCTTCTGCTCCTCGGGCACGCAGATCGCGGGGGTGCGCTTCTGGAACTTGACCGCCTGGCAGCCGGCGTCGGCCGCCACGTCGATGAGCTGCCTGGCCAGGTCGAGGTCGCCGTTGTGGTTGATGCCGATCTCGCCGATGACGTACACCGGCTCGCCGTGGCCCACCATCACCTCGCCGATCGCCACCGGGCCGAGGCGGGGCCGCGTGCGGATCTCCGAGGCGGGCGCGGCGGGCAGCTCGGGCCGGGCGGCCACCACCCGGTCGCACAGCTCGCGCACCGCGCCGGAACCGCCGGGCCTGGTCAGCACCACGCGGGCGGCGGCGCGCACCCGCGGGTGCGCGTCGGGGGTGGCGACCGGCCAGCCGACCTCCGCCATCGGGCCCAGGTCGTTGACGTCGTTGCCGACGTAGGCCACGCGGGCCGGGTCGAGGCCCTCGATGCTCAGCCAGTCGCGCAGCACGGTCCGCTTGTCGGCCAGCCCCTGCAGCACGGGCACGCCGAGCTTGCGGGCGCGGGCGGCCACCACCGGGTTCTGCTCGGTGGACATGACCAGCACCTTCACGCCGGACCGCTTGAGCAGCGCGACGCCCATGCCGTCGGAGCGGTTGACCAGCACCATCTCGCGGCCGTCGGAGTCGACGTAGGCGCGGTCGTCGGTGTGCACGCCGTCGAAGTCGGTGATGACGGCGTCCACGTCGATCGGCTCGGGCGTGTCGATGAACGGGGCGAGCGCGCGCACGAGCTCCAGGTCCTCCGGGTTGTCGATCTCGATGGCGTGCTTGGTGGGCACCGGCTGGACGGCGATCTCGCCGAAGAAGCGGTGGCCGTGCTCGCGCAGGCCGGCGGTGCGCATGACGTAGAAGGCGCCGTTCTCGCGGAACTCCGGCGCGCGGTCCTGACGGCGCTGCCTGACGGCCGGGTCGTGGTTGATGCCGCCGCCGGTCGCCGTCCACAGGAACTCGTGCGTGGGCAGCCCGGACACGACGGAGTCGGCCTCGCCGTCGAGCACCTTGCGCACCGCCGCCGACAGGTCGTCGGGGTCGATGAACGCGCTGGTGGCCTGCACCAGCACGACGACCTCAGGGTCCTCGCCCAGGGCGTCGAGCGCGTGCAGCACCGCGGACTCGCTGGAGGCGGTCGCGCCGCTCAGCTCCGCCGGGCGCTCCACCACGATCGCGCCCGCCTCCCTGGCGGTCTCGGCGATCCCGTCGTGGTCGGTGCTGACCACGACCTGGTCCACCAGCTCGGCGCGCAGGCAGGCCCGCACCGCCCGGGTGACCAACGGGACGCCCCCCACCAGGGCGAGGTTCTTCAGGGGTACGCCCGCCGAACCTCCGCGGGCGGGAACTACGGCCAGGACTCGCAAGGTGTGTCTCCTCAGTGCATCGGATTGCACCCAGAAGCTAGAGGGCTGGATTGAACGGCCAGCGTCACCGTCATTAACTTTCCATGGGGATCCGGTAGAGCAACTCTGGCCGACCCACTCCGCCGTACTGCGGGATGCGGGCCGCCACACCCAGCTCGACCAGGTATTCCAGGTAGCGCCGGGCCGTCACACGGGACACCCCGATCGCCTCGGCCACGGCCTGCGCGCCCATCCCGTGCGGGTGCTGCCGCAACCGTGCCACCACGGTGTCCAGGGTGTCCCGCGCCATGCCTTTGGGCAGCTCCGAGGGGCCGCGCAGGGCGCCCAGCAACCGGTCCACGTCGCCCTGCCCGACCGCCAGGCCGGCCTCCTCCTTGAACCGGGCGTAACGCGTGAGCTTCTCGGCGAGTGTCGCGTACGTGAACGGCTTGAGCAGGTACTGGGAGATCCCCAGCGACACCGCTGAACGCACCATGGCCAGATCGCGCGCGGAGGTGACGGCGATCACGTCGCACATCAGGCCGGCCGCGCGCACCGCCCGGCACACCTCCAGCCCGTGCATGTCGGGCAGGTACAGGTCGAGCAGGATGAGGTCCACGGGCCGATCCCTGGGCCGCCCGCGCAGGAAGCGCAGCGCCTCCTGGCCCGACCGGACCACCCCGGCCACCTCGAACCCGGGCACCCGCTCCACGTAGATGCGGTTGGCCTCGGCGGTGATCTCCTCGTCCTCGACCACCAGAACGGAGATGACCGGGCCCGAGCCCGGCACCGGGACGGTCATGATCGGGGCAGCCTCACCGTGAACGTCGAGCCCGCCACCTCGATCGTGCCGCCCAGCCGCCGCACCGCCTGCCCCACCAGCGCCAGGCCCAGCCCGTGCCCGTCGCCCTTGGTGGTCCAGCCCTTCTCGAAGGCCGCCGGGCCGGTCAGCCCGGGCCCGTCGTCGGACACCCTGATCACCACGCCCCGCTCGTCCCCGCTCAGGTGCACCTCCGCCCGGGAGGCCGCGTCGAACGCGTTGTCGATCAGGTTGCCCACGATCGTGACCAGCTCGCGCGGGTCGAGGCCCGGGTCGTCCAGCTCGCTGTCCTGACTGATGACCAGCTCACTCCCGCGCTCGGCCGCCTCGGCGCTCTTGCCCAGCAGCAGCGCCGCCAGCACCGGCTCGCGTACCGAGCCCACCACCCGGTCGGTCAGCTCCTGCGCGGCCCGCAGCTCCGCGGTGCCCAGGGCCACCGCCTGCTCGGTGCGGCCCAGCTCCACCAGCGTGATGACGGTGTGCAGCCGGTTGGCCGACTCGTGCGCGGCCGAGCGCAGCGAGTCGGCGAAGCCGCGCTCGGCGTCGAGCTCGCCGGTCAGCGCCTGCAGCTCGGTGTGGTCACGTACGGTGACGACCGTGCCGAGCCTGCTGGCGGCGCTGTTGACGGCCAGCACCCGGTCGCCGACCAGGTGGACCCGCTCCTCGCCGGCGGTGAGCACCTCGGCCAGGCCCAGCTCGCGCACGTGCCGGCCCTCGGCGTCGGCGGGCAGGCCGAGCAGCAGCCGGGCCGCGTCGTTGCACAGCGTCAGCGTGCCGTCCCGGCCCACCAGCAGCAGGCCCTCCCTGACGGCGTGCAGGACCGCGTCGTGGTGCTCGTGGATGCGGCCCAGCTCCACCGGGCCAAGGCCGTGCGTCTGGCGGCGCAGCCGGGCGGTGACCAGCCAGGTGCCCGCCGCGCCCAGGGACAGCGCGAGCGCGACGAGCAGCGCGCCCCAGGCGAGCTGGTCGCGCAACCTGCCGCTGATCCGGTCGATCGTGATGCCGGCGCTGACCAGCGCGCGCACCCGCCCGTCCGCCATGACCGGCGTGACCGCCCGCCTGGAGGCGCCGAGCGTGCCGGTGTAGGTCTCGGTGAACGTCTCGCCCGCCAGGGCCCGCCCGGTGTGCCCGAGGAACCGCTTGCCGATCTCGGTCCGGTTCGGGTGGGTGTAGCGGGTGCCGTCGGGCTTCATGATGGTGACGAAGTCGACCCCGGTCGCCGTGCGCACGCGCTCCGCGTACGGCTGCAGCCGCGTGCTCGGGTCCGCCTCGTCCAGGGCGTCCAGCACGTCCGGGGAGGCCGCCACGCTGACCGCGACGGCGCTCGCCGTGCGGCCCGCCTCCTCGGTGAGCAGCTCGCGGGCCTGCACCAGGGCGAGCGCCGCGCCGCCCGCCACGGTGACGGCGACCACGAGCAGTTGCAGGACGAGCATCTGCCCCGCCAGGCTCCAGCGCCGCATCTGACATCTCTTTCGTGAACGAAACTTACTCAATAGTGACCTGCATCACTGGTGAGCCGCATAGTCGCACATCAAGAAGGTCCCTCCCAAAAAGCCGGAGAACCCCCCTATGCGCGATCGCACTCGCTATCTCTACCTGGCCGTCATCGTGGCGGTCCTGCTCGGGATCCTGGTCGGCTTCATCTGGCCGGACGTGGGCAAGGAGCTCAAACCCCTCGGCACCGGTTTCGTCGCGCTGATCCAGATGGTGATCGGTCCCATCATCTTCTGCACGATCGTGCTCGGGATCGGCTCGGTGCGCCAGGCCGCCAAGGTCGGCAAGGTCGGCGGCCTCGCCCTCGGCTACTTCATCGTCATGTCCACAGTAGCGCTGGTCATCGGCCTGGTCGTGGGCAACCTCATCGACCCCGGCTCCGGGCTGCAGCTCACCGACACCGCCCGGCAGGCCGCCGAGGCGGAGGCGGCCAAGGGGGCGGACGCCAGCACGGTCGACTTCCTGCTCGGCATCATCCCCGAGACGGTGGTGTCGGCGCTGACCGACGGCTCCGTGCTGCAGGCGCTGCTGGTCGCGCTGCTGACCGGGTTCGCGCTGCAGGCCATGGGGCCCAAGGGCGCGCCGATCCTGCGCGGGGTGGAGCACTTCCAGCGGCTCGTGTTCCGCATCCTCGCCATGATCATGTGGGCGGCGCCGGTGGGCGCGTTCGGGGCGATCGCGGCCGTCGTGGGCGCCACCGGCATCGAGGCGCTCAAGAGCCTGGCCATCATCATGGTCGCCTTCTACGTGACGTGTCTGCTGTTCGTCGGCGTGGTGCTGGGCACGATCCTGTGGCTGGTCGCCCGGATCAACCTGTGGTCGCTGCTGCGCTACCTGGGCCGCGAGTTCCTGCTGATCCTGTCCACGTCGTCGTCGGAGACGGCCCTGCCCAGGCTCATCGCCAAGATGGAGCACCTGGGCGTGAGCAAGACCGTGGCGGGCATCACCGTGCCGACCGGCTACTCCTTCAACCTCGACGGCACCGCGATCTACCTGACCATGGCCACGCTGTTCATCGCCACCGCCACGGGGTCGCCGCTGGAGTTCGGGGAGCAGGTGGCGCTGCTGCTGTTCATGATGATCGCGTCCAAGGGCGCGGCGGGCGTGACCGGGGCGGGGCTGGCCACGCTGGCCGGCGGCCTGCAGGCGCACCGGCCCGAGCTGGTGGACGGCGTGGGCCTCATCGTGGGCATCGACCGGTTCATGTCCGAGGCCAGGGCACTGACGAACTTCGCCGGCAACGCCGTGGCCACCGTACTCGTCGGCACCTGGACCGGGGAGTTCGACCGGGAGCGGGCCGACCGCGTGCTGGCCGGGCAGGCGCCGTTCGACGAGGCCACGCTGCTGGACGACGACGACGCCGGGACCGGGACCGGCGGGGACACGGGCGACGAACCGCGCGAACCCGCCAAGCAGATGTCCCCCGCCTGACGCCCCACGACCGCCGCCCGGCGTCCTGCCGGACGCCCCCACAACGGCCGCCCGGCGCCCTGCCTGACGGCCCCACGACCGGCTGCGACGGGCCTCCCCTGCCGGAGGCCCCATCGCGGCCGCTCCGGCTCTCCCCGCCGAGAGGCGGCCCGCTCCTCATCAGGACCCCCAGCCGAAGTGCGGTGGGAGAGAGCCTGCGGGACGACGAAAGCGCCGGACTTCTGGAAAAGGCCGCTCAGACGGCCGGAAGGCGCAGGACGAACCTGGCGCCTCCCCTGAAGTCCTCCACGCAGATCTGGCCGCGGTGCGCCATCGCCACGTCCCGCGCGATGGCCAGGCCCAGCCCGGTGCCGCCGGCGTCGCGGCTGCGGGCGGCGTCCAGGCGGGTGAAGCGCTCGAAGATGCGCTCGCGGTCCTCCACGGCTATCTCCATGCCGTCGTTCTCCACCGCCAGCACCGCCGTGCCGCCGTCCCTGTGGCCGTCTCTGGGGGTGTCTCTGTGCCCGTCCCTGGGGCCCTCCCTGGAGACTTCCCGGGAGACCGTGACCCGGACCGTGTGCTCGGCGTGCCGCTGGGCGTTGTCCAGCAGGTTCGTCAGGACCCGGGCCAGCTGCAGGCGTACGCCCTCGACCACCACCCCCTCGGCCAGGTCCACGCGCACGGGGATCTTGTCGCTGCGTACCGCGAGCTCCTGGCGCACCAGGTCGGCCAGGTCGATGCGCTCCTTGGCCATGTCCACCCGGGAGCCGATCCTGGCCAGCAGCAGCAGGTCCGTGATGATCGCCTCCAGCCGGTCGGTGTCCCGCAGCGCGCTCTCGACCAGCGCCTCCATGTCGGTGTCGTCCGGGTAGAGCTGGGCGCTCTCCAGCTGGGCCCGCAGGCCGGCGATCGGGGTGCGCAGCTCGTGCGAGGCGTCGGAGGCGAACTGGCGCTGCTGCTGTGCGGAACGTTCCAGCCGGGCCAGCGTGCCGTTGACGGCGCGGGCGAGCTGGGCCACCTCGTCGTCGCCCGGCGGCTGCGAGACGCGGTGGCTGAGGTCGCCGGCGTGCACGGCGTCCAGCTCGGCGCGCATGGTCGCCACCGGTCTCAGCGCCCGGCCGGTGACCAGCCACGTCGCCCACGCGGCCAGCGCGATGAGCAGGGCCACCTCGGCGAGCACGATGACCTCGAGGGTCCGGCCGGCCAGCGCGTCGGGTGTGCTGCGGCCGGCGTAGACGATGGGGGAGTCGGAGTACATGGACACCCGCACCGCCGACAGGTGCACGCACTCGGTGGGCAGGCAGCTGGTGGTGTTGACCACCCGGTTCTCCGTGGTGGGGCGCACGTCGCTGAGCGGCGGCAGGTTCCTGGCCGCGTCACTGGTGGCCAGGAACCGCCCGTCGGGCCCGACGATCTGGATCAGGTCCACCGACGGGTCGGGCAGCGGGATGGAGGCGCCCATGGGCAGGGCGCCCCCGCGCATCTCGTACGCGATCCGCTCGGCGGTGTCCCTGGTGGCGTTGTAGACGCTGGCGGCGATCAGGGCCCGCGCGGTGAGGATGCCGCCGATGGCCACGGGGATCAGCACGAGGGCCGCTACAGCCGTCGCGATGAGGGTGACGCGTCCGCGCAGGGACCTGGCCCACCAGGGTGCCACTCCCCGAGGTTACCGAGCGTGATTGCTGCCATTTGTCGGGTATTTGCCGGGTAGAGGGAAAGATTCCGCCAATCGTCAGCGCTGCAGCCAGATTGTGGTGTCGGGCGGGAGGGTGCCGTCGGCCGCGAGCGGGCCGCTGGACAGCAGCACCTCGCCGGCCACGTCGAGCCGCACCGGCTCCTCACCGGTGTTCAGCACCACGACCAGCCCGGGGTCGCGCTCGATGGCCAGCACGTCCTTGGGGGAGTCGAGCCACGTCAGTGTGCCGCCGCCGAGCGCCGGGTGCCGCTTGCGCAGCTTCAGCGCGGCCCGGTAGAGGTTCAGCGTGGAGGCGGGGTCGTCCTCCTGGGCCTCGGCCGACAGCGCCGACCACTCGGCCGGGATCGGCAGCCACGGGTCGCGCCAGCCCAGGCCCTCGGCGGAGATCCACGGGAGCGGCACCCGGCAGCCGTCGCGGCTGTCGCCCCGGCGCCGGAACGCCGGGTCCTGGCGCAGCTCGTCGGGCAGGTCGAGCACCTCGGGCAGGCCGAGCTCCTCGCCGTTGTAGAGGTAGGCCGAGCCGGGCAGGGCCAGCATGAGCAGGGTGGCCGCCCGGGCGCGGGCCAGGCCGCCGTGCCGGGTGACGTGGCGCGGCTTGTCGTGGTTGGACAGCACCCACGTGGTGGGCGCGCCGACCAGCTCGGCCTCCTTCAGGGACTTCTCGATCACGTTGCGGAACGACTTGGCGTGGAAGTCCGCCATCATGAACTCGAAGTTGAACGCCTGGTGCAGCTCGTCCGGGCCCACGTAGCGGGCCAGGCGCTCGGGCGAGGACACCCACGCCTCGGCCACCGCCATCCGCCCGCCCGGGTAGGAGTCGAGGATCGGCCGCCACTCGCGGTAGATGTCGTGCACGCCGTCCTGGTCGAAATAGGGCACCTGCTCGTCGCCCAGCATCTCGGCCTGGGGGCCTTCCTTCTGCCCCACGTCGGGCAGGCCCGCGGCCTTGATCATGCCGTGCGCCACGTCGATCCGGAAGCCGTCCACGCCCCGGTCGAGCCAGAAGCGCAGGATGTCGCGGAACTCGGCGCGCACCTCCGGGTTGTCCCAGTTGAGGTCCGGCTGCTCGGGGGCGAACAGGTGCAGGTACCACTGCCCGTCCTCGACCTGCGTCCACGCCGGGCCGCCGAAGATCGACTCCCAGTCGTTGGGCCGGTCACGGAAGACGTAACGGTCACGCAGGCCGGCCTTGAACCAGGGGTGCTGGTCGGAGGAGTGGTTCGGCACCAGGTCCACGATGACCCTGATGCCCTTGGCGTGCGCGTCGGCGACGAGCGCGTCGAAGTCGGCGAGCGAGCCGAACATCGGGTCCACGTCCCGGTAGTCGGCCACGTCGTAGCCGCCGTCGGCCATGGGGGAGGTGTAGAAGGGGCTCAGCCAGATGGCGTCCACGCCCAGCTCGGACAGATAGTCCAGGCGCTCGCGCACGCCTGCGAGGTCGCCGACGCCGTCGCCGTTGGCGTCGGCGAAGCTTCGCGGGTAGACCTGGTACACAACGGCGTCGCGCCACCAGTCGTCGTTGCCGAGCATGGTTGTCCTTCCCCCGGATGACCCGAGATGTCGGGTGATGTTCTGTGAAGGATGTCGCGATCGCCCGCCGATGGTCAAGTGCAAGTTTCGGAAAGTTGCAGATCTCCTCCGCAGCCGCCGGGACGGGTTGCCCGCCAGGTCAGACAGGCTGGGCAGGATCTGGATCAGGTAACGCTCTTTCGCAAGTTCTTCCAATTCTTGCAAAGAGCCGCTAGCGTCCCGGAAACGTTCAAGCTTTCCTCTGACGGCGGCGCGTGTCGCGCCGCCGTTCCTCCGTGACCTCAGGAGGTCCCCCATGCGCATGCGGGCTCTGGGTGTGGCAGCCCTCGCCACCCTCGCGTTCGCCGCGACGGCGTGCGGCAGTTCCCAGTCGGCGGCACCGGCGGCACCCAGTGCGTCAGCCTCCGCCCCCACCGCGGTGGCCGGCGGCGGCACGCTCGTGATCTGGGCGGACCCCAGCCGGGTGCAGCCGCTCAAACCCTTCGCGGACCGGTTCGGCACCGAGAACGGCGTGACCGTGGAGGTGAAGGAGATCAGCAAGGACAACCAGATGACCTTCCTGACCGCCTCCCAGCAGGGCAGCGGGCCGGACATCATGATCGGCGCGCACGACTGGATCGGCAACCTGGTGCAGAACGGCGCCATCGACCCGGTCACCCTGACCGAGGAGCAGAAGGCGGCCTTCTCCCCGAAGGCGATCCAGGCGGTGACGTTCAACGGCCAGATCTACGGGGCCCCGTACGCGGTCGAGAACATCGCCCTGATCCGCAACACCGAGCTCGCCCCCGACGCGCCCGCCACGATCGAGGACATGATCGAGAAGGGCACGGAGCTCAAGAAGGACGGCAAGGTCAAGGAGGTGCTCTGCATCCCCGTCGGCCAGAAGGGCGACGCCTTCCACGTCTACCCGATCTTCGCCTCCGGCGGCGGCGCCCTGTTCGGCGCCACGGCCACCGGCGACCCCGACCCCAAGCAGGTGCTGCTCGGCTCGCCGGAGTCGGTCAAGGCGTTCGAGAAGCTCAAGGCGCTCGGCGAGAAGGGCGACGGCGCCCTGCGCACCTCGCTGACCAACGAGAACTACATCGTCAACTTCGCCGGCGGCAAGTGCGCCTACCTCGTCTCCGGCCCGTGGGCGATCAGCGAGGTCAAGAAGGGCGGCATCACGTACGACATCACGGCCGTGCCGTCGTTCAAGGACGGCGAGCCCGCCACCCCCTTCGTCGGCGTGCAGAGCTTCTTCGTCGCCTCCAAGGGCAAGAACAAGGCCCTGGCCCAGGAGTTCGTCGCCAACTACGTGACCGACAAGGACGTCGCCAAGGCGCTCTACGACGCCGACCCGAGGCCCCCGGCGCTGACCGCCGCCCTCCAGGAGGTCCAGGCGAGCGACCCGGACGCGGCCAAGTTCATGGACGCCGGCAAGGACGGCATGCCGATGCCCGCCATCCCCGAGATGGCCGCCATCTGGGAGCCGTTCGGCATCGCGGAGACGGCCGTGGTCAAGGGCGGCGACGCGGCCAAGGCCGCCGCGGCGGCGCAGAAGGCCATCGACGGCTCGCTCAAGAACTGACGTCATGGCTCTGGACGTGCGTGAGGCACCCAGAGAGGGCGCGGGGCCGGCCGAGCCGGCTCCGCGGCCCCGCCGGGAGATCACCACGGCGTTCGTGGTGAGCAGGATCATGGTGCTGGCCATCGCCGCCGCGATCCTGCTCTACGCCGTGCCGCCGCTGGTCGCCGCCGGGTCGTGGGTCTCGCTGGGGCTGCTGTGCGCGGTGGGCGCGCTCATCGCCTACCTCTACCTGACCCGGCGTTTCATCCCCGCCAAGTACCTCGTTCCCGGCACCGTCTTCCTGCTCGCCTTCCAGGTGTTCCCCGTCGTCTACACGGTGACCACCGCGTTCACGAACTTCGGCGACGGGCACCGCGGTGACAAGGCCGCCGCGATCACCGCCATCGAGACCGGCTCGGTCCGGCAGGCGCCCGGCTCGCCCGAGTACTCCCTGACCGTGGCGCTGCGCGGCGAGGAGCTGGTGTTCCTGCTGGTGGACCCGGCGACCGAGCAGGTTTCGCTGGGGACCGCCGACGGGCTCTCGCGGCTGGACGGAGCGCAGGTCGGCGTCACGGGCAAGGTGCTGAGCGCGCCCGGGCTGACCGTGCTCAAGGCGCCCCAGGCGGCCGCCCGCGGGCCGGAGGTCTCCGCGCTGGCCGTCCCGACCGGCGACGGCCTGATCAAGGCGAACGGGCTCAGCCGGGCCGTCGAGGGCAAGGCCGCCCTGGTGTACGACGCCGGCTGCGACTGCGTACGCGGCGAGGGCGGCACCTGGACGGCCGACGAGGGGCAGGGCTACTTCGTCAACGCCGAGGGCGAGCACCTGGCACAGGGCTGGCAGGTCAACGTCGGCCTGGACAACTTCTCCCGCGTGCTGACAAATCCCACTATTTCGGGATACTTCGCGGGGGTGCTGGGCTGGAACATCTTCTTCGCCCTGGTCTCCGTGCTCGGCACGTTCGGGCTCGGCATGTCGGTGGCCCTGGCGCTGCACCATCCGCGCATGCGCGGCACCCGGTTCTACCGGATCGCGCTGATCCTGCCGTACGCGATGCCCGCCTTCGCCATGCTGCTGGTCTGGCGCGACATGTTCAACCGCGACTTCGGCCTGATCAACCAGCTGCTCGGCGCCAACATCGACTGGCTCGGCGAGCTGGGCACCGCCCGGTTCGGGGTCATCCTGGTCAACCTGTGGCTCGGCTTCCCGTACATGTTCCTGGTCACCACCGGCGCGCTGCAGGCCATCCCGCGCGAGCTGACCGAGGCGGCCGCCATCGACGGGGCCACGCCGTGGCGGGCGTTCCGCCGGGTGACGCTGCCGCTGCTGCTCGTCGCCCTCACGCCGCTGCTGATCTCGTCGTTCGCCTACAACTTCAACAACTTCAACGCCATCGCGCTCACCACCGACGGTGGCCCCTTCCCCGCCGAGAACCCGCAGGTGGGCGGCACCGACCTGCTCATCACCTACACGTTCAGGCTGGCGTTCGGGGCGGGCGGCGCGCAGTTCGGCTTCGCGGCGGCGATCTCGGTGTTCATCTTCACCATCGTGGCCGTCATCTCGGCCGTGGCGTTCCGGCGCACCCGCAGGCAGGAGGAGATCTACGCGTGAAGATGACGCTACGGCACGCCTACGTGCTCATCGTGTGCGCGTTCGCGGTGTTCCCGATCCTGTTCGTGCTCTCCGCCGCGATCAACCCGATGGGCACGCTGGCCTCCACGGACCTGCTGCCCACCGGCGCGAGCCTGAACAACTTCGCCAACCTGCTGACCTCCGACACCTACCCGTTCGCCCGCTGGTTCTTCAACTCGGTCTTCATCGCCCTGGTGTCGTCGTTCGCCAGCCTGCTGCTGTCGATGCTGGCCGCGTACGCCTTCAGCCGCATGCGCTTCGCCGGGCGGCGCGTCGGTCTGCTGGCGCTGCTGCTCATCCAGATGTTCCCGCAGTTCCTCGCCATCGTGACGATCTTCATGATCTTCACCGAGGTGACCGAGCTCTACCCGGCCTTCGGCTTCAACACCGTCTGGGGGCTCCTGCTGCTCTACCTCGGCGGCGCGCTCGGCGTGAACACCTGGCTGATGAAGGGGTTCCTCGACACGGTGCCCAAGGAGCTGGACGAGGCCGCCACCGTGGACGGCGCCACCCACGCCCAGATCTTCTGGCGCGTCATCATGCCGCTGGTCACGCCCATCCTCGCGGTCACCGCGCTGCTGGCGTTCATCGGCACGATGAGCGAGTTCCTCATGGCCAACGTGTTCCTGCGCGACCCGGAGAGCAAGACGCTCGCCGTCGGCATGTACGGCATGATCGCCGGCGACCACCGCAACGCGAACTTCGGCATGTTCGCCGCGGCCACGCTGATCACCGCCGTTCCCACGGTCGGTGTGTTCCTGTGGTTGCAGAAGTACATCGTCTCCGGGCTCACCGCCGGAGCTGTCAAGGGATAGGTGCAGATGCGCTATCTGGGGGAGCCGCATCACGACGGCTCAGCTCTGTATGTCTCCGACCAGCGGCCCGAGCTCGGCTCGCGGGTGACGGTCTGGCTGCGGGCGCCGCTGGCCGCGGGGGTCACCGGCGTGCACGTGCGCGCGGTGCACGACGGGGAGCCGCGCTACTTCGAGGCGTCCCCGGACCCCTCGCGCCGGGACGCGGGCGGGTACGGCCGCACCGACGTCTGGTGGCGGGCCGAGATCACCGCGGTCAACCCCGTCACCCCGTACCGCTTCCTGCTGCGCACCGGGAGCGGGCACTCCTGGCTGACCGCGGCCGGGCTGTTCGGCCACGACCTCACCGACGCCGGCGACTTCCGCCTGGTCTGCCACCAGGCGCCGCCGTCGTGGATGCCGGACGCGATCGTCTACCAGATCTTCCCCGACCGCTTCGACCGCTCCGGGCCCATGCCCGACGTGCCCGACTGGGCGATGCCGCGCGACTGGGACCGCGACCCGGTGATCGCCACCGGCCCCGGCACCTCGCAGCAGTTCTACGGCGGCGACCTCGACGGCATCGTGCGGCGGCTGGACCACGTCCAGAGCCTCGGCGTCGACACCGTCTACCTGACGCCGTTCTTCCCCGCCCGCTCCAACCACCGCTACGACGCCTCGAACTTCGAGCACGTGGACCCGCTGCTCGGCGGCGACGACGCCCTGCACCGCCTGTCCGGCGCGCTGCGCGACCGGGGCATGCGGCTGCTCGGCGACATCACCACCAACCACTGCGGCGACGCGCACGAATGGTTCACCGCGGCCGTCTCCGACGTGAACGCCCCCGAGCGCGAGATGTTCTACTTCGACCCCGAGACCGGCGACTACGAGTCCTGGTGGGGGTTCAAGACGCTGCCCAAGCTCAACTGGGGCAGCGAGCTGGTGCGCTCCAGCATGACGGCGGTGCTGAAGAAGTGGCTCGGCCCGCTGGACGGCTGGCGGGTGGACGTGGCCAACATGACCGGCAGGCGCGGGGGCGACGACTACGCCCACGAGGTCGCCGCCCTGCTGCGGGCCCAGCTCGGCCCCGAGGCCGCCTTCATCGCCGAGCACAACCACGACGCCACCCGCGACCTCGACCGCGACGGCTGGCACGGCACCATGAACTACGGCGGCTTCACCCGGCCCGTCTGGGCCTGGCTGCGCGACCCCGGCCTGGACCTGGAGCACTTCCTCGGCGCCCCGGGCGGCGTGCCGGAGCGCGACGGCCGGGCCACGCTGGCCGCGTTCCGGTCGTTCGCCTCGCAGATGTCGTGGCGCTCGCTCGTGCACTCCTGGCAGCTCCTCGACTCGCACGACTCGCCCCGCATCCGCACGGTGACCGGCTCGCGCGAGCGCCACCTGCTCGCGCTCGGCCTGCAGGCCACGCTGCCGGGCACGCCCATGGTCTTCGCCGGCAGCGAGTTCGGCCTGACCGGCGTGAACGGCGAGCACTCCCGCACCCCGATGCCCTGGAACCGGCCGCACGACCAGGACCTGGAGACGCTGGCCGGCTACCGGGAGCTGTTCGGGCTGCGCCGGGCCGAGCCCGCCCTGCGGCACGGCGGCCTGCGCTGGCTGCACGCCGACGCCGACTGCCTGGTCTTCGCGCGCGAGACGTACGAGGAGTCACTCCTGGTGTGCGCACGCCGCGCGCCGGGCGAGCCGCTCGCCCTCGGCACGCACGCGACCGGCCTGTACAACGCGCCGGACGGTGACGTCATCCCCGGCGAAGGACCTTCGCTACGTGTGTGGCGCCTCACGCGTCGATGACGCTACGGTTGCCTCTGCTGATTCTCCGTGTCCCCAACTAGATAGTGGTGTGCTCGCATGAGGTTGCTCTCCGTAGCCGTTATGGCCTCGCTCCTGCCTGCCGTACCGTCCGCGGCCGCAGCCCAGACGAGCGCACAGGCGGGCACCACCTACTACGTCGACTCCAGGTCGGGCGACGACGCGGCGGCCGGCACCAGCGCGGCCGCCGCGTGGAAGTCGCTGGCCAACGTCAACGCCGCCGAGCTCAAGCCGGGCGACACCGTCTCCTTCAAGCGGGGCAGCTCCTTCACCGGGCCGCTCACGCTGGAGGCCAACGGCACCGCCGCCCGGCCCATCGTCGTCCGGGCCTACGGCAGCGGCGCGCTCGCCAGGATCAGCGGCGGCGAGGCCGACTGCGTGGTCGTCAAGGGCAACCACTGGCGCATCAGCGGCCTGCGCGCCTCCGGCTGCCGCTGGTCCGGCTTCGAGGTCGGCGGCGACTCCAACGAGCTGGCCGGCGTGCAGGCCGACCGCAACATCGCCGGCGTGTACGTCACGCCGTCCGGCTCGCGCAACACCATCCGCGACAGCGTCCTGACCGACAACAACCGGATGAGCGTCAACGACGACGGCGGCGACAACGACTCCGGCGCGTTCGGCGTGCTCCTCAACGGCGACGACAACGTGGTGACCGGCAACACCATCACCGGCAGCTTCGCCAAGAGCGAGGACTACGGCACCGACGGCGCCGCCGTGGAGATCTTCAACGGCGACCGCAACCGGGTCACCCACAACACCTCCCGGAACAACGAGACGTTCACCGAGCTCGGCGCCCAGAAGGGCAAGACCGCGACCGGCAACCTCTTCGCCTTCAACGTCGTCACCTCCTCGCGCAGCCGCGGCTCCTTCCTCATCACCCGCGGCCCGCGCCACATCGTCGGCCCGGTCAAGGGCACGGTCGCCGTGCACAACTCGGTCTATCTGCCGGCCGCGGACACCATCGGCTGGTCCTGCCACGACGGGTGCTCGCCGTCGATCCTGAAGCTGCGCAACAACGTGATCCTGGTGGGCGGGGAGGCGGGCTGGGAGGACGGCGCGGGCGCCGACGAGGCCGGCAGCGTGTACAAGGGCCGCACGGCCAGGTTCAAGCTCGGGCCCAAGTCGGTCATGGCCGACCCGAAGTTCGTCTCCCGTACGGACCTGCGCCTGCGCCCCGGCTCCCCGGCGCTGGGCCGCGGCGTGTCCCTCACCGCCAGGTGGTACGGCGGCAAGGCCTTCGCCAAGGACCTCGCGGGCAAGCCCCTGACCGGTTCCCCGGACGCCGGGGCGTACCAGCGCTGAGACGTGTCTAGAGTGGTCAGCGTGGTTCCAGAGGTTCCTGAAGATCTTCGCCGGCCGCTGGTGCGGCAGCTCGCCGAGTCCGACGCCCCCCGCCACTACTGGCACATGGGCGACGACGACGGGCGCGCCTGGCTGTTCGAGAGCGTCGAGGGCGACGGCGAGCACTGGGCCGTCCGGCAGGTCGAGGTGGGCGCCGACCGCGCCGCCCGCCGCTACTGGTGGCGGCACCTGCACGACGAGCAGGGCTTCCTCACCGACCAGCCGCTGGAGATCTGGGAGCTGACCGAGATCACCCCGGTGGCGTTCGAGGCCGTCTGGGAGGCGGCGGGCTGAGACGATCCGCCGGGAGAGCCGGTCGAATCCGGGGCCGCCTGTTCGACGCGTTGGTGACAGACCAGCACAGAGCATCGGAAAGGAAGGGACCCAGTGGACTGGAAGCTCGAGGTGGTGTCGATCCCGGTGGCCGACGTGGAGAAGGCGAAGCAGTTCTACAGCGAGCGGCTCGGGTTCGTGGTCGACCACGACACCCGGATCAGCCCCGGCACGCGGATCGTGCAGCTCACCCCGCGCGGGTCGGCCTGCTCGATCGTGATCGGCGCGCCCGCCGGGGGTGCCGTGCGGGGGCTGCAGCTCGTGGTGCCCGACATCGACGCCGCGCGGGCCGAGCTGGCCGGGCGCGGCGTCGAGGTCAGCGACGTCAAGCACTACGAGAAGGACGGCACCCTGGCCGACGGCAAGGGCGGCCGGTGGAACTCGTTCGTGTTCTTCAACGATCTCGACGGCAACGGATGGGTGCTGCAGGAACGCCCTAGCGGGGAGTGAGCGCGGGGTAGAGGAGCTCGAGGCCGCCCGACAGGGCGGCCTTGACGTTCTGGCTGACGCCGTCGGCCAGGACCTCGTACGCGCCCTGCTCCAGGCCGTCGAGCGCCTGCGCGACCACCTCGGCCGGGCTGACCTTGGGGTCGGTGACGCCGGCGGCCATGTCGGTGTCGATGTAGCCGGCGTGCACGCCGAGCACGTGGGTGCCCTGCTCGCGCAGCTCCACCCGCAGCGCGTTCGTCAGCGACCAGGCCGCCGCCTTGGCCGCCGAGTACGTGCGCAGGTGCGGGAACGTCACCCACGACAGCACCGACAGCACGTTCACCAGGGCCCCGCCACCGTTGCGGGCCAGCACGGGCGCGAAGGCGTCGCTCATGGCGAGCGTGCCGAAGTAGTTGACCTCCATCTCCGCGCGGGCCGATTCCTGGCCGGGGCCGTACGGCAGGAGGACGCCCGCGTTGTTGATCAGGAGGTCCACGTCGGTGCAGCGCCCGGCCGCGGCCGTCACGGCGGCCGGGTCGGTGATGTCGAGCGCGATGGGCGTCAGGTCCGGGTCGGTGACGGTGTCCGGGTTCCTGGCGGCGGCGTAGACGGTGCGGGCGCCGCGCTCCAGGAGGGCGCGGGCGAAGACGGCGCCGAGGCCGCGGTTCGCGCCGGTGACGAGGGCGGTGCTGCCGGAGATCTTCATGAGGTGTGCTCCAGGATGAGGGCGTTGGCCAGGCCGCCCGCCTCGCACATGGTCTGCAGTGCGTAGCGGGCGCCGTGCTCGCGCATGGCGTGGACGAGGGTGGTGGTGATGCGGGCGCCGCTGGCGCCCAGGGGATGGCCGAGGGCGATGGCGCCGCCCTTGACGTTGATCTTGGCGGGGTCGGCGCCGGTCTCCTGCTGCCAGGCCAGTACGACGCTGGCGAACGCCTCGTTGACCTCGAACAGGTCGATGTCGGCCAGCCGGAGCCCGGCGCGGCGCAGGACCTTCTCCGTGGCCGGGATCACGCCGGTGAGCATGAGGACCGGGTCGGAGCCCGTGACGGCGAAGGTGTGCAGCCGGGCCAGCGGCTTCAGGCCGAGGCGGGCCGCCGTCTCCGAGGTGGTGATGAGCACCGCCGCGGCCCCGTCGTTGATCGGGCTGGAGTTGCCCGCCGTGACGGACCAGGAGATCTGCGGGAACCGCTCGGCGTAGCCGGGGTCGGCGAAGGCGGGCCGGAGCCCGGCGAGGATCTCCCCGGTGGTGGACGGCCGTACCGACTCGTCGTGGTCGAGGCCCGCCACGGGTGCGAGCTCGTCGGCGAAGGACGCGGCGGCGGCCTTGGCGTGCGAGTGCGCGGAGAACGCGTCGAGCTGCTCGCGGCCGAGTGACCACTTGGCGGCGATCAGCTCGGCGCTGATGCCCTGCGGCACCAGGCCCTCCGGGTAGCGGGCGGCCACGGCGGGGCCGAACGGGTCGGCTCCGGCGGGCACGTTCGACCACATGGGCACGCGGCTCATCGACTCCACGCCACATGCCACGACCAGGTCGTACGCGCCGGACAGGACTCCCTGGGCGGCGAAGTGCACGGCCTGCTGGGACGAGCCGCACTGCCGGTCGACGGTGACCGCGGGCACCGAGTCCGGCAGGCCGGCCGCCAGCCAGGCGTAGCGGGTGGTGTTCATGGCCTGCTCGCCCACCTGGTCGACGCAGCCGCCGATCACGTCGTCCACCAGGGACGGGTCGATCCCGCTGCGCTCGACCAGCGCGCTCAGGGCGTGGGCGAGCAGGTCGACCGGGTGGACCCCGGACAGGGCCCCGCCGGGCTTGCCCTTGCCGATCGGGGTGCGTACGGCCTCCACGATGACGGCGTCACGCATCGCGGCCCCTCCTTGTCAGTTGGAAAACCGAACCCACTCTAGGTGAGTTGGATTTTCCAACGCAACACTTAGCTGGAGAAACCCGCCAATCCATGGATGATCAGCCGGATGGCCGTGTCGAAGTCGCGGCTGATCTCGTCCGGGTCGTCCGGCAGGTGGCCGCGCGTCTCGGCGACGACGAAGCCCGTCACGAACGCGTGCAGCACGTCGCTCGTGCGCCGCAGCTCCGACTCCGGCACCCCCGCCAGCCGCAGGATGCGATAGAGCGCCTGCCAGATCGACATCTGCCGGTCCGCGACGGCCTCCGGATGGTTCTGCAGGTAGGTCCACAGGCTCTGGTGCTCCCGCGCGTGCCGGTAGTAGGCCAGGGCCAGCTCCCTGAGCTGCTCCTGCCAGGGCGAGCCGTCGTCCGGCGGCAGCTGGACGTGGTGGGCCGCCGTGGCGCAGATCAGGCCGATCAGCGCCTCCTTGCTCGCCACGTGGTGATAGAGCGACATCGGGTTGACGTTCAGCTCGGCCGCCAGCTTGCGCATGGACAGCCCCTCCATGCCGCCCTCGTCTATCAGGCGCAATGCCACGGAGCTGATCTCTTCGAGAGTCAGGGGTGCGCCCCTGCGCGCGCTCACTGCCATACACCGTATGGTAGCGTCAGCCATACGGTGTATGGCTATGGAAGGGAGCACTCATGGCGCGGATCCCCGCCCCGCAAGGTCTGCCGATCGTGGGCAACACGCTGCAGATCCCGTCGCACTCGCCGGTGGAGCACTTCGTGAAGGTGGCCGCCGAGCACGAGGAGGGCATCTTCCAGCTGGAGATCGCCGGGCGCCGGGTCGTGCTGGCGTACGACCCGGACCTGGTCGTCCAGCTGTGCGACGAGAGCCGGTTCGTCAAGCGGATCAACCCGCCGCTGTCGATCGTGCGCGACTTCGGCGGCGACGGCCTGTTCACGGCCGAGCTGCACGAGCCGGTGTGGGGCCACGCGCATCGCATCCTGATGCCGGCCTTCAGCCAGCGCTCGATGAAGGCCTACTACCCCCAGATGCTCGAGGTCGCCGAGCAGCTCGTCGAGTCGTGGGCAGGTCGCCAGGGGGAGGACCTGCCCGTCGCCGACGACATGACCCGGCTGACGCTCGACACGATCTCGCTCACCGGGTTCGGCTACCGGTTCCACTCGTTCGACTCGCCCGAACTGCACCCGTTCCTGAAGGCCATGGGCGGCGCGCTGACCGAGGCCATGCTGCGCAACCAGCAGCTGCCGTTCGTCACCCGGCTCAAGAAGAAGCACGAGGAGACCTACCGGCGCGACATCGCCACCATGCAGGCGCTCGTCGACGACGTGATCAGGCAGCGCCGGGCCGAGGGCGGCGGGGGCGCCAAGGACCTGCTGGGGCTCATGCTGGAGGCGTCCGACCCGCGGAGCGGCGCCCGCCTGTCCGACGAGAACATCCGCAACCAGGTCCTCACGTTCCTGATCGCCGGCCACGAGACCACCAGCGGCCTGCTCGCCTTCGCCCTGTACAACCTGCTGCGCGAGCCGCACACCCTGGCCCGCGCGTACGACGAGGTGGACCGGCTGCTGCCGGGCGACGAGCCGCCCACGTACGAGACGATCATGAAGCTCGACGTCATCCCCCGCATCCTGGAGGAGACGCTGCGGGTCTGGTCGCCGATCCCTGTCTTCGCCGTGAGCGCCGTCCAGGACACCATGCTCGGCGACTACCTCATCCCGCGTGACCAGGGCGTCGGCGTGCTGCTGCCGCCGCTGCACCGCAGCGCCAAGGCGTGGGAGCGGCCCGACGAGTTCGACATCGACCGCTGGCTGCCCGAGCACAAGAAGCACCACCACCCCGGCGCGTACAAGCCGTTCGGCAACGGCGAGCGGGCCTGCATCGGCCGCCAGTTCGCCCTCACCGAGGCCCGGCTCGCGCTGGCGATGATCCTGCGGCGCTTCGCCCTGTCCGACCCCGGCGCCTACCGGATGAAGATCAAGCAGACGCTCACCCTCAAGCCGGACGGGTTCACGCTCCGGGTCCGCGAGCGGCGCGCGCACGAGCGCGCCGTCGTGGCCGAGCAGCGGGCGCAGGAGAGCGAGCAGCAGGACATCGCCGTGACGGGCGTGCCGCTCACCGTCGCGTACGGCTCCAACCTCGGCACCAGCGCCGACCTGGCCGAGCGGCTGGCCGAGCGGGCCGGGCGGGCCGGGTTCGCCACCACGCTGACCACGCTGGACGAGCTGACGCCGCCCGCCGAGGGCCTGCTCGTCGTGGTGGCCTCCTCCTACAACGGCAAGGCCCCCGACAACGCCCAGCGCTTCGACGCCCTGGAGTCCCTGCCCGACCTGTCCGGAGTGCGGCTGGCCGTGCTGGGCTGCGGCAACACGCAGTGGCCGACGTACCAGGACTTCCCCCGGCGCGCGTTCGAGAAGCTGACCGCCGCCGGGGCCGTGCCGCTGGTCGAGCGCGGCGAGGCCGACACCGACGGCGACTTCGACGGCGACGTGTCGGCCTGGACCGCCCGGCTGTGGGCGGCGCTGGCCGCGGAGTACAGCGCGGCCACGGATCTGGGGGCGGGCGCCGGGCCGCGCTACGCCATGGAGGTGCTCACCGAGGCCGAGGTCAGGCCCTCGGTGGTCTCCGAGCGGGCCGTCCCGCTGACCGTCGTCTCCAACGAGGAGCTCACCGGCGACCCCGAGGGGCTCTGGGACTTCTCGGTCGAGGCGCCGCGCCCCGGCGTGCGCTCCATCGTGGCCCGGTTGCCCGAGGGCGTGACGTACTCGGCCGGCGACCACGTGGCCGTCTTCGCCAAGAACGACCCCGAGCTGGTGGAGTGGGCGCTGCGCTGCCTGCGCGTCCCGCGCGAGCAGGTCGTGCGCCTGCGCACCGCCGGCGCGACCCACCTGCCCGTGGACACGCCGGTCACGGCCGGGCTGCTGCTGACCGAGTTCGCCGAGCTGCAGGAGGTGGCCACCAGGTCCGACCTGCGGGCGCTGGCGGACCACACCGCCTGCCCGTGGACCACGGGCCAGCTCGCCGAGCTGACCGAGAGCTACGCCGACGAGATCCTCGCCAAGCGCGTCTCCCCGCTGGCCCTGCTGGAGCGCTTCCCGGCGATCGAGCTGCCGCTGCCGGTGTTCCTGGAGCTGGCCGGGCCGATCAAGCCGCGCTACTACTCCGTGTCCTCCTCGCCGCTGGCCGACCCCGCCCTGGTACGCCTCACGGTCGGCCTCGTCGAGGGCCCCGCCTGGTCCGGCACCGGCACCTACCAGGGCATGTGCTCGGCCTACCTGGCGGGGCTGAAGGAGGGCGAGGTGTTCTACGGCTACGTCCGGGTGCCCGCGCCGCCGTTCCGCCTGCCGGACGACCCGGCCACGCCGGTGATCCTGGTGGGCCCCGGCACGGGGTTCGCGCCGCTGCGCGGCTTCCTGGAGGAGCGCGCGCTGACCGGGGCCACCGGGCGGGCCGAGGTGTTCACCGGGTGCCGCCACCCCGAGCACGATCTGCTCTACGCCACCGAGCTGGCCGCCTGGGACGAGGCCGAGGGGGTGACGGTGCACCGCGCGTACTCGGCCGTGGCGGGGCACCCGTACCGGTTCGTCCAGGACGCGGTCGCCGCCCGCGCGGACGAGGTGTGGGAGCTGCTCTCGCAGGGCGCCCACGTCTACGTCTGCGGCGACGGCCTGCGGATGGCGCCCGCCGTGCGGCAGGCCCTGCTGGACATCCACCGCGACAGGACCGGTGCGGACGGGGCCGCCTGGCTGGCCGGGCTGGAGGCGGCGGGCCGCTACCAGCAGGACGTGTTCGCCTAGCGGCAGGTAATGAGGGAATTGTCAGAAATTGGCAGCAACAACACGATGACCTGCGGAAACCCCAACTCCCTTTTATCGACAATCCGGACTTAACACTGCATCCTGGGATATAACCGCAGCATGTGCGACATATCCGTGGAACATGCTGGAAACCTTTCCACGGCACTGTGAGAGCCTCTGGAAAGGGGGCGGCAATGCTGCTGCGACTGAGGGTGTCGTTGCCCGACCGGCCGGGCGGTCTCGGGCAGGTTGCGAAGGCGCTGGGTGCGCTGGGAGCGGACATCCTGCAGGTCACCGTGCTCGAGCGGGAGGCCGGTCGGGCCGTGGACGACTTCACGGTGTCCTGGCCGGGCCCGGTGACCGCCGCCGAGGCGCGCGAGCGGCTGTCCGCCATGCCTGGCGTACGCGTTGAAGGGGTTTGGCCCACCAAGGAGGTGCCCGGCTCGGCCCTCGACTACGACCTGCTCATGCACGTGGCCGCCGAGCCCGCCAGGGGCTTCGCCACGCTGGTGGACGCGCTGCCGGGGCTGTGCGGCGCGGAGTGGTCGGTGGCGGTGGTCGACGGGGCGGTGCGGCACGCCTCGCTGGCCGCCCCCAGCGAGTTCGAGCTGCCCGAGCCGCCTCCCCGGGCCATCACGATGGACGCCAAGGAGCTGCGGCTGATGTTGCTGCCGGTGGTCGCGGCCGGGCTGCACCTGGTGGTGGCCCGCGCCGAGGGGCCGGTCTTCCACCGCGCCGAGGTCGAGCGCGCCGCCCGCATCGTGGACGTGGTCTCGAAGATGGCCGCCCGGTCGTACGTGGCTGATTGACCGAACAATCATCTGGTCACTAACGTGAGCGGTCTGATCGTTGTCAACAGGAGCAGAGCCCTTGACCGTTCACGAGCCCGCCATCGGCCGCTACTATGAGGACTTCACCGTCGGGGACGTCTACCAGCACCCCATGGGCCGCACGATCAGCGAGGCCGACAACACCTGGTTCACGCTCCTGACCATGAACACGAACCAGAACCACTTCAACGCCCACCTCGCCGCCAGGTCCCCCACCGGCAAGATCATCGTGAACTCCGGGCTGACCGTGGCGATCGTGCTCGGCATCTCCGTCATCGACGTGAGCCAGACGGCGATCGTGAACCTCGGCTGGGAGGACATCAAGCTCACCCACCCGGTGTTCGTGGGCGACACCCTCTACGCCGAGTCGAAGGTGACCGCGAAACGCGAGTCGAAGTCGCGCCCGTACGCGGGGATCGTCACCTGCTACACGCGCGGGCTCAACCAGGACGGTGACGAGATCATGTCCTGGACGCGGACCGTCATGGTCTACAAGCGCCACGCCCCGCACGACAAGGGCTACTTCCCACAGGCCAGGACCGGCCCGCTCTGAGGAATTGAGGCACATGGACTTCGAGCTGACCGACGAGCAGAAGGCCTTCCGCGAGACCCTGCGCGCGTTCGTGGAGAAGGAGATCCTGCCGGTGGCCACCGAGTGGGAGCACTCCGGCCGCTATCCCACCGAGATCGTCGACAAGATGAAGCAGATGGGGCTGTTCGGCCTGTCCGTGCCGGAGGAGTACGGCGGCATGGAGGCCGACATGGTCTCGTTCGCGCTGGTCTTCGAGGAGATCGCGCGGGGCTGGATGGGCGTGGCGGGCACCATCGGGTCCCACTCGCTGGCCTGCTGGATGATCGCCCGCCACGGCACCGAGGAGCAGAAGCGGCTGCACCTCGCCGACCTGGCCAGCGGCGCGCGCCGCACCGCGATCGCGCTGACCGAGCCCGGCGCGGGCACCGACCTGCAGGGCATCCAGACCCGGGCGGTACGCGACGGCGACCACTACGTCGTGACCGGCACCAAGACGTGGATCACCAACGCCCGGCACGCCGACCCGCTGCCGGTGCTGGTCAAGACCTCCATCGCCGAGCCGGCGCACAAGGGCATGTCGGTGCTGCTCGTGGACCCGTCGTCGGCGGGCTTCAGCGTCAGCCGCGACCTGCCCAAGCTCGGCTACAAGGGCACCGAGACGTGCGAGGTGGTGCTCGACGAGGTGCGCGTGCCGGTGTCCGGCCTGCTCGGCGGCGTCGAGGGGCGCGGCATGCAGCAGGTGCTCGGCGGGCTGGAGATGGGGCGGATCAACATCGCCGCCCGCGCCGTCGGCGTCGCCCAGGCCGCGTACGACGCCGCGCTGAACTACTCGCGCGAGCGCACGGCCTTCGGGCAGCCGATCGCCGAGTTCCAGGCCATCCAGCTCAAGCTCGCCGACCTGGCCACGGAGATCCAGGCCGCCCGGCTGCTCACGTACTGGGCCGCGTCCCAGGCCGACGGGGGCAAGCGGGTCGACATGGAGGCGGGGATGGCGAAGTACTTCGCCTCGGAGGTGGCGCTGAAGGCGTCGCTGGAGGCGATGCGGATCCACGGCGGGTACGGCTACTCGCAGGAGTTCGTGGTCGAGCGGCTCTACCGGGACGCGCCGCTGATGGCGATCGGCGAGGGCACCAACGACGTCCAGCGCATGGTGATCGCCCGCGCGCTCATCTCGGGCAAGGGCAAGGTGGGCTGGTAACCTCCCCGGATCAGTCGTGCCGGGGCAGGCCCGACACCTCGTGGTCGGCGTGGAACAGGGCTTCCGCGATCAGCGCCCGTACGTGGGAGTCCCTGGCCCGGTAGAGCACCCGGCGGCCGTCCCGGCGGGTGTTCACCAGTCCGGCCAGCCTGAGCTTGGCCAGGTGCTGGGACACCGACGGGCGGGGCACGCCGATGGCCCCGGCAAGTGAGTTCACATCGCGTTCCCCGGACGACAGAAGCCACATCAGGCGGAGCCGGGTGCCGTCGCTGAGCATCCTGAACGCCTCGATGGCCGCGTCCACCTGGGCGGGGGTAGGTTCTTGCGACGGTTCCGCACCTGAGGTGTTGTCGCGTGCGTACATGACTACATATCCTGGTCAAAAGGGACGAATTGCGCAAGCGAGGGATGCCATGTCTGACCAGCGCGACCCGGCTTCGACACCGCACCAGCACGATCATGGGGACGAGCACGGTCATGGGCACGGTCATGGCCACGGTCATGGCCACGGTCATGGCCACGGTCATGAGACCGGCCACGGCCACGGGCACGGTGAGGAGCGGGGCCGGGGGATCAAGGCGGTGCTGGGCCGGGTCGTCCACGCGCTCGCCCCCCACAGCCACGACACCTCGGACAAGACCGACTCCGCCCTGGAGAGCAGCAGCCGCGGCATGCGCGTGCTGGGCATCTCGTTCGCCGTCCTCATGGTCACCGCCGCCGTCCAGGCGGTCATCGTCGTGGCCTCGGGCTCCGTCGCGCTGCTCGGCGACACCCTGCACAACCTGGCCGACGCGCTCACCGCCGTGCCGCTGGCCATCGCGTTCTCGCTCGGCCGCCGCGCCGCCACCCGCCGCTTCACCTACGGGTACGGCCGGGCCGAGGACCTGGCGGGCATCGTGATCGTCGCGCTCATCACCGCCTCGGCCGCGCTGGCCGGGTACGAGGCCGTCCGGCGGCTGCTGGATCCCCAGGAGATCACGGCACTGGGCTGGGTGGCCGTGGCGGCGCTGATCGGGTTCGCGGGGAACGAGTGGGTGGCCCGCTACCGGATCAAGGTGGGCAAGGAGATCGGCTCGGCCGCCCTGGTGGCCGACGGCCTGCACGCCAGGACGGACGGCTTCACCTCGCTGGCCGTCCTGCTGGGCGCGGGGGGCGCCGCGCTCGGCTTCCCGATCGCCGACCCGATCGTCGGGCTGCTGATCACGGTCGCCATCTGCTTCGTGCTGCGCGACGCCGCCCGCGAGATCTACCACCGGCTCATGGACGCCGTGGACCCCGCCCTGGTGGACGACGCCGAGCGCATCCTGGCCGGGGTCGACGGGGTGCGGCAGGTGGGATCCGTACGGCTGCGGTGGATCGGGCACGCGCTGCATGCCGAGGTGGAGATCCTCGTCGATCACGACATGTCGGTCGTGGCGGCGCACAAGGTGGCGGTGGAGGCGGAGCACCGGCTCATCCACGAGCTGCCCCGGCTGCGGGCCGCCACCGTCCACACGGACCCGCACGGCCCGGCCGGCGCCGACCACCACGCCTCCCTGACCGCCCACCGCACCCGCTGACCCTCCCCTCCGCCCACCGACGTCTCATCCGCCCGTCTCATCCCCCCGGCCCATTTCGGCTGCCCTGACCGGCTGCCCTGATCGGCCGCCCTGACCGGCCGCCCTGACCGTTCGCGTTCCGGGCCCGCGCCGCACGCCGCACGTCCTCGCCGCCGTGCCGCGCCCTCCTGACGGACTGCCGCAACCCCGCGGGAGGTGGGGCCCGAAAGGCGCCAACCCCCGCATCACCCCCTGCGGAACGGGTAAGTTGGGGCGAGTGTCCGCCACCGCCGCCGCCCTGCCCGCGCCCACCCCCGTCGCGAGGCTCGCCTGGCTGGACGCCCTGCGCGGCATCGGCGCCCTCGCGGTGGTGGCCGAGCACCTGCTGCCCTGGTTCCTGCCGGCTCTCCGGCCTTACTGGTTCAACCTGGGCGTCTACGGCATCCTGGTGTTCTTCCTGGTCAGCGGCTACATCATCCCGACCTCCCTGGAGCGCCACGGCGACGTGCGCGCCTTCTGGATCAGCCGCTTCTTCCGCCTCTACCCCCTCTACCTCGCCGTCATCGTCCTCGTCCTGGCGCTGGCCTGGTGGGTGCCGGTGCGGGAGGCCGTGCCGCGCGACGGGAGCGCGGTGGCGGCGCACGCGACCATGCTGCTCGACGTCGTCAGCGTCGGCGGGGTGGCCGACACCATGTGGACGCTCTCGTACGAGATGGTGTTCTACCTGCTGGTCACGGCGCTGTTCCTGACAGGCGGGCACGGGCGCAGCGGGCTGCTGGCGATGCTGTTCGCGGCCGGGGCCGTGGTGGTCGGGCTGGTCGCGCCGGGGGCGGTGCTGGGCGGCGGGTGGCCGGCGTACGTGTCGTGCGCGGTGTTCGTCGTGGGGCTGGCGGGCGTGCTGCTGGGCAGGCTCCGTACGGCCGCGGCCTGCGTGCTCGGGCTCATGGCGGTGGTGTTGCTGGTGCTGAGCAGCCGGGTGCCGTGGCTGGGGACGGCGGTGCTGGCGGTGATGTTCGCGGGCACGGCCATCCACCGGTGGGAGCGGGGCAACGGCGGCCTGTGGCCGGTGGCGGTCACCGCGGCGCTGGTCGGGATCTCGCCGCTGTGGGCCATCGAGAGCGGCTGGTGGTGGGTGCAGGCCGACGTGTGGTTCACGACGATCGCGCTGGCCGGAGCCACGTTCGCGGGCGGGATGGCGCTGCGCGGGCGGCGGCTGCCCCGGCTGCTCGTGTGGTTCGGGCTGATCAGCTACTCGCTCTACCTGGTGCACCATCCGCTGCTGAAATACTTCGTGGAGGTCACCGGTGACCTGCGGCGGGCGGAGGTGCCCCGCCAGGTCGCCATGGCGGTGCTGGCCGTCGCCCTGGTCGTGGGCGCCAGCGCGCTGACCTACCGCTACGTCGAGCGTCCCATGCAGGAGATGGGCCGCCGCGTGTCACGCCGGTGCCGTAGCGGGCTCCAGGGCGGGCCTGAGGGCGGGCTTCAGGGCGGGGGCGATGCCGGGGTGGCGGGACAGGGCGCGGGACACCACGGGGTCCTCGGCCATGAGGAAGGCCAGGTGCCTGACCGCGTGCGCGACCACGTTGGCCAGGGCGAGCCGCTCAGGTGACGGCGTCGCCGGGGCCCGGCCGCGGGCGATCTCCAGCACGGGCACCTCGACCGCGGGCAACCAGGGCGACGGATCGGGGCAGACCGCGTATGTCAGCACGACCTTCCCGTCCGGCTCATATCGCCAGCTCGTGGAGTGCACGACGACGTCCGGGTCGCCGGCGGCGACCCCGCTGAGCCGCCGCGCCGCCTCATCAGGGCTTTCCCCGCGTAGCGGCTGGGTAATGGCATGCCGGTAGGACCAGCGATTGTCGGTGCCCACCCGTAGCATGAGCGTCTCAACCGAGACCACGTGTCTTCCCGTCACCGCCACCAACTTACTGCCCATCATATGCAAGTGCGTTCCCAACGCATATTGTCTCCCGCTCTTGAACACCGCGGCGGACCGGGCTGTAGTCGAGGGCGTGCGAGAGAGAGGCCGACAGCCATGCCCGGTTTGCTGGTGCTGATGGGGTCGGGCGAGACGAGCCCGACCATGGTCGAGATCCACCGTGCCGCGGCGCGGACGCTCCGCCCGGGGGCGCGAGCCGTGCTGCTCGACACTCCCTACGCCTTCCAGGAGAACAGCGCCGACATCTCCGCCCGCGCCTGCCGATACTTCGCCCACAGCGTCGGGCTGGATGTCGAGGTGGCTCCCGCGATCACGGGCGCCGACTGGGTGTTCTCCGGGCCCGGCAGCCCGACGTATGCGCTGGACCGGTGGGCGGGCTCCGGGGTCGCGGGCGACCTGCGGGCCCGGATTCGCGCTCGCGAGGGGGTGACCGTGCTCGCCTCGGCGGCGGCCTGCACGGCGGGGCTGGCCACCGTGCCGGTCTACGAGATCTACAAGGTGGGCGCGGAGCCCCACTGGCGCGAGGGCATCGACCTGCTGGAGCCGCTGGGGCTGCAGGCCGTGCTGATCCCGCACTTCGACAACGCCGAGGGCGGCACCCACGACACCCGCTACTGCTACCTCGGCGAGCGCCGCCTGTCGCGCATGGAGCGCGAGCTGCCGGCCGGCACGGCGGTCCTCGGGCTCGACGAGCACACGGCGCTGGTCGTCGACCTGGAGAGCGAGTCGGTGCGGGTGGCGGGCCGGGGCGGCCTGACCGTGCGCCGGCCGGGGTCGCTGACGGTGCTGCCGTCGGGGAGCCGTACGCACCTGGCCGAGCTGCGCCGCCTGGCCGAGGGCCGCGCCGGCACCCCGGCCCCGCCCCCGCCCGGCCCCGTCGAGACCACTCCCGCCGAGGTGACGCTGGAGGAGTCCATCCAGTCGTGCGAGGAGCTGTTCAAGGCCGCCGCCGCCCGCCCCGACATGGTGGCCGCCGCCCAGGCCGTGCTCGACCTGGAGGCGGAGATCGTCAAGTGGGCCGCCGACACGGAGGAGGACGCGGGCGGGGTGGAGCAGGCCAGGGAGCTGATGCGGCTGCTCATCGCCCGGCTCGGCGAGCTCGCCTCGACGGCGACCCAGCGCTCCCAGGGCCTGCCCGCCCTGGTGGAGCCGCTGCTGGCGCTGCGGGCGGAGCTTCGGGAGAAGGGGTGCTACGACGTGGCGGACGCGCTGCGGGCGGCGATGGCACGCGGCGGCGTCCTGATCGAGGACACCCCGGACGGCCCCCGCTGGACCCCGCCCTCCTGACCCCGGACGAACATCCGCGCTCACCGGGCTCCGCCGCTAGAACGTCCTGGCGACTTCCCTGGCCCGCTCGCCCGCCTGCTTGCGCTCGTTCTCGTACGACCCCGTCAGCGTCGGATGGTGCCGGATCTCCTGGACGTCGGCGATGCCGGCCCACGTCAGCCATCCGCCGAAGAACGTGGACTGGAAGTCGGTGCCGAACTCCGGCCCCAGCGCCGGGCCCCAGACGGAGCTGGTGTAGACGACGGCCGCGCGCTTGCCGGTCAGCAGGGCGCGGTAGCCGGTCTCGGGATGCACGTCGAAGATCATCGCCGGCTGGCTGACGACGTCGATGAACTGCTTCAGCTTGTACGGCACCCCCGAGTTCCACATCGGCACGCTGAACAGGTAACGGTCATAGGCGTCGAACCGCTCGAAGGTTCGCACGGCGGCCGCCCACGCCTCCGCCTGCTCGCCCACCGGCGTGCCGCCCCCGAACACGGTCATCTTGGCGCCCGCGGCGGCGGGGCCGAACTCCGGGAGCGTCCCGTCCCACAGGTCGAAGTGGTCCACGCGGGAGCCCGGGTGGGTGGCCAGGTACTCGTCGGTGAAGGTCCGCGCGAGGTCCAGCGAGATCGACTCGCTGCCGCGCGGGGAGGCCGAGATGTGCAGCAGGTGGCTCATGAGGTCAGGTCCCTTCAACTTTCCGGACTGCGGTCCGTTTTCTGGTCCCGAAGATACGGACTGTGGTCCGGTTGGTCAAGGGCAAAAGAAACGGCCGGTCGCCATGGTGGCGTCCGGCCTGGAAGGGGGAGAAGGAAGGGCTACCGGCGCGGGGGGTCGATGCGGGCGCCGTCCGAGGTGAAGATCATGATGCGGGAGAGGTCCACCGCCACCTTGGCGGCGTCGCCGGCGCGCCAGACGGGGCGGTTCCCGAGCCGGATGATCAGGTCCGACCGGCGGTGGATGCCGCTGTTCGGGTGCTGGCCCACCTGCTCCTGGTCCTGCGGCTCCTCCCTGGGGTGCGAGAACAGCCGCCGTACCAGGTTGGACACCATGCCGTGCCCGTTCTTCTCGCCGTTGACGCGGCTCCCGCGCCCGCGCGGGTCCGGCGGCTCGGGCACCGGTACGGCCGGCATGCCGCACTCCAGGTACGCCAGCCATTCGTGCCCGTGATACTCCAGCGCCCGCACCCGCCCGAAGAACGACGGCCCGTCGTACGACTCCGGCACCGGGGCCAGCCCGTCCGGCCGCAGCCCGATGAGGACCTGCCCGCCCGTGTGCTGCGAGATGGCGTACGCCCTGGGATCGCTCCACGGCATCGTCAGCCTGTGCGGGCCGAAGTCGAGCATCACATATTGGTTCTGCGGAGTCCTGACACCCGCCGCCAACAGGTTCAACTGCTGGGAGTTGAGAAAAGCCGCCACGAAGGCCGTCGCTGGATCGTTGTAAATCTGGGCCGGAGTTCCGACGTCCTGCAGGACGCCGCGATTCAGGATCGCGATCCGGTCCGCCAGCGTCAGGGCCTCCACCTGGTCGTGCGTGACGTAGATCGTGGTGACGCCGAGCGACCTGACCAGCGACGAGATCTCCATCCGCAGCTCGGTGCGCATGCCGGCGTCCAGATTCGACAGCGGCTCGTCCATGAGGAACAGCTTGGGCTGGCGGACGATCGCCCGGCCCATCGCCACCCGCTGCCGCTGGCCGCCGGAGAGCGTGCCAGGACGGCGGTCGAGCGTCTCGTCGATGTGTAACGCCTTGGACAGCTCGGTGACGCGCTCGCGCACCAGGCCGGGATCGGACTTGGCGATCTCCAGGGGGAAGGCGATGTTCCCGCGTACCGTCCGGTGCGGGTAGAGCGCGCCGTTCTGGAACACCATCGCCACGTCGCGGTCACGCGGGGCCAGGTGGTTGGCCATCTGCCCGTCCAGCCAGAGGTCCCCTTCGGTTATCTCCTCCAAGCCCGCGATCATGCGGAGCAACGTGGACTTGCCGCATCCGGAGGGGCCGAGGAGGACGAGGAACTCGCCGTCTTCCGCCCGCAGGCTCAGCCGGTCGACTGCGAGGTAGTCGCCCGGATACACCTTGGTCACTTTGTCGAGAACGACCGAGCTCATGGGCCCACACCTTGCGTGTCACCTGTGACGAGGCTGATTGAAGAGGTAGTACATCGCGCCTTAACGCTACATGTCCACCCTTGACATAAAGATTCTCGTTCGTGGGGGTTTCGGTCGGGGGTTTTGGGTGTCCGTACACCGAAATTTCCGGTTCTGGGCTCTGTGGAAGGGCTTGCGTAAAGTTGCGGAAAGAGCTTTCATAGTCGGAACGTACGGGGGAGATTCGGGGGAAACCATGACCGCTTGGTGGCGGAACGCCGCGATCTACCAGGTCTACGTGCGCAGTTTCGCTGATGGCAACGGCGACGGGATCGGGGACCTGATCGGCGTTCGCGATCGCCTGCCGTATCTCGCGGAGCTGGGCGTGGACGCCATCTGGCTGACGCCGTTCTACACCTCGCCCATGGCGGACTTCGGCTACGACGTGGCGGACTACAGGGACGTTGACCCGCTGTTCGGATCACTTGCGGATGCCAAGGCGCTCATCGACGAGGCGCACGGCCACGGGCTGCGGGTCATCGTGGACGTGGTCCCGAACCACACCTCCTCCGCCCACCCCTGGTTCCAGGAGGCGCTGCGCGGCGAGCACCGCGACCGCTACATCTTCCGTGACCGGCCCAACGACTGGGAGTCGATCTTCGGCGGCCCGGCGTGGACGCAGGTCGAGGACGGGCAGTGGTACCTGCACCTGTTCGACTCCGCGCAGCCGGACCTGAACTGGGACAACCAGGAGGTGCGCGGGGAGTTCGAGTCGATCCTGCGCTTCTGGCTCGACCTGGGCGTCGACGGCTTCCGCGTGGACGTGGCGCACGGCATGGTCAAGCCGCGCGGCCTGCCCGACATCGGCCGCGGCAACCAGGCCAGGATGGTCGGCAGGGAGCCGGTGCCGTTCTTCGACAACGACGGTGTGCACGAGATCCACCGCGCCTGGCGGCGCGTGCTCGACTCCTACCCGGGCGAGCGCATCGGCGTGGCCGAGGCGTGGGCGCCGACGGCCGAGCGGCTGGCCATGTACGTCCGCCCGGACGAGCTGCACCAGGCGTTCAACTTCCACTACCTGTTCACCCCGTGGGACGCCGCCGAGCTGCGCGCGGTGATCGACTCCTCGCTGGCCACGGCCGCCTCCGTGGGCGCGCCGACCACCTGGGTGCTGTCGAACCACGACGTCAAGCGGCACGTGACCCGCTACGGCAACCTGGCCAGGGCCCGCGCCGCCGCGCTGCTGACGCTCGCCCTGCCCGGCTCCGCCTACGTCTACCAGGGCGACGAGCTCGGCCTGCCCGAGGTGCTCGACCTGCCGGCGGAGCTGTGCCAGGACCCCCAGCGGCTGCGCGACCCCGACAGCGGCCGCGACGGCTGCCGGGTGCCGCTGCCCTGGACCCGGGAGTCCGGCTGGAGCGACCCCTGGCTGCCCATCCCGGCGGACTGGGCCGAGCTGAGCGTGCAGGCCCAGCAGGGCGTGCCCGGCTCGACGCTGGAGCTGTACCGGGAGGCGCTGCGGCTGCGGCGCGACCTGGAAGGGGAGCTCACCTGGCACGACTCGCCGGAGGGCACGCTCGTGTTCTCCCGGGGCGAGTTCGTCTGCGCCGTCAACCTGACCGCGGCACCCGTGGACTTCGGGCTCGATGAGTTGTTCGGCGGGGAGTTCGGCGGGGAGCTCCTGCTCGCCTCCGATGTCCCTGGAGCAGCGGATTCGGCGGCCTGGTGGAAAGTAAAGTGTGTGCCATGAACGGTCACGCTCGCCTAGCCGACATCGCCGCCCAGGCCGGGGTGAGTGAGGCCACGGTCAGCCGGGTGCTCAACGGCAAACCCGGTGTCTCGGCCGCCACCCGCCAGGCGGTCATGACCGCGCTCGACCTCATGGGCTACGAGCGCCCGCCCCGCCTGCGGCAACGCAGCAACGGGCTGATCGGCCTGGTGACGCCCGAGCTGGACAACCCGATCTTCCCCGCGTTCGCGCAGGCCATCGAGAAGGCGCTGACCCAACACGGCTACACGCCCGTGCTGTGCACCCAGCTGCCCGGCGGCGCGCCCGAGGACGAATTCACCGAGCTGCTCGTCGATCGCGGCGTCAGCGGCATCGTGTTCGTCTCCGGCCTGCACGCCGACACCACCGCCCGGATGGACCGCTACACCCGCCTGACCGACCGCGGGCTGCCGATCGTGCTGGTCGACGGCTACAGCGAGCACATCGACGCCCCGTTCATCTCGCCCGACGACCGCCTGGCCGCGCGGCTGGCCGTGCAGCACCTGGTCGACCTCGGCCACGAGCGGATCGGGATCGCGCTGGGGCCGCGCCGGTTCGTGCCGGTGATCAGGAAGATCGAGGGCTACAAGCAGGCCATGGCCCAGCTGCTCGGCGCGGCCGACGTCGACGACCTGATCTCGCACTCGCTGTTCTCGGTCGAGGGCGGGCAGGCCGCCGCCGCGCAGCTGCTCGCCCGCGGCTGCACCGGCATCGTGTGCGCGAGCGACCTGATGGCGCTGGGTGCGATCCGCGCCTGCAGGCAGAAGGGGCTGTCGGTGCCGGGAGAGGTGTCCGTGGTCGGGTTCGACGACTCGCCGCTGATCGCGTTCACCGATCCGCCGCTGACCACCGTGCGCAAGCCGATCGGCGCGATGGCCTCGGCGGCCGTGCAGACGCTGCTCGAAGAGGTCAACGGCGCCCCTGCCAAGCACGTCGAGCTGATCTTCCAGCCCGAGCTGGTCGTGCGCGGCTCCACCGGCTCCGGCCCGCTGGTCAACCGATGACGCGGGACGTCCTCGTCCTGGGCGGCGCCGGGGTGGACACGACGGTCTACGTGCCCGAGCTGCCGCTGCCGTACAAGGACACCTATCTGGTCCCCCCGGTCGTCGACCGGATCGGCAGCACCGGCGCCGGCGTGGCGCTGGGCTGCCACGCGCTCGGGCTCGGCGTCGCGTTCGCCGACCTCATCGGCGACGACCCGCAGGGCGCGCTGATCCGCCACGCCCTGCGCGACCTCGACTGCCGCTGGGGCCCGGCCGCGGCGGGCACCCGGCGCAGCGTCCTGCTCGTGGGGCCCGACGGGCGGCGCACCTCGCTCCACGACCCGAAGTTCACGCCCGGCGAGCGGCTGCCCCGGGAGCTGTACTCCGACGTGCGGCCCCGCCACGTACACGTGTCGATCATGAACTTCTGCCGCCACGTCTACCCCGACCTGGACGGCGTGCCCGTCTCCACCGACCTGCACGACTGGGACGGCGCCGCCGACTACCAGAAGGACTTCGCCTACGGCTCCGACCTGGTCTTCCTGTCGGCCGCCGCCCTGCCCGACCCCGCCGCCACGATGCGCGACATCCTGGAGCGCGGGCGCGCTCACACGGTCGTGTGCACGCGCGGCGCCGGCGGCTGTCTCGTCCTGACGCGCGGCTCCGAGGTGCGCGCCTTCCCGGCCGCGCCGCTGCCCGGACCGGTGGCCGACAGCAACGGCGCCGGCGACGCGTTCGTCTCCGGATTCCTGTACGGCACCCTGCGCGGCAGGCCGCTGGAGGAGTGCGTGCGCCTGGGGGCGATCGCCGGCGCGCACGCCTGCACGGTCGCCGGCACCCACGAGTCCCCGATCAGCGAGCGGCTGCTGCTCGACAGGGCCTCGGCGTAGCCCCGTCACATCCTGGCCGGTTGCCGCCGGTCCAGCTCCCGCCAGGTCCGGCAGACGAAGGGCGGGACGGAGATCACCACGTAGACGCAGGTGAAGGCCAGGAGGGTGGCGTCGAGGCCGGTGAGGGCGGTGAGCGAGCCGGCCAGCAGCCCGCCCACCGGCATGCCCGCGTACGCGGCCGCCGTCATGGTGCCGATCACCCGGGCCCGCATCGGGGCGGGGATCCGGTCGTACTGGAGGATGCCCAGGATGGGGTTGATCGCGCCGGCCGCGAACCCCGACACCGCGGTGACGGCGAGCACGGCGGGGAAGGGCGCGCCCACGGCCAGCACCAGCACGCGCGGGACCCCGGCCATGAGGAAGCACAGCCCATAGGTCAGCCTCATGGGTAATCGGTGGCCCGCCGTGCCGTACACGATCGTGCCGGCCACCGCGCCCGCGCCCAGCACGCCGGTGAGCAGCCCGAACACCCGCGGGTCGCCGGCCACGTCGCGCGCGTACAGCACCAGCAGCACCTGCGTCACTCCCGTGTCCAGCAGGTTGACCACCACGATCATCGCGGTGGCGCTCAGCTGCAGCCGGTCGTGCCGGAGGAAGGTCAGCCCGGCCCGCAGGTCGCTCACGTACCCGCCGGATTCGCGCCGCTGCCGGCTGACACGCGGGACCCCGACGGCGATGAACAGCGCGGACAGCAGGAACGTGACCCCGTCCACGAGCAGCAGCAGGCTCGGCCCGAGCCACAGGATCAGCACCCCGGCCAGCGGCGCGCCCACCATCGCGGCCCCGCGGTAGACGCCGTCGTACGCGGCCGTGGCCCGCTCGATCCGCACCCCGGCGATCCCGGCGAGGTCGGGCAGCATGGCCTTGCGCGCGGTCTCCCCGGGCGTGGCCGCCAGCCAGCGGACGAACAGGAGCAGCAGCAGGAGCGGGTAGCTCAGGCCGGTGGTCAGGTAGAGCGCGGGGACGGCCAGCACGATCAGGCCGCTGGCCAGGTCGGACAGCACGCTCGTGACGCGGAACCCGAGCCGGTCCACCAGCGCGCTGCCGAAGGCGGCGGAGATGACGATCGGGAAGGTGGTGGCGAACGAGGCCACGCCCGTCAGCACGGCGCTGCCGGTGATCTCCAGGACGAACCACGGGATGGCGAGGATGGAGAGCATGCTCCCGGTCACGGAAAGGGCGTTGGCGGCCAGCAGGGTGATGAATGGACGCCTCACGCGTTGAGCCCCCGGCATCGGTCTCCGGATTCAGCGTTCCTCATGGGCGGCTTGTGGTCAAGGGAGCCCGTTTGAGGGGATAAGTCGCGATATAAGGTCATTTGATAGTACTATTCCGCCGTGATCGAGAGGTGCGAGCTGTGAGCGTCGTGGTCTGTGGCGAGGCGATGCTGCTGATGCTGGCCGAGCCGGGCATCCCCCTGGAGCGCGCCACCGCGTTCCGCCGGTCCGTGGCCGGCGCGGAGAGCAACGTGGCCGCCGGCCTGGTCAGGCTGGGCCACGAGGTGCGCTGGCTGGGCCGGGTCGGATCGGACCCGGCGGGCAAGTCCGTGCTGGCCATGCTGCGGGCCGAGGGCATCGACACCCGCCACGCCGTCACCGACCCGCACGCGCCGACCGGGCTGCTGCTGCGCGACAGCCACCCGGCCAGGGCCATCGACGTCCAGTACTACCGCGCCGGCTCGGCCGCCTCCAGGCTGGCCCCGGAGGAGCTGGCGCCCGGGATGCTGAGCGGAGCCAGGCTCGTGCACGTCACCGGCATCACGCCGATGTTGTCCGACTCCGCGCACCGGGCCACGCTCCGGCTGCTCGACCTGGCCGCCGAGGCGGGCGCGCTGATCTCGTTCGATCCGAACATCCGGCTCAAACTGGGCGCGCCCGCGCAGTGGCGCGAGCGGGTCGCGCCGCTGCTCGGCCGCGCCGACGTGGTGCTGGCGGGGGAGGACGAGCTGGAGCTGCTCGGCGTGGACCCGGCCGGGCTGGGCGGGCTCGTCGTGGTCAAGCACCGCGACAAGTCGGCCACGTGCGGCGGGCTGCGGCAGGAGGCGTTCCCGGTGCCCGTGACGGATCCGGTGGGGGCGGGGGACGCCTTCGCCGCCGGGTTCCTGTCCGGGCTGCTGCGCGGGGCGCCGTACGAGGTGTGCCTGCGCGAGGCGGCGGCCGTCGCGGCGCTCGTGGTGCAGTGTGCCAACGACACCGACGGGCTGCCCGACCGGGCCGCCCTGGACCGCGCGCTGGCCTCGTTCACCGCCTCGAAAACCGGGGCCGGCGAGACCGTGCACCGCTGATGAGAACGCCAGGAAGGGAAGTCATGTACCGCTGGGAAATCGTCGAGGCCGTCACCGCGCAGCGGGTGTTCGGGATCGTCAGGAGCGCGGGGCCGCAGGAGGCGGTGGCCGCCGCCGAGGCCGTGCTGGACGCCGGGCTGAAGGCCGTGGAGGTGGCGCTCACCACGCCGCGCGCGCTGACCGCCGTCGCGCGGCTCACCGAGCAGCGGCCCGAGGCGCTGGTCGGGGCCGGCACCGTGCTCGACGCCGCCGCCGCCCGCGCCGCCGTGGAGGCCGGCGCGCGCTTCCTGGTCTCGCCGAACCTGCATCCCGAGGTGATCCGCGCCGGGCACCGCTACGGCGTGCCCGTGTTCCCCGGCGTTGCCACGCCGACCGAGATCGTGCGGGCCCTGGAGGAGGGCGCGGACGCGGTGAAGCTCTTCCCGGCCTCCGCCGTGTCGCCGTCGTGGCTGCGCGACGTACGGGCCGCGCTGCCGCAGCTGCCCGCGATCCCCACCGGCGGCGTGACCATCGACAATGCGCCTGACTGGATCGCGGCCGGCGCGGTGGCCTGCGGCATGGGCTCGGCGCTGACCTCGGGCGGCGCGCAGGCGGCGGGGGAGCGGGTCACCGCGCTGCTGGCCCGGCTCGCCCGGGCGCGCTGACCGTCATGGGGCTTCAGGGCCTGCACGGGCAGGTGGTCGACGGGATCGGGTGCTCGCTCGCGGCCGGGGAGATCCGCGCGGGCGAGGTGCTGCGGCTGGAGGACGTCCAGGAGCGGTACGGGGTCTCGCGCACGGTCGCCCGCGAGGCCGTACGCGTGCTGGAGTCCAAGCGCATGGTCACCAGCCGCCCCCGCGTCGGCGTCACCGTGCGCCCGGAGTCCGCGTGGAACCTCTACGACCCCCAGGTGATCCGCTGGCGGCTCGCCTCGCCCCGGCGCGAGGCGCAACTGCGCGAGCTGGCCGAGCTGCGGGCCGCGGTCGAGCCCGCCGCGGCGGCGCTGGCGGCCGGGCACGCCGCGCCCGGCGAGCGGCAGGAGCTCATCGCGCAGGCGCGGGCCCTGATCGGCGCGGCGCGGGCCCGCGACAGCGAGGCGTTCGTGACCGCCGACGCCGCCTTCCACCGGGTCCTGCTCGGCGCCTCGGGCAACGGCATGTTCGCCCAGCTCGCCGAGGTGACCGAGGAGCTGCTCGTGGGCCGGCGCGACCTGCTGCTCCTGCCCGAGCGGCTGGACAACCCGGCCGTCCGCCGCCACCTCGACGTGGCCGAGGCGATCGCCGCCGGCCGCGGCGCGGAGGCGGCCCAGGCGGTCGGCTCGATCGTGGCGGCGGCCCGCAACGAGGTCGAACGCATCCTGGACGGCACCGCCTGCCCCCTCCCCACCTGAAACCCCGCGCCCCCGCCCGTGCGCCCCCGCGTCCCGCGCCCCCCGTCCGACGCCCTCAGTGCCGATGAGCCTTGCCTCACGCCACACCACTCTCAAAAGGACGCCCGCCAACTGCGGGGGGAAAGCCGTGCGGGGGCTCAGGGACGACGGACGGCTGGCCGGAGCGTCAGGGGCGCGGAGCATCCGGACAACCTGGGCGATATATGCTCACACGTGATCAACATCCTCTGACCGGGAGGCCGCCCGATGACCGTCGCCGTTCACGTCGGCCCGGAACCCGTGCCCGTGCTCATCGACGCCGTACGCCGAGCAGGAGGCCGCGTCGTGCCGCTGGCGGAGGCCGAGGCGATCGTCTACTACGGCAGCGACGACCCCGCCGAGGTGCGGTCGATGCTCCACGAGGGCATTCGCTGGGTGCAACTCCCGCACGCGGGCGTCGAGCGCTGGGCCGACGCCGGGGTCATCACCGAGCATCCCGTCTTCACCGCCGCCACCGGCTCCTACGGCCCTGCGGTGGCCGAGCACGCGCTGGCCCTGATGCTGGCCGCCGCCCGCGGGCTGCACCGGGCGGCCCGGGCCACGACGTGGGGACCCAACACCTCCAGGGTGTTCGCCGGCTCGACGGTCGCGATCGTCGGCTGCGGCGGCATCGGCCGGGCGCTGATCCGGATGCTGGAGCCGTTCGGCTGCACGGTGGTGGCGGTCAGCGACAGCGGTGACGTGCCCGGCGCGGCGAAGGTGCTCCCGCGCGCCCGCTACCGCGAGGCGCTGCCGGGGGCCGACTACGTGGTCGTCTCGGCGCCCGCCACCCCGGGCACGCGGGGCATGTTCGGGACGCGCGAGTTCGAGCTCATGGGCACGGACGCGTGGCTGGTGAACGTGGCCAGAGGCGGCCTCGTCGTCACCGGCGACCTGGTGGCGGCGCTGCGCGCGGGCGACATCGGCGGGGCGGCGCTCGACGTCACCGACCCCGAGCCGCTGCCGGCCGGCCACCCGCTGTGGGAGCTGGACAACGTGCTGATCACGCCGCACAGCGCGAACCCCCGTCCCGCCTACTGGCGCGGCCTGGCCGAGCGCGTCACCGCGAACGTGCACCGCTTCCGGGACGGCCTTCCGCTGGAGGGCGTGGTCACCCCGGCCCGCGGCTTCTAGGCCCGGCCGGGTCCGGGCCTTCCGGCGTGGCCGGGCCGAGGCCGCCGCTTCCGGCTCAGGCCGCTGCGGGCGCGCAGTGCACCGGTGGTCGGCGGCGCAGCGGTGGTCGGCGGTGCAACGGTGGTCGGCGGTGCAACGGTGGCGGGCGAGCGTGCGGCAGCCGCCGCTAGTCGAGGTTGAGCCGGGCTCCGGTGCTCTGCCCGGAGTCGTGCACCTCGATCCCCGTCGGGTCGAGGTCCTTCGGCAGCTCGAACACCAGCACACCGGTGAACGTCTGGCCCGCCTCGATGCGGATCGGGGTGATCTCCTTGCCGCCCTTGTCGAGCAGCCTGGTGCCGCCGTGCAGCGTGTCGTCCTCGTCGATCAGCTTCTGCTGGCCCGGGTCGAGCACCCTGGCCTCCTCGCCGACGTTCCTGACCTGCACGCCGACCTGGCACGTGCGCTTCGCCGCCGCCTTGGCGGGCTTGGGGCACTCGGAGCCGGTCACGGCGAAGCGCAGCTTGCCGTCCTGCACCGGCCCGTCCTCCCCGGCCGCCGTCGAGCGGAAGAACCAGGCCAGCACGGCCAGCAGCACCACCATCACCACGACCGCGATCACCAGGGCGGTCAGGCAGCCCGCGAACACGCCGCGCTTGGGCCGGGCGGGACGGTAGCCCGGCAGCCGTCCCTGACCGGTGGTCGCGTGGTGCGGCAGCGGCACCTGGCCCGTCTGGTGGGGGAGCGGCACCTGCCCGGTCTGGTGCGGCAACGGCCCGCGCGCCGGCGGCGGCCCCTGCGGCACGCGCGCGCCGCCCGGCCTGGGCCCGGTGCGCTCGGCCGGTGACGGCTGTTGTGGCAAGCGGGACGAGCCGCCCGGCGTAGGGCCCGGTGTCGGGCCCGTGCGCTCGGCGAGCGGCGGCTGCTGCGGCACCCGGGACGAGCCAGGGGTCGGTCCGGTGCGCTCGGCGGGGGAGGGCTGTCGCGGCCCGTGGGACGACCCGGGCGTCGGCCCCGTGCGCTCCGCGGGCGGTGGCTGCTGCGGCACCCGGGAGGAGCCCGGCGTGGGACCCGTGCGCTCGGCGGGGGGAGGCGGCTGCGGGGCGCGGGACGACCCGGGCGTCGGGCCGGTGCGCTCGGCCGGTGGCGCCTGGCGCGGACCGTGGGCCTCGGGAGGCCGAGGCGACTGGGGCGGCTGGGCGAGATGGCCGGGGACGGGACCGGTGCGGTCAGGCGGCATCGGGTGCGGCATCAGCGGCCCGAACTCCGACGGGTTCCACGCGCTCGTCAGGTGCTTGCTGGCGGCGAGCTGCGCGGCCGGCTCGTCGGCCGCGCCCACGAGCTCCAGCAGCAACTGCTTGGCCGGGGGCCGGCGCGCCGGGTCGGGATGGATGGCCGCCGCGACCAGCCGGTCGAGCGGCGCGGGCAGCCCGCGCAGGTCCGGCGGCGCGCTGCGGGCCCTGGCCGCCATCACGTAGGCGTCGCCCTCGCCGAACGGATGCCCGCCCAGCCCCGCGTACGCGATCAGCGACCCCCACGCGAACACGTCGCCCGCCGGGCTCGTGCGCCCCTCGAAGACCTGCTCGGGAGCGATCCAGCCGGGCGTGCCCATCACCATGCCGGCGTTGGTGTGCCGGGAGTCCACGTGGGTCGAGCGTGCCAGCCCGAAGTCGATCACCCGCGGCCCCGCCAGCGTCAGCATCACGTTGGCCGGCTTGAGGTCGCGGTGCACCAGCCCCACCGCGTGGATCGCGGTCAGCGCGGCGGCCACGCCCACGGCCGCCGCGTGCAGCACCGACGGCGACAGCGCGCCGTGCTCGATGAGGTGGTCCTCGAGGGAGATGCCGTCGATGTACTCGGTGACGAGGTAGAGGACGCCGCGGTCCTCGCCGTGGTCGAGCACGCGGGCCGTGCAGAACGAGGCCACCTTGCGCGCGTTGGACACCTCTTCGTGGAAGCGCGCCCGGTAGACGGGGTCGGCGGTGTAGTCGCGGCGGATCGCCTTGAGCGCCACGCGCGGGCCGTCGGCGGCCTTGGCGAGGTAGACCACGCCCATCCCGCCGGAGCCGAGACGGCTGATCAGCTCATAGGGGCCGATCGCCGGCGGGTCTTCCGGCTGCAGAGGAGTGCCTGCCGAGCGCCCCAACGTCGCCGTCCTCTCGCCGTCGTCATCGCGTCTCAACCCGAACCGATCCTCCCGCCGGCTCGTTCTCTGGCAACCCGAACCGTTCCGCCCGTTTGTACCCCAGACTCTAACGGAGGAAGGGCCTGCCCGTTGGCCACTAGCCCTGAGCAGGGTCGCGCCGCAGGGGGCGCATCGACACCCGCAGCCGCGACAGGTCGATCGTGTGAGGCAGCGGCCGGTGCGGCGACAGCAACCGCCCGACCGGCTTGGGGCGGGCGGTGCGCAGGACGGCCCCGAGGAAGGCCGTGCCGACCGCGAGCGTCAGGTGCACGCCGTCGCAGCCCGGCCGGGCCCACCACTCGTCCGCGGCGGTGCCGTCCAGCCAGATCTCGGGCGCGAACGTGTTCGCGTACGGCAGGCGCGCGCTGCGCTGGTGCGCCGCGATCGGCACGAGCACGGTGGTGCCGGCGGGCAGGGCGGTGCCGTACCACTCGGTCTCGGCGGTCGTGACCCGCGACAACGCGGGCACCGGCGGCCACAGGCGCAGCCCCTCGCGCAGGCAGGCCCGCAGGCGGTCGGGGTCGTGGCGGGCCGCCTTGCGGTGGGCCGGGTGGGTGGCCAGCAGCGCCAGGGTCTGCGTCAGCCCCGCCGCGGTCGAGCCCAGCCCCATCAGCCAGTACGCCGCCTGCATGAGCCCGCGCGACTCGGCCTCCGGCGTCTCGGCGATCAGCCCGGCCAGGCTGCCGGGCTCGGCACGGCGCAGGTGGTCGATGATGCGCGCGTCGTAGCGGCCCGAAAGGATCTCCCGGCGCCGCCGGGCCCGCCACCGCCCGGCCCGGGTGACGCCCGCCAGCAGCCGGGTGAGCTCCTCGTCCCGGGCCGCGCCGTCGCCGTAGACGCAGCGCCGGGCCACCCGCTGCCAGCAGGCGTTCACCCGCGCGTGGTCCACCACGCCGCTGGTCAGCTCCTTGGCCTCCTGCGCGGCGATCTCGATGAACCGCGGGCGCAGCACGTCGGTGGGCAGGCCGAACGGGCGCTCCTCCAGCGCGGGGGCGTAGGCGTCGCCGTCGGACAGCACGCGCAGGGCGTCGCGCTTGGACAGGACGAGCAGGACGGAGCGGCGCAGGCCGCGCACCAGCACGGGACGCCCGCCGTAGCGGGCCTCGAAGGCGGCCAGGAGCGCGCGGGAGCGCAGCGGGTCGCGGCCGTGCGTCACGTGCGGGGTGCCCGGTGGCACCAGGGTGGCCAGGCGCAGGCTCTCCAGCAGGGTGGCCCTGGGCAGACCCCTAGGCACGTTCGGCCTCCCGCAGGGCTCGGTCCCGCGGGGCGGGTGGGAAGGTCATGCGTCGATGTGATCGCCCCGGGGACCGCGTTCGCAATCACGGGTTTCGGTCACTGGAACACTTTCGGCCTCAAGATCTGCCGACGTTCCGGTGACCGGAACAAGGGTCACAGGCGGAGGAGCATCGCCGAGATGGCCTGGGCGGCGCCGCGTACGGAGATGCTCAGCTTGGCCAGCGGCGCCAGATGGGCGGGCGCCGCCACGCCGAGGGACATGCAGATCCGCCCGCCAGGACCGAACACCGGCGCGGCCACGCAGGCCACGCCCTCGGTGTACTCCTCCTGGGAGTAGGCGATGCCGTGCCTGCGGACCTGGGCCAGCTCGCGTTCGAGCCCGGCCAACGTGGTGATCGTGCGGCGGGTCATCCGCTCGAACGAGCCGCGCGCCAGCAGCTCCTGGCGCAGCTTCGGGTCGAAGGCCAGCAGCGCCTTGCCGGTCGCCGTGCAGTGCAGCGGCGCCCGGTCGAGGCTGTCGGAGCGCGAGCAGACCCGGTTGTGGCCGTACAGGCGCTCGACGTAGCGGGCCTCCAGGCCCGAGGGAACGGCCAGGTTCACCGTCTGCCTGGTGGTCTCGTACAGGTAGAGCAGGTAGGGGAGCACCAACTGCCGCGTGCCGGGGACACGCGCGCGGGTGATGCCCGCCATCGACTCCAGCAGCTCGCCGGGCAGGTAGGCGTTGCCCACCCGCCGGGCCAGCTCCCGCGAGCAGAGCACGCCCAGGATCCGGTGCGCGGTGGACTTGGGCAGGCCCGTGCTCCGGCAGAGCTGCGACAGCGTGACCGGGCGGGAGGCCGCGCTGAGCGCGAGCAGGATGTCGATCCCCCTCTCCAGGCTGCCCGGCTGGGACGCGGGGCGCTCGTCCGTCACCGTGTGCACGTGCGGTAGGTGGCTGGCCGTTTCCGTCGGCATCAAGTTCCCTTTCGCTCTCCGAGTAGCGGAAGGGGCTTCCCGGGGCTGCGTTTTTCCATTTCTTGGCGTACCCGGCTGCCGCCCGCTGATACCCCGGCTCAGCGAAGTGCGATGATCTCCGCGTACACGGAAACTGCCACCTCACCAGGCGTTCTGGCCCCAATGTCCAGACCCGCCGGGACATGCACCCGTTCCCCTCCCTTCACCCGCGCCAGCACCGCCGCGCCGCGCTTGCGGCTGGCGATCAGCCCGATGTACGGCACGCCCTCGGCCAGCGCCTCCGCCAGGACCGCCTCCTCGCCCACCCCGTGCGAGGCGACCAGCACGGCCGTGGTGTCGGGGGCGATGGGCGTCATGCCCGATTCGACCGTGTAGCCGAGCGCCTTGCCGACGTCGGCGAAGGCCCGCGCGATGGGGCTGTCGCCGTGCACGTGGACGAGCGTGGGCGGCAGCACGGCCTCCAGGAAGATCTCCAGCGTGCCGCCCGACAGGCAGGGCTGGCCCACCGCGACCAGGCCCTCCTCCTCGTGCGGCTGCTCCGCCTCGGGGGTGATCCGCAGCAGCGTGGCCTGCCCGGTGCGCATCAGGCGCAGGCCCTGCGCGCGTACGGTGTCGGTGGCGCAGGTGCCACCGACGAACCCCTCGATCGTCCCGTCGGGCAGCACCAGCGCGCGGTCGCCCGCCTTCGCGCTGGTCGGCCGCTGCGCCCGCACGACGGTGGCCAGCACGTACGGCTCCCGCCCCGACCGCAGCCGCGCGGCCCGGCCGTCCAGGTCGGCCCCCGGCGGCGGGGTCAGTGGGCCCGGCGGGACCGGCGGCCCGCCGCGGGGGCGGGGCGCCGGCATGCCGATGAACTCGCTCACGGGATCGCCAGGTCCGTGCGGAACGGGTCGCCGTTGATGACGCGCCACACGTTCGCCGGGGTGAGCGGCATGTCCGCGTGCCGCACGCCGTACGTCGAGAGCGCGTCCACCACGGCGTTGACCACGGCCGGGGGCGACCCGACGGTGGCCGACTCGCCGACGCCCTTGGCCCCGATCGGATGCGTCGGCGAGGGCGTCACGGTCTCGCCCAGCTCCCACGACGGGCACTCCATCGCGGTCGGCAGCAGGTAGTCCATGAACGAGGCCCCCAGGTGGTTGCCGTCCTCGTCGAACGCCATCACCTGCATGAGCGCCATGCCCACCCCGTCGGCCAGCCCGCCGTGGATCTGCCCCTCGACGATCATCGGGTTGATCCGCACCCCGCAGTCGTCCACGGCCACGAACCTGCGCACCTTGACCTGCCCGGTGCCGGGATCGACGTCCACGACGCAGATGTAGGCGCCGAAGGGGTAGGTGAGGTTGGGCGGGTTGTAGACGGTGACGGCGTCCAGGTGGCCCTCGACGCCCTCGGGCAGCTCCAGGTTGGAGTGCGCGGCCAGCGCGATCTCCGCCAGCGACCGGCCGGTGCCCGGGTCGCCCACCACCGACCACTTGCCGTCGGCCCACTCCAGGTCGTCCGGGGACGCCTCCAGCATGGCCGCGGCCACGATCTTGGCCCGGTCGCGCACCTTCCTGGCCACCAGCGCCGTGGCGGCGCCGGAGACGGGGGTGGAGCGGGAGCCGTACGTGCCCAGGCCGAACGGCGTCTGGTCGGTGTCGCCGTGCACCACCTCCACGTCGTCGGCCGGGATGCCCAGCTCCTGCCCGACGATCTGCGCGAACGTGGTCTCGTGCCCCTGCCCCTGCGACTGGCACGACACCCGCAGCACCGCCTTGCCCGTCGGGTGCACGCGCAGCTCGGCGCCGTCGGCCATGCCGAGGCCGAGGATGTCCATGTGCTTGCGCGGGCCCGCGCCGACGGCCTCGGTGAAGAAGCTGATGCCGATGCCCATCAGCTCGCCCCTGGCCCGCTTGTCGGCCTGCTCGGCCCGCAGCTTGTCGTAGCCGATCATGTCCATGGCCAGGCGCAGCGCCTTCGGGTAGTCGCCCGAGTCGTACTCCCAGCCGGTGGGGGAGTGGTACGGGAACTGCTCGGGGCGCAGCAGGTTGCGCATGCGCACCTCGGCCGCGTCCAGGCGCAGCTCGGCGGCCAGCACGTCCACCATGCGCTCGACCAGGTACACGGCCTCGGTGACGCGGAAGGAGCAGGCGTAGGCGACGCCGCCGGGGGCCTTGTTCGTGTAGACGCCGGTGACCTCGCAGTGGGCGGCCTCGATGTCGTACGAGCCGGAGAAGACGTGGAAGAACCCGGCCGGGAACTTGGTCGGCTGCGCGGTGCCGTTGAAGGCCCCGTGGTCGGCCAGCACCTTCACCCTGATCGCCTGGATCTTGCCGTCGCGCGTTGCGGCCACCTCGCCGCGCATGTGGTAGTCGCGGGCGAAGGCGGTGCTCATGAGGTTCTCGGAGCGGTCCTCCATCCACTTGACCGGCTTGCCGGTGACGATCGAGCCGACGATCGCGCAGACATATCCCGGATAAATCCCGACCTTTCCGCCGAAGCCGCCGCCGATGTCCGGCGAGATCACCCGGATCTTGTGCTCGGGCAGCCCGGCCACCATCGCGTACAGCGTGCGGTGCGCGTGCGGCGCCTGCGTCGGGCACCAGACGGTGAGCTTGCCGGTGACCTTGTCGAAGTCGGCGACCGCGCCGCACGTCTCCAGCGGGGCGGGGTGCACGCGCGGGTAGATCAGGTCCTGCTCGACCCGGACCTCGGCCTGCTCGAAGATCGCGTCCGTCCGCGCCCGGTCCCCGGCCTCCCAGTCGAAGATGTGGTTGTCGGTACGGCCTTCGAGATCGTCCCTGATGACCGGGGCGCCCGGGTCGAGGGCCTTCCTGGCGTCGACGACCGCGTCGATGGGGTCGTACTCGACGTCGATCAGCTCCAGCGCGTCGCGCGCCGAGTAGGCGTCCTCGGCCACCACGAACGCGACCTCCTGCCCCTGGAAGCGCACCTTGTCCGTGGCAAGCACGGCCTGCGTGTCCTGCGACAGGGTGGGCATCCAGGCCAGGTTCAGCCCCGCCAGGGTCTGGCCGGTGATGACGGCCTTGACCTTCGGGTGCGCCTCGGCGGCGCTGGTGTCGATGGAGACGATCCTGGCGTGGGCGTGCGGGCTGCGCAGGACGGCGCCGTACAACATGCCGGGCAGCCGTACGTCGTCGGTGTAGTTGCCGCGCCCCCTGATGAAGCGGGCGTCCTCCTTGCGCTGCATGCGGCCGTAGCTCATGACGTGGCCTCCACGCTGGTCGCGGGCTCGGAGCCGGCGGCATCAGAAGCCGCGGCCCACTGGATCGAGCGGACGATGTTCTCGTAGCCGGTGCACCGGCACAGCTGTCCCGAGATGGCCTCGCGGATCTGGCCCTCGTCGGGATCGGGGTGGCGGTCCAGCAGCCAGCGCGCGGTCAGCAGCATGCCCGGCGTGCAGAACCCGCACTGCAGCCCGTGGCACTCCACGAACCCCTTCTGCACCGCGTCCAGCTCGCCGTCGCGCTCCAGGCCCTCCACGGTGGTCACCTCGTGCCCGTCGGCCATGACGGCCAGCACGGTGCACGACTTGACCGGCACGCCGTCGAGCTGCACCGTGCACACCCCGCAGTTGGAGGTGTCGCAGCCCCAGTGGGTGCCGGTCAGGCCCAGCTCGTCGCGCAGGAAGTGCACGAGCAGCAGCCTCGGCTCGACGTCCCTGGTGTACGGCTGCCCGTTCACGGAGACCGTGATCCGCATGTCAGATCCTTCCCGCGGCAGTGGTCAGGGCGCGCCGGGTCAGCTCGGCGGCCAGGTGTCGCTTGTAGTCGGCGGGGCCGCGCTGGTCGGCGTGCGGCTCGCAGTTCGCGGCCGCGATCCGGCCCGCCTCCGCGAACGCCTCCTCGCCCGGCGCCCGGCCCTCCAGGTACGCCTCCGCCTCCGGGGCGCAGAAGTGCTCGGCCCCGACCGCGGTCAGCCCGATGCCCGCCTGCGCGATCACGCCGTCCTCGATCCTGAGGACCGCGCCGGCCGCCGCGACGGGCCAGTCGCCGACGCGCCGCTCGACCTTCACGTACGCGCTGCCCGTGCCGGGCGTGACGGGCACGCGGAGCTGGATCAGCAGCTCGCCGTCCGCGACCGCGGTCTCGTAAGGACCCTCGTGGAATTGTCTGACCGGAACGGTACGAGTGCCGCCACGCCCCTGGATGACCGCGGTCGCCCGCAATGCCGAGAACACCGCCGACAAATCCTCAGAAGGATCGCCTTGACACAAGGAACCTCCAACGGTCCCCCGATTTCGCACTATTGGGTCGGCAATAACGCGTTCCGCATCCCGAAATATCGGGAAAATGTCGGTGGCGGTGGTGCTCTCCAGCAACTCCGCGTGCCGCACCAGCGCCCCGATGGCCAGCTCGTCGCCCTCGACCCCGATCCGCCCCAGCTCAGGGGCCAGGCCGTTGATGTCGATCAGCGCCTCGGGCTGGGCCAGGCGCAGCTTCATCATGGGGATGAGGCTGTGCCCGCCGGCCACCACCCGGGCCTCGGGACCGTACCGCTCCAGGAGCTCGAGCGCGTGCGGAACGCTCTCGGCTCTCTCGTATTCGAACCTCGCGGGAACCTGCATGAGAGCACAGTGCTGTTACCGATTTGTCGCGACAATCCGCAAATAAGGGTTTCCTTAATGGGGTCCGGAGAACTATGAAGGGTGCGTGACACTCAGCCAGCTCGGCGCGTTCGTTTTCGTCGCCCGCCTCGGCTCCGTCAAGGCCGCCGCGCGGGCGCTCGGCGTCAGCGAGCCCGCCGTCTCCCAGTCGCTGGCGCAGCTGCGCCGGCACCTCGGCGACCCGCTGGTGACCCGCTCCGGCGACCGGATGGTGCTCACGGAGGGTGGCCGGCGGCTGCTCGGCATCGCCTCCCAGATGGTCGCCCTCGGCGCGGAGGCGGTCGCCGCCGTGCAGTCCGGCCACGTGGCGCGCCTGCACGTGGTCATGGACGCCGGGCTGGCCGAGTACGTCGCCGGGCCCCTGATCTGCCTGTTCACCCAGCGCAAGTCGGTGGACGCGACGACCGGCGTGGCGGCCACGACGGAGGTGCCGCTGCTGCTGACCAGCCGCCTGGCCGACGTCGCGCTGGGCGCCCAGGCGCCGGGGGAGGGCCTGGTCAGCCGGCCCGTCCTGCGCTGCCGCCTCATCGTGGTCGGGGCGCCGCGCGGCCGCCGGGACCACTGGCTGGTCGGCCCGTCCGGCACCGACCCGGCCAGCGACACCAGCCGCCTGCTGCGGTTGTTACGGGTGCCGGAGTCGCAGGTGCGCGTCTTCGCGAACCAGACGGCGGCCTGGAAGGCGGCGGCCGAGGGCGCCGGGGTCGCGCCCGCCACCGCCCACCTGGTGGCCTCCCAGGTCCGCAGGGGCGAGCTCGTGCCCATCGACACCCCGGCCACCCCGCTGCCCGCCTACTGGTACGCCACCACCCTGGAACCCACCAGCCGCCCGGCCGCCGCCGGCACGTTCCTGGACTTCCTGACGACCCCGGCGGCCACGCAGATCATGCGTACCCCGGACGACGGCATCCCCCGCAGCCGCTTCCGCCCGCCGGTGCACGTGTCGATCTGGAGCTGATGAACCGCGCCGGAGCCGCCTGCCCGGGCTCGGCTCAGTATTTGGCCCAGTAGATCATGCGGCCGTAGGAACGCAGCTTCGCCGGATCGGGAGCTCCGTCATGAATCCTCGGCTCAATGACCGGACCTTCCCCGGAGCGAAGAGCGTCCATCTCGAAGACCCAGGAGCGCCTGAACGGCGTCCGAGCTGCTCCCATGCGCGGAACACGAACACCTTCCACGATCAAGCGGCCGGGCCACCCGGAACGCGAGTTACCTGAGGGCCGCCGCCTCCGAGGCCAGCTTCTCCACGCGTCCCCAGTCGCCGGCCGCCAGCGCGTCGGAGGGGGTCAGCCAGGTGCCGCCGACGCAGCCCACGTTCGGCAGCGCGAGGTAGTCGGGGGCGGTGTTCACCCGGATGCCGCCGGTCGGGCAGAAGCGTACGTCCGGGAGCGGCCCGCCCATCGCCTTCAGGTAGGGGACGCCGCCCGCGGCCTCGGCCGGGAAGAACTTCAGCTCCTTGATCCCCCGCTCGACCAGCGCCATCGCCTCGGACACGGTGGCCGCACCCGGCAGGTACGGGACGCCGCTCGAGTCCATCGCCTCCACCAGCGACAGGGTCGTGCCGGGCGAGACCAGGAACTTCGCCCCCGCCGCCACGGACGCCGCGATGTCGTCGGTCGTCCGGATCGTCCCCGCGCCCACGGTCGCCTCGGGCACCTCGTCGGCGATCCTGGCGATGGCCTCGCGCGCGGCGGGCGTGCGCAGGGTCACCTCGATGACCGGCAGGCCACCGGCGACCAGCGCCCGGGCCAGCGGGACGGCGGTCTCGACGTCCTCGATCACCACGACGGGGATCACTGGGGCGAGATCGAGCAGGCTCATGGATTCCTTCTCCTCATCGGCCGGTCGACGGCCGTCCAATGCCGGGAACGGCTGGTGCCGCTCTCAGCTCACGAACTCCCTGCGGGCACGCTGGCTCAGCCAGGCGGCCGCGCCCGTCATCCCCGGCTGGGATGCGACGATCAGCACGGTCCCGATGCCCGCCAGGTAGGCGGCCATGTCGGGATTGGCCTCGAACCGCGTACGGAAGCCACTGGTACGCACGCGTTCCACGATACGTGGCAGCACTCCGCCGGCCAGGTAGACCCCACCCCGGGCCCCGAGCGTCAGCGCCACGTTCCCGGCGAAGCTGCCCAGCATCTCGCAGAACACCTCGATCGTCTCGGCGCACAGCGAGTCGTCCTGCCGCGCCACGATGTCCGAGGACGTCAGGTCCGGCGCGCTGACGCCGTTGACCAGGGCCAGCGCCCGGTACAGCCGCACCAGCCCGGGCCCGGACAGCACGTGCTCGGCCACCACGTGCGGCATTCCCATCGTCTCCAGCGCGCGGACGATCTCGAACTCCCGCTGCTCCACCACCGGCACCGTGACGTGCCCGCCCTCGCCGGGGACCGCCGTCCAGCCGTGCTCGGTCGGCACCAGCCCGCCCACGCCGAGCCCGGTCCCCGGGCCCAGCACCGCCTTGACCCCGTGAGCCGGCTCGGGCCCGCCCAGGGACACCAGCTCGTCGCCCGCCAGGTGCGGCAGCGACACGGCCAGCGCCTCGAAGTCGTTGAGCAGCCGGGCGTACGGCACGTCGAGGTCGCGTACGGAGCCGGCCCACTTCGAGTTCGTGAGCCGGTAGCGGTCGCCGTCGATCGGTCCCGCCAGGGCCAGGCACGCCGCCCCCGGTCGCACTCCGCCCGCGTGTTCCGCGAGATAGGCGGCTACGGCTTCGGGGAGGGTGTCGTAGTCGGCACCGGCCAGGACCGCGACGTTCGACGGGCGCGCTCCGGGCGAGGTGACCAGGCCGAACCTGGCGTTGGTCCCCCCGATGTCGGCGACGAGCCAGGGAAGGTCAAAGGCACTCACACATACCTCCGGCGTTCAGGGCGGCATCAAGATCGCTCGCCGTACACCGAAGAATGCCACGACCGCACACGAGGGTCACCGCATCAGCCCGGCGGGGCGCGCACCTACCGGCGCGCCCGTCTCCAGGTGGGAGGAGCCGGCCTCGGCCGGGAAGCCCAGACCGGGGCCGTGGTGCGGCGACTCGGCGCCGCTCACCCCGAAGATGCCGGCGCCCTGCTCGGCGTGCCCGGCCATCCGGCGGAAGGCGGCGAACAGCTCGCGGCCCGTGCCGACCCACTGCGCGTCGCTCAGCGGGCGGCCCTCGGGCACGCGCCGGGCCAGCTCCTCGGCCGGCACCAGCAGTTCCAGCGTGCCGTCCGCCGAGTCCAGCCTGATCACGTCGCCGTCGCGCACGAGCGCGATCGGCCCGCCGTCGGCGGCCTCGGGCGACAGGTGGATGGCCGCGGGCACCTTGCCGGACGCGCCCGACATGCGGCCGTCGGTGACGATCGCCACCCGCTGCCCCCGGTCGAGCAGCACGGCCAGCGGCGAGGTGAGCTTGTGCAGCTCGGGCATGCCGTTCGCGCTCGGGCCCTGGTAGCGGATGACGGCCACGAAGTCCTGCCCGTCCAGCTCGCCCGCCTCGAACGCCTTCATCAGGTCGAGCTGGTCGTGGAAGACCTTGGCCGGCGCCTCGATGACCAGGTGCTCGGGCTTGACCGCGGAGACCTTGCTGACGGCGCGGCCGAGGTTGCCCTCCACCATGTGGATGCCGCCGTCCGCCGAGAACGGCCTCGCGACCGGCCGCAGCACGTCGAGGTCCTTGCTGCCCCCGGTCACCGGCGACCAGACCAGCTCGCCGTCCACCAGCTCCGGCGCCTCCCGGTAGCGGTCGAGGCCGGGGCCGGCCACGGTGAGCACGTCGCCGTGCAGCAGCCCCTCGTCGAGCAGGTCGCCGATGAGCACCTGCATGCCGCCGGCGTCGCGGAAGTGGTTCACGTCCGCCTGGCCGTTCGGGTAGATCTTGGTCAGCGACGGCACGACCTGCGACAGCTGCGCCAGGTCGTCCCAGGTCAGCACGATGCCCGCGGCCGCGGCCATGGCCACCAGGTGCAGGGTGTGGTTCGTGGAGCCGCCGGTGGCCAGCAGGGCGACGCAGGCGTTCACGATGGACTTCTCGTCGACCAGCTCGCCGATCGGCGTGTACTCCGAGCCGTGCGCGGTGATCTCCACCGCGCGCCGACCGGCGGCCCGGGTGAGGGCGTGGCGCAGCTCGGTGTGCGGGTTGACGAACGTCGAGCCCGGCAGGTGCAGGCCCATGACCTCCATCAGCGCCTGGTTGGAGTTCGCGGTGCCGTAGAAGGTGCAGGTGCCGGGGGAGTGGTACGACTTCGCCTCGGCGTCGAGCAGCTCGTCCCTGCCGACCTTGCCCTCGGCGAAGAGCTGCCGGGTGCGGGCCTTGACCTTGTTCGGCAGGCCGGAGGCCATGGGGCCGGCGGGCACGAACAGCGCGGGCAGGTGCCCGAAGTGCAGCGCCCCGATGAACAGGCCGGGCACGATCTTGTCGCACACGCCCAGCAGCAGCGTGGCGTCGAACATGTCGTGCGACAGCGCGATCGCGGTGGCCATGGCGATCACGTCGCGGCTGTAGAGGGACAGCTCCATGCCGGCCCGTCCCTGCGTGATGCCGTCGCACATCGCCGGCACGCCGCCCGCCACCTGCGCCACGCCGCCCGCCGCGCGTACGGCCGCCTTCAGCTCCGGCGGGTACGTCTCGTACGGCTGGTGCGCGGACAGCATGTCGTTGTAGCTGGTCACGATGGCCACGCCGGGCTTGGCCGCGGCGCGCAGGACCGGCTTGTCCTCGGCCGGGGCGCCCGCGAAGCCGTGCGCCAGGTTCGCGCACCCGAGGTGCGCCCGCGCCGGGCCCTTCGCCCTGGCGGCCTCGCCGTCCTGGCGGATCCGCTCCAGGTACGCGCTCCGGCTGGCGGAGCTGCGCTCGGCGATGCGGTCGGTGATGTCCTGGATGATGCGGTTCACAGTTCCTCCTCGTGCCAAGCGCGACCGCTGCGGCCGAGCAGTTCGTGGGCTCCGGCGGGGCCGGTCGTACCGGCGGGGTAGGGCTCGGGCAGGGCGGGGTCGGCCTTCCAGGCGTCGAGGATCGGGTCGATCCAGCGCCAGGCCGCCTCCACCTCGTCACGCCGCATGAACAACGTCGGGTTACCGGCCAGCACGTCGGTCAGCAGCCGCTCGTACGCCTCCGGCACCCGGGTGGTGAACGTCTTGCCGAAGCTGAGCGACATCGGCACCGGCTTCAGCGTCACCTCGCCCGCGCCCGGCTCCTTGGCCATGATGTGCAGCTCGATGCCCTCCTCCGGCTGCAGCCGCAGCACCAGGCGGTTGGGCGCGCCCCCGGGGAAGATGGAGTGCGGCACGTCCTTGAACTGCACCACGATCTCCGAGCGCCGGTACGGCATCCGCTTGCCGGTACGCAGGTAGAACGGCACCCCCGCCCACCGCCAGTTCTTGACCTCGGCCCGGATCGCGGTGAACGTCTCCACCCGCTCCGACGCCTCCGTCGGCGGCGTGGAGGCGGGCTCGTCGAGGTAGCCCGGCATGCCGTCGGCCTCGGTGTACTGGCCGCGCACCGTGAACCGGTCCACCTCGCCGCCGGTGATCGGCCGCAGCGACTGCAGCACCTTGACCTTCTCGTCGCGGATCGACTCGCGGTCGTTGCGGGCCGGCGGCTCCATCGCGGTCAGCGTGAGCAGCTGGAGCAGGTGGTTCTGCACCATGTCGCGCAGCGCGCCCGCGTGGTCGTAGTAGCCGCGCCGGCCGGGCGTGCCGACGGTCTCGGCGGCGGTGATCTGGACGTGGTCGATCCACAGGGAGTTCCAGACCGGCTCCAGGAAGGCGTTGGCGAAGCGCAGCACCAGGAGGTTCTGGACCGTCTCCTTGCCCAGGTAGTGGTCGATGCGGAAGATCTGGCGCTCGTCGAAGATGGCGCCGACCTCGTCGTTGATGCGCTGCGCGCTCGGCAGGTCGTGGCCGAGCGGCTTCTCCAGCACCACGCGGGAGCGCGGGGTGACGAGGCCGACCTCCTCCAGCTCGCGGCAGAAGGGGCCGAACGTCCTGGGCGGGCTGGCCAGGTAGAAGACCCGGTCGCGCTGCTCGTACCCGGCGAGGAGCCTGGTCAGCGCGCTCCACCCGGACCTGTTCTGGCCTCCGACGTCCACCGACACGTGGTGCAGGCGGCCCAGGAAGCGCTGCCACATGGCGGGATCGTCGACGGGCACCTGGTCGCGTACCTCGGCGTCCACCTTGCCGCGGAAGTCTGCGTCGGTCAGTCCACCCCTGGACATGGCGATGATGCGGGTCTCCGGGGCGAGCCGGCCGTCCCTGTCGCAGTGGTACAGCGCCGGGAGCAGCTTGCGCATGGCGAGGTCGCCGGTTCCGCCGAAGACGACGAGGTCGGCGATGTGGGCAGGGCTGGTTGCCGGGTGGGTGGACACGGTAAGGGGCTCCGATGATCTACCAAGCAGGGACAGAACGGACACTAACGAGAGTTTGGGTCACACACAAGCGGAGTTTTGGTATTTGAGATAAAAAAGTTCTGACTTTTCATGACACAACCCCATGTGGTTCACTTAGCCGATGCCACGACGTACCGCCGCGACCCTTGCCACAAGTGGTGAGGTGCTCCGCCTCATCCGCACCGGTGAGGCCGTGACGCGGGCCGACCTCGGCCGGGTGACCGGCCTGTCGCGCCCCGCGGTGCAGCTGCGCGTCGGTGAGCTGCTGGAACGCGGCCTGGTCGTGGAGCGCGACGACGCCCCGTCCACGGGCGGGCGGCCGCCGGTCCGGCTGGAGTTCAACGCCGCGGGCGGCGTGGTCCTGGTGGCGGCGCTCGGCGCCAGCCGCACCCGCGTGGCCGTGTGCGACCTGGCCGGGCAGGAGCTGGCCGGGCGCGAGTTCACCATGGACGTGGAGCAGGGGCCCGACATCGTGCTGCCGCTGCTCATGGACACCTGGGACGAACTGCTCGGCGACCGGCCGCGCGCGATGATCAGGGGCGTCGGCATGGGCGTGCCGGCCACGGTCGAGTTCGCGCAGGGCCGTACGGAGAGCGCCCGCGTCATGGCCTCCTGGACCGGCGTGGTGATCCCGCCGATCATCCGCGAGCGCTTCCCCGTGCCCGTGCTCGTGGACAACGACGTGAACGTGCTGGCCATCGGCGAGCACCGCGGCACCTACCCCGAGCTGGACGACCTGATGTTCGTGAAGATCTCCACGCGCATCGGCGCGGGCGTGATCGCGGGCGGCGGCATCCTGCGCGGGGCGCTCGGCGCGGCGGGCGAGATCGGGCACATCCCCGTGCTCGACGGCGGCGGCGTGCTGTGCCGCTGCGGCAACTACGACTGCGTCGACTCCGTGGCCAGCGGCACCGCGCTGCTGCGGGAGCTGCGCGGGCGCGGCAAGGACGTCAAGACGATCTCGGACGTGACGACGCTGGTGCGCGCGGGTGACGCCGAGACGATGGCCACCGTCCGCGAGGCCGGCCGCCGGATCGGCGAGGTGCTGGCCGGCGCGGTCAACATCCTCAACCCGTCGGTGGTCGTGCTCGGCGGGGACGTGGCGGAGGCGTTCGGGCCACTGGTGTCGAGCATCCGGGAGGTCGTCTACCGCCGCTCCACGGCCCTGGCGACCAGGCGGCTGCGCATCGAGCCGAGCCGGCTGGGAGCGGGCGCGGGCATCAGCGGCTGCGCGGTGATGGTGCTGGACCACGTACTGTCGCCGGAGGCCGTGGACGAGACCATGACCCTCACGACACTGCGCCGCGACCGCGCGACCCCGACCCCGGCGTAGCGACCGCGCGACCCCGACCCCGGCGTAGCGACCACGCGACCCCGACCCCGACCCGGCGTAGCGTCGGTGCGACCCCGGCCACTGGTTGCCGCGCGCCGGCTTCAGAGATCCCAGCGAGGCTCGTCGCTCTCCCGCACGAGGCCGTCCGCCCCGAAGATCAGGTACCGGTCGAGGTCGTCGGCGAACCACCGGTCGTGCGTCACGGCCAGCACCGTCCCCTCGAACCCGCCCAGCCCCCGCTGCAACGCCTCCGCGCTGGCCAGGTCGAGGTTGTCGGTCGGCTCGTCGAGCAGCAGCAGCGTCGCGCCCGACAGCTCCAGCAGCAGGATCTGCAGCCTGGCCTGCTGCCCGCCCGACAGGGTCTCGAACGGCTGCCCGCCCGCCGGCGCCAGCTCGTACCGGGCAAGCGCCGCCATCGCCTCGTTGCGGGTCATCGCGTGCTCGCGCATCACCACCTCGGCCGCGGGCCGCCCGTGCAGGTCGGGCCGCAGGTGGGTCTGGGCGAAGTGGCCGGGGGACACCCTGGCGCCCAGCCGCGCGACGCCGCTGTGCGCGATCGGCTCGCCCGCCAGCAGGCGAAGGAAGTGGGACTTGCCGGTGCCGTTCATGCCGAGCACGCCGACGCGCTCGCCGTACCAGATCTCGGTGGAGAACGGCCGCAGCAGGCCGCTCAGCTCCAGCTCCTCACAGACGACCGCGCGCTTGCCGGTGCGGCCGCCGCGCAGCCGCATCCGTACGTTCTGCTCCTTGGGCGCGCGCTCCGGCGGCCCCGCCCGCTCGAACCGCTCCAGCCGCGTCACCGCTGACTGGTACGCCCCCGCCAGCGCGTCGTTGTTGGCCGAGCGCTGCCGCAGCGTGTGCACCAGGCGCCGCAACCGCCCCCGCTCGTCCTCCCACCGCTGCCGCCGCTCCTCCAGCCGCTCCTTGCGCTGCCTGCGGGCCTCGGCGTAGCTCGCGAACCCGCCGCCGTGCACCCACACCCCGCGCGCCTCGACGGTGACGATCCGGTCGGCGGCCTCGGCCAGCAGCCGCCGGTCGTGCGAGACGAGCAGCACGGTCTTCCCCGACGCCTGGATCGCCCGCTCCAGCCATTGCTTGCCCCGTACGTCCAGATAATTGTCGGGTTCGTCGAGGAGCAGCACCTCGTCGGGCCCGCGCAGCAGCGCCTCCAGCATGAGCCGCTTCTGCTCGCCGCCGGACAGCGTGGTCAGGCTCCGATCCCTGATCTCCTCGTACGGCACCCCCATCGCCTCGGTGGCGCACACGTCCCACACCACTTCGAGCTCGTAACCGCCGGCGTCGGCGTAGTCGGCGATGGCCTGCGCGTAGCCGAGCTGGTGCTCCTCGTCGTCGCGCGCCGAAATGGCCGCCTCGGCGCCTTCGAGCGCCGCCCACGCCTCCTGGATCCGCCGGGGCGCCACGTTGAGCAGCAGATCGCGCACGGTCCCGGCGCCCAGGAACTGCCGCATGACCCCGACCCCCCCGCTCGCCACGACTCTGCCTGCCACGGGGGCCACCTCCCCGGCGATCAGCCGCAGCAACGTGCTCTTGCCGGCCCCGTTGGGCCCGACCAGCGCCGCCTTGGCGCCGTCACCCACCTTGAACGACACCTCCAGCAGCAACGGCCGCCCGTCGGGCAGCAGGTACGTCACCTCGCTCACGTCGATGTGCCCCATGACCACCCTCCTCCGGACCAACGTTCCACCCACTAGACCATCGATCCGGTCACTCGTACAACGTATTATCTCCGGATGGACAACGTGTGGTCGCGCCCCCGCAGGACGCCCCGGCAGACCCTGACGCTGGACCGGATCGTGGAAGAGGCGATGGCGCTGCTGGACGAGGAGGGGGTCGGCCGCCTGACCATGCGCCGCCTCGCCGAACGCCTGAACACCGGCTCGACCACCCTCTACTGGCACGTCAAGACCAAGGACGACGTCCTGGACCTGACCCTGGACGCCATCTTCCGCGAGGTCCGCCTGCCGGCGCCCCCTCCTGCAGGCCACGGCCGGGGAGAGGCGGGCTCGGCAGGCACCGCTTCCTGGGATGTCGAGCGGGGCGGCCTGCCCGGCACCGCTTCCCGGGATGTCGAGCGGGAAAGGGGCGGCCTGTCCGGCACTGCTGCCGGGGATGTCGAGCGGGGAGGGGGCGGCCTGCCCAGCACTGCTTCACGGGATGACTGGCAGGCGCGGGTGCGTGGATTGATGCGCGGCTGGCGTGCGGCCCTGCTCCGCCACCCGTGGTCGGCCACCATCCTCGACCGGCCCCTCATGGGCCCGAACGCGCTGGAGCGCACGGAGTTCCTCTACGAGACCCTCACCGCCGCCGGTTTCACCGCACCGAACGCGGCGGCGTACAGCCTGTCCAACTACGTCATGGGCTCGGTCATCATGCAGGTGACCTGGGAGGGCCGGAACGGCACGGACACCGACGGATTCCTCCGCGACCGCGCCGACCGCTACCCGGCCCTCGCCGAACACGGCCTGGACCTGGACTGGGACGCCACGTTCGACGAGGGCCTGGGCTACTTGCTGAGCGGAATGGAGCAGTCCCGCACCCACCCCTCCCAAGACGCCCACCCATAACCTCCCCACACCCACCCACCCACGTCCGCCCACCGACGTCCGCCCGCCGACGTCCGCCCGCCGACGTCCGCCCGCCGCTCGCCCACCGCTCGCCCACCGCTCGCCCACCGCTCGCCCACATCCGCCCACTCCGGGGCGGGCGAGTCAGTGGGTGGGGTGGGGAGGCGTCTCGTCGCGGGTCTGGCGGGGGAGCATCAGGCCCGCGACGAACGTCGCGGCGATCATCCCCGCCGCCACCCCCAACGCGACCTGCACGCTCCCCGTCCCGAAGTACACGGTCCCCAGCAGTGCCAGCCCCAGCGCCCCGCCCACCTGCTGCAGCGCTGACAGAGTGCCGGAGGCGGAGCCGGTCTCCGAGGGGTCGACGGCGGCCATCACGATCCCGAAGTACGGCGTCATGATCAGCCCGCTGCCCAGCCCCGCGACGGCGAGCGCCGGAGCGAGCTGCCACGGCGAGACGCCGGGCCCGGAGACGACGATCATGGCGAGCACCCCGAGCCCCATGACGAGCGCCCCCGCCAGCAGCACCTTGCGCCCGTGCCTCCGGGCGGCCTGCGCGACGCCCATGCCCGCGATCATGCCGAGCGAGGACGGTACGCCGGTCAGTGCCGCCTTGAGCGGGGAGTAGTGCAGCCCGAGCTGGGTGTAGAGGCCGACGATCAGGAGGAACCCGGCGAAGGCGGCGAAGTAGATCGCCCCCGTCACCATGCCGGACACGAACGCGGGCTTGCCGAACAGGCTCGGCGCCACCAGCGGGTCGCCGCCCCGCGCGGCCTTCCTCCTCTGGTGGGCGGCGAAGAGCGCGAACACCGCGACGGAGGCGGCCATCATCGCGAACGACCAGGCGGGCCAGCCGTGCTCCCGCCCCTGCACCAGCGGGAAGACCAGCAGCACCACGCCGGCCGAGGCCAGGACCGCGCCGGGCAGGTCGAGCCGGGTGCCCTTGCGGGGGCGGGAGGCGGGCAGGAAACGCAGGGCGGCCAGCGCGGCACCGGCCCCGATGGGCAGGTTGATCAGGAAGATCAGCCGCCAGTCGACGGCGGTCAGCGCGCCCGCCAGGATGGGCCCGCCCACCGCCGACAGCCCCATGACCGGCCCGAACAGCCCCATCGCGGTCGCCAGCTCCCTGGGCGGGAACATCTCCTTCATCAGCCCCATGCCCTGCGGGATCATCGCCGCCCCGAACAGCCCCTGCACGATCCTGGCCGCGATGATCGTCTCGGGGGAGAAGGCCAGGGCGCACAGCAGCGAGCCCACCGTGAACCCGGCCACGCCGATGAGGAACATGCGCCTGCGGCCCACGATGTCGCCGAGCCGCCCGCCGGTCAGCAGGCCGGCGGTCATGGCCAGGATGTACGCCGCCCCCAGCCACTGGATCAGAGAGGTGCCGCCGCCGAGGTCCGCCCGCATGGTCGGGCCCGCGATGTTGGTGACGGTGGCGTCGAGCAGCTCCATCACGGAACCGGCGAGGATCACGGCGAGCGCCGGCCACCGCCACCGGTAAGGCGCCGCCTCCGAGGCGGCCGGGGGTTGCAGCGTGGCGGCCCCTGCGGTCCCGACGGGGTCCTGGGAGGCGGGCGTGGAGTCCGTGGGTGATTGTGCCGGGCGGGTGTCCAGTGCGGTCATCGCAGGCCTCCGATTGCGGAACGGCTTGTTCTGTTCCAACAATAACAGAACGGAACGCTTTATTCCACAATGAGGGCAAGATCCTTCCCTGGACACCCCGGAACCGGGGGATCAGGAGGAGGAAGGAGAGGCGAAGGTGCCTTCGCGGCGGATCGTCTGCCAGGGCAGCCGCACCCCGAGCAGCGCCGTGGCCAGCGACTGAATGACCACCAGGTACATGAGCTGCCGGTACACGAACTGCTGCAGCGGCAGCACCCAGAGCACCCTGGCCCGCTCCCGGTCGAGCCGCAGCGCGTACCAGCCCGTCAGCGCCTGTACGGCCACGAACCCGGCCCACACCGCCACCACCGGCAGCGGATCGCCCATCAGCACGCTGTAGACGGCCATCACGTCCACCACCGGCGCGAACAGCGGCAGCACCACCTGGAACAGCGCCAGATAGCCGAGCCCGCGCCGCCCGAACGTCCCCCGCTCGGTCACCGCCCGCCGGTGCTTCCACATGGCCTGCAGGGTCCCGTAACACCACCGGTAGCGCTGCCGCCAGAGCTGCCGCAGCGAGGTCGGCGCCTCCGTCCAGGCCAGCGCCTTCTCCTCGTAGACCACCCGCCAGCCGTTGCGGCAGATGGCCATCGTCAGGTCGGTGTCCTCGGCCAGCGTGTCCACGCTGAGCCCGCCGGCGGAGTCCAGGGCGGCCCGGCGGAAGGCGCCGATCGCCCCGGGCACGGTGGGCATGCAGCCGAGCAGGTCGAACGCGCGGCGGTCCAGGTTGAAGCCGATCACGTACTCGATGTGCTGCCAGCGGCCGAGCATGCCGCGCCGGTTGCCGACCTTGGTGTTGCCGCTGACGGCGCCCACTCCCGGGTCGCTGAGCGGCGCCACCAGGTGGCCGATCGTGTCCGGCTGGAACACGGTGTCGCCGTCCACCATGATCAGGATGTCGTGGGCCGCGTACGCGATGCCGGTGTTGAGCGCCGACGGCTTGCCGCCGTTGCGCTGCCTGATCACCCGTACGCCGGGCAGCCCGAGCGCGGCGGCCTTGGCGGCGGTGTCGTCGGTGGACCCGTCGTCCACGACGATCACCTCCACCTCGCCCCGATAGCCGGTGGTGACCAGCGACAGCACCGTCGCCTCGATCCCCGCCGTCTCGTTGTACGCCGGGACGATCACGCTGACCGGCGGCGGCGACGGCCACGGCGCCGCCCGCCCGGCCCGCCTCTTCCCGCCGCGCACGCGCCGCACGTGCACCCACGCCAGGACCAGGAAGAACAGCAGCCGGGCCAGCGTGAGCACGCCCGCCCCGGCCAGCACCCACGCCAGCGTCTCCACGAAGGCCGCCGAGCCCCGTTGCGCCAGGCTCAGCCCCTGGCCGATGAGGACGTCCGCGCTGCCGGCCGGCACGTACGCCGAGCTCAGCCCGAGCCCCTCGGTCAGCGTCGTGGCCCGGTACCCCCGCTCGCCCAGCCGCGTGAGCAGCCGGTCCACGGCCTCGACCGTCTGGCTCCGGTCGCCGCCGGAGTCGTGCAGCATGACGACCGCGCCGCGTCCGCGGGCGGGCGTGCCGGCCCGGACGATCTCGTCGGTGCCGGGCCGGCTCCAGTCCTTGGTGTCCAGGTCGGTCAGCGCCACGAGGTACCCCTCGCGCCCCAGCTCGCGCATCGCCTGCCACTGCGGGGCGGTGACGGAGTCGGGCGTGGAGGAGTACGGGGGCCGCAGCAGGCGGGTGTGCACCCCGGTCGCCCCCGCGATGGCCTTCTGCGTGAGCGACGCCTCCAGCCTGAGCCGCCAGGCCGGGACGCCCGAGATGTCGGCGTGCGCGTAGGTGTGGTTGCCCAGCTCGTGGCCCTCGTCCACGATCCGCCTGGCCAGGGCGGGGTTCTCGGCGACGCGGGCGCCCACGGCGAAGAACGTCGCCTTGGCGCCGTGCCGCTTCAGCACGTCGAGCAGGCGCGGCGTCCACACCGGGTCGGGCCCGTCGTCGAACGTGAGCGCCACGGTACGCGCGGGCAGGCGCAGGCTGGCGGGCCCCTGACCGGTCGTGTTCACCACGGGGCCGCCCTCGCGCACGCCCTCCGGGGCCGGGGACGCGGCGCTCGGGGCGCGGGTCTCGCCGACCTCGTTGGTCGCGTACCCGTGCAGCACGAGCGCGACCGACATCAGCAGCACCGCGACGACCATCAGGAACCAGTGACCGCGCGGGTCGGCCTGCCGGGGACGGTGGGTCGCGGGGGAGGCGGGTTCGACGGGCCAGACGTGGGTGTCGGCCTGGGTCACGTCTTGGGGCCCTGCGTCTTGTTCGGGTCCAGGCCCGGGGGCTCCTTGGTGTGGCCCGGCGGCGTGTGCCCGGCGCCGCCCGTCGGCCCGGTCGTGGGCGCGTCCGGCGTCGGGGACGCGGAGGAGGAGGGGGCCCGCGTGGCGCTGGGGGTGGCGGAGGCGGTCGTGCCCGGCCGGGCGGTGGGTTCGGTGCTCCGCTCGGGAGTGCGGAGCACGGTCCTGCTGCGGGTGGGCGTCGAGGTGACCTCGGTGCTCGCCGGGGGAGCGACCGACCGGCTGGGCCGCGGGGTCGGCGACTCGGACGGCCGCGACTCTGGGGTGGCGGGCGCGGACGTCTCAGGGCCGCCGTCGCCCGGCCAGTCCACGGCGTCGAGCCTGGTCGTGCTGAACGCGCCGCCGATCAGGATCGCGGCCGTGGCCAGCATCAACGTGCCGAGCAGGATCCCGGCGACCATCAGCACCCGCCTGCGCCGGCCGCTCTGATCGACGAACACCGCTGTGCTCGGCGTCCGATCCGTTCCACTCACGGGTCAAATGGTAGAGAGGAGAGCGCACTCCTATGACCGATGTAAAGGTTTGTCCGAATAATTCACAGTTAATCGTGATCAACTCTGCCGCTGACCAGCGAAACAATGATCTGTCAGCACGAGCACAACAGCCCGCGCAGCGCCGTCTCCAGGCACAGGTCGGTGCCGGCGGGCGTCGGCCACTGGAAGCGCACGAGTGACTCGTCCACCCGTACGGTCGCCCCGAACCGGTCCAGCTCCCACAGCCACACCTCCCCGGCCGGCTCGCCGAGCTGCCTGGTCACGCCCGCCGTGAGCTGCGGCCGGTGCGAGGCGTTGACGTGCGCGAGCACCCGCTCCGCCGTCTCGGTCAGCGGGTCGGGCGCCGCCCCCAGGTAGTCGTCGGCGTCCAGCAGCCCGGACTCCTGCCCGGTCAGGTAGACGACCTGGCCGACGTCCAGCCGCAGCAGCCGCGGCGCGTCCCGCTGCCCGAACCGCTCCAGCGCGTCGAACAGGCTCTCGTCCGCGGTGTGCGCGGCCACCGCCACGGCCGCGGCGCGCGCCTCGGCCTCCGGTACGGCCTCCGCCCAGCCCTGCACCTCGATCAGCCCGCGCGGGTGGGTGACCGTGCCCAGTTGCCGCATCGACGTGAGGTTCACCGCCACGACGGCGTCCTCGCGCAGGCCGTGCAGCGACTCGCCGGGCAGGACGAGCAGGATGGGCCGCCCGCGCTCGTCCACCCCGCCGCGCGCGGGCGAGGGGGCGCCGTCCACGGAGAGCTTGGCGACGCCGGCGGTCGCGGCGAGGGTGCGGACCCGCTCGGGGATCGGCAACATGGCGACTCCTTGAGCAAACAATGGTGTAGGTTAGCCTTGCCTAAGTAAGGATTACCTAATCACATTGAGGTGAACGTGCGCTACACCGGCCCCAAGGTGCGACTGTCGCGTCGCGCGGGCGTCCCGCTGACCAGGAAAGCCGTCCGCTACTTCGAACAGCGCCCCTACCCGCCGGGCGAGCACGGCCGCAAGACCAACCGCCGCACCACCGGCGACTACGGGCTGCGGCTGATGGAGAAGCAGAAGCTGCGCTGGTACTACGACGTGTCGGAGCGGCAGCTCCGCCGCTACTGGGACCTCGCCGTGCGCAAGCCGGGCGCCTCCGGCGCCGAGCTGGTCACGCTGCTGGAGAGCCGCCTGGCCTCCCTCGTGCTGCGCTCCGGGCTGGCCCCGTCGATCTACGCGGCCAGGCAGTACATCACCCACGGGCACATCGCCGTGGACGGCCGCAAGGTGGACATCCCCAGCTACCTGGTCAAGCCAGGACAGGTCATCACGGTCCGGGAGCGGTCCCGCGGGATGCAGCCCTTCGTGGCGGCCGCCGAGGGCGTGCACGCCGACGAGCGCATCGCGCCGTACCTGTCGGTCGACCTGAAGGAGCTGCGCTTCACGCTGGTGAGCCGGCCCGAGCGCGAGCAGATCGTCGTTCCCGTGGACGAGCAGCTCGTGGTGGAGTTCTACTCCCGTTAGGCGCGGCGGGAGCGGCAGAGCGCCACGTGGCCGGACGTGGCGCTCTTTTCATGTCGCCTTTCGTGCCGCCGGGGGCTCAGCCGCTGCGCACCCCGCGCAGCTCGGCGATCTCCTTGCGCAGCTCGGCCAGCTCGTCGAGGATCTGCTGGGTGTGCGCCGTGGTGTCCTCCAGCGCGGCCCGCTCCTCGGCGTTCTCCTCGTCCATCGCGCTCACCACCACCGCGAGGAAGAGGTTCAGCACCACGAAGGTGCACACGAGGATGAAGATGGTGAAGAAGATCCAGGCCGTGGGGTGCCGGCTCATGACCTCGCGGGCGATGTTGCCCCAGTCGTCGCCCGTCATCGTCTGGTAGAGGGTGAACAGCGAGGTCGGCAGGCTGCCGAAGCGGTCGGGCGCGGTCTGCCCGTAGAGCTTGGTGGCCATGACGGCGGCCACGTACAGGACGAGCGAGAGCAGCACCACGATCGAGCTCATCCCCGGCATCGCGCGCAGCAGCGCCGAGACCACCCGGCGCAGGCTCGGCACGACCGACAGCAGCCGCAGCACCCGCAGGATGCGCAGCGCGCGCAGCACCGACAGGCCGCCGGTCGTGGAGGCGAAGGCCACGCCGATGATGAGGGTGTCGAAGATGTTCCAGGGGTCGCGGACGAAGGCGGTGCGCTCGACGTAGAGCTTGGCGATGAGCTCGGCGGTGAAGATGTAGAGCGCGATGTGGTCGATCACGGTGAGCAGGGCGCCGTGGCGCTCGACGACGGCCGGGAAGGTCTCGAGGCCGAGGGTGACCGCGTTGAGCAGGATGACGCCGATGACGAACCGCTGGAAATGCCGGTGGGTGAGGAAGGCACGGGTGCGTTCACGCACGGGGGAAGGCTCCTAAAGGGTGGATCATGTGCCACACCATGATGACGCAACATGATCAAGAGGGGGATCGTGGTATAAATGCCGACCTGACCGCAGAGATGAGGGGGCGAGCGAGCGTGTCTTATCCCGATTACGGTCCTGGCTATTACGGCCCGCCGCCGCAGAGCCATCCCAGCGGCACCACGATCCTCGTGCTGGGCATCCTCAGCCTGGTGGTCTGCACCTTCATCGGCCCCTTCGCGTGGTCGATGGGCACCAAGGCGCTACGCGAGATCGACGCCAGCGGCTATGTCTACGAGAACCGCGGTCACGTCCAGGCCGGGCGCATCTGCGGCATCATCAGCTCAATCATGCTGATGGTCACGCTCGGCTTCGTGGCCCTGGGCCTCTCCGTCGCCCTCATCGGCGGCGCCTTCTCCTCCACCGGCTCCTACTAGAGCCCGCCCGCCGAAGCCGCCCAGGCCGGCTTCGAGCAGGTCGAACGCCTTCTCCGCCTGCGTTCTGAGCAGCGGCGCGATCCTCTCCCACGGCTCGCCCGCCAGCATCATGGCGACCGCGTGCTCGCTCAGGATGCGGGTGGTGTTGAGGATGTGCGCCGCCGCCAGCTCCGGGGTCAGGTCGTCGGGGTCGGTGTCGAGCTCGTCGGCCAGCGCCCGCGCCAGGCCCCGCACCCGCTCGACGTGCATCTCGCGCAGCCGGGCCACCAGCGCCGGGCTGGCGTTGACGATCCCGGTGAACACGTCGTTGCCCGCGTTGAGCCCGTGACGCCAGTCGCGCGTGTCGATCGCGTCGAGGAAGTCGCGCCGGAACGCGCGCACCACGCCCTCGCCGGGCCCGCGCTCCCGGAGCACCTGCTGCGGCAGCTCCACCGCCAGCTCCTGCCGGTCGGCGAACAGGTCTTCCTTGGTGCTGAAGTAGTTGAAGACCGTGTTGACCGACACGTCCGCGGCCTGCGCGACCTCGGCCACTGTCACGTTGTCGAACCCCCGGGCCATGAACAGCCCCATCGCGATGTCCGAGATGCGCTCCCTGGTCTCGCGCTTCTTCCGCTCCCGCAGCCCCTCTCGCATGCCTCCATCCTATCGAGTTTGCAGTGACCCCAAAATTGTTGTTACTCTAATTTTGGAGGCGATTAAATGATCAAGACATCGGGTCTGAGCAAGACCTTCGACGGCGGCGTGGAAGCCGTCAGGGGCGTCGACCTGTCGGTGGAGCCCGGCCAGATCGTCGGCTTCCTCGGTCCGAACGGCGCGGGGAAGACCACGACCATGCGCATGCTGACCACGCTGCTGCGCCCTACCGCCGGCACCGCCACGGTGGCCGGCCACGACCTGATCGGTGCGGCGAAGGAGGTGCGCAGGCGCATCGGATACGTCGCCCAGGGCAGCGGGATGCCGCCCGTCACGCCGGTGAAGGGCGAGCTAGAGCTCCAGGGCCTGCTGTACGGCCTGAGCCGCCGCGAGGTCGCCGCCAGGACGGCGGAGGTCCTGGCCAGGCTGGAGCTCACCGGGCTGGAGACCACGTTCCCCGCCGCGCTCTCCGGCGGCCAGCGCCGCCGCTTCGACATCGCGTTCGCCCTGCTGCACGAGCCGGCGCTGCTCTTCCTCGACGAGCCGACGACCGGTCTCGACCCGCAGAGCCGGGCCAACCTGTGGGACCACATCCGCTCGCTGCGCGCGGAGAAGGGAATGACGGTGTTCCTGACCACCCACTACCTGGACGAGGCCGACGCGCTCTGCGACCGGCTGCTGATCATCGACCACGGCCGCATCGTGGCCGAGGGCGCCCCGGCCGAGCTCAAGAGCGGCGGGCGCACGCTCGACGACGTGTTCCTCGACATCACCGGCAGGTCGCTGCGCGAGGTGAACGAGCTGTCCGGACAGGGGGCCTGATGCTGCGTGACACCTGGGTGCTCTTCCGCCACGGCGTGAGCGTCACGCTCCAGCAGAAGGTCGGCATCGTCTTCGGCGTGATCCAGCCGCTGCTGTTCCTGGTGCTGTTCGGGCCCATCTTCGCCACGATCGGCACGTGGGAGACGCTGGTCCCGGGGCTGATCGTCCAGCTCGGGCTGATGAGCACGGGCATGGCCGGGTTCGGGGTGGTCTTCGAGAAGCGGCTCGGCGTGCTGGAGCGCATGCGCGTCACCCCGGCCAGCCGCCTGGCGCTGCTGCTCGGGCGGGTGCTGAACAACGTCGTCACGCTGATCGTCCAGACGCTGCTGCTGCTCGCGGTGGCCTTCGCCTTCGGCCTGCGCGCCCCGGCGCCGGGACTGGCCGCCGGGTTCGTGCTGGTCGTCGTGCTCGGGGCGGGCCTGGCCGCGCTGTCGTACGCGGTGGCGCTGAGCCTGAACGAGCAGCTCTTCGCGCCGGTGATGTCCACGGCGGTGGTCCCGCTGATCCTGCTGTCCGGGGCGTTCCTGCCGATGTCGATGGCGCCGGGCTGGCTCGACGCGATCTCGCACATCAGCCCGTTCAGGTACGTCCTGGAGGCGATGCGCGACCTGTTCCAGGGCCGGTACGCGACCGGCACGGTCGGCGCCGGCGTGGCCGTGACCGTGGTGTTCGCCGTGGTCTGCCTCACGATCGGGACGCGGGTGTTCAACCGGGAGCAGGCGTAGGAATCCGGGCCGGGAGGGCGGCCCGGTCCTCGCCGGAAGGGGTCAGGGCACGCTCTTGGCCCGCCGCTGGAGCGCGGCCATGAGCCCGGCCGGATCCACGGTCCCGTAGCCGTAGTCGTAGTCGAACCCGACCTCGCTGCGGTCCTCCGCCGTACGCCGCAGCAGCGCCCGCAACTGGGCCGGCGACAGCTTCGTGGCCGGCCACCGGGTGCGCACCGCCGCCACGAGCCCGGCCGCCACCGGCGCCGCGGCGGACGTGCCCGTGTCCGGCTGGTCCGCGCCGAACGCCTTCGACCCGGAGAAATGCGTGTACGCGCACACGTCGGGCTTGCGGGCGGTCAGCCGGCCCGGCCCCTGCGAGGAGTAGCCCACCCGCTCGCCGTTGACGTCGACGCCGCCCACCGACAGGGCCTTGGGATGGGAGTTGGCGCCCACGATGGGCCTGCTGGAGTAGGCGCAGCGGCCGTCCGCGCACTCCCGCCCGCAGTTGCCCGCCGCGAACAGCACGTCGGCGCCCGCCTTGTCGAGGGCGGCCACCATCAGGTTGAACGGATGGGCGGCGTTGTCGGAGTAGTTGCCCGGATGCCCCACGGGGAAGTCCCACTCGGGCGAGAACGAGCCCCACGAGTTGTTCACCACCAGCGCCCTGGTCCCGGCCGGCTGGGCGTCGAGCACGTTGCGCAGGTGCGCGAAGGCGGCCACCGCGTCCGACAGCAGCCCGTCGAGCGCCGAGCCGCCCGGCCGGGTGGACAGCAGCACCGGGATGTCGATCAGCGTGGCCTGCGGGGCCGCGATGAGCGTGTCGAACGCGCACATCGTCCCGTGGTCGACCTCGAACTCGCCCGGCCGGCCCGGCACGCCCGACGGGCTCCAGCACCGCTCGGCGTCCAGCGTGACGCCCCTGCCGAGGTGCCGGGCCGTGTGGGCCGCGTTGATCCCGGTGTCCAGCACCGCCACCGCGACGCCGGTGCCGTCGAGCCCCTGCGCGTGCAGGCCGGGCACGTTCAGCAGCCGCTCGACGTCGTGCCAGTCGCCGACCGGCGGGTCGCCCCCGCAGGCGGGCGTGGACTCGATGACGGGGTCGGCGAAGATGCCCACCACGTCGGGCCTGAGCGCGGGCAGCAGCGTGACCCTGGCGGCCAGCTCGTCGTCCGAGATCGTGCCCCTGACCAGCACCGACGCGTCCTCCGCGGCCAGGGAGTAGTCAAGCGGCTGGTTGAGCGAGAGGGGATCGCCGCCCGCGGAGGGAACGGGCCTCGGCACGGCCACGGGGACGAAGGCCGGGTCGAGCTCCACCCCGGGCAGACCATCGGCGACGTCGGCCGTGCTGGCGCTCTGGCCTGGGTCGACGACGGCCGCGACCAGGTCGGGGGAGGGACGGAGCTGGATCAGTATCCGCATGTGTCACCACCGGACGGTTTCTTGGAGGGAACGAACCTCCCAACATTCCTTCATCCGTCCCGGCACGTCCAGCACATCTCGGGGGTTTTGACCTGCGCGAACACCCCAATCGGCGCGAAGCGGACGACATTTGTTCTGGGCTGTCAGACTTCCTTGTTTTCGGTCTGTTCACTACGGTGAGGCATCATGACGCTCCAGGCGCAAAAGCCGGTAGACGACGGGGAAAAGGCACACTGGCTGGCGGTGCGGCCGCGACTCATCCTCGCCAGTGCCTTCATGCTCTTCCTCGAGTTGGCGCTGATCCGGTGGACCGGGTCCAACATCGTCCATCTCAGCTATTTCACCAATTTCGTGCTGCTCGGCTCTTTCCTCGGCATCGGGCTCGGCTTCCTGCGCGTAGGGCGCTCGCGGCGGCAGCCGTACTACTCGCCCGTCGTGCTGGCCGTCCTGGTCATTGTCGTGCTGACCTTCCCGGTCACCGTCGACCGCAACACCGAGGGCGTCCTGTACTGGACGAGCCTGTCCACCAGCGGGCCGCCCGCGTGGGCGATCCTGCCGGTGATCTTCTGCGCCGCGGCGGTGGTGCTCATGGGGCCGGCCGAGCTCGTCGGGCGGTGCTTCCCCGAGTTGCCGCGCCTTGAGGCCTACCGCTACGACCTGATCGGCAGCCTCACCGGCATCGCCGCGTTCACGGCGCTGTCGTTCCTGAGCGCGCCGCCGGTGTTCTGGGGGCTGATCGGGGCGATCTGCTACGGCTTGCTGCTGGTGCCCCGGCCGCGCGCGCTCTACGTGGGGCTGGTGACCGTGCCGTCCCTGGCCGTGGTCGGGCTGCTGCTGGCCGAGACGCTCACCGCCGGGGCCATCTGGTCGCCCTACTACAAGGTCACCACCAAGCAGCTCCAGCAGCTCGGCATCCCCGTCACCGACATCGCGGTCAACGGCATCCCGCACCAGCAGGCCGTGCCCGCCGCCGCCCGGCTGCAGTGGGAGGCCCAGTACGGCCTGCCGTACGAGCGGACCAGCAAGCCGCCCAAGGACGTGCTCGTCGTCGGCGCGGGCAGCGGCACCGACGTGGCGATCGCGCTGTCCAAGGGCGCCACCCGCGTCGACGCCGTCGAGATCGACCCCAAGCTGCGCGAGCTGGGCGGCTCGGTCCACCCCGACCGGCCCTACGACGACCCGCGCGTCACCACCCACGTCACCGACGGCCGCGCCTTCCTGGAGCGCACCGGCGACAAGTACGACCTGATCCTCTTCGCCCTGCCCGACTCGCTCACCCTGGTCTCCGGCGCCAGCTCGCTGCGGCTGGAGAGTTACCTGTTCACCGAGGAGGCCATGCGGGCGGCCCGCGACCACCTCAAGCCGGGCGGCACGTTCTCGATGTACAACTACTACCGCGAGAGCTGGCTCGTCGACCGCCTGGCCTCGACCATGCAGGGCGCCTTCGGCCACAAGCCGTGCGTGGACGTGGTCAGCACCGCGGGCCAGCAGGCCGTGATCACCGCCGGCCTGGCCCCCGCCGACCAGCGCTGCGCCACGGAATGGCCGGGCGCCGCGCCGGGCACGCCGCAGCCCGCCGGCGACGACCGGCCGTTCCTCTACCTCAAGGACGCCACGATCCCGCCGATCTACGTCATCACGCTCGCCCTGATCCTCATCGTCAGCCTGCTCGCCGTCCGCGTCGTGGCCGGCCCGTACCGGCGGATGCGGCCGTACGCCGACCTGTTCCTGCTCGGCGTGGCGTTCATGCTGCTGGAGACGAAGAGCGTGACCGGGTTCGCGCTGCTGTTCGGCACCACGTGGGTGGTCAACGCGATCGTCTTCGCGGGCGTGCTCGTGGCGGTGCTCGCCGCCGTCGAGGTGACCCGCCGCTTCCGCACCCCACCGCTGCCGGTCATGTACGGCGTGCTGCTCGCGGGCCTGCTGCTGGCCTGGCTCGTGCCGAACGAATGGCTGCTGTCGCTCCCGCTGCCGCTGCGCGCGGTGGCGGCCGTGACGGTGGCGTTCCTGCCGATCTTCGCCGCGAACGTGGTCTTCGCCAAGCGCTTCGCCGAGACGGCCGACGCGACCACGTCCTTCGGCGCGAACCTGCTGGGCGCCATGGTCGGCGGCTGCCTGGAATATGTCGCGCTGGTGATCGGCTACAAGGGCCTGCTCATCGTGGCGGCCCTGCTCTACCTCGGCGCCCTGGCCCTGCTGCCGAGGAAGAACTCCGCACTGGTGTGACACTCCGGCGAATTACCGAGGTCATTTCTGAAATGGCCTCGGTATTTTCTTGACCGATGGTCAGATGGATTGTTTCGGATGTGGGTTGATTTGTCGGAGACTGCGAGGTGAGGTAGACGTAGGGGTACCAGCCATGCCTTGATCGCGATGTTCGTTGAACGTGGAAAGGGAAATTCTTCTTCCCGGAAATGGAGGTACGGGATCGGGGGTGACGTCCGGTAAACCCACGAGAAAAGGTGTAATCATGGCGACACAAGGGGCAGCAAGGATAGATGTCGAGCTCGCCCTGCGGCAGGAGTCCGACCCCGTGCCCGCCGGTCGCGCCGAGCAGATCGCCGGAGTGCTGCCGAAAGGAGTGCTGTTCGCGACCCCGGCGCCGCCGCCCACCGGAGAGCAGCGGACGCCGCAGGAGGAATGGACCCTCACCTCCGCCTGGCCCTACCTGGGCCGTACCGCCACCGGGACCGCCGCCGTCCATTACGGCGCCGGCCACGACCGCCTCGTCCGGCCGATGATCCTCGCCGACGGCTTCAACCACGGACCCAGCGACCTGCCGGGGCTGTGGCGCCACCTCAACGCGCCCTACCCGCCCCACCAGCACCGCCTGCTCGACCAGCTCCTCGCCCAGGGCATCGATGTCGTGCTGCTCGGCTTCGGCGCCCGGCACACCCACATCCAGGCCAACGCCGGGGTGGTGGCCACCTGCGTCCGCCGGGCCATCAGCGGGCGGGCCGGTGACGCGCCGCTGATCGTCGGCGGCGTCGGCATGGGCGGGCTGGCCACCCGGTACGCGCTGGCGGAGATGGAGAACCGCGGCGAGGACCACCAGACCATGACGTACCTGTCCTACGACTCGCCGCACAACGGCGCGTGGATCCCGCTGATCCTCCAGCAGCTCGCCTACTTCGCCGCGAAGCTCTCCCCGGCCGTGCCCGGCCAGGCCGACCTGATCAGGAGCCCCGCCGCGCAGCAGCTCCTGTGGGCGTGGGTCGAGAGCGGCCGCTACTCCGGCCCGGTCGCCACCGCCAGCCCGCTGCGCGTGGAGTTCCTGGAGGACCTGCGCCGCGTCGGGTGGTTCCCGGTCCGGCCGCGCAAGCTCGGGGTGGCCAACGGCGCCGCCGACGGCACCGGCAGGAACGTGCCACCCGACGAGCTGGTGTTCGAGTGGAGCGCGCTGGGCGGCCTCGTCGGGGCGAACGCGCGTACCCAGCCCGATCGCGGCCGCAGGCGGCACGTCGGCGGCATGCGGGCGGTGCCGATGTGGGCCAGCAAGAGCTACACCAGCGACGTCGCGCCGTTCGACGGCGCACCGGGCGGGACGCTGGCCGTGTACGGCATGCTCGCCGACAAGCTGGGCGTGCCGATCGCGACCCGCCTGCGCTCGGCCTGCTTCGTCCCGACGGTCAGCGCGGTCGCGCTCCACTACGACCCGCTGGAGTGGACGGTCGATCTCTACACCGACATCACGTCGCTGTCGCCGGAGCACAGCCAGCTCGACGACTTCCAGTGCGACTCCCAGAACTCCGAGCACGGCCAGGTGACCGGTCCGCTGGCAGAGTGGATCCTGGGACAGCTCGGCAAGTAGCCGAAGAGCGGTCCGGCGGGCGCCCCGCCGGACCGCGTCGGGGGAGGACATGTTGCTGGAGGAGATGCTGCCGGGGGACGACGGGCTGCTCGCCGACCCCTACCCGGCCTACGCCCGGCTCCGGGAGGCGGGCGTGCCCCACCTGGTGACCCTGCGCAGCGGCCTGTACGGCTGGCTGGTGACCCGCTACGACGACGCCCGCGCCGCGCTCGCCGACCCGCGGCTCAGCAAGGACCCGCGGCACGCGCCGCCCGACTGGCAGGCGGCGGGGCGCGGCCGGCCGCTGGAGGACCGCTCCGGCCTGGGCACCCACCTGCTCACCACGGACCCGCCCGAGCACACCCGGCTGCGCCGCCTGGTGACCGGGTTCTTCACCCAACGGCGGCTGGAGCGGCTGCGGCCCCGGACCGAGGAGCGGGCGCGCGACCTGGCCGCCGGGCTCCGCCCCGGCGACGACCTGGTCGGCGACTTCGCCTCGCCGCTGCAGCTCGCCACGATCTGCGACGTCCTGGGCGTGCCCGAGGGGGACCGTACGGACTTCCAGCGGTGGACGACGGCCGTGGTGTCCTCCGACTCGGGCAAGGAGGCCCGGCCGCAGGCGCTGCGGCGGCTGGCCGCGTACGTGGGGGAGCTGGTCGAGGGCAGGCGGCGGGCACCGGGGGACGACCTGATCAGCGCGATCACGGCCGCCGCGGACGACGGCGAGCGGCTGTCCGAGGACGAGCTGCTGTCGATGATCTTCCTGCTGCTCGTCGCCGGCTACGAGACGACCGTCGGGCTCATCGGGCTGGGCGCGCACACGCTGCTACGCCACCCCGGCGCGCTGGAGCAGCTCCGCGCCCGCCCCGAACTGATCGACCGGGCGGTGGAGGAGCTGCTGCGCCACGACAGCCCGGTCGAGCTGGCCACGTGGCGCTTCGCCCTGGAGCCGGTGGAGTACGGCGGCGCCCGCGTCGAGGCCGGGCAGCCGATCCTGGTGGCGCTGGGCGCCGCCAACCGCGACCCCGGGCGCTTCCCCGGGGCGGACCGGCCCGACCTGACCCGGGAGGACAACGCCCACCTGAGCTTCGGGCACGGGCCGCACTACTGCCTGGGCGCCCTGCTCGCCCGCATCGTGGGCCGGGCCGCCCTGGGCGAGGTGGCCCGCCTGCCCGGGCTGGCCCTCGCCGTGCCGCCGGAGCGGCTGCGCTGGCGGGCCAGCCTCACCGTCCGGGGGCCGGTGAGCCTGCCCGTGACGTTCGGCGCCGGCTAGCCGGCCAGGGGCCGCAGACCGGCGAGTCGGTCAGAGGCCGCAGAGGTCGTCGATCGACTGGGCGCTCTTCTGGCTGTTCTTCGTGGGCGTCTGGGTGGGCGCGGCCAGCCGGGTCTTCGTGGGGGTCGGGGTCGAGCCGGTCGCGCTCGGGGAGGCGGTCACTCCGGCGGTCTGCGCCTGGCGGGCCGGGCGCATCGAGTCGCTGATGGCCTTTCTCGTGGCCTGGCGGATCTTCGCCCAGTCGGGGCGGCCGGAGTAGAACTCCGGCGGCACGAACTGCAGGCTGGTGATCTTGGCGTCCTTGACCTTGACGGCCAGCTCGACCAGCGGCTTGACGAGGTCGCGAGGGATGTTCGTCTGGGCCAGCCGCTTGGCCGCGCCGGCGATGCGCTCGAACCTGGTGAGGATCACCGAGGGCGTGGCCTGCTGCGCGAAGGCGGCGATGACGCAGCGCTGGCGGGCCATGCGGGAGAAGTCGTCGCTGCCGACGCGGGAGCGGCCGTACCACAGGGCCTGCTCGCCGGTCAGCTTCCGGTCGCCCGCCTTGATGGTGCCCGCCGTGCCGTACAGACCGCCCCACTTGACGTCCTGCTCCACCCTGATCCTCAGGCCGCCGATGGCGTCCACGAGGTCGGCGAAGCCGTACATGTTCATCAGCATGTAGTAGTCGATCTTCAGGTTCAGCGTGTAGCCGATGGCGTCCATCAGCGCCCGCGGGCCCTTGTCCTTGCCGCCCATGAGCTGAGGGTTGTCGTTGGCGTACTGCCAGACCTCGTTGAGCAGGCCGCCGTTGGGCAGCTCGGCCATGAAGCCGTTCGGGAACTGCTTGTGCAGCGGCGAGGACGGGGGGAAGCGGACGTGCTGGAGGTTGCGCGGGAGGCTGAACAGGACCGTGGCGCCGGTCTTGAGGTCGACGCTGGCCACGTTCATGCTGTCGGTGCGCACGCCGGTCCGGTTGCCCGCCGCGTCACCGCCGACCAGCAGGAAGTTCACCCGGTCCCGGCCGTTCCACGGGTCCTCGGGGTTCTGGGCAACCTGGGGGGTGTCGGGGTCGGGCCGGGACTGGAAGACGTCCCCGATCGCGTTGCGGGCGGTCAGCACGTAGTTGGAGGCGAGGGCGAACGGCGACATGACCGCCACGCACAGCACGCCCACCACGATGCCGGTCACCACCTGGCCCTGCTGGTGCAGCTTGTTCGGGCCGAGCGCCACGTAGGACGTCACCAGCAGCGCGAACCAGGCCAGCGCGAGTGCCGAGGCCACGACGACGACCGTGAGCATCATCCCGTCGTCGGCGAACGTGGCGATGTTCGACAGGTCGCCGATCACGATCAGGCCGTAGGCCAGGAGCCCGAGCAGCAGCACCGCGTACACGCTGACCAGCACCAGCCCGGTACGGCGGTGCCCGGCCCGCAGATGAGCGGCGCCGGGCACGACGGCGGACAGCGCGGTCCAGCCCAGGACGGCGCCGGGTGTCAGCGGTTTGGCGAAGCGCGGCCCTCTGGAGGGCGCCTTCTCGCGAGGGGCGGATCCGGCGGTGGCTGCGGAGGCCGGGCCGGACCGTCGCATGGGGCGGCGTTTCCTGCCTCCTGGCACGGTCTCCACCCCATCGCGATTGCTCACACCCGGCTCCTTACACGCCTACCAGGCAAAATTGGCGTATGCCCCCGATGGGCACAAGATTGCCAGGATTCTAGTGCCCTTATATGGACATCAGAGACATGTGCTCAACATGAGATGAACGCCACGGGGACATCAGGAGACCGTTGAAGAGGGCGCCAGCCACGTGTTGCACTGGTATGTCTTGCTCTTCTCCCACCCCTGCCGGAACCAGCGGTTGTTGTTGGCCGGCGTGCCGTGGTCGCGCGGCCAGCCCGGATGGTCGCCCACCTGACCGTAGAACCAGTACAGCCGGCTCCGGTTGGAGGTGTTCACCGGGTACGACGCCGCCACCGACCGCATCCACATGCCGCCGAAGCAGGTGGCCTGCAGCTCCAGCCGCCGGCTGAGCGCCAGCTTGCCGCTCTGGCTGGTCGAGTCCAGGGTCGAGCGCCACCACGAGTCCATCAGGCCCGTGATGTTCTGGACGTGGTGGCCGTACTCGTGGGCCATCATGCTGATGATGCCGCCGTGCCAGTTGATGATCTGGCCGTACCCTCGGGCGTTGCCGTTGCCCGTGGCCATGGCCGAGGTGGAGGCGTAGATGGTGTTGTTGCGCGGGCAGTAGTACGGCACCATGCTGCCCGCCGACGGATAGTCGCCGCAGGCGCCCCTGCCGCGCTTGGCCGCGATGGCGTAGCCGGGCGGGCTGAACCGGATGCCCTGCTTCTCCAGGATCGGCTGCCAGGCCCGGTCCATGCACCTGCCGGTCTTCAGGATCAGCGCCTTGAGCTGGCTGTGGTTGTAGATGTTGGCGTTGCCGGCCCGGCAGTTGAGCCTGGGCAGGGTGCCGGCCCGGTACATGGTGTTGTTCTTCAGGCTCGTGTTGAGCGTGACCTTGGCGGGCGGGGTGACGGTGGTGTCCGGCTCCTCGTCCTCGGTCGGCCGCTGCGTGGGCTCCTGGTCACGGGTCCGCGTGGGGGCGGGCTCGGGGTCCTCGTCGGAGCGCCGGGTGGGCTCCTCCGACGGCTCGTACGTCGGGTTCGCGACCGGCGTGGACGTGTCCGAGCTCTTCGAGCCGCCGAGCATCACCGCCCCGATGACGATCAGCACGAACAGCGCCGCCAGCGACCCGAACACGGTGCCGAGCACCGCGACGACCCCCATCCCCGACTTCCTGCGCGGCGGGGGGTGCGGCCACCGCAGCGTCGGCGCGACCGGCGGTGGCGGCGGAGGAGGCGGCGGCTGCCGGTACGGTGGCCCGTGCGGCGGCTGCCCATAGGGCGGCCCCTGCGGCGGCTGACCGTAAGGCGGCCCCTGCGGCGGACCGTACGGTGGTTGCGGGTAGGGCGGCTGAGGGTGGGGCGGCCCCTGCGGCGGCGGTGGCCCCTGCTGGTAAGGATTCCCCTGTGGCGGCGGTGGGGGAGGGGGCGGCGGCTGCGGGTACGGGTTCTGCTGGCCGCCCTGCGGCTGCGGTTGCCGGTAACCCGGCGGCGGCCAGGGTAACGAGGGGGGCCGCTGTGGCTGTCCTGGTCCCTGTGGCGGGGGTGGATACTGCCCGTTCCCTGTCACCGTGTCTCCCCGTTCACCCGGTTGTCTGCTATGCCAGATTTGCGCCGCGACTTGGCGGACCCTTGTCAAATTTGGGGCAAAAGCATACTGATTTATCACCCGTCACGGATGTAGCGGTGCTCGGTTACAGTCCGAAATCATTCGAGGTGATCTCCGCTATCTTTCGGTCCCGGCGGCGGGCGGTGTCCTAGCTTCATTGACATGAATCTCCAGCAGCTCCGCTATGTGGTCGCGACTGCGGAGCACCGCACCATGACCGACGCGGCCAGATCGCTCTACATCGCGCAGCCTGCGCTGTCCCGCGCGATCCGCGATCTCGAGCGCGAGCTCGGCATGACGCTCTTCGCTCGTTCCGGCCGCGGGGTGGTCGTCACCGCGCAGGGACGCCGGGTGGTCAAGCTGGCGAGGGAGGCACTCGACGCGGTTCACGAGATCGAGGGCCTGGCCAACCAGGGCACGGTCACCGAGGCGGAACTTCGCATCGCCGCCACGCCCAGCCTCGAACCCGGCCTCGCGGGGCGGCTGCTGCCCGCCTACGCGGCCGAGCACCCGGGAGTACGCGTGCACATCGTGCGCTGCGACGGCCGAGACGGTGTCGTCAGCGCCATCAGGGATCAGCGGGCCGACCTGGGTCTCACGGACCTGCCGGTGCCCACCGATCTCATCACCCATCCACTCGAACGCCAGGAGATCGTGCTGATCTCCCCGCCCGCGCTCGATCTCCCCAACCCCGTGCCGATGGGCAAGCTGCACGGCATGCGCCTGGCGCTGCCCGCCCGTGGCAGCATGCGGCGCAGGGAGCTCGACGCGATGTTCGGCAAGTACGCGGTCACCCCGGTGGTCGTGCTCGAAACCGACGAGCGCAACGGCTGGCTGAACGCCGTACGCGCCGGGCAGGCATCGTTGCTGTGGTACCGCGGCATGGCCGAGCAGGCCGGACGCGCGGGCCTGGTGGTGCGTTCGCTCGAACCCGCGGTGCGTCGCGTCATAGCCGTCGTGCACGCCCGCCGCCGCCTGCCACTCATCGCCCAGGACTTCCTGGCCACCGCGGAAAAGGGGACAGCCGCCTGACCACTTTCGGAACGATCCATGTCCATCCACGAGCCGACCGGCGAACCATCTGACGAGTCATGTGATCGGGCCCGGAACAACGGAGCCCGGGGGGCCCGGCGACGCGGCCGTGCCCCTGAGGGCCGTCGAGAACCCGCCGTCAGCTCCCGATACGCAGTACCTCCCCGGAACCCGCCAGCGTGCCCCTGTTGGACACGTAGTAGGCGCCGTCCGGCCCGGCCACCACCCCCGTCGGGGTGAACAGGCCGTCCCTGGCGACAAGTGTCCTGGTGCCGTCGCGTTCGACGCGGTGCAGGGCTCCCGCCGGGTCGCCGGAGAGCAGCCCGTTGGCGGCGATCTCCAGCACCAGCAGCCGGCCGCGCCGGTCGAAGGCGATGTCCACGATGTTGGTGAAGCCGGAGGCGTACACCGCCGGCGCCTTGCCCGGTGCCAGGCGCCACACACTGGCTCCCCCCACGGGGAAGGGGAAGCCGGTGAGCCGGCCGACGTACAACGCGCCGTCGGGCCCGCGGGCCACGCTCGTGGGCACCGGGTGCATCGGAATGTCGCCCCCACCCGGCCCGGGGACCATGCGGACGTCGAACACGGCGACCGTCGAGATCCGGCCGCCGGGGCGCACGCGCAGCACGTCGTTGGCGCCCGCGTCCACGACCAGCGCGCCCGCTCCCTCGGGCAGCACCGCGTAGGGCTGGCTGTCCGGGCCGGTGCCGGGCTGGCCCTGGTCGGGGTCGTTGGCGCTCTCGTACGCGCCGAGGTCGGCGACGGTCCGCCACCGCGCGCCCGAAGCCTTGACGAGCGTGGCGAGGGCGGCGCCGTCCGGGCCGAGCTGCGCCCGCCTGGCCGGGTCCGTGCCCAGCCCGATCGGGACGAGCAGCCCGCCATGGGTCACGGCCACGTCGTGCGCGCCGAGCACCTCGCTCAGGTTCGGCGTGCCCAGGGACGGCAGGCCCGTCACCACCCGGCGCTGCCCGTCGCGGGAGACGGCCGTCACGGCGCCGCTGGGGCCGAGGCAGAACGTCTGGTCCTGGGCGCCGGTGATGCACGGGCCCGGGCCGCCCCGGCCCGCCTCGGCCACGTACAGGGTCCCGTCGGGGCCGAAGCCGAGCCCTCTGGGGTTGTCCAGCCCCGAGGCGATCACCGTCACGGCGGCCTGATCAGCGGCCTGATCAGCGGCCTGATCAGCCGCCGCCGCCGGTAAGGCGCTCGCGGCGACCGCGAGGACCGCCGCGAGGACCGCCGCGAGGGCGGCCGACGTGAGGCGGGCGGCGGGCCGCTCGCGTGCTGCGCGCATGGCCCGTGCCTAACACGTCGCGCGCCCGGTGAACAGGGTCCCCGTCCTCATCCGGCCACAGATAGCCGCAAAAGGTATTAATGGGTCAGCGGGTCACCGGCAGGGCGACCACGGCGCGCAGGCCCGGTGCCGCGTCCTCCAGGTGCACCGTGCCGCCGTGCGCCCGCACGGTCTCCCGCACGATGGCCAGCCCCAGCCCCGCGCCCCCCTCGTCCCGGCTGCGGCCGGAGTCGAGCCGGGTGAACCGGTTGAAGACGCGCTCGCGGTCCTGCTCGGGAATGCCGGGGCCGTCGTCGGTGACCGTCAGCACGCCGTCGGCGGTCAGCGTCACCTCGACCTTGGAGGCGGTGTGGCGGACCGCGTTGTCCATCAGGTTCGTCAGCACCCGGCTCAGGTCGAGGGCGTCGCCGCGGACCACGACGGGGTCGCACACCGTCAGGCGGGCCTCGGCGTACCGGTCGACGGTCTGGCGTACGACCTCGTCGAGGTCGACGGGCTCGCGCCGGGCCGGCACGCCGCCGCGCTCGTCCAGCCTGGCCAGCGCGAGCAGGTCCTCGGCCAGCCGGGACAGCCGCATCGTGTCCTCCAGCACGCCCTCGGCGGTCTCCTGCCAGTCCTGCCCGTCGGGATGCCCGAGCGCCACCTCCAGCTGCAGCCGGATGCTGGCCAGCGGGCTGCGCAGCTCGTGCGCGGCGTCGGAGACCAGCGCCCGCTGGCGCTGCTCGGCCTCCTCCAGCCGGGCCAGCATGCTGTTGAGCGTGGTGGCCAGCGAGTGCACCTCGTCGCGCGACTGCGGCACCGGCAGCCGGCGCGACCTGGCCGTGTGCGTGATCTCCGCCGCGCCCCTGCGCAGCGCCGCGATCGGCCGCAGGGTACGCCCGATCATCAGCCAGCTCGCCACCGCCAGCAGCACGACCAGCGCCGGCGTGCCGACCAGCAGCACCCGGCCGGCCGTGCCGAGGCTGGTCTGGATCTCGCCGATGGGCCGGGCCGCCACCACCGTCACCCCCCGGTCCGCGCTGAGCACGACGACCCGCAGGAACCCCGGGATGGCGTACGGCCGGCCGTCCAGCAGCGTCGCCTGCCCCTGCCGGAGCACCTTCGCCCGGCCCGCGGCGTCCAGCAGCGGCACCAGCCGGTCGGTGCCGTACGTGACGTGCGTGATCCGCCCCTGGGCGTCGATCACCTGCACGATCGTGCCGTCGTGGGTGGTGATCGGGCTGGTGAGCGTGCCGGCGTCGGCCGCCACCCGCACGGCCTGCGCCTGCTGCACGGTGGACTCGTCCACCGTGTCCATCAGGGCCCGGTCCAGCACGCTGAGCAGCACCGACGCCGACAGGGCCAGCGCCAGCGCGAGCACCGCGGCCGCCGCCACCGTCAGCCGGAACCGCAGCCCCTGCCGCCGCCACCAGACCAGCGGCGACTCAGCCACCGTCGCCCGCCAGCCGGTAGCCCGCGCCGCGCACGGTCTGCAGCGAGTTCCTGCCGTAGGGGACGTCGATCTTGCGGCGCAGGTAGCCGACGTAGACCTCGACCACGTTGGGGTCGGTGTCGAAGGTGTCCCACACGTGCTCCAGGATCTCCGACTTCGACACCACCTCGTCCCGCCGCCGCATCAGGTATTCCAGCAGCGCGAACTCCCGCGGCGTCAGCTCGATCGGGCTCTGCCCCCGCTCGACCTTCCGCCTGGCCGGATCCAGCGACAGGTCGCCCGCGACCAGCACCGACGGCCGCCGCCCCGCGTCGCGCCGCATCAGCGCCCGCAACCGGGCCACCAGCACCACGTACGAGAACGGCTTGGTCAGGTAGTCGTCGGCCCCCAGGTCCAGCCCGTCGGCCATGTCGTACTCGCCGTCCTTGGCCGACAACATCAGGATCGGCACCCAGTTCTCCTCGGCGCGCAACTGCTTGCACACGTTGTAGCCCGACAGCCTGGGCAGCATGATGTCGAGCACCACGACGTCGTAGTCGCCCTGCCTGGCCGCGTGCAGCCCCTCCTCGCCGTCGTGGGCGAGGTCCACGGCGAAACCCTCGGCCTGGAGCCCTCGCTGGAGCGCAGCCGCCATGCGCCGCTCGTCCTCGACGACAAGTACTCTCATGTGGCGATTCTCCCGTTCGCGCGCTGAGACGACGCTGAGAAGGCTGAGAGCCGTCTCAGACTGTCTCAGGTCTCCCACAGGATGCATGACGCAGGCTCTGGGCATCGACATACGGTTAAGGAGTGAGATGCGTAGAGGCACGTTCGTGAGGTGGGGAGTCCCGATCGCGGCGGCAGCCGTGATCGGAGCCGCGATCGGCGCCGGTCCCGTGATCGCCGCGGTGAGCGGCGAACCCGTGCTGCCGGAGCGCTCGGCCCAGCAACTGCTGGCCGACGCCGTGGCGGCCACCGGCAAGGACGGCGGGATCCCGCCGATGTCCGGCACCGTTCAGCAGACGGCCTCGCTCGGCCTGCCGGCGCTGCCGCAGACCGGCTCGGCCTCGCCGCTGAGCCTGCTGTCCGGCTCACACGAGGTGAAGGTCTGGTACGGCGCGGCCGACAAGCTGCGCGTGGCCTTCCCGACCCAGCTCAACGAGACCAACCTGATCCTGAACGGCGGCCAGGCCTGGTACTGGGACAGCGCCACCAACACCGCCACCAAGCTGACCATCAAGCCGGAGGCCGGCCCGGGCCATGCCACGCCCGTGCCGCGCCCGACCGAGCTGACGCCGCCGCAGCTGGCCGAGCGGCTGCTGGCCGGCGCCGACGAGCACACCGCGGTCCGGGTGATCAACACGGCGGAGGTGGCGGGCCGCCCGGTCTACCAGCTCGTGCTGTCGCCCAAGGACGAGAGCTCCCTGGTGCAGGAGGTGCGCATCGCCCTCGACGGCGAGACGTACGTCCCGCTCCAGGTGCAGGTGTACGCCAAGGGCTCGGCCGAGCCGGCGTTCCAGCTCGGGTTCACCCAGGTGACGTTCACGCCCCCGGCGGCCGAGAACTTCACCTTCACCCCGCCCGCGGGCGCCAAGGTGGAGGAGCAGACGATCGGCGCGGACCAGGGCTTCGGCGAGCACGCGGAGGAGCGGGCCGAGAAGGCCCACGACGTCGCGGGCGACCTGAAGGTCGTCGGTGAGGGCTGGTCGGCCGTCGCGGTCGTCCCGTTCTCCATGGCGGACCTGGCCGCCAAGCCCGCCGAGACGCCCGAGGGCTCCGGCGAGCGGTTCGGCGGTGGCGGGGGCGACCCGGCCGCGCTGCTGGACAGCGTGCTCAAGTCCGCCACCCCGGTGAGCGGCACGTGGGGCTCCGGCAAGCTGATCAAGACCAAGCTCGTCACGGCCCTGCTGACCGACGACGGCCGCCTGCTGGTCGGCGCGGTCACGCCGGAGGAGATCACCAAGGCGGCGGGCACCAAGTGACCGCCGTCACGTACGAAGCGGGGGCGCCCTTCGGGGCGGCCCCGCCCTCCGGGGACGCCGCGATCGTCACCCAGGGGCTGACCAAGCGCTTCCGCGGCGGCCAGGTCGCGGTGGACGCGCTGGACCTGGCGGTGCCGCGCGGCTCGGTGTTCGGCTTCCTCGGGCCCAACGGCTCGGGCAAGACCACCACGATCCGCATGCTGCTCGGCCTGGTGGCGCCCACGGCGGGCGAATACTCCGTGCTCGGGCTGCCGCAGGCGCAGGCCCTGCCGAAGGTGGGGGCGCTGGTCGAGGGGCCGGCCTTCTACCCGTACCTGTCGGGCGCGGCCAACCTGATGCGCTTCGACGCGGCCGACCCGACGGCGCCGGGCGGCACCGCCCGGCGGCGCGTCGCGGACGCGCTCGACCGCGTGGGGCTGTCGGCCGCCGCGGGCAAGCGCTACCGCAACTACTCGCTCGGCATGCGCCAGCGCCTGGCCATCGCGGCCGCCCTGCTGGGACCGCGCGAGCTGCTCGTCCTGGACGAGCCCACCAACGGGCTCGACCCGCAGGGCACCCGCGAGGTGCGCGCGCTGGTCAAGGAGATCGCCGCCGAAGGCACCACGGTGTTCGTCTCCTCGCACCTGCTGGCCGAGGTCGAGCAGATGTGCACGCACGCCGCGATCATGCGGACCGGCAAGCTCGTCGCGCAGGGCACGATCGCCTCGCTCAACGGCGGCCTGGTCACCCGGATCAGGGTGGAGACGCCGGACACGGGCGCCGCCGCGCGGGTGCTCGCCGGTCTCGGCCTGGCCGACGTGCGGCCGGAGGGCGGGCAGGTCCTGGCGGAGCTGGGCGGCCACGCGCCGGAGCAGGTCAACGCCGCGCTGGTGGGGGAGGGCGTGGCCGTACGCGGGCTGGCCGTGGTGCGGCCGAGCCTCGAGGACGTGTTCGTGGGACTCACAGGGGAGGGCTTCGATGTCGACGGCTGAGAGCCGGGCCACGACGGCCACGCGGCGGATGCCCGGGCTCGTGCCGGTGACCGAGACCATGCGCACCACCGAACGGCACGCGCCCGAGCCACCGCCCCCCGCACCCGCCGCACCCCCGCCCGGGCCGTCGGCCAGGACGACGTGGGCGTTCTGGCGGCTGCTCGGCTCGGAGCTGGGCCTGACCTTCCGCCGCCCGCGCAACCTGGCGATGCTGGCCGTGCTCGCCGGCGTGCCGGTGATCATCGGCGTCTCCCTGCGTGCCTTCGGCTCCTCCGGCGACGACGACATGGGCGGGATCATCCAGGCCGTCGCGGGCAACAGCCTCATGCTGACGTTCGTGTCGTTCTCGTTCCTGGTGCTGCTGCTGATGCCGGTGGCCGTGAGCGTGGTGGCGGGCGACTCGATCGCCGGCGAGGCCGGGGGCGGGACGCTGCGCTACCTGCTGGCCGCGCCGGCCGGGCGGACCCGGCTGCTGGCCGTCAAATATCTCAACGCGGTCGTCTACGCCTACGCGGCCACGGCGGTGGTGGCGCTGTCCGCGCTGGTGACGGGGCTGCTGCTGTTCCCGGTCGGTGACGTGACGCTGCTGTCGGGGACCACGATCTCGATGGCGGACGGGCTGGTGCGGATCGCCATCAGCGTCGGATACGTCGGGGCCGGCATGGCGGCGCTGGCCGCGATCGGGCTGGCGCTGTCCACCTTCACCGAGGTGTCGATCGGGGCCGTCGCCGGCACCATGGTGCTGGTCATCATCTGCCAGGTGCTGCGGGCCGTCCCCGAGCTCGGGGCGATCACGCCTTACCTGCTGCCGACCAGGTTCACGGACTTCGACGCGGTGCTGCGCAGCCCGATCGACACGGGGGCGCTGGGGGAGGGGCTGCTGGCGTTCGGGGCGTACATCCTGCTGTTCGGGTCGATCGCTTGGGCACGCTTCTCGGGCAAGGACATCACGTCCTGACGGCACCCGTCCTGCCTGGGCTCGTCTTGACGGCGCCGGCCCTGCGCCTTGACGGCCCCCTTCCTGCGGGTGGCAGCGGGACGCCCCGGAGCGGGCGGCGGAGGCCGGGGTTCGGGGCCGTGCGCTCCGGGACGCCGTCGGTGGCGTCCCGGAGCATTGGCGTCCGGGTCCCGCTGTCAGGCGGAGGGGCGGCGGCGCAGGCCCAGGGCGCCGATCACGACGCCCATGACGCCCACCGCCAGGCCGGCCCCGCCGAGCAGCCGGGCCGTGCCGTCGGAGGCGGACGCGGCGGCCATCGGCGTGACCGACGGCGCGGCGACCGCCGGGGTCGCACTGGGACTCGCACTGACCGAAGCGCCCTGTGAGCTGCCGTCGTCGGCGGCCGGCACCAGCTTGAGCAGCGGCGCCGGGTGCTCGGGCTCGGTCCCGTCCGTCTTCGGGGCCTCCGACCAGTCCACGACCTCGCCTCCCGAGTAGGTCTGCTTCGTCGGGAACATCAGCGAGTCGACGTCCTTCGGCAGCTGGCCCATGGACACCTCGAACTCCTGGAACTCGCCAGGATTGATCTTCCCGCCCTCCCAGACGACCTTGGTGACGGCCTCCTCCAGATCGCCGTACTCGGTCTTGACCGGGGCGGGCAGCTTGCCCTCGGTCACCTTGACCTCCCACCCGGGCACGGGCTTGACGGACACGAAGGCCAGCGGGTGGTCGGCGGGGAAACTGACTTCGATCTTGGTGGTCGAGGCGTTGTCGCGCTCGTTGGGCACCCGGAAGGCGACCTTGGTGAACCCGCCCTGCTCGGCGGTGCCCGGCTGGATGGTGACGTGGGCCAGCGCGGGCAGGGCGAGGCCGGCGGTGAGGGCGGTGGTGGCGGCGAGCACGGTCGCCGCACGGCGTACGAAGGACATGCGAGAGCTCCACTTGGTGAATCGGGGGGATGAAGAAGGGTGTCAGACGGTCAGGCGGGAAGTGGAGGACCACGCCTGGCCACGCTGTGCCGGAACCCCGGCTGGAGCGGGACGACCCTCGTGTGGACGATCGGGGTGCGGAACCACAGCACGGGCGCGGCGGCCGGTGCGAGGAGGACGAGACGGCGGCCGAGGCGGCGCAGCAGCGACCAGAGCGCGGCCTCGCCACGCGACAGCCACAGACCGGTGATCACCGTGGCCGTCAGGTGCGTGAGCAGCATGCCGGCGTTGACCGCCAGGCCGCCCTGGGCGTGCCCGTGCACCGAGACGTAGGCGGCGCCGTCGCCCGCGAACAGCTCGTGCAGCCCGAGCTGCGCCCCGACCAGCACCAGGTTGATGGTGCCCGCCGAGCGCTCCCTGCCGCAGAACGCCAGCCCCAGCGCGGCCACGCCCGCGAGCCCGAGGGCGGCGACCCCCGGCTCGGGCGCCGAGCCGCCGCCGAGAACGTGGGCGAGCGCGGCGAGCGTCACGCAGACGGCGGCGAAGGCGGCCGTCCGCGCGAGGCGGAAGGGGAGATGCGCGCGCATGGGTGTGCCCCATGCTCTCACGGGGCAGGGAGTCTTGAGACCTCGAGTTCCAAGCTGGGCAATGCCTGGTCCGAAAATGGCTTTTGTCGCTAGGGTCGTGCCGACCGCGTTGACATAGAGGTGAGAACGTTGCGGCACTTAGGTGGTTTGCTCATCGGGCTTGTGGTGACGGTGGCCGTGCTCGGAGGCGGCGGTTGGGCCGTACAACAGGCAGTCGGCAATGCGGCCGCGAATCCGCCGGACAGTCAGAAGATGTGGATCGCGCTCGGCGCGATGGCCGCCGTCGGACTGGTTGTCGGGCTCGTTACGGCCGGCCGGATCTCGCCGCTGGCGACGTTCGTGCCGTCCATGGTGTTGCTGGCGTGGACAGTCGTGTACGCGCTCGACATGAACCGGGCGCTTTCCCTCATACCGACGGAGCCGTCGGTCAACCAGATCATCAGAGACGCCGGATTCGGCGACAGGACCATGCTCACCACGGGCATGTTCGCCCTGCTCGGCGTGGTCCTGTTCATCCCCGTGCTGATGCCGTCGCGCTGGTCCCGCCAGCGCGACGAACTTGACGAGGACTACGAGACCACGCCGGAGGGCAGCTACTACTGACACTCACGTGGGGCGCGGGCGTGGCTACGTGGTGGCGGTGCCGGTGTAGAGGCGGGTCACCACGTCCTCGATCGAGGACTGGTCGGGGGCCGTGGCCATCAGGTCGTCGAGGGTGCCGTCGAACGCCAGGTGCCCGTGGTCGATCAGCATGACCCGGCGGCACAGCCGTTCGATGTCGCCGAGGTCGTGCGTGGTCAGCAGGACGGTGGTGCCGCGCTCGGCGTTCACCCGCCGCAGGAAGTCCCGGATGCTGGCCTTGCTGACCACGTCGAGCCCGATCGTCGGCTCGTCGAGCACCAGCACGTCGGGCGCGTGCAGCAGCGCGGCGGCCAGGTCGCCCCGCATGCGCTGCCCGAGGCTGAGCTGGCGCACCGGCGTGCGCAGGAACCCGGCCAGGTCGAGCGTCCCGGTCAGCTCGTCGAGCCGGGACCTGAAGGTGGCGCGGTCCACCTTGTAGAGGTGCCGGATCAGCTCGAAGCTGTCGACGAGCGGCAGGTCCCACCACAGCGTCGTGCGCTGACCGAACACCACCCCGATGTGCCGCGCCAGCGTGGTGCGCCGGCGCGACGGGTCCAGCCCGGCCACCCGGACCTTCCCGGCGGTGGGGGTCAGGATGCCGCACAACATCTTGATCGTGGTGGACTTGCCGGCCCCGTTGGGCCCGAGGTAGCCGACGAACTCGCCGGCGGAGACGGTGAACGACAGGTCGCGTACGGCGTGGACGACGTTTCTCTTCACCTTGAACGAGCGTCCGGCCCGGTCAAGTTCGATCATGGTCAACTCCCCGTGGATCGGTAGTGCCGGATGCCCTGCCGCCAGGCCAGCGCGGCCAGCAGGGCGAGGACCAGCGCGGCGGCCGGTCCGAGGAACCGCATGAACTCGGGCGTGCCGAAGGGGTCGTCCCGGCCCAGGACGTACAGGCCCGGCTGCCAGTTGACGTAGGCCAGCGGCAGCACGTACGTCACGCCCCTGACCAGGTCGCGGGCGTAGATGCTGAGGGGATACTGGTTGAGCTGGTGGCTGCCGTAGGTGAAGGCGCTGACCACCTCGGGCGCGTCGGTCAGCAGGAACTGCACCGCCCCGGCCATCGTCCACAGCGCGGAGAAGATGACGATCCCGGTGAGGACCATGACGGGGATCATCCAGGCGCGCCGCCAGTCGATCCCGAGCGCGGAGATCGCGTAGCCGAGCACGAGCGCGGCCTGCAGGATGCGCCCGATCCGGGTGGCGTTGAACCGGTCGGCGGCCAGCTGGATCCACGCGCTGACGGGCCGGATCAGGACGGTGTCGAGGGTCCCGGCCTTGATGTGCTGGCTGATGCGGTCGAGGTTGCTGACGAAGGTGTCGCAGACGGTGAAGGACAGGCCGGCGGCGCCGTACAGCAGCAGCACCTCCTCGCGGGAGAACCCGGCGAGGGCGGTGGTGTTGGCGAAGATGACCAGGATCACCGCGACGTCGAGCGCGGCGGTGACGAAGCCGAGCACGGTCATCAGCACGAACGAGGCGGGGTACGCGGCCGCGGCGCGGGTCCAGGTCCACAGCAGCAGGAAGTACGTCCTAACCACCCTGGATCACCACCTTGTGGCGGATCGCCCTGGTGCCGAGCGCGCCGAGGCCGAGCAGCACCACGGCCCAGAACGCCTGGAAGGCCAGCGACTCCAGCACCGGGGCCTTGCCGAGGTAGAGGTCGGTGGGCACCTGGACCATGGCCGCCCAGGGGAGGGCCCTGGCCAGCTCGCCGAACCAGCCGGGGAAGATGTGCAGCGGCAGCATCATCCCGCTGAAGAAGGTCATCAGGACCATCGACAGGATCGCGACGCCGCGGTCGTCGAGCAGCCAGCAGACCGACAGCGCGGTCAGGTAGCGCCAGCCGAAGCTGACGACGACGGCGATCGCGAAGCCGGTCAGGAACGCCAGCCACCGGCCCGGGTCGGTGGGGAGGAGGATGCCGAACATGACGGCGCCGACCAGCATGGGCGGGGCGCCGCGGACCACGAACAGGTAGGCGGCCCGGCCCACGTCCTCGGCCAGCGTCCAGAGCTGCAGCGACGCGGGGCGGACCAGGTCGAGCGCGATGTCGCCGCTGCGGATGCGCTCGGGGATGCTCAGGCCGCCGCCGAAGAGCTGCATCGGCCCGATGAACGCCTGCGTGATGAAACAGAAGGTGACGGCGTCGGTCATGTCGTAGCCGGCCAGCCCGGGGCGGGCCTGCCACAGCGCGATGAGGATGTAGGCGCGCAGGATGCCGAACACGCTGTTGGTGAACGCGCCGGCCAGCGCCGCCCAGACGTAGGTGGCGTGCTTGCGGAATCCGTACCGGACGAGCCGGGCATAGAGCGGTATGGTTTTGCACCTCCGGGGGGTGATGGCACGGTGACGGACCGTGCCTGGACCCGCGCACGGGTCTGCCGTTGGGAAACACGGAATTATCCGTTGCGGGGTCAGCGGTCCGCAACGCGATAAACGGCGCGCGGGCCCGGCCATTGGGGCCCCGGTGTCATGGTGCCGAAATATCCGTGTAAGAGATGAGTTACTTACTGGCCGGTAGGGCGATGTTGAGCGGGGAAGAACAATCTTCGGAGGGTCGAAGATGCGAATCGACAGGGATGTGATCCCCGAGTACCCCTTGAGCTGGCAGGCTCGCGCTCTCACCGGTCTCATGCGCGGGATCGTGAAGCCGGCTTCCATTCTCCTGCTGCGACATCCGCTCGCCCTGGTCGGCGCCGCCCACCTCGGCGATCTCGCGCGGCTGGTCCGGGTGCCCCATCCCGCGCACGTCGCGATCGTCCCGGCGGCCTTCTCCTCGTGCGGCGGCGAGTGGGTGCGCGGCGGCCAGGGGCTCGACGAGCGCAAGGTGGTGCTCTATTTCCACGGCGGCGGCTACTTCTCGTGCTCCCCGCGTACGCACCGGTCCATCACGTGGCGCTTGTCCGTGGTGGCCAGGCGGCCGGTGCTGGCGCTGGACTACCGCCAGGGGCCGGTGCACAAGCTGGCCGACTCGCTGGCCGACGCGATGGACGCGTACGACTGCCTGCTGCGGCGCGGGTACGCGCCCGAGGACATCGTGCTGGCGGGGGACTCCGCAGGCGGCCACCTGACGCTGGCGACCCTGCTGGCGCTGCGCGACGCGGGACGGCCGCTGCCCGCCGCGGCGATCTGCCTTTCCCCGTGGGCCGACCTGACGGACGTCCCGCGCCGGGCGAACCGCTGGCAGGACCCCATGCTGCCAGCCGGCCGGGTGCGCTGGCTGGCGCGCCGCTGGACCTCCGGCCTGGACCCGTGGGACCCGCTGGTCTCGCCGGTGCACGGGGACTTCACGGGGCTGCCCCCGCTCATGATCGTGACCGGCTCGACCGAGGTGCTGAGGGACGAGGGCCGCCGGGTGGCCGAGCGGGCGCGGCTGGCCGGGGTGCCGGTCCGGTACGAGGAATGGTCCCGGATGCCGCACGTCTTCCCGATCCTGGCGGACGTCGTGCCCGAGGCGCGGCTGGCGTTCCAGCACATGGCGCAGTTCGTGAAAGCGGTGAGCGAAAGGCCCGCGTCGATGGGGGACGCGACGGCGGCATGAATTTTTACCTGTCCTGTTTGGGATAATTAACATCCGGTCAGCGGCAAGAACAGTGTAAGGTTAGGTATACCTAACTTGCATCAGGGGGCTAGTCCGATGGCTGAGCAGCGCGCGGATCACCACCGGGGGGTCGTCCAGCGGACCGAACGCATCTCGCGTCACATGGTGCGTGTCGTGGTCGGCGGTGACGGCCTCGCGGACTTCGCCTGCACGGGGCTCACCGACCACTACGTGAAGCTGGTCTTCCCGTACGAGGGCGTCGAATACCCCGAGCCGTTCAGCGTGAAGACCTGTCGCGAGACCATGCCGCGCGAGTTGTGGCCGCGCCTGCGCACCTACACCGTCCGCGCCTGGGACCCCGACTCCCGCGAGCTGACCCTCGACTTCGTGGTCCACGGCGACGAGGGACTGGCCGGCCCCTGGGCCGAGCGCGCCGAGCCGGGCGACGAGCTGCTGATGCTGGGCCCCGGAGGGGGCTACGCACCCGACCCCGAGGCCGGCTGGCACCTCCTGGTGGGCGACGAGAGCGCGCTGCCGGCCATCGCCGCCTCGCTGGAGGCGCTGCCGGACGGGGTGCGGGCGCACGTGTTCGTCGAGGCGGACGCGCCGGAGGACGAGCAGAAGCTCGAAACGGCCGCCGACGCGCGGATCAGGTGGATCTACCGGGGCGACCGGCCCGTGGGCGAGAGGCTCGTGGCGGCGGTGCGGGCGCTGGAGTTCCCGGAGGGCGACGTGCACGCGTTCGTGCACGGGGAGGCCGGGTTCGTGAAGGAGCTCCGCCGCCACCTGCGCGTCGAGCGGGGGGTCGGGATGGACCAGCTGTCCATTTCCGGATATTGGCGGATCGGTGTGGACGACGAGACGTGGCGGGCGGTCAAGCGCGACTGGAACCGCCAGGTCGAGGCCGAGGAGCAGGCCGCGATCGCCTCCTGAGCGTCCGATCGTCCGCGGGCTCACGGGGCGCGACCGCCTGCCGAGCCTCGGGCAGGGCGGCTGGGGGCGCGTACGGGCACGTCCGATCCGGCGCGCGGCTCGGCAGTCGAGCGGCCGACGGGGACGGTGACGACGATCATTCCCCGCCTGGCACCCCAGGCGCAAAAGTCCACTTCAGACCGCCAAGTCACACCATTTACTTACTTGGGAGGAACGACAGCCTTACCTCCAATACCCCTTATGTAAGACATGCGGAAAGCCCCGCCGGATGCCGCCACAGTGTGCTTTGCCATGACACTGATCAGGAGAGGCGAACCCGGATGGCGCGTGGTGCAAGCGACATGCCTCCTGGCGTGCGACCGCTTACGGTGGGGGACCCGGTCATCATCGGGCGATACCTGCTCCTCGGCCGCCTCGGAACGGGCGGGATGGGAGTGGTGTATCTGGCCGAACACCCTCAGGGTGGCCTGGTGGCGCTCAAGACGCCGCATGCGGTGCATCTCAACGATGCCACGTTGCGGGCGCGTTTCGCCGAGGAAGTGGCTTTCTCGCGAAGATTGGTGCCTTTCTGTACGGCGGCGGTCGTGGAGGACGGCACCGACCGGGACCGCCCGTACCTGGTCACCGAGTACATCCCCGGCCCCGCCCTCTCCCAGGTCGTCCTGGCCAGGGGACCGCTCACGCCCGACCTCGCCTATGGGGTGGCGCTCGGCGTCGCGGCGGCGCTGGTGGCGGTGCACGAGGCCGGACTCGTGCACCGGGACCTCAAGCCGGGCAACGTGCTGCTGTCCACCCGGGGGCCACGCGTCATCGACTTCGGCATCGCCCGCGACGTGGACACGCTGTCCGCGCACACGCAGGCCGGGCAGGTCATGGGCAGCCCGGGCTGGGTGGCGCCGGAGCGGCTGACGGGCGGCCCGGCGCTGCCCGCCTCCGACGTCTTCGCCTGGGGGTGCCTGGTGGCCTTCGCCGCGACCGGGCATCACCCGTTCGGTGGCGGGGAGGCCGACGTGCTGACCCGGCGCATCCTGTTCGAGCCGCCGCGCGTCGAGGGCGTGCCGGCCATGCTCAGGCCCGCCGTCGAGGCCGCGCTGGCCAAGGAACCGGCCGACCGGCCGGGGGCCGCCGATCTGCTGCGGGCGCTGCTGGCCGCCGGGGGCGTGGGGGATCCGTGGGATCTGCGCCAGGCGGTGGCGAGCGTGCTGGGAGAGATCTGGACGCCCGTGCCGTACCCGCCGGGGGGCGGGCTGGTGCGCCTGGCGCCGGCTCCCGACCCCGAGATGGAGCGTTCCGGGGCGACCCGGCGCAGGAGCCGGGCGAAGTCGGGGGCACAGCTCTCGCACGCCAGCTTCGCGGCCCTGGCCACGGTCACGATCGCGGCGATCACGGTCATCGCGGCCTCGGGCGGCGACGGGCTGAGCATCGGGGGCGGCTCGCTGCTGCCCGGCCCCCTGCCGACCGTGCAGCCCCACGGCACCGCGGACTCCACGGTCCGGCCCACGGCCACGACGGTCAGGGGCCTGCCGACCGTCCGCCCGGCGACGACGGCCCCGCCGCCGGGCACGCCCACGGTGTTCGTCACCCAGACCCGTACCAAGGGCCCGGTCGCCGTCCTCACCCCCGAGCCCGGCCGCCGGAGCACGTTCCCGCCCCCGCTCCCGCACACCAGCGGCCCCGGCGACCAGGACGGGGACGATCCGGGCCAGTGCGCGAGCCCGGCCGGGCGGCGCCGCGGCAACGCGGCGGCCCGGCGCGACTGCCCGCAGCCGTCGGGCTCGATCACCACGATCCCGCAGGACGGGCCGGGGGAGTCGCCCGGCCCGTCGACGTCGGTCTCGGACACCCCGACACCGACGGCCACCGCGACCCCCTGACGTCACAAGGTGAGGACGATCAGCTCGTGATCCTTCCGGCACGACCCGCCGCACCCCGCGTCGTCCATGAGGGACAGCGCCCCCCGGGCCTCGCCGAGGGCGGCGTGCAGCACGACGGTCACCGCCGTCGGTCCCCCGCAGTGGGACACGGTGGCGTACGAGCCGTCACCGCTGATCCAGCTCGCCGGGGCCAGAGGCAGGCGGCCAGCGTCCTGGTTTGCCCCGTGGGGCGGACACCTGCGTGTGCCGTCCCGGATCGGGGGTAAGGGCGACACGGCCCGTACAAGGAGTGGTGAGATGCGGCAGACGCGGAGCCGGGCACGCGCGGTGCAGTTCCGGCACTACGGCGACATCGACGTCCTCGAGGTGGTCGAGGTCGACGAGCCCGTTCCGGGGCCGGACCAGGTGCTCGTCGCGGTGCGCGCGGCCGGCGTCAACCCCGGCGAGGCGGCCATCCGCTCGGGCCGGCTGGACCACATATGGCCGGCCACCTTCCCGTCCGGGCAGGGCAGCGACCTGGCCGGCACGGTCCGCGCGCTCGGCGAGCGCGCGCACGGGTTCGCGGTGGGCGACGAGGTGCTCGGCTTCACCGACGACCGGGCCAGCCACGCCGACTACGTCGTGGCCGACCAGGACCACCTCGTACGCAAGCCGGCGGGCGTCGGCTGGCCGGAGGCCGGCGCGCTGAAGGTCGCCGGGACCACGGCCTGGGCCTCGGTCGGCGCGGTCGACGTGCACGAGGGCGACATGGTCGTCGTCTCGGCGGCCGCCGGTGGCGTCGGCATCCTGACCTCGCAGCTCGCCCGCCTGCGCGGCGCCCGGGTCATCGGCCTGGCGAGCGAGCCCCACCACGCCTGGCTGGACGAGCACGGCATCGTCCCCGTCGACTACCGGCGGCCCGACCTGGCCGCCGCCGTCCGCGCCGCGCACGGCCACGTGGACGCCTTCCTCGACACCTTCGGCAACGGCTACGTCGACCTCGCCCTCGAACTCGGGGTGCCGCCCGGCCGGGTCAACACGATCGCGGACTTCCCGGCGGCGGAGAAGCACGGCGTGCACGCCGTGGGCGGGAGCACCGCGTCCACCGCCGAGGTGCTCGCCGCCCTGGCTGAGCTGCTCGGCACCGGCCGCCTCGAGCTCCCGATCGCCGCCACCTACCCGCTGGCCCGGGTCCGCGACGCCTACCGCGAGCTGGAACGCCGTCACACCCGGGGCAAGATCGTCCTGATCCCCTGATCCGGACCGCGCCGCGCCGGTCAGTTTGGCGATACGCCCGGTTTGTCGGCACGCGAACGGCTACCGTGATCGCCCGACAGGTGGAGCCGGCGGCGGAGGATGTCTCGTGCGTAGGACGATCGCGTGCCTGTCCCTGGCGCTCCTGCTGCTGTCCTCCTGCGGCTGGTCCCGTCGCGTCTCACCCGGCGAGTTCGAGACCCGGGCCCGGGAGGTGACAGCGCGCTGGCAGGGGTCGGCCGACGACCGCGCCTGGCGCGCGGGGTTCGTGCCGCTGGAACCGCTGAACCCGCGGGGGTGGGCGAGCGCGGACCAGGTACCGGCCTGGGCGCTCCTGAGCGCGCACAACGGCGTGTGGCAGCAGGCCACCGAGCTGCCCGCGGACGCCCCGGCCCCCGCGGACGTGCGCTGGCCGGACGGGTCGGTCTCGCAGGTGCCGCTCGTCGCGGCGGCGAGCGCGTACGCGGCGTTCAGCGCACCCGAGGACTTCATCGAGGAGGAGTGCCCGGCCAAAGGCTGCCGCCCCCTCCGGGTGACCGGCGCCGAGCTGGGCGAGGTGCCGCTGGAGACCAGCCGGGGCCGGATCGGGGTGCCCGCCTGGATGTTCACCGTCAAAGGGATCGAGCAGAGGTACGTCCACGTGGCGGTCGACCCCTCGGCCGTCGCCGCCCGCCCCGAGCCGCGGCAGGAGGACACCGAAGAGGTGATGGGGTTCGAGTCCGTCGCCGGTCGGCCTGCCGAGCTGCTGCTCCAGTACGGCCACGGCGCCTGTGACACCGTCCACGGGGCGCGCGCGTACGAGACCGGCCAGGTGGTGGTGGTCGACGTGGACCAGGAGGGCTCCGACGGGCTGTGCCCGGCGATGCTCAAGATCGACACGATCACCGTCACGCTCGCGCGACCGCTCGGCGACCGCCTCGTGCTCGACTCCGGCACGGGGCTGCCGGTGGTGCGCGGGGTGAATCGCCGCTGACGGCGACCGGCCGGGGCGAGTGCGCGGCACCGTCCGGCCGCGTACGGCAGGCCGCCTACCAGGGCAGGTCCACCATCGGCACCCGAGCCCTGCCGCAGCCCGGGGGGCCCGCCCGGGCTCTCCGCGGACCTGTGAGCGTGTTTGTGGCAGACCTCACATGAGACGGCGGCCGGTCGCCATGGCCGGAAAGCCTTTTGTGGGGTCTCCACAAAGCAGCGGGTCCGGCATGCGCCATGCGGGACATTGGTGTACCAGGTGGTAATCAAGCAGGGTAGAGAAAGCTACGGGCGACGATCCGAGATCCGGACGTCGCCTTCTGCGCATGCGTATTTGGGAGGCTCTGCCGGTGTTCAGTCGTGTCGCCATCGTCAACCGTGGAGAGGCCGCGATGCGGCTCATCCACGCCGTCCGTGATCTTTCCGCGGAAACCGGGACACGGATCGAGACGGTCGCCCTCTACACCGACGCCGACCGCAACGCGACCTTCGTCCGTGAAGCCGACGCCGCCTATTTACTGGGACCCGCCTCGGCCCGGCCCTACCTCGACCACGCCGTCCTGGAGCGGGCGCTGATGGAGACCGGGGCCGACGCCGCCTGGGTCGGCTGGGGTTTCGTCGCCGAGGACCCGGCGTTCGCCGAGCTGTGCGAGAAGATCGGCGTCACCTTCATCGGGCCGAGCGCCGAGGCGATGCGCCGGCTCGGTGACAAGATCGGCGCCAAGCTCATCGCCGAGGAGGTCGGCGTACCCGTCGCGCCGTGGAGCCGGGGCGAGGTCGCCACCCTCGACGAGGCGCTGCGCGCCGGCGACGAGATCGGCTACCCGCTGATGCTCAAGGCGACCGCGGGCGGCGGCGGGCGCGGCATCCGCATGGTCTCCTCGAAGGAGGACCTGACCGACGCCTACGAGCGCACCAGCCAGGAGGCGCTGCGCGCGTTCGGCTCCGGCGTGGTCTTCCTGGAGCGCCTGGTCACCGGCGCCCGCCACGTCGAGGTCCAGGTCATCGCCGACGGGCAGGGCACCGCGTGGGCGCTGGGCGTGCGCGACTGCTCGGTGCAGCGGCGCAACCAGAAGATCATCGAGGAGTCCGCCTCGCCGGTCCTGTCGGCCGAGCAGACCGCCGAGCTGAAGGCCTCCGCCGAGCGGCTCGCCGTGGCCGTCGGCTACCAGGGCGCCTGCACCGTGGAGTTCCTCTACCACCCCGGCGACAAGCTGTTCGCCTTCCTCGAGGTCAACACCCGGCTGCAGGTCGAGCACCCGATCACCGAGATCACCACCGGCACCGACCTGGTCCGGTTGCAGCTGCACGTGGCCGCCGGCGGCAGGCTGGAGGGCCCGCAGCCGGCCGAGTCCGGCCACGCCGTCGAGGCCCGGCTCAACGCCGAGGACCCCGACCGCGACTTCGCGCCCGCCCCGGGCCGCATCGCGCGCCTGGTGCTGCCCTCCGGGCCCGGCATCCGCGTGGACACCGGCGTCAGCGAGGGCGACACCATCCCGGCCGACTTCGACTCGATGATCGCGAAGATCATCGCCTACGGCCGCGACCGCGAGCAGGCGCTGGGCCGGCTGCGCCGCGCGATGGCCGAGACCACGGTGATCATCGAGGGCGGCGCCACCAACAAGAGCTTCGTGCTCGACCTGCTCGACCAGCCGGAGGTCATCGACGCGAGCGCCGACACCGGCTGGATCGACCGCGTGCGCGCCGAGGGCCGCCTGGTCAGCCACCGGCACTCCGCGATCGCCCTGGCCGCCGCCGCGATCGAGGCGTACCAGGACGAGGAGGAGGTCAGCCGCCGGCGGCTGCTGGCCACCGCGCACGGCGGGCGCCCGCAGGTGCAGCACGAACCGGGCCGCCCGCTCGACCTCAAGCTCCGCGGCGCCGCCTACCGGCTGAGCGTGGCGCGGGTCGGGCAGCAGCGCTTCCGCGTCGGCATCTCCGGCGGCGGCGAGCCGCACCCGGTCGACGTCGAGGTCGAGCGCTTCGACGAGCACAGCGGCCGGATCGTGGTCAACGGCCGCCGGTTCCGGCTGGTGTCGGCCACCCACGGGCCGATCCACCTGGTCGAGGTCGACGGCGTCACCCACCGGATCAGCCGTGACGAGGGCGGCGTCGTACGCTCCCCCGCGCCCGCGCTGGTCGTGGCGACGCCGCTGTCGGTCGGCGACGAGGTCGAGGCCGGCGCGCCGATCCTGGTGCTGGAGAGCATGAAGATGGAGACGGTGCTGCGCGCGCCGTTCCGCGCCCGGGTCCGCGAGTGCCCGGTGTCGGTGGGCAGCCAGGTCGAGACCGGTGCGCCGCTGATGCGCCTGGAGCCCCTCGCCGACGAAGGCGCCGACGAGGGTGTGGCGGGCGCGGGCGAGACCGTGGAGATCGACCTGCCCGCCGAGCCGTCCGGCGTCCCCGCGGCCGACAGGGCCGCGCGCGACCTGCATGACCTGCGCAGCCTGCTGCTCGGCTTCGACGCCGACCCCTACGACCGCGAGCGCGCGCTGTCCGGCTACCTGGCCGCGCGGGCCGAGCTGGGGAACCGGCCGCTGGAGGGCGAGCTCGACCTGCTCACCGTGTTCGCCGACCTGTGCGAGCTGAGCCGCAACAAGCCGGGCGGCGAGATCGACGTCGAGCCGCACAGCCCGGTGCACAGCCCGCGCGAATACTTCCACAGCTACCTGCAGAGCCTCGACGTCGAGCGCGCCGGCGTCACCGAGGGGTTCCAGACGAAGCTGCGGAAGGTGCTCGGTCACTACGGCGTCGACGACCTCGACCGCACGCCGGAGCTGGAGGCCGCGGTCTTCCGGATCTTCCTGGCCCAGCAGCGGATGAGCACCGGCGTCGGGATCGTGTCGGAGCTGCTGCGCCGGTGGCTGGCCGGCGCCCAGCCGGTCGAGGAGCTCAGCGAGCGCTCCGGGCTCGCCCTGGAGCACCTGGTCGAGGCCACGCAGGTGCGCTTCCCCGCGGTGTCCGACCTGGCCCGCGGCGTGGTGTTCCGCTGGTTCGCCCAGCCGCTGCTGCGCCGCAACCGCGCCAGGGTGTACGCCGCCGTCCGCGGCGAGCTGCGTCACCTTGACCGCAACCCGGACGCGCCGGACCGCGCCGAGCGGATCCAGGCCATGGTGGCCAGCTCCGAGCCGCTGGTCCGGCTGATCGGCCAGCGGATCGGCCATTCGGGGCGCGACCACGCCCCGCTGCTGGAGGTGCTGACCCGCCGCTACTACGGCAACCGCGGCCTGTCCGAGGTCACCGTGCGCGAGATCGCGGGGTGCCGGTTCGTCACCGCCGAGCACGCCGGCGCGGGCGGCGTGACGCGGGTGATCACCACCGCGGTCGACATCGCCGCCCTGCCCGACGCCATCGGCGCCGTCGCCACGTTCGCCACCGAGGCCGACGCCACCGAGGCCGGCGCCACCGAGGCCGGCGCCACCGAGGCCGGCGCCACCGAGGCCGGCGCCACCGAGGCCGGGCACGGGCTGGTCGCCGACCTCTACGTCACGTGGGAGGACCAGCCGGACGCCGACGCGATGGCGGTACGGCTCGGGCAGCTCCTCGCCGAGCACCCGCACCCCGCGGGCGTCCGCCGGATCACCACCACCGTCGCCGGCACCGGCGGCGCCGTGATGCACCACCACTTCACGTTCCGCCCCGACGGCACCGGCTTCGCCGAGGACCGGCTGATCCGCGGCCTGCACCCGCAGATCGCGGAGCGCCTGCAGCTGCAGCGGTGGCGCGAGTTCGACCTCACCCGGCTGCCGTCCGCGGACGAGGAGATCTACCTGTTCAAGGCCGTCGCGAAGAGCAACCCGGCCGACGAGCGGCTCATCGCCATGGGCCAGGTCCGCGACCTGACACCGCTGCGCGAGGCCGACGGCAGGCTGGTCGCGCTGCCCTCGGTGGAGGACGCGATCACCGCGGGCCTGGACGCGATCCGCAACATCCAGGCGCAGCGGCCGCAGAACAAGCGGTTCGACACCAACCGGATGATGATGTACGTCTGGCCGTCGACCGAGCTGTCCACCGAAGAGCTCAACATGCTCCTGCAGCGCATCCTGCCGACCACCGCCGGCGCGGGGCTGGAGGAGGTGCAGTTCGTGGCCCGCCAGCGCACCGCCTCCGGCGAGCTGACCGAGGTCGCCGTGACGATCACCCTCGACCCGGGCCACGGAGCGCACCTGCACGTCGGCGAGCCGCCAACGGAGCCGGTGCAGCCGCTGGACGACTACCGCCAGAAGGTGCTGCGCGCGGCCCGGCGCGGGAACGTCTACCCGTACGAGCTGACCGGCCTGCTCGCCGGCCCGCAGGGCAGCTTCGCCGAGCACGACCTCGACGAGCACGGCGCGCTCGTGCCGGTGGACCGGCCGAAGGGGAAGAACTCCGCGGCGATCGTGGCGGGCGTCGTCACGACGCCGACCGAGCGGCATCCCGAGGGCGTCACCCGGGTGGTGCTGCTCGGCGACCCGACCAAGGCGCTGGGCGCGCTGTCGGAGCCGGAGTGCTCGCGGGTGATCGCGGCGCTCGACCTGGCGCAGCGGATGCGGGTCCCGCTGGAGTGGTTCGCGCTGTCGGCGGGGGCGCGGATCTCGATGAGCTCGGGCACCGAGAACATGGACTGGGTGGCCGCCGCGCTCAAGCGGATCGTCGAGTTCACCCAGGACGGCGGCGAGATCAACATCGTGGTCGCCGGGATCACCGTCGGCGCCCAGCCGTACTGGAACGCCGAGGCGACGATGCTCATGCACACCAAGGGCATCCTGGTGATGACGCCGGACTCGGCGATGGTGCTCACCGGCAAGCAGTCGCTGGACTTCTCCGGCGGGGTGTCGGCCGAGGACAACTTCGGCATCGGCGGCTATGACCGCGTCATGGGGCCGAACGGCCAGGCGCAATACTGGGCGCCGAACCTGGCGGCGGCCCGCGACGTGCTGATGGCCCACTACGACCACACCTACGTCGTGCCCGGCGAGGCGGCGCCCCGGCGGGCCCGCACCTCCGACCCGGCCGACCGCGACGTCACCGAGTTCCCGCACAAGATCGCGGGCAGTGACTTCACCACCGTCGGCGAGATCTTCTCCGCGCGGCACAACCCGGACCGCAAGAAGCCGTTCGACATCCGCACGGTGATGCGGGCGCTGTCCGACCAGGACCACCCGGTGCTGGAGCGCTGGGCGGGCATGGCGGACGCGGAGACGTCCGCGGTGCAGGACGCGCACATCGGCGGCTGGCCGGTCTGCCTGGTCGGCATCGAGTCGCGGTCGGTGCCGCGGCGCGGTTTCCCGCCCACCGACGGGCCCGACACCTACACCGCGGGCACGCTGTTCCCGCGGTCGTCGAAGAAGACCGCGCGGGCGATCAACGCGGCGTCCGGCAACCGGCCGCTGGTGGTGCTGGCGAACCTGTCCGGGTTCGACGGCTCACCGGAGTCGATGCGCAAGCTGCAGCTGGAGTACGGTGCGGAGATCGGCCGGGCGATCGTGAACTTCGAGGGCCCGATCGTGTTCTGCGTGATCTCCCGCTACCACGGGGGCGCGTTCGTGGTGTTCTCCAAGGCGCTCAACCCGAACATGACCGTGCTGGCGCTGGAGGGCTCGTTCGCCTCGGTGCTGGGCGGCGCGCCGGCGGCGGCCGTGGTGTTCTCCGGCGAGGTGAACAACCGCACGGCGACCGACCCGCGGGTGACGGAGCTGCAGAGGCGGATCTCGGCGGCCAGCGGCGCCGAGCGGGCGGCGCTGAACGCCCGGCTCGCCGAGGTGCAGTCGGCCGTCCGGGCGGAGAAGCTGGGCGAGGTCGCGGCGGAGTTCGACCGGGTGCACAGCATCCAGCGGGCGGTGGAGGTCGGCTCGGTGGACGCGATCATCAGCGCCGCCGAGCTGCGGCCGCGCATCATCGAGGCCATCGAGCGCGGCATGGCGCTGACCCTCGGCGAGACCGGCCCGGCCGCCGAGGCCCTGGTCTGACGCGGCGCGGGCGTTCCGGCGGTGACCACCCCGCCGGGACGCCTCCGACGCCCGCCGGCTCCAGGGAACCGGCTACCGCGCCCGGCGGCGGCGGGGCGGCTCAGCTGGTTGCCGCGTGCCGTTCCAGGAAGGTGTAGACGTCGGCCTCGTCCACGCCGGGGAACGACCCGGGCGGCAGGGCGGCCAGGACGTGGGAGTTGGCGCGGGCGGACGGCCAGGCGTAACCCTCCCAGCGTTCGGCCAGATCGGTCGGCGGGCGGCGGCAGCAGTCGCCGTTCGGGCAGTTGGACTTCGTCCGGTGGGTGGTCTCGCGCCCCCGGAACCAGCGCGACTCCTTGTACGGCACCCCCAGCGTGATCGCGAAGTCCCGCTCGCGCGACGGATCGACGTGCGCCACGCAGAAGTAGGTCCCGGTGGGCGAGTCGGAGTACTGGTAGAAGACTGAGAACCGGTCCGGCGAGGCGAACACCTGCCGACCCGACCACTGCAGGCACATCCGCTGCCCCTCGATGGCCCCCTGCTCGTCGGCGGGGAAGACGATGCCGTCGTTCTCGTACGCCTTGTAGATGGTGCCGCCGGCGTCGTTGCGCACGAAGTGGCAGACGAGGCCCAGGTGGTGGGTGGCGAGGTTGGTGAAGCGGTGGGCGGCCATCTCGTACGACACGGCGAACACGTCCCGCAGGTCCTCCACCGACAGCGCCCGGTCGGACTTGGCCTCCTGAAGGTAGAGGGCGGCGGCCTTCTCCGGCACGAGGACGGCGGCGGCGAAGTAGTTGGCCTCGGTGCGCTGGCGCAGGAAGTCGGCGAAGTCGCGCGGCTTGTCGTGGCCGAGCGCGAGGTGGCCGAGCGTCTGGAGCAGGATCGTGCGCGGGGTGTGCATGCCGAGCTGCTCGTGCTTGACGTAGATGCGGCGGTTGCGCAGGTCGGTGATGGAGCGCACGGAGCGGGGCAGGTCTTGAGCGGTGTGCACGGTGTAGCCGAAGTGCGTGACCAGGCTCTGGATCATGCTCTGGGACAGGGCGCCCGCACGGTAGCCGACGGCGTCGAGGGCCTCGGCGGCGGCCTTCTCGATGTCGGGGAAATAGTTGCCCACCTCGCGCTGGCGGCGGCGCAGCTCGGCGTTGGCGGCCCGGGCCTCCTCCGGCGTGGCGGTGCCGCGGGCCTGGCGGGCGCGTAGCTCGCCGTACAGGCCGAGGAGGTGTTCGAGCACGTCGTTCGGCACGCGTGCGGAGACCTTGAGCCGCGGCAGGCCCAGCCCTGCGTAGACGGGGTCGCGCTGCGCCTCCTCCAGCGCGATCTCGAGCTGCGCGCGGCGGTTGGGCGGCTGGCGGCGCAGCAGCTCCTCGACCGGGACGCCCAGGGCGGTCGCCAGCGACTTGAGCAAGGAGAGCTTGGGCTCGCGCTTGCCGTTCTCGAGCAGCGACAGCTGGCTGGGGGCCCTGCTGACGCGCGAGCCGAGGTCGGACAGCGTGAGCCCGCGTTGTTTGCGCAGGTGGCGCAGGCGCTGGCCAAACGCGATCAGATCAAGCTCTTGCGTCAAAGACAGCGGTTCTTCGCCCAGCAAGGAGGCCATGTCGGCATCTTAGACAGAAATTCGGCCCATTTTCTAGCCTTCGCGATCGGACGGTTCCCGGCGGCGGCCCGCCCGCCCCGGCCCGCGTTCTCACCGCACGATTGGTCTAGGCCAACGGTAAAACTTGCGATTTCTTCACAGCTGAATACCCACAGGTAATGCACATCAGCGAAATTTTCGCGATTCTTCTGCTGTCTTCGCACTGTTTGACCCCCCACCCAGGGGCAGAGACTCGGCGTGAGCACCCAGGGGACGGCAAAGGAGCGAACAATGATCGATCGCCTCAAGGGAGCTGCTGAGCAGCTGCAGGACGAATGGGACAACGACCCTCGCTGGGAGGGCATCGAGCGCACCTACAGCGCCGAAGACGTGATCAGGTTGCGCGGCAGTGTGCAGGAGGAGCACACGCTGGCCCGGCTGGGCGCCGAACGGCTGTGGAGCCTGCTGCACACCGAGGACTACGTCAACTCCCTCGGCGCGCTGACCGGCAACCAGGCGGTGCAGCAGGTGAGGGCCGGTCTGAAGGCGATCTACCTGTCCGGCTGGCAGGTCGCCGCGGACGCGAACCTGGGCGCGCAGACGTATCCGGACCAGAGCCTGTACCCGGCCAACTCCGTGCCCGCCGTCGTGCGCCGCATCAACAACGCGCTGCTGCGCGCCGACCAGATCACCTGGTCGGAGGGCGACGCCGACGCGCCGTACTGGCTGGCGCCCATCATGGCGGACGCGGAGGCCGGCTTCGGCGGCGTGCTCAACGCGTTCGAGCTGATGAAGGGCATGATCGCGGCCGGCGCCGCGGGCGTGCACTGGGAGGACCAGCTCGCCTCCGAGAAGAAGTGCGGCCACCTGGGCGGCAAGGTGCTGATCCCGACCGGCCAGCACATCAAGACCCTGAACGCCGCCCGCCTCGCCGCGGACGTCGCCGGAGTCCCCACACTGGTCGTCGCGCGGACCGACGCACAGGCCGCGACCCTGCTGACCAGCGACGTGGACCCGCGCGACCAGGCGTTCACCACCGGCGAGCGCACCTCCGAGGGCTTCTACCGGGTCAGGAACGGGCTGGAGGCGTGCGTGGCGCGCGGCCTGGCGTACGCGCCGTACTCCGACCTGCTCTGGATGGAGACCGGCACGCCCGACCTGGACGTGGCCCGCGAGTTCGCCGAGGCGATCAAGGCCGAGTACCCGGACCAGATGCTGGCCTACAACTGCTCGCCGTCGTTCAACTGGAAGAAGCACCTGGACGATTCGACGATCGCGAAGTTCCAGCGGGAGCTGGGGCACATGGGGTACAAGTTCCAGTTCATCACGCTCGCCGGGTTCCACTCGCTGAACTACGGCATGTTCGACCTGGCCCAGGGGTACGCGGCGGACGGCATGACCGCGTACGTCGAGCTCCAGGAGGCCGAGTTCGCCGCCGAGGCGCGCGGCTACACCGCCACCCGCCACCAGCGTGAGGTCGGCACCGGCTACTTCGACCTGGTCAGCACCGCCGTGGCACCCGACTCCTCGACGACCGCGCTCAAGGGGTCGACGGAGGAGGAGCAGTTCGCCCACTGACCCCGCAGACTCGCCGGCCACCTCCAGGGCATGGGATGGTTCCCCCGGCGAACGGGCCGCGCCAGTTCCCCCCAGCACTGGCGCGGCCCGATTTCTCGCGCTCGATGCGCTCCTCTTGCGGACCCGCCGCGCCCACGGCCATGCTCGAATCCAGCACGAGTCGATCTCGGGAGGCGTGGTGCGCACCAACGATCCCGGCGTCTCCCGCCGGAGCAGGCCATGACGGTGACGGTGCCGCCGCCTCCGGTCCGCCGCAAGAGATCGGTCTCCGGGCGGGTGCGCACGCTGGCCGGGCTGTCCCTGGTGACGCTGGCGCTGCTGCTGGCGGCGATCCTGGCGGGCGCGGCGAGCACGGGAGCCAGCCTGCGCACCATCGGGCATGACGCCGGCCCGCAGGTGCTCGCCACCGCGGGCCTGTACCGGCAGATGTCGGAGATGGACGCGCTGGTGGCCGAGACCCTGCTGCTCGGCAGGGAATACGGCCCCCAGCAGCAGGCCGACCTGACCAGCTACGACCAGCGGCGGCTGGAGATCTCCGAGAGCCTGCTCAAGGCGTACCGGCTGGCCCTGGACGACCCGGTCGAGCAGCGCACGGTCGAGTCGCTGATCGAGGGGCTGGGCCGCTACGAGCGGCTGGCGGCCCAGGCCCGGCTGCTGGACACCCAGTCCGGGCACACGGCCGGACAGCCGCCCGACAACGTGGTCGAGGCCTACCAGAAGGCCACCGACCTCATGCACCGCGAGCTGCTGCCCCAGGCGTACAACCTGACCCTGGAGACCGGGACGATCGTCAGGCGCGCGCACGACGCCGAGCGGTCGGCCACCTCGCTGGCCAGCTTCGCCGTCGTCGTCACCGGGCTGCTCGCGCTGGCCTGCCTGCTGGGCCTGCAGGTCTACCTGACCCGCAGGTTCCGCCGGATCCTCGCGCCGGCGCTGGTGGTCGCCACCGTGCTCACCGCGGCCGGCCTGCTGACCGGCACGACCCTGCTCAACCTCCAGGGCGAGGCCCTGGAGGAGGCCAAGCGGCGCGGGTTCGACTCGGTGCTGACCCTGACCAGGGCGCGGGCGATCAGCATGAGCATGCACGGCGACGAGAGCCGCTACCTGCTCGACCGCTTCCGGAAAGACACCTACGAACACACCTTCCTCGACAAGTCGCTGACGGTCGCGGCCGTCGAGTCCACCAGCCTGCCCGACTACCAGAGCAAGCTGCACGTGGACTTCGAGGGGCTGCTCGGCGGCCTCACCGGCGACGACCGAAACCGGCTCTTCGCCGCCTACCAGAAGTTCCAGCAGGCCGACGCGCGGATGCGGACCATGCCCGGCGAAGCGGCGATCAAGTTCTGGGACGGCGAGCTCACCGAGGCCTACGAAGGCTACGACAAGGTGCTGGAGGAGCTGGTCAGGCGGCACGAGTCCGACTTCGAGCGCGCCATCGACAACGGCGACGGAGCCCTGGAGACGCTGTGGCGGTGGATCCCCGCGGGGCTGGCCGCCGGGGCCCTGCTCGTCCTGGCCGGCGTCTGGCCACGACTCAGGGAGTACCGGTGAGACGACTGCTGATCTGCCTGATCCTGCTGCTCACCGCGTGCGGCTCCACGCGGCCCGCCTCCATCGTGGACAACGACGAGCTGATCGTCGCCATCCGCTCCGACGTCCCGCTGATCAGCTTCAAGGGGCAGGACAACGCCTACCACGGCTTCAACGTCGACGTGGCCGAGGACCTCGTCGCCCGGCTGGGCAAGCGGATCCGCTGGCTGGAGATCAAGGCAGGGGAGCAGCTCACCGTGCTCACGGACGGGCGGGCCGACCTGGTCTTCGCCCACATGTCGGTCACCTTGGAGCGGAAGAAGGTGATCGACTTCGCCGGGCCGTACCACGTCGACTTCCAGGACATCGCGGTGCGGCCGGCCGACAAGGACAAGGTGCGCGACGTACGCGACCTGGCGGGCCGCAGGATCTGCTGGGTGCGCGGCACGAACATCGCCCAGCGGATCGTCCAGGAGCGCCGGGTCGAGGCGATCCCCGTCGAGGCGCCCGACTACAACGTCTGCCTGGAGATGATCAAGGACGGCAGGATCGACGCCATCTCCACCAACAGCCAGATCCTGGCGGGGCTGCTCACCAAGCCGGGCGTCGACCTGCACCTGGTCGGCGCGGCCTTCAACGAGCAACGGACGTCGATCGGCGTGCGCAAGGGCGACGTCGCCGGCTGCGAGGAGCTCAACCGGGCGATCACCGAGATGTACCAGGACGGCACGGCACACATGCTGCTGGACAAGTGGTTCGGCAAGTCGGGCATCGACCTGTCCGTGATCGCGGTCCCGCAGTTCGAGGGCTGCTCCTAGACGGGCGATCAGGCGGGCGGCCCGGCGACCTCCGCGCCGAACCGGCCGACGAGCGCCTGCTTGGCCCGCCCGGCGACCTCCACGTCGTAGGAGACCAGCTTGACCGTCGCCGGATCGGCCGCCTTGGAGTGGGCCGGCACGTTGGTGTTGGTCGGCAGGGCGTAGAACTTCGCCAGCGGACCCAGCCGCTGGGACGCGCCGCTCAGCGCCCAGTCGACGTATTCGCGCGCGCTGTCGGGATTGTGCGACCCGGCCAGCACGGCCAGGCCGCCGAGCTCGTAACCGGTGCCCTCCTGCGGGAAGGTCACCTCCAGGTTCGGATAGCCCTGCTCCTGCGCGGCGACGCAGTCATGGGAGAAGACGACGCCGACCGCCACCTCCTCCTTGGCCGCCTGCACGGCGGCCGCGCTGCCGGAGGAGTTGTATCGCAGCACGTTCGGGTGGAGGTCGCGCATGTAGCGGAGGGCCGCGTCCTGGTCGCCGCCGGCGAGCTCCACGTGCGTCCACAACGTGGTGTAGGCGGTGCCGGAGGTGGCCGGATGGGCGAGGGCGACGCCGCCGCGCAGCCGCTCGTCCAGCAGCTCCCGCCAGGAGCGGATCGGCCGCAGGCCGCGCTCGGCCAGCTCTTCGGTGTTGTTGCAGAAGGCCAGCACGCCGGCGTAGATCCCGCTCCAGGCGTTCTCCCGATCGGCCCATCCCTGCCGGATCTCGCCAGCCTTCTCGGATCTGTACGGCTCCAGCAGCCCCTGCCCCTTGGCGGCCACGTACGAGTCGGCCGGACCGCCGTGCCAGACGTCGAACTCCTGCCGCTCCCTGGCCGCCTTGATCCGCTCCAGCGCCTCCCCGCTCGACAGCCGGACGAAGTCGGCCTCCACGCCGGTGGCATCGGAGAACCTCTTGACCATCATCGCGCACCACTGCTCGCTCGCACCGCACGCGACCGTGATCTTGTCCCGGCGCGGCGTCGCACAGCCCGCGGCCATCAGGACCGCTAACAGGGCGATGGCCAACGGCCTCATAGCCTCTCCAAGGATCGGTGCCGATCCCATTCGACACTCCACCACCGGCGTCACGCAACCGATCTCCGTGCCTCCGGAGACGGGCGGCGACGAGTTTCCGCGCCCCGCGGAGTCCAAGAAGTGGGACGGTTGTGCCTTCCACTCGAAGCGGTTACGTCGGCCGTCGAAGGCCGAGGAGAGAGGTGCGCGATGAAACTGGTTGTGCAGGAGTTCCTGACGCTCGACGGTGTCTCCCAGGGCCCGGGTGCCCCGGACGAGGACACCAGCGACGGGTTCACGCAGGGCGGCTGGTTCGTGCCGTACCTGGACGAGGAGTTCGAACGGCTGGTCGGCGCCTGGCTCGGCGAGGCGGACGCGCTCCTGCTCGGCCGCCGTACCTACCAGAACTTCGCCCGGGACTGGCCGAAGATGACCGACCATCCCGCCGCCGCCATCATGAACGGCCTGCCGAAGTACGTGGCCTCCCACAGCCTGACCACGGCGGGATGGAACCCGACCACGATCCTGTCCGGCGACGTCCCCGCCCAGGTGGCCGAGCTGAAGCGGCAGCCCGGCCGGGAGCTGCAGATCCACGGCAGCGCCCGGCTGGCGCAGTCCCTGCTGGCCGCCGGGCTGGTCGACACGTTGCGGCTCGCGATCGCCCCGGTGGTGGTGGGCCGGGGCCGGCGCCTGTTCCCGGACGGCGGCGCCCCAGCCGGCCTGCGGCTCGTCAGCCAGCAGACGACACCGGGCGGCCTGTCGGTGCACACCTTCGAGTCGACAGGCCTTCCGGAGTACGGGACCTACGGGGCCGGCGCGTAGGCCCCGCGGGCGATGGCCAGTCGCACTCACCGCTGCCACCGGCCGACGGCACTCAGCCGCGCGACTCCGGCGGGACGTACTCGAAGGTGGGCCCGGCCACGGTGCCTTCCTCGTCGGCCAGCTGCATCAGGGCCTGGGCCTTGCCCTTGACCGCGTACATGGTGCCGGTGGCGTCCGCGAGCAGCTTCGGGTTGCCGTTGAACGCCTGCTCCAGCAGGTTCAGCAGGTCGCAGTAGGTGCTGTTGAACTGTTCCTGCGCCGTACGGATCGGGTTGCCCGGGGCGTGGTCGGCCAGCTGCGGGTTGTGCCGCATCGGAGACACGGCGGCCAGGTCCACGGAGACCGTCTCGCCGGTGGGCCCGGTCTGCGCGGTGTCGCCGCGCCGGTAGCGCCGGCCGGCCTTGAGCTCCTGGAACCGGTAGTAGTGGGCCACCTCGTCCCGTTCGGGGTGGAAGATGTCCTGGTCGCCGTCCCAGACCCCGCCGCGGGCCGTGCCCTCGCCCTGCTCGACGATCTCCTCCATCGCACCCAGCGCGGACTCGAGGTCCTCCACCGGGAACAGCTGCCCGGCGGTGTGCCGGAAATGGGTGCCGCTCACCTGGCGGGCCGGATCGCCGGTGAAGACCGCCTGCTCGCCGAGCTGCTCGCACAGGTGGCGCAGCCCCTGCTCGATCGCGGCGTAGAACTGCCCGATCGTCTCGTAGCCGGCGCCCTCGGCCGGGCCGCCGGGCGGCGCCGGCTGTTCGAGCCGCAGGAACATCTCCAGCGCTTCCGCGCCGAAGGGCAGCAGCGACAGCTCCAGGGAGGGGGCGGCGTGGGGGAGCCGGCGGGGATGCGGCGGCAGCATCTCCGGCGTGTCCAGGCGCGGGCTGCCGCCGACGGCGTTCAGCAGGTTGGCGGCCAGCGCCAGGTGCAGCATCTCTTCCACGAAGACGCTGCTCACCACCTCGGCGGCCGCCGGATTGCGCTCCGGGTCCAGCGAGTACAGAGCGCACAGGTACGGCGGCAGGGTCGCGTGCTCCAGCTCGACCGCCCACTGCAGGTGCTCGCGCAGGCTGTCGAGCGTGTCGATCCGGGCCGATGCGACGGCGTTCCGGGATTGGGAGTGGTTCATTTGTGACATACCTCAGTTGTCGGAAGGGGCGGAGGTCACCGCCACCAGATCGGCGCTTCGCGAGTCTCACGCGCTCTCATCGCGTGCTGTCCTCGTGCGCGAACCGTGCTACTTGGGGAGCTCGTCGCGGCCGGGCCAGTCGCGGTAGCGGATCTGGCCGAGGGCGGCGCCGTCGTCCGGCACCAGCGAGCGCTCCAGCACCTCGGACCCGAAGTAGTGCGCGTGCGGGTCGGTCACCACCTCGCGCGGGTCACCCCAGTGGGCCAGCGCCTCGCGGAAGAACTCGTCCATCCGGAACACCTCGGGCCCGGCAACCTCGGTCCTGCCGTTCAGCGGGGTTCCCACAGCGGCCCGGCCGACCGCCTGCGCGACCTCGTCGCCCGCGATGGGCTGGAAGAGCACGGGCGGCATCCGTACCTTGCCGTCGTCGGTGGCCTCGTCGGCGATGCGCCGTACGAACTCGAAGAACTGGGTGGCGTGCACGAGCGAGAACGGGATCGACGACTCCTGGATCAGCTTCTCCTGAGCGATCTTCGCCCGGAAGTAGGCGTTGCCGGGCGGCCGCTCCGTACCCACGACGGACAGCGCGACGTGGTGCCCGACGCCGGCCTCCGCCTCCGCGGCGAGCAGGTTGCGGGTGGAGGTCGTGAAGAACTCCAGGACGGCGGCCTCCTCGAAGGAGGGGGAGTTCGACACGTCGATCACCACCGACGTGCCCTTCAGCACTTCGGCCAGCCCTTCGCCGGTGAGGGTGTTCACCCCGGTGTTCGGTGCCGCCGCCACCGCCTCGTGACCGTGCTCGCCCAGCTTCGTCACCAGCTTCGACCCGATCAACCCGGTCCCGCCGACTACCACGATCTTCATGACGAACTCCTCCTGTCCGCGCCGGGGGACCTGGTCGCCCCCGGTCCTCAGCTAAGACAGCGGAGCCCTCCAGGCTGTGACAGCCTCGGCGAAACAACTTCGGGGCCGCACATCACCGACGTCAGCTCGTGACCGGTCCAGCCCCCTGCCGGCAGGCGTTGCCCGCCGACGCCGGCGGTCAGCGGTCGTCGTCCGCGTCGGTGATCGGTTTCGACGCCACCGCCATCAGATGAGCGCTGACCCCCAGCATGGACGGCTCGGACTCGGTCAGCCGGAGCACCCGCAGCAGAGCCTCCGGCTCCCGCAGCAACTCGTCGAGATTGCCCAGCGGCCCCGCGAACCCCTCCACGGCCAAGAGACGCTCGTGGACGAAGCCCGCCAGCTCCACTTCCGGCCCCACCTCCTCCGCCCGGTGGAAATACGCCCAGAAGACCTCATCGGGCCTGTCCGGGGTGTTGCTCAGCCCCGTACGCAGATTCAGGTCGAACGTGTCCCAGACCTGCTGGTCACCCAGCAGCCCCCGGGTGGTCGCGTCGATGACCCACGCGTAGCGGCCGATGACCTCGGCCAGCAACCGGCCCCCAGGCCGGAGCACCCGTAAGGCCTCCCGCAGCGCCAGCTGCCGGTCGGCGGCGCCGGCAAGGTGATAGAGCGGGCCCATCAGCAGCACCGCGTCAAAACCCGCGTCGGGGAGCGGGAGGCCGCGAGCGTCCCCGAGCCGGCACGAGAAGCCTCCGCTCTGGCTGCGGGCAGCGAGAGCGGAGGCCTGCTCGATGTGCTTCGGCACCGGATCGACCAGCACCACCTCATGGCCGAGCTCGGCCAGGTGCGCCGCATGCGTCCCCGGCCCACCTCCGACGTCGGCGACCCGTCCGCTCTCAGGCAGGAACCGCCGGAAGATGTCCCAGGTACGCCTGCGGGTGAGCTCACCGCGCGGAGTAGCCCAGAGACGCCCTGCCTCGTCGTTCAGCACGTAGTGTCTGAGCACCCGATCTTCGTCTGCCACGACAGAAAGTCTTCCGCACGCTGCCGCCCGGCGGGTTGACCTCGCCCTGCCGGTCACACGGCCCGGTCACACGGCCGCAGGACGGCCGGAAGCGATAATCCGCTGCTAATACGGATTATCACGGCGATTATCTCTTGACGCCCCGTGGCGTCCGGTTTCACAATGACCGGACTAATACGCATTATCAGCTGACGGGTGATACGTACTGTGACTGCTTCAGGGCGGCGTCTGACGCAGCAGGACATCGCGCGCATGGCCGGAGTGAGCCAGACGACGGTGTCGCTGGTGCTCAACGGCAGGGCCGAGGGCGAGGTGCGGATCTCGCCCGAAACCCGCGAGCGGGTGCTCCAGGTGATCAGGGAGACCGGGTACGTGGCCGACCCTGCGGCGCGCCGGCTCGCCGAACGGCGCAACCGCATCTATGGCGTGTTCACCTACGAAGCCGTCTTCCCCGCAGAGAGCGCGGATTTCTACCACCCGTTCCTGGTCGGCATCGAGGAGTGCGCCGAGGAGGCGGGCTGTGACCTGCTGCTGTTCACCAGCGCCAAGGTGGAGCGGGGTGAGCGGCGGCGGATCTTCAGCGCGGAGAGCCGGATCCGGCTGGCTGACGGATGCGTCCTGCTCGGCCGGACGATCGACCGGGAGGACCTGTCCAGGCTGCTGTCCGAGGGCATCCCGTTCGTCTCGGTCGGCCGCCGCGACGACGCGGGTGGGCCGGTGCCGTTCGTCGGAGCGGACTACCCGCCGGCGGTGCGCGCGCTGGTCGAGCGGGCGGCGGCGCTCGGGCACCGGCGGATGGCCTACGTCGGAGCGGGGGCGGGCGCGGAGTCCTACGCCGACCGGCTGCGCGGCTTCACCGAGGGCGTGGCCGCGACCGGGGTCGAAGGGCTGCAGCTGGCGACCGCGGACCGGCTGTTCGGCTCCGGCGCGAGCGTGGTGTTCGCCGAGGAGCTGGCCGATGGCGCGGCCATCGCCGAGGCCGCCCGGTCCCGTGGCCTGGACGTGCCGCGCGACCTGTCCATCGTCGCGCTGGGCGCGCCCACCAGGCCCGTCTCGACCGACATCGACTTCGCCGGGTTCCGCATCCCCCGGCGGGAGATGGGCCGCAGGGCCGTCGAGCTGCTCACCCGGGTGCTGGAGCGCGGCGGCACCCCGCAGGAACTGCTGGCGTGCGAGCTGGTCGAGGGATCGACGCTGGCACCCGTACGCGAGGGGAGGTAACTCCCCGCCTGGTCGAGACATCGGGAGACGCGCTCGGCGCCGGCCTCACGTTCCCGCACCGCCCATCGTGCGCCCCCATCCCGTCCAAATTCACCCTGCCGCAGGCGTTCACCCGGTTCGCCGACGCCTGTGGCACGCCCTCTGGAACGCACACACCCCTCTGAAAGGCCGACCATGCTGTCCCGCCGTACCCTGCTCCGCGCCGCTGCCCTGCTCCCGGCGTCCGCCCCCGTGCTCGCCTCCGGCACCGCGTTCGCCGCGGTTCCCGACCTGGCGCCGCCGCCGACCGTCGACCGCGCGTTGTTCGCCCCCCACGAGCAGCGCTTCGCGCCGTACCTGGTCACGCTCGCGCCCATGGTCAACGACATGGCCGACAGCGGCTTCTTCGCCGGTGGCTGGTGGCGCACGCCGGCGGCGACGTTCAACGCCCGCGTGCAGGAGCACGTCTTCACGCTGGCCTGGTTCTACGCCAACCCCCGCCCGTGGAACCCGTACGCCGGGGACACGAACCTGCTGGCCGCGCTCGACGCGGCGCTCGGCCACTACCTGTCGCTCCAGCACCCCGACGGTTCCTTCCCCGAGTACAGCCGCAACGAGCACGGCCTGGCGCCCACCGGGTTCGGGCTCGGCTACCTCGCCAAGACCCTGTGGATGCTGCGCTCGGCCGGGGTGCTGCCCGCCAGGCAGGCCCAGGTGGCCACCGCTCTGCGTACGGCCATGACGTGGTTCCTGAACCCCGGCAACCGCACCGTCTGGCAGGAACCCCTCCACTACGCCAACCAGACCGCCTCGGGCCTGGCCGGGGTCGCGTTCGCGCTCAAGCACGACCCCGACCCCGCCTTCGCCACGAGCCTGACCGAGGCGTTCGCCCGGATCGCCGCGACCGGCGTGAGCCCCGCCGGCTTCTTCCACGAGGAGCGCGGCCACGACATGAACTACAACTTCGAGGTCATGCTCCCCGAGCTGGCCGACGCCTACCACCACAACCCGGACCCTAACCTGGTGGACATGGCCCGCGCCTTCACCGGCTTCCTGTCCTACAACCTGCTGCGCGAGCCCGACGGCTCCGGGTACATGGTCAACGTCGCCCCCTCCACCCGCACCAGCGCCCGCTGGTACGACGAGGTCCGGCCCGACCCCGACAGGACCGCGCTCAACTGGACGTTCACCCGCGAGGTGCCGCTGCTGTCGGCGTTCATGACCGCCCGCGAGGACCTGGCCGAGGCCCGCGCCGCCTGGGCCGCGTCCACCGACCCGGTGACGCCGCTGGCCAAGCAGGACACCTCGCCGCGCATCCTCACCCACGGCCTCAACGGCGAACGCTTCCCCAGCCGGCGGCAGCGGGCCGCCGCCATCGCGAACCTGCCCTACCTGCGCTCGCACGACTTCGTCGAGCTGCGCAGAGACGGCGGGCAGGACTTCCTGTACGTCCGCAAGCCCGGCCTGTACCTGGGCGGCTACTTCGGCAACCGCGCCTCCCGCAGCCGCACCGGCCTGACCTTCCTGTGGCACCCCGAAGCCGGCACGATCATCTGCGGGCTCAACGACAACAACCACGCCTGCTGGTCCACCGTCTTCCCCGGCCAGGTGCCCGACTCCAACGGCTCCCTGCCCGCCACGTACTTCCGCGGCGCCCCCGGCGGCACGGAGTGGACCGGCGGCTCGGCCCCCGCCGCCTTCGGCATCCGTTACGGCAACGCGGACGTCACCACGGACGTCCTGGTCACCCGCCGGACGATCCGGCGCACCGTCACCGCGAACGCCCCCGCCACCGAGCAGATCCCCCTCGTCCTCCAGCCCGGGGACGTCCTCACCTTCACCGACGGCACGCGGGCCGCGTTCGGCGGGTCGACCACCGCCACCGCCGACGGCTTCGACGTCCGCCGGGGCGGCACCACGATCCGCTTCCGCTGGGGCACCCCGCTGCCGGCGACCGTCGCCGCGGGCAGCGTGCGCTACTTCCGTGACGGCGCCCGCCGCTTCCACGCCCTGCGCATCCCTCACCAGGGCACGTTCGACCTCCAGGTCATCGTCGGGTGACCCGGGACCCCGTCCGGGGGCCGGCGCTCGTCCGGACCCCCGGCCGGGGCGTCAGGGCCGGGTCAGGCGGGTGCGTAGACCCGGTGCACGAACTCCGCGAGCTTGTTGTCGGGCAGTTCCTTGGCCAGGTCGGCCTCGCTGACCATGCCCACGATCCGCTTGTTCTCGAGGACGGGAAGCCGCTTGATCTGGTGCTGAGCCATCATCTGCAGCGCCTCCTCGAGGCTGCTGCCGGACTCCGTCCACACCAGGCCGTGGGCCAGCTCGCCCGCCGTCATGCGGTCGAGGTCCTTGCCCTCCGCGCAGCACTTGATCACGATGTCACGGTCGGTGATGATGCCCTTGAGCCGGTCGTCCTCCCCGCAGATCGGCAGCGCGCCGACCGACAGGTCACGCATCATCTGCGTGGCCGTGCGCAGGCTGTCGTGCTCACCGATGCACTCGGCCCCTTGGTGCATCACGTCCTGGACCCTCTTGTTGGTTCCCGGTGTGCCCATTGGTGCCTCCTTCGACAGGTGCCGATGGAACCTCCAACTGTCGCCTACCCCTCAATCGGCGAATCATCGCAGGTCGAAGCGGGTGTTGCGGATTGCGGGCCCTGTTAGCACGTCGTGGCCCCGGGTAGCCGCGCTGGTAGCGAGGCACCGAAGCGGGGGCACCGGAGCGCGGGCGGCTGATCGCGGTCAAGGGGGAGTCATGACGGGGATCAAGCAGGTCAGCGAGAAGAAGCTGATGCTCTGCTCAGGCCGCGCGTATCCGGATCTCGCCCATGAGGTGGCCCGCGAGCTGCGTATCGAGGTGACGCCGATCGACCTGCGGGAGTTCGCCAACGGCGAGATCTACGTCAGGTTCGAGGAGTCCGTACGCGGCTCCGACGCGTTCGTGATCCAGAGCCACTCCGCCCCGATCAACACGTGGATCATGGAACAGCTCATCATGGTCGACGCGCTCAAGCGCGCCTCCGCCCGGCGGATCACGGTGGTGGTGCCGTTCCTCGGGTACGCCCGCCAGGACAAGAAGCACCGCGGCCGCGAGCCGATCTCGGCCCGGCTGATGGCCGACCTGTTCGCCGCCGCCGGGGCCGACCGGCTCATGGCCGTCGACCTGCACACGGCGCAGATCCAGGGCTTCTTCGACGGCCCCGTCGATCACCTGCACGCGCTTCCCCTGCTCGCCGACTACGTCACCCGGCACGTGGACACGCGACAGCTGACCGTGGTGGCGCCGGACGCCGGCCGGGTCCGCGTGGCCGAGAAATGGACGGATCGGCTCGGCTGCCCCCTGGCGATCATCCACAAGCGGCGGGACATCGAGCGGCCGAACGAGGTCAGCGTGCACGAGGTGGTGGGCGAGGTGGCCGGGCGCGCCTGCGTGATCATCGACGACATGATCGACACCGGCGGCACCGTGGTACGCGCCGCCGAGGCCCTCGCCGACCGGGGCGCCACCCAGGTCCTCGCGGTCGCCACGCACGGGGTGTTCTCCGGCGACGCGGTCGAGCGGCTCGAGAAGGCCAACCTGGCCCGGCTCGTCATCACCAACACGCTGCCCACCCTGACGCGCTTCCCCTCCGGCCGGCTGGTCGTGCTGTCCATCGCCCCGCTGCTGGCGCGCGCCATCAGAGAGGTGTTCCTGGAGGGCTCGGTGACCAGCCTCTTCGAGGGCGAGAGCTGACCGGCGATGCGCACGCTGGCGGAGGTCGTCAGGCAGATGGGGATGACCGATCCCCGCCTGCTGGCCGCCGTCGCCGCCACGCCGCGCGAGATGTTCGTACCGCCGCGCTCGGCCGGCCGGGCCCAGCTCGACGAGCCGATCCCGATCGGCCACGGGCAGCCGACCTCGCAGCCGTCGCTGGTCGCCCAGATGATCGACGCGTTGCGGCTGACCGGTACGGAGACCGTCCTGGAGATCGGCACCGGCTACGGGTACCAGACCGCCCTGCTGGCCCACCTGGCCCACCGCGTCTATTCCGTGGAACGCCACCCCGACCTGGCCGCACATGCCCGGACCAACCTGGCCGCGGCGGGCGTGACCAACGTCGAGGTCCAGGTCGCCGACGGCACCGCCGGCCTGCCCGCCCACGCCCCGTTCGACGCCGTCGTCGTCTCGGCCGCCGCCCCCACGGTGCCGGGGCCGCTGGCCGGGCAACTGGCCGAGGGCGGCCGCCTGGTCATGCCGATCAGTGGCGACATCGCCGACATCGTCACCCTGTACACCAAGCGACAGGGCCGGCTGGTGCGCGTGCGACCGCTGACCCCTGCCCAGTTCGTCCCGCTCGTCGGCAGGTACGCGGGCACCGCCGACCGCTGACGGCTGACGCCCGATGAGCCGCGGTAGCCGTTCCGGCTCGTGGATCCCCCGTCACCGCCGGGCGAGCTCCCCGGAGCTCCCGGGCGGCCGGTGCGCAGCCGCGCCGGCGGGGTGCGGCCGGGGGGACAAGGCGCAGACCGCGAGGGCGGCGGTCGCGTAGCCGGCGCCGAGCAGGCAGGCGGCGGGCCACCCGGCGGTCGCGTACGTCCACGCCGTGGTCACCGCGCCGAGGGCCGAGCCGAGGGAGTAGAAGGCCATGTACGCGCCGATCGCGCTGCCGGCCTGCCGGGGCCGGGCCGTGGTGATGAGGTGCTGGTTGCTGACGTGGACGGCCTGCACCGCGAGGTCCAGCAGGATCACGCCCGCGCCCAGCAGCCACAGGGACTGCCCGGTGCGGGCGGTGAACGCCCACGACCCGATCAGGACCACCAGTGCCCAGCCCGTGACCGTGCCGGCGTGTCCGCGGTCGGCCCACCGTCCCGCGCGGGCGGCACCGAGAGCGCCGGCGAGCCCGGCGAGAGCGAACAGGCCGATCTGCGCCGGCGTCAGGTGCCACGGTTCGGCGCTCAGCGGGAGTGCCAGCCCGCTCCAGAGCGTCCCGAACGAGGCGAACACGAAGAACGCGATGGCCGCTCGGCTGCGAAACATCCGGTCGGCGGCGACGAGCCGCCCCATGGAGGCGATCACCTGCCGGTAGCCGCCGCGGGCGCCCTCATGCGACTCGTCCGCGGGCAGCGAGATCAGGACGAGTCCGGCCAGGATCACCGAGGCGGCGGCCAGGGCGGCGTACACGCTGCGCCAGCCTGCCGCCCCGGCCAGGAAGCCCGCGACCACGCGGGCGCCGAGGATGCCGACGACCACGCCGGAGGTCACGGCACCGATGTTCCTGCCGCGCTCGTGCGGTGACGACACGGCGGCCGTGTAGGCGACGGTCGTCTGCACCACGACCGCGAACATCCCCGCGACACCGAGCCCCACCAGCGCGAGCGGCGCCGTCGTCGAGGCCGCGACGACGGCGCTTCCCGCCGCGGTGAGCACCAGATGTCCCGCGATGAGCCGCCGCCGGTCGAGCACGTCTCCCAGCGGAACGAGCGTGACCAGCCCGGCCAGATAGCCGGCCTGGCCGATGGCGACGAGCCACCCCAGACCGCCGGCCGTGAGCCCCAGGTCCGACCCCGCCGCGTCCAGGACGGGCTGCACGGCGTAGACGTTCGCCACGGCCACCGCGCACACCACGGCCAGCAGCAACCTGCGCCCTCCACCGAGGATCGTCGACACGCTGTCCTCCAATCAGTAGCAAATTGCAACTAATCGGAGGCTAGGGCAGAATGGTTGCGAAAAGCAACCGAATGGGGGTGTGCATGACAGCCGAGCGCTGGACCGACCCGAGCTGCCCGGTGGCCAGGGCCGTCGACCTGGTCGGCGACCGCTGGAGCCTGCTCATCGTCCGGGACGCGATGGACGGGGCATCCACCTTCACCGACTTCCACCAGCGGCTCGGGATCGCCCGCAACATCCTCACCGACCGGCTGCGCCGCCTCACCGAGCACGGCATCCTCGCCCGGGGCGCCGCCCCATCCGGCAAGCGGCAGACCTACGCGCTGACCGACGCGGGCCGCGACCTGTTCACCGTGGTGCTGGCCCTGCGCCAGTGGGGCGAGCGCAACGCCTTCGCCGCCGGGGAGGAGCACTCGGTGCTCGTCGACCAGCGCGGGGAGGCCGTCCCCGAGCTGCGCGCCGTCGGCACCACCGGCGCGCCGCTCACCTCCAGCACGACTCGCGTCCAGAAGGTGAATTGACCTCTGCCTTGGGCGGGGTTCGTGGAGGCCGGCGGACCGGTCCTTGCGTGCGCCGCTCTCTGCTAGAACTCGCAGCCCACCTCGTTCTCGGCGTCGCAGGTGTCTGTGTTGGGGCCGCCGTCGGCGTCGTCGTTGCCTCCCTCGCCGACGAGTGTGTCGTCACCGTCGCTACCGAAGACGACGTCCCTGGCCGGCCCGCCCGTGAACGTGTCCGCCCCCGCCCCCATCTCCGCTCTCGATCGCAGCGAGGTCTGGTTGCGCAGCACGTCGTGGCCGTTGCGCATGACGGCCGTGATCCGGGTGACTCCCGCGCTCGCGCAGTCCACCTGGTTCGCGGTCACCGCCGCGCACTGCGCGCCCGGATTCACCGTGTCGGTGATGTTCGTGACGAGCAGCGAGCCGTCGACGTCGACGGACACCGTGACGTCATCCGACAAGTTGCCCGCCCTGATCTCCAGCACGGCGCCGGTCACCGCCACGTTGGTGGCGGCGTGAGCCGGCCCGGTGACGGCCAGCAGCGTGCCGCACAGTGCGGCTCCCGCGGTCAGCGCGCGGATGCCGTGCCCGCGCACCGTGGTGGCTCCTGAGCGTGTGTCGTTCCCACGTGTACTCATCTATCCCCTTGCCGGGTGGATGATCGAGCGCCGTCATCGATGCCCGATGCCCCCAGTACAGCGCCACAACGGCCGCCCCTCCGTGCCGGAACGCACCCGCGCTACGCGCCCTTCGGCGTGGACAAGGGGGCCGAGGTGGCGCGGCCGACGTCACCGTCTGGCGCATCGATTCACCGTACGAGCCACAGACGCGAGACTTCCCTCATGACCACAGACCTCATCGTGCGCCCGGCCCAGCCCGCCGACGCGCGCGTCCTGGCCGAGCTGCGCTGGACGTTCAAGCTGGAGGACCACGAAGGACGGCCACCGGCGCCGGTTCGGCCCCTGGAAGAGGCCGAGCGATGGATCCACGACCGGCTCAGCCACGGCCGCTGGCTGGCCTGGGTCGCGGAGACCGGAGGCGACATCTGCGGCCACGTCTTCCTCTGCGTGGTGGAGAGGATGCCGGACCCGTACGGCGACAGCGCCCCGATCGGCTACGTGACGAACTTCTACATCACGCCGTCGCAACGGAACAGGGGAGCCGGTTCGGCACTGCTCGAGGCGCTGAAGCAGCACTGCCGGAGCATCGGCTTCGACACTCTCGTCGTCTGGCCCTCCGAGCGCAGCGGCCCCCTCTGGCGGCGCCACGGCTTCCAGCCTCCCGGCGAGCTGCTGGAACTCCCACTTGACGCTTGACGTTGAAGGTCGCCCACGAGGCGGTCATTCCGGTCGCGAGCCGGGGGTGGGCGTGAGGCGACCTGCGCTTCGTCGCCTACGACAGCGGATACCCCGCCGCCCTGACGGCCATCGCCCGCCTGGTCGCACTGTCTACGCCGAAGGGCGCGGAGCCCGGGTGCGTTCCGGCACGGAGGAGCGGCCGTTGTGGCGCTGTACTGGGGACATCGGGCACCGATGACGGCGCTCGATCATCCACCCGGCAAGGGGATAGATGAGTACACGCGGGAACGACACACGCACAAGAGCCACCACGGTGCGCGGGCACGGCATCCGCGCGCTGACCGCGGGAGCCGCGCTGTGCGGCACGCTGCTGGCCGTCACCGGGCCGGTCCACGCCGCCACCAACGTGGCGGTGGCCGGCGCCGTGCTGGAGATCAACGCGGGCAACATGGGGGACGCCATTACGGTGTCCGTCGACGTCGACGGCTCGCTGCTCGTCACCAACACCGGTGACACGGTGGTGGCGGGCGCGCAGTGCGTGGCGGTGACCGCCAACCAGGTGGACTGCGCGAGCGCGGGGGTCGCCAGGATCAGGGCGGCCATGAACAGCGGTGATGACGTGCTGCGTAACCAGACCTCCCTGCGGGCGAGGGCGGACATGGGAGCGGGCACGGACTGGTTCGAGGGCGGGTCGGCCGTCGACACCGTCGACGGTAACGACGGTAACGACACCCTTCTCGGCGGGGACGGCAACGACAGGCTCTTCGGCAACAGCGAGGATGACTTCCTCGTCGGCGAAGGGGGAGACGACGACGCCGACGGCGGCTCCGACATCGACCTGTGCGACGCCGAAAGCGAGATCAACTGCGAGCTGTAGCGGAGGGATCGGCCCGGGTCCGGGTCCGGGTCCGGGTCCGGGTCCGGGTTCGGTCTCGCGTCGATGGCTGCTCGGTGATGGCGGCGATGGCTTCGGCGCCGGGTTCGACGTAGCGCATGGCGGTGCGGGGGTTCTTGTTCCGGGCCTTGCACATGACGAGTCGCAGCGGCGCTGTTTCAGGGGCGGGTGCTCAAGGGGCAGGCTAGAGGCGCTGCGGGTCGGGGACCCTCCGGCCGAAGGCCGACAGGCCCTGCTCGTGGTGCTCGATCAGGCCGAGACGGCGATAGAAGGAGTGGTTGGAGGGGCCGGCCGGGGTGGATTCGTGGTCGGTGGTGAGAACGAAGTAGCGGCAGTGCGCATACCGGTCCTTGAGTCGCTCCAGCAGCCGGCGGCCGATGCCCTTGCCGTGTTGGCCAGGCTCCGGCACACACGTGCGACGTCACGCGTCCACGGGTGCCAGCCGACCGAGTCGTACAGCTCGAACACCTCGGCCTCGTCGAACGACGTCTCCTGATCGATGATCACCAATTATGGGTCTCCCTGCCGTTCTCAGCGTGAACCGACGCGTTCGAGCCTACTCATGCGAGTGACAGCACTCCGAGGGCGGCGGTCCGGCACGCCCTCCGAGTGCTGCGGCACCGGCTATTCGTTCGGGCAGAAGACCGCTTCGGCGGCCTTGACGAGGAGCGGCTGGAGGGAGTCGTCGGTGTTGGGCACGGCCAGCGTGACGGACAGGGCGAACTGCATGCGACCGTCCGTGGTGGCGAACGTGGCGGCGTTGAAACCGGGCGCGCTGCCCTTGACCTGGGACACCCGGATCGTGCCTCCGCACATGCCGCCCTGACCGCCCTCGGACGGCTTCGGGGAGGGCGGGGCCTGGTTCCTCGGCGGCCCCTGCAGCACCTTCCGCAGCTCCTCCGGCAGCAGCCGGTTCTTGTTGAACGCGGCGTGGAAGGCGCTGATGTCGTGGGCGGTGGAGATGACGCCGCCGGCCGCGTACCCGTAGCTCATGTTGAGCCGGTCGATGTCACGCAGCTTGCCGTTGTCGTCGGGGAAATAGCCGTGCCCGTGCGGACCCTTGATGCCGCCGGGAAACCTGGTGGGCAGGTAGGAGTCGTCCATGCCGACGGGGTCGAAGATGCGCCGCTCGAACTCGGCGGCAACGCTGTGCTTCGTCGTCCTCTCGATGATCAGGCCCAGGAGCATGTAGTTGGTGTTGGAGTAGGAGAACCTCTCACCCGGCTCCTGCTGCCTGGGCAGGGCACGGGACCTCTTCACCAGCTCCATCGGCGAGTAGTACGTGGTGAAGTCGAAGGTGGGGACGACGTCCGGGTGGAACCAGTTGGGGATGCCGGAGGTGTGCTGGACGAGCTGTTGCAACGTGATCTCGTCGGCCCGCTCGACCAGGTCCTTCTCGGCCACTTCCGGCAGCAGGTCACTGAGCCTGTCGTCGAGCTTGAGCCTGCCCTCCTCGACCAGTTGCAGGATCACGACGCCGGTCATCTGCTTGGTCTGGGAACCGACGCGGTAACGAGAGCCGCTCGGGATCCGGCCGCCCTTGCCGCCGATCAGCCGGGAACCGGCCGTGCCCTTCCCGGCGAGCTCGCCGTCGACGTAGGCCTCGCCGATCGCGCCCACGATCTGCGGGTTTCCGGCCAGTTCCGTCAACGCGGCCTGCACGTTCCCCACCTTGGGCCGGTCACTGGTAGCGGCGGAGGGCGTCAGCATGCTCAGGCTCAGCATCGCGCCGCTCAGCCCGGCCAGGCCGGTCGCGGTCACACGATTCACTCTGAAGATCCTTTCCTCGGGTACGGTCCTCCGAGGACATGTCTAGACGTGGGCGGGTTTCCGCACCGTTTCCACCGCCGGTAGGGGAAACAGCCAGGAAACGGTCGCCGGTCTAGACGTGGGCGCATGAACCACCGAACCTCACTGGCGGCGCTGCTGGCCCTGGCGGTACTGCTGAGCCACCATCCGGCCGCCGCGAACGCGTCCGAGACCAGGCCCGGGCCCACCGTCGACTGGAAGCCCTGCCCGGAGTACTCCGACGAGGTCATCCGGGCCCTGGGAATGTCCGAGCAGCAGGTGCCGGCCTTCCGCGCGCAGATGAAGCGGCTGCGGTGCGGGACGGTCAGCGTCCCGCTGGACCACGCAGACCCCGGCGGCCGGCAGATCAGCGTTGCGGTCACCCGGCTGGCCGCCTCGGACAGGGCGCGCAGGATCGGCGCCGTCACCGTCCTGCCCGGCGGGCCGGGCAACAGCGGCTACCTCGATCCCGTCCGCATGATGCTCAGGAACGAGCAGATGGCCCGGCTCAACGAGCGGTACGACCTCATCGGCCTCGACCCCCGAGGCGTCAACAACAGCACCAAGGTCGCCTGCGAGCTTGGTCCCGGCGGAATGCCGGAACCCGGCCCGCTGACCGAGGAGACGGCCAGGAGGATCTACAACGCCCAGGTGGCCGCCAACCAGGCCTGCGGCGACTCCGATCCCGCCTTCCTCGGCCGGCTCACCACCGAGAACGTGGCCAGGGACCTGGACCTGATCAGGACCGCGATGGGCGAGCGCGAGCTGAGTCTGCTCGGCCTGTCCTGGGGCAGCCGGCTCGGCATGGTGTACCGGGGCATGTTCCCCGGGCGCACCGCACGCGTCTTCCTCGACAGTGTCCCGCCGCCGTGGACCCGCCTCGACGAGCACGTCAAGGGCAGCGCGCAGGCGGCCGAACGCAACTTCGGGCGGATGGCGGCCTGGCTGGCCCGCAACGACGGAACCTACGGCCTGGGCGCCACCGCGCGGCAGGTGCGCGACGCGGTGGTGAAGCTGGGCCGCGACTACGACAGCCGGCCCAGGACCTTCACCGACCTGCAGCGGCCGATCGACGGCTCGGCGATCGCCGACCTGGCCCGCCGCAACTCCACCGAGTGGGCGCGCGCGGGCAAGGCGCTGACCGAGCTGCGGGACGCGACCGGCCCCACCGCGCCGCCGACCGTGAAGGAGCTCTTCGCTTCGATGGGGGCGCCCGTGCCTGGCATGCCCGAAACGCTCAACATCACCATGAACCGGGCGGTCAAGTGCAACGAGGACAGCAGCCGGGTCGGCTTCCCCGCGGCGTGGCAGGCGTACCAGCAGCGCGTTGAGCGCCTGCCGGCCACGGGCCGGGCGTGGGGCCTGGGCGTCGAGTGCGCAGGCTGGCCGCTGCCGGTGCGGGACAGCCCGGTGAAGCGGGGCAGGGGCTCGCTGGTGCTCTCCGGGCACCTGCACGAGTTCATGTCCGTCTACGACTGGACGTTGCAGACGCGGCGCGCCATCGGCGGCACCCTCTACACGGTCGCCGACGACGTGCACGTCTCGGCCACCCGGGTGCCGGACTGTGCCGCCGACGTGGTCGCGTACTTCGACACCGGTCGCATCGACCGGGGCTGCCCCGGCATGAGCTGACCGGCGTCGGCCCGGTGGATGCTCATTTCGCCGGGTTCCGGGAGGACAGCCCGGGCCGGGGTGCGGGGGCGGTCGCGGTGGCTGTGTCGTGCGGGCGGGGGGAACCAAGGAGCGCCCACACAGCCAGCGTGGCCGCCGCGCAGACGCCGGTCGTACACCACAGCGTCAGGTGCCACGCCTCGGTGAGCAAGGTCGCCTCCAGAGCCCGGCCAGGCTCGGCGAGCTTGCCGGCGACGATCCGCGCGGCGCGTTCGGGCTCGCCGGCCCGGTCGTGCAGGGCAGTGGCGAGGGCGGCGCCGAACAGGGTGGTGGCCAGGGCGCCGCCGCCGGCCCGCACGGTGTTGAGCAGGCCGGTGGCCATGCCGATGCGGTCCTGTTCGACCCGGTTCACGGCCTGGGCGTCGGTGGTGCCGATCATCAGGCCCATGCCGGCGCCGATGGTCGCCAGCGGGGCCAGGAGCCCGGTGGCCGTGATGCCGGGGTGGAGCGTGGTGAGCCAGGCGTTGCCCGCGGCGATCAGCGACAGGCTGACGGTGACCAGGGCACGGGGCCGGACGCCATGGTTGATCAGGAAGCCGCCCAGCTGGGGGAGGAGCAGCACGGGCGTGGTGAGCATCAGCATGATGAGCCCGGCCTCCTGGACGGACGCGCCTCCCGCCGCTTGGAGGTAGGTGGGCAGGTAGGCGGTCACCCCGGCGGGTCCGGCGGCGAGGAGCAGCCCGGCCAGCGTCCAGGCCAGGAAACGGCGGTCGCGCAGCAGGCCGAGGTCCAGCACCGCGTGCTGGGCCCCGCGTTCGACCAGCACGAACGTCACGAACATGGCCAGACCCGCGGCCACCGGGAGCAGGACGATCGTGCTGGCCCAGCCCGCGTCGGAGGCCTGGTTGACGCCGAACAGGGTGAGGGTGAGCGCGGCGATGAGGGTCAGTGCGCCGGGAACGTCGACGCGAGGTCTCCCACCCGCCCGCGATTCGGCCATGCCGGCCGCGCCGGCCAGCATGAGCAGCCCCGCGGCGGCGAAGAGGGCGAAGGTGGCCCGCCAGCCGAGCGCGCCGACCATCCAGCCGGACAACGTCGGGCCGGCCGCCAGGCCCACGCCCGCCGTCGTGCCCATCGCCGCGTAGACCCGGGTGCGGGCACGGCCGGTGAAGGTGGCGCCGAGCACGGCACCGCCCCCGGCCATCACCCCGGCCGCGCCGATGCCCGACAGCGTTCTGGCCGCGTTCAGCAGCAGGATGCCGTCGGCCAGCGCACTGGCCAGCGCCCCGGCGGCGTAGACGGCGGCGCCCGCCGCGAAGACGCGGCGGCGGCCGAACAGGTCGCCCAGCGATCCGGCGACCAGCATCATCGCGGCGGCTGCCAGGAAGTAGCCCACCACCACCCACTGCAGGGCGGCGCCGGAGGCGTGCAGGTCGGCGCCGATCCGCGGCAGTGCGACGGTGGTGCCGGACATCAGCATCGGCAACGCCAGGAAGCCCAGCAGCACGGCTGCCAGCGTCACGGCCCGCCGCCCGGTCACGGCCGCCCTCCACCGGCGCGGATCACCGCGCCCGGGAACGCCTCGGGGACACGCGGTCCGGTACGGCCCGCCGGCCCGTGCCGCATGCTCATGCCGCCACCGGCGCGCGCAGCGCCTTCAACGCTGTGGACCAGGCGACGACCTCGTCGAGCAGTTCGACCAGGGTGGGCTCCTGGTGGGGGCCCGGGGCGATCACGCCGGGCTCGGCCGGGTCGGTGATCTCGAAATCGGTGAAGGCCGACAGCGCGACCTGGGTGCGCACGTTGGCCACCTGGAGCTCGGTCATGACCTGGCGCAGGTGCTCCACGGCGCGCACGCCGCCGTGCACGCCGTGGCTGACGAAGCCGGCCGCCTTGTTGTTCCATTCGGCGTGCAGGAAGTCGATGGCGTTCTTCAACGCGGCGGGCGCGGAGTGGTTGTACTCCGGAGTGACGAACACGAAGCCGTCGAAGGAGGCGATGGCTTCGGCCCAGGCCTTGGTGTGGGGGTGACGGTACTCGCCGAACAGGGCGGGCGTCGGCTCGTCCAGGACCGGCAGTCCGTACGCGGCCGGATCGACGACCTCGAACGTCGCCCGCCCGGCCGCGCCGGCCTCGTGGCGGGCGGCGACCTCGGCGACCCAGCGGGCCGCCACGGCGGTCCTGCGGCGGGGGCGGGTGCTGCCGATGACGATGGCAATCCTGATCATGCTTGCTCTCCTCGTGGTGCTTTCGGAACATCGGTAAAGTACAACGTGTATGGCAAAAAGTAAAACGTTGACTGTAATCGCATCTGCGGGTCGCCGCCGCCGAGCGGGCGCGAGATGCGGGGCGGCGCGGCCGGTTGCGGTCGGCAAGGACGCCTGTCCGGTACGGGCGGCGTGCGCGACGGTACGGGCGGAGTACGGACAGCGCCGTGCCAGCGCCGGTCCCTAACGTTCACACCAAGCCGCCGAAGACCTCGTCAGCCCGCGGCCGGCAGCCGCTGACGTGCGGCAACGCGTGACTTCCCGCCCACCTCCGCGAGTTCCGCCGATCCCCCACGATGCCCGGAATTCACCATGAAAGGAAACATGTGAAGCCCAGAATCATGACGTTGATCGTGGCCTTCTGCGTCGCGGTCTCCAGCGCCGTCCTCGCCGCCGCGCCCTCGGCGTACGCCGACGGTCTGAGCAATCCGAGCGGCACGCTCACCGTCTCCTGCCCGGGTGCCGAGGCCTTCATCCAGGTCGACTGGAAGACCGCGGACAAGGTGACCGTCCGCTGGCGTATCGACGACAGCGTGGCACCCTTCATCTTCCCCAGCGGCGAGCCCTACTTCGTCCTCCGAGGGTGGCAACGGCCACAACGAGATCGGCCTCAGGTCCGACTGGAACCCCGCGACAACGTCCCCAACATCAATCACCTCAGGGTGCGGGTCCAGAACGGGACGACCGATCAGGGGACGCACTGCTACCAGGAGCGGGACATCTACAACTGGAGCATGATCGCCCACAAGAACGCCATGGCCAAGAGCGGCGCACCCTACATCCTCGGGGGTCTGGGCACGCCCGAGCACCCGGGCTACGACTGCTCGGGCCTGGTCTACTCCTCCTACAACCCGATCGCGAACTTCCCCGGCTGGCCCGTCCGCCGCGCCGTCGACATGTGGAACTGGGCCAGGAACAACCAGTCCCCCGGGAAGTTCTACGCCAAGGAGGTCGCGTACTCGGGCCTGAAGGTCGGTGACCTGATCTTCTACAAGACGACCGCGGAAGCCGTCGGCCACGTCTCCTTCTGGGAGGGGGACGGCCGGGTCCTCGACGCGCTCGAGCCGGGAACCAACGCCGGCGTCCATGACGAAGGCAGCCTCCGCAACGTCCGCGTCGCGGCCTTCCGCATCCTCGGCGTCGCGACCATCGACAACGAATGACGTCTCTCCTGGGGGTCCAGGCCGCGACCGGGACGCCCAGGACACCGCCGCCGGACGACGACCACCGCTCCGCATAACACAGGCCCCGGTGTGCTTTCGCCAGCACGCTGGGGCCTGTGGCGTCTTCTGGCCTAGGATCGTCTGGTGCCCCGAAGGTCGCAGATCAACAATCTGGTCACTCGGAGTAGGTACGAGTGACGGAGACAAGCTTCGGCGGGCTGCTTCGAGCCCATCGCCGCCGCGCCGGACTGACGCAACGGCAACTCGCCGACCGGGCGGGCGTGAGCGCGGGCACCATCCGCGACCTGGAACAGGGCAGGACGAGAAGCCCGAAGCGGGACTCGGTCCAGGCCATCGCCGTCGCACTCGGATTGGGCGGGCCCGAGGCCGAGCACCTGCACGCCGCCGCCGAGGCCCATCGCCCCCCGCGCACCGAAGCCGATCCGATCCGTGGCGGCCCGCTGCGCATCCGTGTGCTCGGTCCGATCGAGGTCTGGCACGGCGAGGTCCAGGCGTCCCTCGGCTCCGTGGCGATCGCCGGGTCGTGCGGTTTCCGCCTCCTCGAAAGGCAGGCACTGGCCGCGCTGCACGCGTCGAGACGATGAACCGGACCAATCAGGGAGCGGCGGCCCTGCGGACCCGGAGCCGGTGACCCGATTCGTGCTGCTACGGTGCCTTTCGGCGATCAGTGCCGGAGATCGGTCGCCACGGGCCCGGCCCCGACCGCCCCTTAGAAGGAGTGACCCTGCGACGAGACGGACCGTGGCGGCGGATGGTCATCGCGTTCGTGCCGGGCCGGCCCACCCTCGAAGCCGCTCGGGACTCCGAGCACGAAGGAGACCATCGGATGAGCAGCGAGATGACCATGAGGGTCTGGCGGGGCAGAGCCGGTGCCGGCGGCGCGCCGGAGCCGGTGCGGGACCTGGTCGAGTTCTCCGACGGATCCGGATCAGCGCGGTTGGTCGCCTACCCGGAGCGGGAGCTCCCGCCGGGCGGCGTGCCCGCGTACCTCGCCGCCCGCGGCAGCGGTGCCCGCTCATTCGTGCTGTGGGCCGACGAGCACCGCCGGGAGCGGGTGGCGACCTTGGTGACCGCCTCGGCCGCCGGCGGCGTCGCGACGTTTCAGGTTTTCGGGGCACACGGCGAACTCATCGGCACCTTCGTGCGCGAGAAGGCACTCCGGGGCAGGGGACTGCGTACCCGCTGGACCGTGCGGCAGGCGGGCGGCCGTGAGGCGGTGGGCTACAAGGGCCGCATCGTCTGGTGGTGCGTGTGGTGGGCGCTGTGGCCGGTGCAGGCGCTGTTCCTGCTGTCGGCTCTGCTGGGGAACGGTGGCGACGTCGCGCGCGGGCCCAGGCGCATCATCTGGCGGGCGGACGGACGGACACCGCTGGAGTTCCGGTCGGGCGGCGACCGGCTGCTCCTGCACGCGCCGGAGACCGACTGGAGGCTGGCGGCCGCGCTGACGGTCCTGCTGCGTGCCTTCGACAGCTGGGTGGGCGTGCCGTGGGACGCCCGCAAGGAGTGACCGGTCACCCGGACGGCGCCGGTGCGGGGGCGAACGGAAGCCGGCCCGGAATTCAGAGCCACGCCTGGAGCTCCTCGCCGTGCGGGTCGTCCACCAGGCGGCATGCGTCCCCGCGGCCAGGGCCGCGGGCGGCTCGCCCGGGCCGAGCAGGGCCTCGGGCCCGCGCAGCCGGGGCAGATGGGTGACGTCGAAGACGAACGGCAGCTCCACGGCATGGGCGGCGCCCAGCCGGCCGAGCGCGGTTCCCCGAAGGACGCCTCCGGCCATCATGCGGACGGGCGGCCTGTCGGACGCATGACTGCACTCCTGATCACAGGGGTGCCGGGGCGTGCAGCCGGCTGGCGTCGTGGCTGGGCGGGATGCCGTACTGGCGGCGGTACTCGCGGCTGAACTGGGAGGCGCTGTCGTAGCCGACGCGGTGGGCGACCCCCGTGATGTCACCGGCGTGGGTGGCGAGCAGGAGCCGGGCCTGCTGGAGGCGGATCTGCTTCTGGAACTGGATGGGGCTCAGCGCGGTGATCGTCTGGAAGTGGCGGTAGAAGGCCGAAGGGCTCATGCCGGACAGCCGGGCCAGGTCCTCGACGCGGAAGGGCTCGGCGTAGTGGTCCTGGATCCAGCGGACGGCCCGGGCGATGTGGCTGAGGCTGCTGTCGGCCAGGCCCAGCTGGCGTACGGTGCCGCCCTGCTCCCCGGTGAGCAGCCGCCAGAGGATCTCCTGTTTGACCAGCGGCGCCAGCACCGCCTGGTCGCGGGGCCGCTCCAGCAGGCGCACCAGGCGGATCAGGGCGTCGAGCAGGTCGGCCGTCATGCCCGCGACGGCGATGCCCGGCAGCGCCACCGCCCGGGGGCGGGGGAGATCGCCGGAGCCGGCCCGCAGGAGAAGGTCGGCGATGGCGGACGGCTCCAGGACGAGCGCCAGCCCCAGCGCCGGACGCTCCGGGCCGACCTCGACGAAGTGGCCGGTGACGGGCAGGTCGACGGAGGCCACCAGGTAGCTGCCGGGGCGGTATTCGTGGATCCGGTCACCCACCGCGAGCCGTTTGGCGCCCTGGGCGAGGACCGCCAGCACCGTGCCGGACATCGCGGGTGACGGCGGGCCCGTCCGCTCGGCCTTCGCGATGTACAGGCCGTCGATGACGGTGGTCTCCTCGGGCCGGACGTGGCGGGCCAGCAACGCGCGAAGCTCCTCGAATCCCATGCCCGGATTCCACCACAACCATCCCGGATCAGCACGCCAGACGGAGAGGATCGTGCAAGAGCCGAGGAGCTTCGTTCTACCGTTACACCAGCTCCAGGCGATGAAATGGAGTCACCCGGCCGAGGGCGAAGAATCCCTGGCCGAGGGAATCATGCATGGCCATCCTCGAAGGAGCACTGTCGTGAACGTCCGCTACGGGTTCAACGCCACCCTGACCGCCAAGCCCGGCATGGGCGAGCGGCTGGCCGACCTGCTGCTGACCGGTCTGGACGCGGGCAGCCCGGCCGCCGACGAGCACTGCCTGGTCTACCTCGTCTGCCGGTCGGCCTCCGACCCCGACGTCGTCCACGTCACCGAGGGCTGGACCAGCGAGGAGGACCACCACCGGATCTTCGCCGGCCAGGCCGCCCAGGCCCTCGTCGTCCAGGTCCAGGACCTGGTCGCCGCGCAGTCCCCGTACACCGACCTCGTGCCGGTCGGCGGCAAGGCCGCCTTCTGATCCCCCGCGAACACCTGCCGGAAGGAAACACCATGTCGTCTCCCGCGCGCCCCGCTCTCGACCCCGAGCTGAACGCCCTGCTCGCCGGCCTGCCGCTGGTCCGGCAGATCACCCCGCAGATCCTCGCGCAGTTGCGCCAGATGCCCCCGTCGCCGGTCGAACCCCTGCTGGAGGGCCGGGAGGTGCACCGGCGTGAGGTCACCGTCCCCGGCCTCGACGGCGCGCCGATCCCGATGACGGTCCTCACCCCGGCCGGCGCCGGTTCCGGAGCGCCGTGCGTCTACTGGATGCACGGCGGCGGCATGATCATGGGCGACCGGTTCTCGCAGATCGACATCCCCCTCGAATGGCTCGACGCGCTCGGTGCCGTCGTGGTCACCGTCGGCTACCGGCTCGCCCCCGAGGCCGGCGGCACCACCCCCGTCGAGGACTGCTACCAGGGCCTGCGCTGGATCGCCGGCCACGCCGGCGAGCTGGGCATCGACCCCGGCCGCATCGTCGTCGCGGGCGCCAGCGCGGGCGGCGGCCTCGCCGCCGGCGTCACCCTCATGGCACGCGATCGCGGCACACCCGCGATCGCCGCCCAGGTCCTGATCTGCCCCATGCTCGACCACCGCAACACCACCACCTCCAGCCGCCAGTACGCCGGCGAACCCGGCGTGTGGACCCGCGAGACCAACGCGTTCGCCTGGAGCGCCGTCCTCGGCGACCGCACCGGCGACCAGGTCCCCGCCTACGTCGCACCCGCCACAGCGGACAACCTGTCCGGCCTGCCCACCACCTACATCGACGCCGGCTCCGCCGAGGTCTTCCGCGACGAGGACGTCGAGTACGCCACCCGCATCTGGGCCGCGGGCGGCCAGGCCGAACTGCACGTCTGGGCCGGTGGGTTCCATGGCTTCGACGCCCTCTTCCCCCACGCCGGCCTGTCGGCCGCCGCCCGCCGGACCCGCACCCAGTGGCTCACCCGCACCCTGGGAGGGCCGCGCGTGCGCTCCGCCTCCGAGAGCGAGCGTGCGGCAACGGCGGGACCATGACGGACTTCGCGTGGAACGCCGCTTCTGCTCAACCGGCGGTGGACATCGTGCGGGCCCGACGTGACGCTCCGGGCGACCCGCATCGTCCGATGACGACATAGTCGCGACCCCGAGTTGGACACGAAGTGTCAATGTTTAAGATTTCATGACTCGTCCATGCCTAATACGGGTTTTTCATTGTTTGTCGGTTTACGCTCCCCGGCATGCATGCTAAGTCCCGGGTTCGGGCGATCATCGTTGCGGCCGGCGTCCTCGTCGGCTCGATCGCCGCCCTGCCCTCACCCTCCGTGGCCGCCGCGGCGCCCGGAACCGTGGTCATCAGCCAGGTCTACGGCGGAGGCGGCAACTCCGGCGCCACTTTCTCCAATGACTACGTCGAGTTGTTCAACCGCAGCGGCGCCCCCGTGTCGCTGGACGGCTGGTCCGTGCAGTACACCAGCGCCACCGGCACCGGGAACTTCGCCGCCAACAAGGCCGACCTCGCCGGCACCCTCGCGCCGGGGCAGTACCACCTCGTCCAGCTCGCCGCCGGCAGCACGCCCAGCGGCGCGCTGCCCCAGCCCGACAGCGTCGGCTCGATCAACATGAGCGGCACCGCGGGCAAGGTGGCGCTGGTCCGCTCGGCCGAGGGCCTGGCCTGCAACGGCTCCTCCGCTCCCTGCTCCGACGCCCAGCTCGCCCAGCTCGCCGACCTGGTCGGGTACGGTGGCGCGAACTTCTTCGAGGGCTCCGCCGCCCCCGCGCTCACCAACGCCACCGGCGGGCTCCGCAAGAGCGGCGGCTGCGCCGACACCGACGACAACGGCGCCGACTTCGAGACCGCGGCCCCCGCGCCGCGGAACGGCGCCACCACCCCGGCCCCGTGCGGCGCCGACCCGTCCCCGACGCCCACCCCCACGCCGACCCCGACTCCGACCCCGACCGAGAGCTGCGACACCCCGTCCACGCACCCGATCTCCCAGGTGCAGGGCAGCGGCGAGACCAGCCCCGTGGCCGGCCAGAACGTCCGGGTCGAGGGCATCGTCACCGGCTCCTTCCAGGGCTCCGGCGGGCTCGGCGGCTTCTACCTCCAGGCCGCCCGGCCCGACGCCGACCCGGCGACCTCCGAGGGCCTGTTCGTGTTCTCCTCCTCGCCGGTCAAGGCCGGCGACCGGGTGCTCGTCTCCGGCAAGGTGATCGAGTACAACGGCCTCACCGAGATCTCGCCCGCCACCGCGGTGAACGTCTGCGGCACCGGCGCGATCAGGCCGGCCAAGGTGGACCTGCCGCTCAGGAAGGACGGGGTCACCTTCGAGCGCTACGAGGGCATGCTCGTCACCTTCGACGACGACCTCGCCGTCTCCGAGACCTACAACCTGGCCCGGTACGGCGAGATCACCCTCGCCGAGGACGAGCGGCTGTGGCAGCCGACCGACCGCAAGGGCGTGGACACCGAGAAGGACGCACGACGCAAGATCCTGCTCGACGACGGCTCGGCCGCGCAGAACCCGCCCACGCTGCCGTACCACACCAAGGGATCGAACACCGTCCGGATCGGCGACGAGGTGAGGGACCTGACCGGCGTCCTCACGTACGGCTTCGACGTCTACCGCGTCCAGCCGACCCAGCCCGTGGTCTTCCGGGCCGAGAACCCCCGCCCGGCCCAGCCGGCGAAGGTCGGCGGCGACGTCCGGGTGGCCAGCCTCAACACGCTCAACTGGTTCACCACGCTCGGATCCCGCGGCGCCACCACCGCCGCCGAGCGCGACCGCCAGCTCGCCAAGCTGGTCGCCAACATCACCACGCTCAACCCCGCCGTCGCCGGGCTCATGGAGGTCGAGCGCAACGACGACGTGGCGCTCAACGCCCTGGTCGACGCGCTCAACGCCAAGGCCGGCGCCGGCACGTACAAGGCGATCACGCACCCCAACCCGGGCACCGACCTCATCCAGACCGCGCTGATCTACCAGCCGGCCAAGGTCACCCCGGTCGGCCCGGCGCGCTCCTCCTCCGACCCGATCTTCAACCGGCCGCCGCTGGTGCAGGCCTTCGCCAAGGCCGGCCGGCCCGGGAAGACCTTCACCGTCCTGGTGAACCACTTCAAGTCCAAGGGCTGCACCGACGCCGACGGCCCGGCCACCGGTGACGACGCCGACCAGGGCGACGGGCAGAGCTGCTACAACGCCAAGCGCGTCAAGCAGGCCAAGGCCGTGCTGGCGCTGATCGACAGCCTCCGCTTGACGAACGCGCTCGTCGTCGGCGACATCAACGCCTACGGCGAGGAGGACCCGATCCACACCTTCGAGGACGCCGGGCTGGCCAGCCTGAGCAAGAAGTACGTCAAGAAGGAGGACCGCTACAGCTACGTCTTCGACGGCCTGTCCGGCGAGCTCGACCACGTCCTCGCCGACAAGGGCGCGCGCAAGCTGGTGACCGGCGCCACCATCTGGCACGTCAACGCCGACGAGGGCCGGTTCATGGACTACAACACCGAGTACAACCCGCCCTACCTGTACGCGCCCGACGCCTTCCGCTCCTCCGACCACGACCCGCTGCTGGTGGGCCTGCGGCTCTGAGGACGCGCGCCGGCCACGGCGGAGCCCCCTCCGCCGTGGCCGGACGCCGCTCGGCGATGAGGCCGATGGACGGGTGCGCGTCAGAAGTGGATGGCGCGAACCTCTGTCACGGTGAAGTCGTCGATGATGTGCCGGTTCCGCAGCAGGAACCCGACCAGGCCCGCCACCGCCTCCACCCCGTTGGCGGCCGGGGCCTGGCCGGTAAGGAGGAAGACCAGAGGGGTCGACGGCTGGTCGATCGCGAAGTGCCGGCCGTGGCGATGCACGTCGTGCAGAACCTTGATCGGGATCGCCCGGGGCGAGGTGAACCACACGGCGACCTCCCACAGCGGCAGGGCCGGATCGGCATCGGCCGCGGCTTCGTAACACGTCACGCAGCCGTCACCGACATGGCGCCCGTGAGGGCAGGTCCATCGGGCGATCTCGGCCTGGGGCTGATGGCGAGTGCTGAGGGTCGTCGACTCGACCACACGGCGGCGGCACCGGACGGGCTCTGCCTTTGATCGCGCGGAGTGCTCGTCGATGATGATCCTTTCGGGGTGTCGCAGAAACTCGTCCGGCGATGAGGTCGGTCAGATGGGGTGCGGGGTCGCTCGTCGGGCGTAGGGGACGAGGTGGTCGCTCTCGGGTTGCGGCCGGGTCATGCTTGGTCCTGAAGATCGGGCGGGTGGGCACACTTGTGCTCACGGTAGTCCCTGACCCCGCCGACGGCGACCGCGCCACGGCCGGACGGCCCGGCTCGCACGAAAGGGGGAGCATGCGAGACGCGAACGAGCACTATCGCGCCCTGGTGGCGGAGTGGTTCACCGGGCCCGTGTGCCTGACCTTCTCTCATGGCATCGGCGTCGACCGCGCCGCCGCGGCCTTCGGAGATCTCGGCACGGGCCGCTCCCGCACCTACCGGGAGGCGATCGAGGCGGCCTACGAGCCGCGCCAGGCCGCCGGCATCGGCTGCACGGCCATCGCCGGGGAACTGGGGGAGTGGCGACCGTCAAGGCGTCGGCCCTCGTGCTCTGCGAGCGCCTGACCGGCGAGCGGCTCGACGGCGACTGGCTGAACCGCGAACATCGATGGCTCACCTGGGAGGAGTGGGACTGAGGCACGGCGGCCCGTGCTCAGCCCTTGATCGCCCCCACCAGCCCGTTGATGAAGTACCGCTGCAGGAACAGGAAGAGCGCGATCACCGGCAGCACGATGATCAGCGACGCCGCCATCACCTCGTTGTAGCTCGGCACCTCGCTGGAGATGAGCGCCTCCAGGCCCAGCGGCAACGTGAACTGCGACCGGTCGGAGAGCGACACGCGCGTCAGCACGTACTCGTTCCAGGTCGGGACCGCCGTCAGCACGGCGACGGTGATGTGCGCCGGCTTGGCCAGCGGCAGGTAGACCGACCAGTAGATCCGCGCCTCGCCCGCCCCGTCCGACCTGGCGGCCTCGCGCAGCTCGCGGGGGATGGAGGCGTAGCTGCTGGTCAGCAGCAGCACCGTGAGCGGCGCGGTGCCGTTGACGAAGGGCAGCACCAGCCCCAGGTGGGTGCCCAGCAGCCCGAGGTTCTTCTCCAGGATCACCACCGGCAGCAGCACCGTGATGCCGGGGACGAACAGCAGCGCCACGAAGAACCAGTACAGGAAGCGGCGGCCGGGGAAGTCCAGCACGGCGAAGGCGTACGAGGCCAGGCTGTAGACCACCAGGACGCCGGCCACGGTCATCGCCGTGACCTGGAGGCTGTTGAGGAAGTAGTCGAGGAAGTGCAGCCGGCTCCACGTGGCGATGAGCGTGTCGAGGGTGGGCTCGCGCGGCAGCAGGTTGCCCTCGAGGATCTCGGCACGGGTCTTGAACGCGCCCGACACCATCCACAGGAACGGGTACACGCTGACCAGCGCGTACGCGATCAGCCCGGCGTAGGCGAAACGCTTCACTGGACCCTCCGGAGCAGGCGCGCGTTGGCCAGGGTGAGCAGGACAGCGCCGGCGAAGAGCAGCCAGCCCAGCGCGCTCGCGTGGCCGAGCGACGGCGCCAGCCCCTTCATGAACGACAGCCGGTAGGCCATCAGGCCGAGCACGTCGGTGTGGCCGCCGGGGCCGCCGTTCGTGGCGATCAGGAAGATCTGGAAGCCGTGCAGCGCGTCGCGGACGCCCAGCAGCACGATGGCCACGGTGATCGGCCGCAGCAGCGGCCAGATGATGCGCCGCAGGACGTGCCAGGAGCCGGCGCCGTCGATCTGCGCCGCCTCGACGATGCCGCGGTCGATGGCCTGCAGCCCGCTGAGGTAGAGCAGCGTGGCGACCGGCACGCTCGACCACACCAGGATGACGATCAGCGTCGGCAGCGCGGTGTCCGGATTGCCGAGGAAGCCCTGGGGCTGCTGGAGGCTGCCCAGGCCCAGCGAGCCGAGCAGCAGGTTGATCGCGCCGTCGGGCTCCAGCACGTAGCGCCAGGCGTAGTAGACGGCGATGCCGGTGGTCACGTACGGCAGGAAGTACACCGAACGCAGGACGGCGCGCAGCCGGGTGACGGAGTTCAGCATCACCGCGAGCGGCAGGGCGATGGCCACGGTCAGCAGCGGCGTGACGACCATGACCTGCACCGTGTTCCCGGCGGCCCGGCGCAGGTCGGCGGCGAGCGACGGGTCGGCGTGCAGCAGGTCGGCGTAGTTCCCGAGCCCGACCCAGCGCCATTCGGGGGTGAAGCCGTTCCATTTGGCGAAGCTCAGCAGGAAGCCGCTGGCGATCGTGTACGCGCCCATCAGCAGGAACAGGGCGACCGCGGGCGCCACGAAGGCCCACCCGACCAGCCGGCTCCGCCACCGCGCCGCCGCCCGGGCCCGCGCGGGCGGCTGCTCGCGCAGCCGCCCAGGGGGTAGTTCGACGGAGGTCGTGCTCACTGCGTGGACTTCCACATGGACGCCACGATCTTGTCCAGCTCGGCGCCCGCCTGCTGCGGGCTCAGCTCCTTCAGCGGCGTGAGCCGTACGGTCAGGTCACCGGGCTTGACCTGGTCCCAGTCGGAGGGGAAGAAGCTGTCGTCGGCCGCCTCGTACGCGCTCTCCGGCGGCCCGGAGAAGTGCTTCTGCAGCGCGGCCAGATCCTTGCCGAGCAGCGCCTCGGCCTGCGTGCCGAGGTCGGTGGCGGGCAGGTCGAGTGACTCCTTCGCCACCATGCCCGCGCCCTCGGGCGAGGTCACCCAGTCGATCCACCTGACGGCGGCCTCGCGGTTCTTCGTCGTGGCCGTGACGCCGAGCCCGGTCAGGGCGAGCGGCGCCATCGAGATCTGCTTGTGCGTGCCCTCGGTTGTCGGCGGGACGGGGAAGGCGAGCACCTTGTCGGGGCTGAGCCCGTTCTGGGCGAGGAAGGCCAGCGTGAACGTGCCGCCCACGGCGAAGGCCGACTTGCCCTGCGCGAAGGCGATGTCGGCCTCGTCGATGCCGAGCGTCGTGGTGCCGGGCATCCAGTACGGCGTCAGCCTGGCGTACGCCTCGAGCGTCCGGACACCGTCCGGCGACGCGAACCCCTGCGTTGTGCCCTTGCCGAACAGGGCGTGGAACCGTTCCTTGCCGAGGTGGGCGAAGGCGAGCGGCTGGTAGATCCAGTTGAAGCCGGTCTGGGAGACCTTCAGCCCCAGCGACAGCCCGCCCTGGCCCTTGGCGGTGGTGGTCTCCAGCGCCTTCAGGAACTCCTCCCACGACGCCGGCGGGGTGGCGGGATCGAGCCCGGCGGCCCGGAGCTTGTCCTTGTTGGCGTAGACGATGCCGAAGGCGCCCGCGGTGAACGGCACGCTGAAGCGCTGCCCGGCCTTGCCGCTCTTGATCGGCGAGTCGGCGGCCACCGCGTCGATCTTCTTCTGGGTGAGCACGCCGCTCTCCCGCGTGGAGGGCAGCAGGCGCTGCTTCCAGGCGTCGGTGACGTCCGTGGCGAGGTCCTGCAGCAGGCCCGACGCGCCCATCTCGAAGTCCTCGCCGGAGGAGTGCACCTCCAGCACGTCCGGCAGGCCGTCGGTCTGCGCGGCGCTCTGGACCTTGCTGACGAACACGTCGTCGGGGGTGATCGCCTCGACCGTGACGCGGATGCCCGTCTTGGCGGTGAACTGTGCCGCCGCCTTGTTCAGGGCGTCGGCGTGCGACTTCTTGAACGTCCACATCCGCAACGACTGCCCGGCCGGCTCCTGCCCGCCCCCGCTCCCGCCGCCCGAGCACGCGGCGAGTCCCATCGTGAGCGCCACGGCCAGGCCGAGCGCACGCTTGCGCACCGTTGTCATCGGTCTTTCCTTTCCGTACGGCTAGCGCACGCTCTCGAACTTCTGGACCCAGTACCGCGTGCGGTCCAGGTAGGCCGTCTCGGCGGCCCTGCCCTGCTTGCCGTAGGCGCCCTGGAAGGTCTGGTAGCCGTGGCCGGCGGGCGGTGTGCCGTCGGCCGGCTCGATGACCGAGCCCTCGTGCCACTCGTTGAACGAGGTGACCGACACCCAGGTCGGCGAGCCGCCGATGGCCGGGTCGAGGGCGTTGGTCCACTGCCGGTCGTAGGCGGCGCCGTTGTCGCGGGCGATCGTCGGCGTGGTGTTGCCGGGAACGGCACGGTCGTCGACGTAGCCGGGGGCGACCGAGGGAGCCCAGATCAGCCCGTTCGCCCTGGCGTAGTCGCCGGCCTGCTTCCAGCCGGGCGCGGTGGCCCCGGCGATGCCGTCGTAGGTGTACATGCCGCTGAAGTGGGCGATCTTCGTGGTGTCGGTGGTCTGGGCGAGGATGACGTTGTCCGCGTTGACCGCGTCGAGCGCGGACCAGTCGGCGATCTGCAGGCTCCAGAAGACGTAGAAGACGTTGTCGAAGGCGGGATGCGAGCCGTACGTCCGGTGCAGGTAGCGGATGTCCTCGACGGTGGAGGCGGCCGTGCGGCCCTCGTACGGCTCCAGGTGCCAGGCGACCTTGATGCCCTTCTCGGCCGCGGCGTCCATGACCCGCGCGGCCAGGCCGTCCTCGTAGCTGCCCTGGCCCCACCAGCTGTAGACGATCACACCGGCGCCGGTCCGGCCGATCCACTTCATGTGCCGGGCCAGGACCCCGGCGTCGCCGGAGTCGTACGCGCCCAGGGCGGGGTAGAGGTCGGCGCCGACGTCGTCGGGCGGGGTGTGGCCGCCCTGCTGCCAGTGGCGCCACTCGCCGCTCGCGGCGGGCGTGCCGTACCAGGGGTAGTAGAACAGGTGCACGTTCGGCGACAGCTTCGCCGCGCCGGCCGGCGGCACCTGGGGGAGCCAGGCCAGGGCCGTCAGGAGGAGGACGAGGACGAGGTTCCGACGTTTTGCGATCATGGCGTCCTTTCGGGGGGTGAAGGAAGCTGCCGGGCGCGCAAATCGTTAAGATGCCTCCGAAATCTACACGTAACGCATGCGGTGTCAAGAGTTCGCCTCAGGCGGATTGACGGCGTACGAGGCGGGCGGGCACGACGAGCTCGGTGGACGGCTCGTCGATGGCGCCGCGCAGCCGTTCGAGCAGCCGCACGGCCGTGGCCTGGCCTATCTCGCGGGCCGGGTTGGCCATGGTGGTCAGGCCGGGGGAGACCATGCCGGCGGCCTCGATGTCGTCGAAGCCCATCACGGCCAGGTCTCCCGGGACGCGCAGGCCGCGCTGTGCCGCCACGTCCAGGGCCCCGATCGCCATGACGTCGTTCGCGCACAGGACGGCGTCGGGCGGCTCCGGCAGCTCCAGCAGCCGCGCCACGCCCTCCGCGCCGCCCGCGCGGCTGAACTCGGTGTGCGTCACGAGGGCACGGTCGGCCGGCACGCCGGCGTCGGCGAGGGCCGCGCGGTAACCGGCGACGCGTTCGGCCGCCGGGCCCTCGGCCGCCGGGCCGCACACGAACGCGATCCTGCGGTAGCCGCGGCCGAGCAGGTGACGCGTGGCCTCGGCGGCGCCGCCCTCGTCGTCGCTGTGCACCAGGTCCACGCCCCGCTGGACCAGCCGGCCGCCGAGCCGCACCACCGGGATGCCGGCCTCGATGACCGGCAGCAGGTCCTCGGCGTGGGTGTGGAACACGGCGAAGGCCAGCCCGTCGACCTGGCGGGCGATCATCTGCTCGATCGCGGCCCGCTCGACCCGCCGCACGCCGTCGGTGTTGCTGATGATCTGGTCGTAACCGGCCGGGCCGAGCACGTCCTGCAGGCCGCGGGCCAGCGCCGGGTAGAACGGGTTGGTGATGTCGGGGATGATCAGCCCGATGGTCTGGCTGCGGCTGGTCCGCAGTCCGCGGGCCAGCACGTTGGGCCGGTAGCCGAGCTCCTCGATGGCCTGCAGCACCCGCCGCCGCGTCTCCTCGGCCACGGGGCGGCGGCCGTTCAGCGTGTGGGACACGGTCGTCGCACTCACCCCGGCCAGGTCGGCGACCCGCCTGATGCTCGGCCGCTCACCCCGGACGGCCCGCGGCTGCTCGTCGAGCCCCGGCGACACCTGGTACACCGCCGCCCCACGGTCGTGAAGAGGGCCCTCGTCCGGGCCCTGACCTGGGGGAGAGCTTTCGAATGGGGTGACGTCCTCGGACGGTCCGCGACCTGGGGGAAGGCCCTCCGACGGGCTGCGACCCGGGGGAAGGTCCTCGGACGGGCTGCGACCCGGGGGAAAGCCCGCGGCCGGGCCGTGGACCCGAGGAAGGCTGTCGGACGCGCCGCGACCGTGGAGGAAGCCCTCGAACGCGCCGCCCAGGACGGCGTACGCCTCCTCCAGCGTGCGCACGCCGCGCGCGACGGCTTCGGCGGGCGGCACCCGGTCGGCGGCCTCCAGCAGGATCGACTCCCACACCTGCCGCAGTGGCCCGAGCGCCGCCGCAGCCAGGATCCGCGGCCTCAGACCGCCCGCCTCCTCCGCCACGGCACCCGCCGAGGGCCCCGCTGCTGACCTCGCCGGTGGGCCGACCGGCGACCTCGCAGGCAGCCCCACCGGCGGCCCCACCGGCCCCACCGGCGGCCCTGCTGGTGGTCCCGCTGGTGGCGCCTCCGGTGACGCCACAGGTGGCCTAGCCGCGGCTTCCTTCAGCGGTCCCGTCAGCGGCTCCACCAGCGACTCCGCCAGGGCGCGCTCACGTGCGGCGAACAGCTCGCGGCCGTAGGCGCGCAGGGTCTCGCTGTCGCGGTAGACCCGGCCGAAGACGGCCAGGTCACCGACCGGCTCGGCGCGCAGCAGGCCGCTCAGCGCGACCGTCACCCACGCGCCCGATCGGCCGCCCGGAGCCCACACGCCCGCCGCCCGGCCGTCCGCTGCCCTCGCGCTCGCCGCCCGGCCGTCCGCTACCCCCGCGCCCGTCGGCCGGCCGATCGGTGGGTGGCGGACCGCTTCGGCCGGGTCGCCTGACAGCAGCGGCTCGTGCTCGTAGAACAGCTGCTCCTTGACGGGGAAGTAGTTGAAGACCGTCTTCGCCGACACGTCCGCCGCCTCGGCGACCTCGTTGACCGTCACCGCGTCGAACCCCCGCAGCGCGAACAGGCGCAGCGCGGCGTCCGCGATGGCGCGCCGGGTCTCGGCCTTCTTCCGCTCGCGTCTGGCCGGGGGCTGCTCGGTCGGCATGCGGAGATATTACATTGGCATAATCCTTTCAGTCACTAAAATTTTACGGTCAGGGCGCCTCCAGCCCCCCGTCGGGCCTGCGGACCCGGGCGGCCCAGCGCTCGTGCAGGTGGGTGACCGGCGGGTGCCGGGCCGCCACCTTCTCGTCCAGGTCGACGCCCCAGCCGGGCGTGTCATGGGGATAGAGGTACCCCTGCCGCGGGTTGATCGTCCCGGGGAACGTCTCCAGGACGGCGTCGGGGTAGACGTGCCCCTCCTGGATCTGGAACGCCGCCGTGGTCACGTCGAGCGCGAGGTTGGCCGCCGCCCCGACGGGGGAGACGTCGGCGGGCGCGTGCCAGGCCGTGCCCACCCCCGTCAGCTCGCACATCGCGACCAGCTTGCGCGCCGGGGTGAGGCCGCCGATCGAGGAGACGTGCAGCCGCAGCAGGTCCACGCCGCCCTGCCTGATCAGCCGGGCCGCGTCGGTGACGGAGCCGAGCTGCTCGCCCGCCGCGATCGGCATCGGCGCCGCCTGGCGTACCTCGGGGAGGCGGTCGTAGAACTCCGGCGCGATGGGGTCCTCCAGGAAGAACAGGCGGTACGGCTCCAGCGCCCGCGCCAGCCCGATCGCCTGCTTGGGGGTGAGCCTGGAGTGCACGTCGTGCATGAGACCCGGCTCGTCCCCGAGCTCCTGCCGGGCGCGCTCGAACAGGGCGGGGGTCTCGCGCAGGTACCGCTGGACGTCCCACCCGTCGGGGTACGGCTGCCCCGGGTAGCCGTTCGCCGTGCCCGGAGCGCCGTAGTGGCCCAGGCCGGGCGCCCCGGTCTGGAGCCGGACGTGGCGGTAGCCCGCCGCCAGGATCGCGCGGGCCTGGTCGAGGGTCTCGGCCACCGTGGCCCCGCCCGCGTGCAGGTAGGTGTCGGCCGCGGCGCGGACCCGGCCGCCGAGCAGCTCGTACACCGGCATGTCCGCGCGCTTGCCGGCGATGTCCCAGAGCGCCATGTCCACGCCGGACAGCGCGTTGTTCAGCACCGGCCCGTCGCGCCAGTACGACGACAGGTGGATCATCCGGGTGATGTCCTCGATGTCGGCCGGGTGGCGGCCCACGAGCATCGGCGCCACGTGCTGCTCGACGGTGGCGGCCACGGCGTGGAACCGCTGGGTGAACGTGGCGCAGCCCAGGCCGTACAGGCCCGGCTCGCTGGTCTCGACCTTCACCACGACCAGCGGCGGGCCCTCCGGCGCGGTGACGATGGCCCGCACCCGCGTGATGCGCAGGCCGTCACGGGCGGGCCAGGGCGCCCGCATCTCCGCCATCGGGCCGGTCGCGGCGGCTTCGGGGCCGGTCGCGGCGGCCCGTGCCTCCCACCCGGCCGCGGCGGTGCGCGCCTCGGGGCCGGTCGCGGCGGTGCCCGCCTCGGAACGGGTCGCGGCGGCGCGTGCGTCCGGGCTCGTCATGGCAGCACGTGCCGCGCGGTGAAGCCCAGCACCCGCTCGGCGGCGCGCAGGTCGACCGGCACGGCGCGGTCGGGCAGCGGGGCCCGCCGCTCGCTGTCGGGATGGAACACGGCCAGCAACTCCTCGGTCGGTTCGGACATCAGCGTGTTGGGCGCGGCGACGGTCACCACGTGGTGGCCCTCGATCGGGCGCGTGACGGCCAGCCACGCCGCCCGCGCGGCGTCGCGGACGTCCAGGTAGCTCCACAACTCCCTGGCGCCGGCGGCCCGGTCGACGGCCCACTCCTCCGCCGTCTGCTGCAGCTTGTCCTCCGGCCCGCCCAGCCGGGGGAAGCGCAGCGCGACGGTGGTCATGCCGTGCCGGCGGCTCATCATCGCCGCGGTGAGCTCGTCGGCCTGTTTGGACAGCCCGTACGGGTCCTCGACCTGCAGCGGGATCTCCTCGTCGACGGGCACGTACGCCGGGTGCAACGTCCCGCCGGCCCAGGCCAGCCCGAGGGCCGACATGCTGCTGGCGATGGCGGCGCGCCGCACCCCCGCCCGGCCGGCCTCCTCCAGGACGACGAACGTGGCCCGGGTGTTGCCGCAGAACACCTCCTCCGGGGTGCCCAGCGCGGGAGCCGGGAGGGCGGCGAGATGGATCACGGCCGCCACCCCGTCCAGCGCCCGCCGCACGGTCTCCGGATCGCCGGCGCTGCCTGCCACCATGCGGTCGAGCGGCAGGTCACCGGGGTCGCGCAGGTCAAGCCCGGTCACCGCCACCTGTTGGCGGGCGAGGAGGTCGAGGGTGGCCCGGCCGACGCTTCCGGCCGCCCCCGTCACCAGCACCCGTCGCGGAAAGTCGGTCATGTACTCCCCATGTGCAAATCGATTTGTGAAGAAAGCATGCATGGGAAGCGGAAGGGGTGTCAAGGTGCGTACAGCGACTGTAAGTTTTGCGCGCCGGAAGAAGCGGCCCGCCGCGGGGTTCCACCCGGGGCCCGCCCGCCTGGCCCGATGGGAAGGCACCCCATGCGGCGCCCCGTGGTCGGCGGTAGGGGGTCGCCGCAATCTCCCGTCGGTGCCAGGCGGGCGTGAGTCTGGATTAAATGCCGCCCTCCCCGGAGGTGCAAGGGGCAGGACCGTTCCATAAAGGAAATTGCGCAAAATGATCGATATTTTGCGGATCTTCGTCGGTTCTCGCCGTTCATCCACTGAAGTAAAGACGCCTTGACAGCCACATTACGGCGCGGTAAGCATCTCCTTGAGTGCCCGAAACGTCCCCAAAACGTCAAGCGCAACCTGGAGCAGCACCCCTCCAGCCCTCACAGCAAAGCGCGGTCGGCGCGCGCCTTGCCTGACGTCCCCCCGGTCAGGAAAGGAAGCCCATGTCTGCGTGGTCGAGGCTGCTCGTCGCGGCGTCACTGGTGTTCACCGGCGCTGCGGCGATCGACATCCCACCCGGCGACTACCAGCACGTCCAGCTCGCCCTCGGACCGTCCGAACTGGGCGAGCCCATGTCGCTCGCCGTCCTGCCCGACAGGTCGGTGCTGCACACCGCCCGCGACGGCACGATCCGCCACGCCGACGCCTCCGGCGCGACCAAGGTGGCGGGCAAGCTGGACGTCTACACCCACGACGAGGAGGGGCTGCAGGGCATCGCCGTCGATCCCGGCTTCGCCGCGAACCGCTTCGTCTACCTCTACTACTCGCCCAAGCTGAGCACCCCGGCCGGCGACGCCCCCGTGACCGGCACGGCGGCCGACTTCGCGCCCTGGAAGGGCCACCTCAACCTGTCGCGCTTCACCCTCAGGCCCGACAACACCCTCGACCTGGCCGGCGAGAAGGTCGTTCTGGAGGTGCCCAACGACCGCGGCCAGTGCTGCCACGTGGGCGGCGACATCGACTTCGACGCCGCGGGCAACCTGTACCTGACCACCGGCGACGACACCAACCCCTTCGAGTCCAGCGGCTTCTCCCCGCTCGACGAGCGCACCGACCGCAACCCGCAGTTCGACGCGCAGCGCTCCTCCGGCAACACCAACGACCTGCGCGGCAAGTTGCTGCGCATCAAGCCGCAGCCCGACGGCACCTACACCGTCCCGGCGGGCAACCTCTTCCCGCCCGGCACGGCGGGGACCCGGTCCGAGATCTACGCCATGGGCTTCCGCAATCCCTTCCGCATGTCGGTCGACCGGCAGACGGGCACGGTCTACCTGGGCGACTACGGCCCGGACGCGGGCACCGCCGACCCCGGCCGGGGCCCCGGCGGCCAGGTGGAGTTCGACCGCATCACCGCCCCGGGCAACTACGGCTGGCCGTACTGCACCGGCACCAACACCGCCGCCGAGACCTACAACGAGTACACCTTCCCCAGCGGCCCCTCCGGCGCCAGGTACGACTGCGCGGGCGGCCCGGTGAACAACTCCTTCCGCAACACCGGCCTCGCCCGGCTGCCCGCCGCGAAGCCGAGCTGGATCAGGTACGGCGACGCCGGTTCGCCCCCGGAGTTCGGCGGCGGCTCGGAGTCGCCCATGGGCGGCGACGTCTACCGCTACGACGCGGGCTCCTCCTCGACGGTCAAGTTCCCGCAGTCGCTCGACGGCCGCTACTTCGCCGCGGAGTTCGGCCGCCAGTGGATCAAGGCGATCGAGGTCGAGAGCGACGGCACGCCCGGCGTGATCGAGGACTTCCCGTGGGACGGCACGCAGATCATCGACTCGGAGTTCGGCCCCGACGGCGCCCTCTACGTCCTCGACTACGGCACGGGCGGCGGTAACCAGGCGCTGTACCGGATCGAGTACCTCGGCGGCGCCAACCGCAACCCCGTCGCCAAGGCCGCCGCCGACCGGACCTCCGGCAAGGCGCCGCTGACCGTGGCCTTCTCCTCGGCCGGCAGCTCCGACCCCGAGGGCGGCGCGCTCGCGTACACGTGGGACTTCGGCGACGGCACCACCTCCACGCAGGCCGACCCGGCCCACACCTACACCGCCGTGGGCACGTTCCGGCCGACCCTGACCGTACGCGACCCGCAGGGCCTGACCGGGACCGCCAGCCTGGTGATCACCGTCGGCAACACCGCGCCCACCGTGACGCTCAACGCCCCCGCCGACGGCCAGATCTTCACCTACGGGCAGGCCGTGCCGTTCAGGGTCACCGTCACCGACCCCGAGGACGGCACCGTGGCCTGCACGGCCGTCAAGGTGACGTACCTGGTGGGCCATGACAGCCACACCCACGCCATCACCTCGAAGAACGGCTGCGAGGGGTCGATCACCATCCCGCCCGACGGCGAGCACGACGCGGCGGCCAACCTCTACGGCGTCTTCGACGCCGAGTACACCGACAAGGGCGGGCTGACCGGCCACAGCGTACGCACCCTGCAACCGGCGCACCGCCAGGCCGAGCACTTCGGCGCCCAGCAGGGCATCCAGATCGCCAATCACGGCGGGGCGGAGGGCGGCGCGACCGTGGGCTTCACCGACAACGGCGACTGGATCTCCTTCGAGCCCTACCTCCTGGCGGGGGTCACCAGGCTGACCGCGCGGGTCTCCTCCGGCGGCCCCGGCGGGACGATCGAGGTACGGGCCGGCTCCGCGACCGGGACCCTGCTGGGCACGCTCGCGGTGCCGAGCACGGGCGGCTGGGACACCTTCACCGACGTCTCGGCCGGCCTGGGCAACGCCCCCGGCGGCACGACCGAGCTGTTCCTGGTCTTCAAGGGCGTGTCGGGGCAGGGCAACCTGTTCGACGTGGACGCCTTCACCTTCGCCACCGGGACGGCGCCGAGCACGACGGCCGAGGGGGAGTCGTACACCTCCGGTTCCGGGGTGCAGGTGGCCACGCACGCGCCGGCCAGCGGTGGCCGGACGCTCGGTTACGTGGACAACGGCGACTGGGCGGGCTATTCGAGCGTTGACACGGGTGGTGCGAAGACGTTCTCGGCGCGGGTCTCGTCCGGCGGGGTGGGCGGGACGATCCAGGTGCGTTCGGGGTCGGCGACCGGCACCCTGCTCGGCTCGGTGGCCGTACCCGTCACAGGCGGGTGGGAGAGCTTCCAGAACGTCACCACCACGCTGACCGGCTCCGCCACCGGACCGCTCTTCCTGGTCTTCACCGGCGGCAGCGGCAACCTCTTCGACATCGACACGTTCACGATCACCAGGTAGGCGGCGATGTTTCACAAACTCCTGAGCCTCGCGCTCGTGGCGGCCGGTTTGACCGCCGTTCCCGTGGATCCGGCCTATCAGGTGCTGGTGTTCTCCAAGACCGCCGGGTTCCGGCACGACTCGATCCCGGCGGGCCTGCAGGCCATCCGCGACCTCG